>NZ_JBNNUS010000003.1:273650-485337 GCF_050279985.1 Paenibacillus sp. NPDC093718
CTATCTGCATGGATCGCTCTCCCTTCGGGAATCGCTTCTCATGCGGCGCAGGGACCATGAGTTTCGTGCGTTTTGTTGAGTTGCTGCCTGCTGGGATCGCTCTCCCCTTGGGAATCGCTTCTCTTGCAGTGCAAACAAGCATCAAACGGCTGCATGCGGGTGTTCACGCATTGCAGGCGGGAATAAGCTTTCTAATAAAAGACTACTAGGGTAAGGGTATCCAATCGGAAGAGTTTACGTCCGCCTTTGGGGGCCCTTTGCAACCTTAAAAATATATTCAGGCAAAGGGCGGACAACAAGCGGCTGGAGATGGAAACCCGTCCCGGTGCGATACCCGTCCCGTGAATATGCTGGGAGGTGTCTCTCAGCTTTGCCTATGCGCCGCCCTACTATGATATACAAGGAGAGAAAATCGGCATGCAAATGCAAAAGATATTTAACACCGAAGCACCCAACCGCTCCACTCGCGTCATTGAAGGTGAATGCTCCGGGATCCTGAACTGGAACGACATTCGGATGCCTCATATGTATAAACTGTACAAGGTCTTGCTGCTGAACCATTGGATCGCGGACGAGATTCCAATGTCCAAGGATGCGCAGCAATTCCCGCGCCTGGACCCTGAAGAGCAGCGCACCTTCAAGATCAACATTTCTCTGCTGGCTGTTCTGGATTCTATGCAGACGATGTTTGTCAGCGACGTGAAGCGTTACTTCACCGATTCGTCGCTCGAAGCCATCTCGGCCATCATCGGTCAGCAAGAGGTGGTTCACAACCAATCCTATTCCTATGTGCTCTCTTCCATCGTTTCGGATCAGGAGCAGAAGGAAATCTTCGAGTATTGGAAGCATGATCCGGTTCTGCTAGAGCGCAATCAGTTCATTTCGGACATCTATCAAAACTTCCGTGACAACCCGTCGCCGCAGTCCTTCTTCGAAGCGATGGTGGCGGACCTGATCCTGGAAGGAATCTTCTTTTACAGCACGTTTGCCTTCTTCTACAACCTGGCCCGTGACCAGAAGATGATGGCAACCAGCCAGATGATTTCCTATATTCAGCGTGACGAGAACCAGCACTGCTACTTCTTCGCCGAAGTGTTCAAGCAGCTGCTCAAGGACTTCCCTGAGCTGAACACGAAAGAGAACATCGACTACCTGTACCGCACCATCGATCGTGCTGTTGAGCTTGAGACCAACTGGGCTCACTACACACTCAGCAATGTGCGCGGCATCGATCTGAACGAATTGGGCGATTACATCAAGTACATCGCGAACCGTCGCATCACCATGATGGGTCTGGAAAAGGCTTATGAAGGCGTGGACGTTAACTGCATGCCATGGATCAAGCCTTTCTCCGATGAAGCCCTCAACGCGACGAAGACCGACTTCTTCGAAGCCAAATCCCGTAACTACGGCAAAGTTGGCGACGACAACGGTTTTGACGATCTATAAGCTCCTCTCCATGTCAACAAACCTCCGTGATCCCTTAACAGGAATCCACGGAGGTTTTTTTGTTTCTGTATATGATCGGCCACAGTCCAAGTCCACAGCTCTTACTTACGGTTTATCAATGCTATCCCTTCGCTGCCCATACCTCGATCTCTACCTGAATGGACGGCATCGCCAATGCCGGCACGTAGGCCATCGTCATGGCCGGCGCCTTCCCCCCATGGAATTTCTCCCATACTTGATGGAAATGATCCCAGTCGACCTCCTGTGCCGCCCAAATGTTAATTTTGACGATATGATCCGCCGACATCGCTTCCGCAGCCAATAACCTCTCAATGTTCGCCAAGGTATTCTCCACCTGCTGCTTCATATCGTCCGGCAAGTTCCCTTCCCTGTCGGTTCCCACCTGACCGGAGAAGACCAACAGCTCGCTCCCTCTCGGAACCTTGGTTGTATGGGTATAAGGCCCGTTCGGCGGGGCAATGACAGGTGGATTGTACCGCTGAATTGGAGACGGCTGCTCCTCATCTCCTTCATTCAAAATAGCCAGCGTCTGATGGTCTTCCCACGTTCCGTTGATTTTCACGTTTTTTCGGGCAATGCCTTCTTTATGGAATCCGGATTTCAGGAGCACTCGGATCGAGCCCCGGTTGTGCGGCATCACACCCGCCTCAATCCGGTGAAACCTCAATTCCTGAAAGGCAAACTTCACTACCAATTGAACCGCTTCGGTCATATACCCCTTTCCGTTATGGTCTTGGTCCAGAAAATAACCGATCCAGCAGCTCTGCAGATTCCCCCGCACCACTTCGGTCAGCATAATCTCCCCGATTATCGCTCCGGAGTCCCGCAGCCCAATCACATAGACATACCCTTGATCTGCCTTGCTGGCTTCCATGGCCTTTCGGATCCGCTCTAGCTGTCCCTGATGGGTGTAGAAACTCTCTTCCCTTAAACCCGTGAACCGCTGGAAAAAATCCCGGTTATCCTTCTCGAGCTTCAGAAGTGCGTCCACATCCGATTCCTCTACCGACTTCACATAAATCTGTTTCCCTTGCATGAACATACGTATCCCTCTCCTCTGTTTGAATCATTAGAAGCACAAAAAAACACCACAGCGCACCTGTGGTGTACATGCCGATCTATGCAACCACAAGCAAGCGACCTGTGGTGTTTAATTCCACTGCATCCTCATTCGGTCACCGAATGGAAGGATCCTTGATCGCCCGAATATCCGATTTTGGACACACTTCTCCCATGATCGGACGGATCAAAGAAAACAGCGGTGGAGTATCCCATGCCTTTTGCCAAAGACGCCAATGATCTTTTTTTCATGTGAATACTCCCCCCTTCTGTTTCGCGCGGTTCATCTATGACAAACATCTACGTTCATACAGAGTCTCTCGCCTTAAGCTCGAGTCGCAACGTCAGCTTTCCATCATCTAATTAACCATAGGATATATGATTAGGCATAAATGGTCAAATCCGCTAAACCGACTCACATGACCGTTCCCTTCGGATTGCCTTGGGACGGTCCTCTGCCCTGCTTCAGATGCTTCAGCTGAGCCACAATGATGACACTGATCACCACCAGCAGAAACCACGAGCTGATTTTGCCGATATGCACAAGGCTCCATGTCCGCTCCTGACCCGGATAAGTCCAGGCCCCAAGAAACGTAGAAATGTTCTCAGCGATCCAGATGAAAAAGCCAATCAGCAGAAACGACAGCACCATCGGCATCCGCAGCGTTTTTCCGTCCACGTCAAAATACACCATGGTTCTGCCGAACACCACGAATAACAATGCCGTGAGCAGCCAGCGTGCGTCCCACACATAGTGATGGGTAAAGAAGTTGGCATAGATCGCTGCGCTGATCAGCACGGTCAGCACAGGCAGCGGCCAGCCCGTTATACGTAAATGCATTCGGCGCCATGCCTGGCATATATAACTGGCCACACTGGCGTACATAAAGCCGCTGTACAGCGGGACGCCGCCGATTTTGCTCCAGCCTTCCTCCGGGTAAGACCACGAGCCCATATGCACTTTATACAGCTCCAGCATCAAACCGATGACGTGAAAGACGCAGATGACTTTCAGCTCATCCCATGTCTCCAGCTTGCTCACCAGCATCCCGATTTGCGCCAGCACACATATGAGAAGGATGAGATCATACCGCGCCAAGCCGGGAATTTCAACCACCTTGGTCAGTCCCAGCGCACCGAAGATCATAACCGGAAATATGCAGGACAACGCCTGCTGATAACCGAAAATCCACAGCTTCCGTATAAATTCCATAAGCTCCTCCTACCACCTGCACATTCGTATACTTCACCCTACCACAGACCGCGATTTCAATAAAAGAACAGCGTTGTCATAATTCGTGCAATCCATTGACGGGTGTAATGCAAAAAAAGAGAGCAGCTCTTCAGCTGCCCTCTTACCAGTTAACGTCCTATTTGCCCATGCTTGAGGTTGTCCTTGACGCCAACGATGCAGCTCAACAAACCCCATTTCATCGCTTGATACCTTTCGAGTTTCCCTATCTTACGCCAGGCTTCAACGGCCCGAAGGATTATCTTCTCCACATGGCCGATGAACGCCCGATCAGAGCGCAACAGGGTGAGCCGTTTTTTTCTTTTTGACCCGTAACAAAAATGTAAGAGGTATGGCAATAACAGCCACCATCGTTCCGATCATAAACACGTCATCAATGCCCATCGTTGTCGCGGCACGCTGGGTCGAAGCCCCCGCGCCCATGTAGTAAGACGTTCTGGATACCACCAGTGCGCTGAATATGCCGATCGATAATGAAGCGAGCCCTTGGCGCGCCCAGTTCGTGATGGACGATGCGTGGCCTGAATATTCGCTGGACACCGCGCTCATCGCTGCGTTCGTTAACGGCATATTGCATAAAGCAATGCCGAGGCAGCGAACCAGCTGCAGCAAGGAAATGTACAGAACCGAGGTATGGATGCCGATTCCGCTGAAAGCGAGCGTGGCTGCCACAATGATAAGGACTCCCGTGATCACCAGCCGGAATGGACCGATCCGATCATAAAATTTGCCGATAATCGGCGACGCAGCTGCCATGACAACCGCGCCCGGCAGCATGATAAGTCCGGTATCCATCGGAGACAGCTTCAGCACGGTCTGCAAATAGAGCGGCACCAGCAAGGTTCCCGTATACAGCGATATCGTCACGATGCAGTTCAGGATCAAGCTGTACCGAAACCGGGGGAATTTGAATACTTTAAGCTGCAATAAAGGGGATGAAATCCGCAGTTCCCACTTAATGAAGAACAGCAGCAGTAAGATTCCGGAGATGAGCAGGGACAGGGTCTTCCAGGATCCCCAGCCCCAATCGTTACCGTGGCTGAAGGAGAGCAGCAAAAGAGAACTGCCCGCCACCACCGTCAAGAATCCGAGGAAATCGAACCTCTTCTTCCCGGTCAGTCGATAAAAAGGAATGAATTTGTTTACGATGACCATCGAGATCAGGCCGATCGGAATATTTAGAACGAAAATCGATTTCCATCCAAAATATTGCACCAGCCATCCGCCAAGTGTCGGCCCAATCACCGGTGCCAGCATAGAGGCCAGGCTCCATAGTCCCATGGCGTAGGCTTGCCGTTCCCGGGGGAATACCTGGTAGATGATGGTCATCGTAATCGGGATAATCATCCCGCCGAACACGCCTTGCGTAATCCGGAAAGCAATCAAAGTCTCGATATTCCAGGCTACAACGCATAATAGCGACGAGAGCGTAAAGCCCAACAATGCCAGGACAAACAACCTCTTATAACTAAGCTGGTCCCCCATGTAGCCTACGATGGGAGCCACAATGCCCGTTGCCAGCAGATACCCGGCCATCAGCCATTGGGTGGTGCTCAGTGTGGCATCGAACTGTTCCATGACAACGGGAAAGGCCACGTTGATGGTCGTGATGCTGAGCACCGCCAGAAAATTACCGAAAAAGATAGCGCTCATAATAAGCCAAAAAGAAGATTTATCTTGTGTATTCACATGAAGCCTCCTAAACAAAGTAACCCCGCCCGGATCTGGTTAACAGAGCTGGAGGCGGGATTCAAAGAGTTTTGTCTTTGGTTATGGAAATAATTTTTTGCCAAGCAATCGCAGTAAAATATACAGGTTATCCGCCTCGTCCTCATCCAGCTGCTTGAGGGATTCCATGACGGCGTAATCTCCTTCGCTGCGGGCATCGAGCACAAGCTGCCGGCCTTCTGCCGTAAGATTGACATAGTGGCTGCGTCCATCACTGGGATTTGGCGTTCGAACCACCAACCCCCGCTGTCCCAGAGCGTCCACCAAATACGTGATCGTTGCAGCCTTTAGCTCCATATGCTCAGCCAAACGGTTGGGAAGCAGCGGACCCTGCTGCTCGATCAAACTTAAGATCTTATACTGATTCATCGTTAAATCGTTCTTTCTCAAGTGACTCAAAAAAGATACGACCCGATGGCTCGTCATTTTATCCGATAACTCACGATACATCTCCATGAGTCTCTCGACGCTTGCTTCTCTTCCGTTCTCCAGAGTTTTTCACCTCGCTTTTTATTTTAGTTCAATGATTCTAACTTGTAAACACCATTTTCATGATTATCATTCTATTTTATCCCATTTATTAAGGGATAACAGGCTAACTACTTAAGTTATTCAAAGTTTATTTCAGAATTTCGAACATCCATATTCTTAAAATCAGAAACATTTACGGATGAAAAACTCCCAATCATTCCCCTGACTCGAAACGCTCGGTTCGATAACAGGCTCCTATATAAAAAAAGGACTCGCAAGATCTATGCGATCTTACGTGCCCTTATCTTTCCCGTTTATTCCTCATCCTCTGCAAACAATTCATGCAGCATCGCTTCCCGCCGATTCACGAATTCCTTCGTAATCATATAATGATCCGTTTCCTCCAAGCTCGACTCTTCCACCCCTTCGGAAGTCAGCTTGTAGATGATGGAATCAGGATATGCCATAACGATTGGTGAATGCGTGGAAATAATAAACTGCGAGTCTTCCTGGACCAGGTCATGGATGCGTCTAAGCAGCGCCATTTGGCGAAACGGGGACAAGGCCGCTTCCGGCTCGTCCATAATATACAAGCCATTCCCCCAGAATCGGTGCAAAAAGGTAGCAAAAAACGATTCTCCATGCGACTGCTGGTGAAGTGATTTACCGCCGTAGGAATCTTTGATGGGCGGGCCGAAGCTCCATTCGGCATCCAAGCGGTCGATATTCGTTGCGACGTTATAATAACTCTCCGCCCGAAAGAAAAAACCATCCCGCGGTTTGCGTACGCCTCGAACGGTTCGTATATATTCATGAAGCTTGGAATGCGTCTCCTCGGTTGAGAACGAGAAGTTCATCGTTCCTCCTTCCGGATTAAACCCAAGGGCTGCGGCAATCGCCTCCAGCAGCGTGGATTTGCCCATGCCATTCTCGCCTACGATGTAAGTGACCTTCGGATGAAAATGGAGGCCGTCCAAAGCCGCAACGGCCGGCAAATTAAAAGGATATTCATGAAATGAAGGGATACGATCCCTCATTAACACAACGCTTCGTAGATAGGCAAGCATAGCAGCATTATCCAAGCGCTTTCCCTCCTTGATTGTGAAGCCTATAATTACTACTCTACTATATATCATTCAAGCAATGGTTCCAATTCAAGACCATCGCTCGATATTTCTGAGCATAAACATGGGACGTTTCCCTGAAGGGTGAATACGAACATCCTTTTTTACGCCATAACAGGAGGGCATTGCCTTGAGCTGTTGATGCCTCGTCGATACTCAATAAAAATGCGCCATCACAGGGCTCGCCGGCACCTGGTATGACGCACTTTTTTATACGATATCGAATGCTGTTATTCTGATATGCTATTCGCTTACGATAAACTGATAGAGTTCCTCAACCTTCTCTTCCGTCAAATCGCCGCTGTTATCGAATACCTTAATGGACGTCTGCGGAATGTCCCAGTTCACTTCCGGCACGAAATCGACGCGTTTCTTGAAATCGTCCCAATGATCCAGCTTCCACTGATCCCGCTCGGTCTGTCTGTCAATGATGCGCTCCTTCTGCAAATCCATGTCTTTGAGCGCAACCACGATGACCTTCACGTCAACGTCGTTCTTCGTTAGCCCTGCCGATGCAATGACTTCTTCAATCCATTCGCGGTTCTTGAGCTCTGCGGTAAACGGAGAAATCATAAAAACATTTTGCCCCGCACCCAGGTTCTCGATGCAAATATCCTTGGTCGTATCATATTCCAGATCGCGCAGGTTCTCTTTATAAAAGGAAGAGTCGCGGTCATTCGGATCCAGTCCGTTACTTTCCAGGAACTTCTCAACAAAGCGTCCCCCCACCGTATCACGGTCGAGAAATGCAGCCGGTATACGGACTGCAAGCTTCTTGGCTACGGTTGTCTTGCCTGTACCGGCCACGCCGACAAAAAACACTAGCTTTTGCAAATGGTATCCCTCCATATGATCTCTATCGCTTTCATATCCCTGCCGTCCACTCATGCCATCCTTATGCGCGTTCTGTCCGGTAACGGGTTTCTTCAATTAATTCCTCCATCGCGGAGGTCAAGCGTTCCTGAAGCACTTCCGCTACATCAAATCCGCCATCCTCGGTACGTGCCACCTGAGCATCCACCGCGTACACGCCGCCAAGAATATGACGGGCCCCGATCGAAGAAAGCACGGGCTTGAGCGAATAATCAATCGCCAGCAGATGTGCGAGACTGCCGCCGATAAACATCGGAAGCACGATTTTGCCGGCCAAGCCTTTTTGCGGAATCAGGTCTAAAAAGGTCTTCAGAACACCGGTAAACGAAGCTTTATAAACCGGACTCGCCACAATCACGGCATCGGCCTCGGCCACAAGTCCGTTCGCTTTGACAATATGCTCACTCTCAAACTTGGTATGAATCAAATCCTCAGGCGGCAGCCCGGCCACGTCGATCCGGCTAACCTCGAAATTCGCAGCAGTCAATGCCTGCTCCGCATATTCCATAACCGCATTCAATCGGGATCCGGCTGTAGGACTCCCGTTAATAATAACAGCTTTCGCCATAATCATTCACCTCGGCTTATCTTATAGTGTCGCCATCTCATCCATTCATAAGATCGCTATGTAAGGTCCTCTCAAACGTCAACCAATATAAATCAGAGCAAACTTGTCAGAATTAGTATCATCGTATCAATGTGTCCGCGCTTTTGTCAATGCAGCAACTCCGGCAATTGAACCTTGGCGATTCGCGAACCATTACACTTCGCTCCAATAGCCCGAGAGACATCGTAAAAAAAATCTGTAACCCGCGCGTTTGCGCACGACCTTTCTCCTATCCTGCTCATAAACGGCACCCCCGACTGGGCGGATGCATAGAGATAAAGCATCGGCGTTCAACGAAAATACTCTGTATATCAAAGGAGGAAGGAAATGAATCCCCAGCAGCCCATTCCATACGTAGGCTCCAAAACCGAATGCAAGGAACAGCCCATCGCGTTCCCTCCCCAGCATCAAAACTGCCAGCCCGGTCTTGAAAGCCTCATGTCACCGCGTCCGATCAGCGAGGATCCCGCCTACCGGGGCAGCGGTAAACTGGATGGCAAAATCGCCATTGTAACCGGAGGGGACAGCGGCATCGGCAAAGCGGCGGCCATTGCCTTTGCCAAGGAAGGTGCCGATCTGGTCATCCCATACTTATATGAGACTTCGGATGCGGAAGTGACGAAGCAGCGGATTGAGTCGCTCGGCAGACGCTGCCTCTTAATGAAGATCGACCTGAGATATAAAAAGAACTGCGAAGCCATAGTAAACGAGACGATAGCCCACTTCGGCAAGCTGGATGTGCTCGTAAACAACCATGCCGTCCAGTATGTTCAGCGCAGCATCCTGGACATCACAGAGGAACAGCTGCATCATACCTATCAAACCAATATCTTTCCCTTTTTCTTCATGATCCAAGCTGCGCTGCCCCACATGAAATCCGGGGCGTCGATCATCAACACGGCCTCCATTACCGCCTATCAAGGATTTAAGGAGCTCATCGACTATTCTTCCACTAAAGGCGCCATCGTTTCCCTTACCCGATCCCTTGCCCTTTCGCTCGTCGATCAAGGCATCCGCGTCAATTCCGTCGCTCCCGGCTCGGTCTGGACACCGCTCATCCCATCCAGCTTCCCTGCCGAGGAGGTGGCCGTATTCGGAACGGATTCACCGATGAAGCGGGCGGCACAACCCTATGAGCTGGCACCCGCCTATGTTTACTTGGCGTCGTCCATCTGTTCCTCTTTTGTCACGGGTCAGGCTATTCACGTCAACGGGGGACAGATGGTAACCAGTTAACAGCGGTGCCTTAAGCGTTCTAGAAGCTATGAATAACAAGCAGAGGATGTGTACCATGAACACGGGAATTCCTAAACGGTCCGGCCGGATGGACATGGGATTTTATGCATTAAACAAGCTGGCCAGCGCCGGCATCGTTGTGCTGCTGCTGAGCCTGCTCGATTGGGTGTGGCCTCCCGGCGCTGATCGAGCTTCGGAATGGTTAGGCCTCTATCTGCCGCAAGAGCACTGGGTATACGGTTACGCGCTGACTGCATCCCTTGCGGCAGATGCTATACTCTCGTTCTTGCCTTCCCTGCATAAGGGTAAACAAGCCGCAGTGTACGGAGCCGTCGGGTTTCTGTTCTTCGCCTTATTCACAGGCGGAAATCCGGAGCAGCTCTGGCTGCGCGCAGCAGCAGGAGCCTTAACACTGCTCATCTTCTTGTGGGGAAAGCATACGTTCTCCAGCAATTCTCTGGCCACCCCGTTCTTTGCCTTGGTCGTTCCCCTGTTGTGCTGGGTGATCTGATTCAAGCGACTAAGCTTTCTTCCATGAAAAAAAGCCCTTCGATGAGGGCTCTTTCTCTTCGCGTCAAAGTGCTTCGATGACATCCCCGGCGATGACCGAGGCGGGATGTCCCCGGTGCCGCGCGGCTCGCTCGCCGGCACGGCCGTGCAGCCACACGCCAAGCGCGGCTGCAGACGGACCGGCATATCCTTGCGCCAGCAGGCTGGCAATGATGCCGGTCAGCACGTCCCCGGTGCCTCCGGTCGCCATGCCGGAGGTGCCGGTTGTGTTGATGTAGGCTTGTCCGTCCGGCGAAGCCACGACGGTATGCGCCCCCTTAAGCACGAGGGTAACCCCGTGACCGGTTGCGAACGATGCAGCGGCACCGATCCGGTCCCGCTGCAGCTCGGCGGTCAGGATACCCAGCAGCCGGGACATCTCCCCCGGATGCGGGGTCAGCACGGTTGCCGCACCGCGCGGCTTCCAGGTGCCGAAATCACCGGCCGCGGACAGCATATTCAGCGCATCGGCATCCACCACCAGCGGTCCTTCCCATTCTTCCCACAAACGGCGAAGCCATCTGGCATCTCCTTCAAAACGGCCAAGTCCTGGACCTACGGCCAGCACATCGCGGGTTTTGGCGAGTTCCAGCACCTGCCCCGCGGAGGCCTCATCCCAGTAGCCGCCGCTCTCTTCGCCTGTGGCGGGGGCGAGCATCACCTCGGGCACGGCTCCACTCAGCGGCAGCACCAGGCTTGCAGGGAGCGCCCAGGTCACCAGGCCGCAGCCCGCACGAAGTGCTGCCCGGGAAGCGAGCAGGCCTGCGCCGCTCATCGTGCGGCTGCCCCCTACGGTCAGCACGTGACCGTAGGTGCCTTTATGTCCGTCCGGCGCGCGGCTGCGCGACACGTCGGCGCCCAGCTCCGTCCGAAGGACATGCGGGGTAAGCAGATGCGTGCTGACGCCCTGCTCCCGGCACAGCGATGCGGGAATGCCGATGGCGCGGACTACCACCCGGCCGGCCGCCTCGGCGCCGGGGTACTGCACCAAGCCTCGCTTCAGGAATGCGAGGCATACCGTCACCGCGGCCGAGATGCACGGCTCGTGCCGCGCGCCGGTATCGGCGTCCAGTCCGCTCGGAATATCCGCGGACACAATCGGTAGGCCGCTCTCATTGGCGGCCTGGATCAGCGCGGCGTAAGCGCCGCGGGGCGCGCCCGTCGCGCCCGTGCCGAGCAGCGCGTCCACGATGCCGGTGTACGCGCCGTTGTCCACGGCATCACGGCCGTGGACCAGAGCCGGGATGCCAAGCGCTGCCGCGGCATCCCGCTGCACCGCCGCCTCGCCGGCAAGCGCGGACGGCTCGGCGGCGTAGAGCAACGTGACGCGTATCCCCGCGTCACGCAAATGCCGGGCGGCGACTACCCCGTCGCCGCCGTTATTGCCCTTGCCCACCAGAATGAGCCAGTGCTCCTGCGCCGCATGCGCGGTGGGCAATCGAGCGTCCCCGTCGATGACAGGCGACGGACGGCTCATCTCCAGAGCCAGGTCATCCCCGGCGATAAAAGCCTGCGCCGCTGCCGAATGCTCCGGTAAGGATAGCCGCTGTTCATCCCGCCCGTCTCCGGGCATGAAGGACCGAGCCTTTCCTGCTGTCCCAGCAGCGGCTCCGTAAAGAGAACGGCTCACTCTATCACGCTCTAGGCACAGCTTCAGGACTTCCTCGGCAATCGCCTTACCTGCATTTTCCATCAGAGCTATGGCCGGAATGCCGATTTGATGAATCGTATGGTTGTCGAGTGCCCTCATCTGTTCAGACGTCACAACATACATCCAAGCTCTCCCCTTTGCTTCGATATATCCTACGCAAACGCGTTGGCGACTCAGGATGCCTGTCTATTAATAAGCAACGGTAAAACGGGACTGAATAAACTGCGGATCATCCAGCTCATCGATCACCGCTACCGCGAAATCTTCAACCGAGATTCGGCTGCTTCCGCTCTCGTCCGTCACCAGGCGATCCATGCCGATCCGGAACTGTCCGGTACGTTTCCCCGGCTCGATGATGGCGGCCGGACTGATATACGTCCATTCCAGATCGCTTTCCTTATAAAGATCGTAAGCATCCGCGTGCGCACGGGCAAGCGGTCTGATCTCTTCCGGAAATTCCGGGGTTTCCATAAGCGGTACGCCGCTGTCGGCGATCAAGCTGCCAGCGCCGCCAACGATCAACAGGCGGGTTACGCCGCCGCGTCTCGTTCCCTCCATAATCGTGCGTGCGGCTGCAACGAGTTCCTCTTCCCGGCCGAACTTCGGGCCGAAAGCGCTAATGACAGCATCATGCCCTTGAATCGCCTCTTCTAATGATGAAGGATCCATTACATCCGCTTTAACCTTCTTTAATTGCTCATGCTCTGCATCCAATCGATCCGGATTACGCAAAATCGCAGTAACTTCGTGCCCCCGTCGCAGCGCTTCCTCCGTAATTCTTCTTCCGATCGTTCCGCTTGCTCCAATTAATGCTACCTTCATGTTCATCGCTCCTTCGCTTAGAAATTATACTACATCACCCCTGGTGATGAATGGCTCTTCTTGAATCCTAAGTAGTATTATGAACACTTGGTGTTATCTATAGCCGTTCCCGGCTGTCACACTTCCTATTTACTTATCCCCATGCAGACCTCTTCAAACTCCACTCGTTCATTTTTCCTCAAAATAATAGATCTTTAGACCTATGTACCGCCATGTTATTTTCGCCGATAGAATACATAAGTGCATATTTACGAATATATATAACTTGAATAATGACTTGAATCGCAATACTAATGTTGTGTGTTTGTTGGAATTTGTCATTTTCCTATGAGCTAATCGTATTGTAAAGGAGATTATCCATATTATGAAAAAAAAATACGTCCGCTGGCTGGCCCTCTGTCTCGCAGGCAGTCTGCTGCTGCTAAGCAGCTTATCTCTTAAGCCTGATGCCGCTACGGCCGAACCCCGCCAGAAGGCAACCTGGTTCTGGGATACCCCGCAGATTCAAGATTCGGCTAACGACATTCTGAATTTTGCCGCCAGTCAAGGAGTCAATGTGCTCTATCTGCAGATGAACCGCGATGTTCGTCCCGAATATTACCGCAGCTTTATCCGCCAAGCAGATAAACAGGGGATCGCGATTCATGTCCTTGGCGGCGCGCCTAACTGGGCGCTGGAAACGGAGCGTCACCGATTGGAGACTTTCATTCAATGGACCGCTGAATATCAGGCTTCCGCTGCACCGAATGAGCGCTTTACCGGGATTCATGTCGATATCGAGCCGCATGTGCTGCCCGAGTGGAAAACAAACCAGGCCTCCGTGGTAAAGCAATGGCAGGCGGGCGTCCGTTATCTGGTCCATGAAGCGCACACGCTGAATCTGCCCATCGGCTCCGACATGACATTCTGGCTGCACGGCTACAAGCTGCCGGATCAGTCGATGTCGATCAGTCGGTGGATGATCCAGCAGTTCGATCAGGTCGTCATTATGGCCTATCGTGATCAGGCAGACACCATTTATAACGTCGCTGCTGCCGAGCTTAAGGAAGCCGATGAACTTGGCAAGGAAGCCTTGATTGCCGTAGAGACCAAATCGAGCAATGAGGGAGCTTACATCACCTTTTTTGAAGAAGGCACGTCTTATATGGAAGAGCAGTTGTCCAAGGTATGCATCAAAGCGGAGAAGCACCCTTCGTTCTCCGGATTCGCCATTCATGACTACAGATACTGGAAGGCATTGCATGACTCCGATCGATAACATCGCGATTATTTCATAATGGGAATAAAAAAGATGGCGTTTCAAGAGGGTGTTTCCTCTGGCGCCATCTTTATATTTTCAGATGAAGGAACTCATCCTCTCCATCGGGTAAAAGGCCTGATCGCTCTTAAACCGTCAACATGAGAAGCAGAACATAACCGACCGTCAATTTCGCGCGTTGAAGCGGCGCTTTTTTCACCTGCACTTCCATCCCCCCGGCCCCTCCCTCTCTTCGATGTCTTATTCATATACTATATGCGGCTCGGCCCCTTATGTTACCTTGAGGAAACATTGTTTACCGATAGAAAAACCGATCAAGCATGTAAACATAGAATCATGTAAACAAAAGAATACGATTAAGCTTCCTGCATAGGAAGCAGCACCCGGGCAGCTTGCAGCTCATTCAAGATCAGTGTAGTGCTTCAAGACGTCCTGCAAATATTGTTCTGCTTCCATTACAAGCTGACGCTCTCCAGCGTTCCATCGATCCCGATTTCGATCGACTGCTAAGAAGGCAGCATGAATCCGTTCGTCGCCATGGGTCACACGTTGAACCATCCGTTGCCATTCTTGGGCTGAGGCCCTGGCTAAACGGGACTCGATGGGAACGTTTGAGGCCTTATAAGCTGCAGCTTGCAGTGATATTTTTCTGAACGTATTGTAAAAATCCAATGCCGCCTGCTCAGAGTTAAATACTTTTTGAAATAACCGCGAGTCTTCCTCCGAAAATTCGTATTCTTTCCAAGCCGACATATCGACCTCATTCAACGAACGCATGAGATGGGCTAACAGCTCCCAGGGTACGTTGTACCCTTCTTTCATCATTTCCTTTGCTACATGCAATCCGTCAAGTTTGGCTTGGATGCTCTCTTTCTGTGAATAAAGGACAGACTCCTGATAATCTAATATGGCCTCGATATCCTGCTCCCCCGTGCCCACGATCAATTGTTCTTTGATCTTGCTTAAAGAGAAACCGATGGCTCTATAGAACATAATCTGTTCAAGTACATACAGCTGTTTTTCATAATATACTCTATGTCCCAGCTCATCTCGCTCAGCCTTAAGAATTCCTTCGTTATCGTAATACTGAATGGTTCGCGGAGTTATTCCCGACAATTGACTGATTTCTTTTACGGAATATTTTTTTCCCATGAACCCATCCCTTCCCGTCCCTTACTCGATTTTCGCTAAAAAAGCTTCTATCGTTTCCAGTAACTCTTTAGGGTATTCCCCGTTAATCGCATGCGAGGCATCTTCAAATACGACCATCTCGCTATTAGGATCTTTCAGGGCATCCATCCCCGTTTGATACGATTTTTCAGCATGGTGCATCGTCGATTGCCCAGCTAATATACCGAGCACCGGTATCGTCAGCTCAGCTAATTGTTCCGGCTGGATGGCTTCCGGCATGGGCAGCTTGCTCTTGAATGTCCGCATCCCGGTTTCGATTAATTTGGCGGTCGGGTCGCTGTCATCGACTTCAGCCCCGCCGGATATATAGCTGAGCATTTTCTCCCGGATCGGTTTGGGCACCATGGGTACAGTCGCCGGAATGGATACCAGTGTCATTTTCAACGGAATGGGGCCAAACACATAGACCGGGTCCAGCAATATGAGCGAGTGAATCTTCTCCGGATGCTTGAGCGCCAGATTCGCCGCACTCCATCCGCCGAACGACAGCCCTAATAGGTGGATCTCTGATTCCGGCAGCTGATCCAATACTTGCCCTAACCATGCTGCTTGGTCCGCAGCGGTTTCAATCCGTCTGGTTTCTGTGCTTAAACCCGGCTCTCCTATCAAATCAAGGGTGTATACAGGCCGATGTTCAAGAAAGCCGCTTAGATTGGCCTCCCACATAGGTGTAGCAGATCCTTTTCCGGGAAGCAGTAATAAGGGTGCTTTATTCGGTGTATCGCTCCCCTGGAACTTGTAGAGCTGCACCACGCCAAATTCGGTATTAACCTGGATCGATTCCATCGGTTCTGGCAAGTGACTCATCGCCTCATCATAAGCTGCTGCATATTCCTTCCGCCCATCCTCTGTAACAAAACCGCTTAACGACCCGTCATCTCTGAATAGAAAGCCTATTACCGTCAGTATAGCTAGTATCGCAATGAGAATGCTACCCAAGATTACCCATCCTTTTTTTCGTTTCACTTCCATCCCCTCCTAAGGTGACTATAGGGTATGACGTAACGTTATACGCAACCCCGCCTGCTTTCTATAGCTTCCTGTTACCGAATCGGCTTGAAATCCCTCCCATGTTGTGCAATAGTGAAAGGTAGAATATTGAAGGAGGGATCCGCTTGTCCCTTACGGAATGGATGGTTGATATCTTTGGCTCACTCGACACGCTCGTGGCCGTGCTTCTTGCCACTGCGGTATTTACGGGCCTGTACATATACAGTGCATCCCGGCTATTGGGTGCACGCAAGGATTCACTCGCTCGCATTCGTCAGTCCTTGACGATTTACACCAGACTGGCCGGGCCTCTGGGAACCCTAATCAATCGACCGACCCGAACGGCTGTCCCCGAAGATCTGCTTATCCGGCTTCTGCAGGAATGCAAATCCGCTGACCTGTTGACTCGTGAGCTCCACGAACAGATTGATACCTTTCTAAGCGATCGTGATGAATCCAGGTTAACAACACTTCATAAGCTGCTGGATCGCGAGATCAACAGGCTTATGAAGGAGCGCGACGAGCTGGTTGGACGGCTCGAGAAACCAGGTTGGGGTATGGGATTATGGCTGCTCTTGAAACCTGCAATACCTGCCCTTTCACTGGGTGCTGCAATCCTATGGACGACGATTCTCGTCCAAGAACTAAGGCAATCCTCTGCCTGGACAAGCCCCGAGGTATGGTGTCTATGGCTCTCCAATATGATTGCCACAGTCTCTTTCTACCGACTGTTGATGGATTCCAGAAGAAGAACGCATGGCGTTATCTATACCGTACTGCATCTGCTGATTGTGGCTTCAGCCCTGTTTAATCTGGCCTGGAACGAGGCCTCGCCTTACGTTTTGGCTACCCAATGCTTGCTGTATTTGGCGGGTTTCCGGGTTACGGCCACTCGCCAGCGGCGTGAGCGGCCCTATGCCGGGCACCCGGAGCTTATGGAACAATTTCTTCATCCTGCGGGAGATCACGACCCTCTTAGTGAGATGGCCAATTCCAGTGAACCGGAGATTAGCAGCAGTCCTCTACGGTCCAGATAAGACAACAGCGACATGAGTATTACGAAAAACAACCCGTGCCGAAATTCATCGGCCGGGCTGTTTTTTTATCTTCGCAATCCTCTGGGGCAGACAGATATTATCCGATATCACGCTCTTCCATACCGTATTCCTGTGTTCTTTAAAAAAGAAAAGAACTCCCGCATGAATGCTGAAGCGCGCCTCCCTTAGACTACATCGGTTTACACTCCGGGGTGTTTTTCCAAAGTCTACTGGATAAGGTGCACTACATGGCGTCGATGGAAGTTCTTATCTCGATACTCGATAACCTTGCGGAATCATCTTGCATTCGTTCTTCGCTGTTGGCCGGATGCCCGGGGCGGTCCTGACGTCTTGACCGCTCCGGAGGCCGTATTCTCGAAACGCTTGCGCTCCGTTCGTTCCATCTGAACGATTTGACCCTCATGCACTACGATTTGCAGCGAACCGAATTCCATGTCGTTCAGCAGGCTTGCTATGCGTTCGAGCCACATTTCATCCACTTTTAATGGTTTAGCCATGGATACGCCTCCTCACCGGGCAAAGCCCAAATATATTCACTCAATCATCATAAGCCGAAGTGACAGTCTAATTTAACGGATTCATTATTCATTCTTTTCCAACCTATATAGTATGAATTAACATTAGCATGGGTTGGAAACGACTGTCAATGGGCATTTTTTCGCGTAAACCAATTTTTCAGAAGTAGTGTGACAACGGCTAATAACAGCAATAATGAGGCCACCGCGAACGATGCCGAAAACTGATATTCATTGTACAAAATTTCGACATGAAGGGGCAACGTATTGGTCTCGCCGCGGATATGGCCGGATACGACGGACACGGCCCCAAACTCGCCCATGGCTCTGGCGTTGCACAGAATGATTCCGTACAACAGCCCCCACTTGATATTGGGCAGGGTGACCCTCCAGAAGATTTGCCAGCCCTTGGCGCCCAATGTTACTGCCGCCTCCTCTTCCTTTGTCCCTTGATCTTCCATCAGCGGGATCAATTCTTTGGCCACAAAGGGAAACGTGACAAATAACGTAGCCAGAACAATGCCGGGCACGGCAAAAATAATCTTGATATCATGGCTTTCAAGCCAAGGGCCAAACCATCCCTGCCGACCGAAGATCAGCACAAAGATTAAACCTCCAATGACCGGCGATACCGCAAACGGCAGATCGAGCAGCGTAATCAACAGATTTTTGCCTTTAAAACGGAACTTCGTTATGGTCCATGCCGCGATGACACCGAAAATCGAATTCAGCGGTACCGCAATGGCCGCTACCAGTAAAGTCAGCTGAAGCGCGGATAGGGCATCTGGATCGGAAAGGGCCGCTATATAGACGTCCCATCCCTTCTTAAGCGCTTCGGACATCACCGTAATCAGAGGCAGCACAATAAGCCACAACAGCACAAGCCCAGCCAAACTTATGAATGTCCATTTCACCCACGGCTTCTCCGCTGCAGCCGGAGAGGACGGCGTGTTTCGTTTCGCTGCGGAAACGGCGGCGGGTACAGTTCCAGCCATATAGATCCCCCTCCCTAGCGCGCGGTTTTCCGCGTCCAGTGTTGTAATAAATTGATACCGAGCAGCAGCGCGAAAGAGATGAGCAGCAGAATCAAGGCAACCGCCGTAGCGCCGGCATAATCAAATTGCTCCAGCTTTGTCATAATCAGCAGCGGCGCAATTTCCGTCTTCATCGGCATATTTCCCGAGATGAAAACCACGGAGCCGTATTCTCCGATCCCCCGGGCAAAAGCGAGCGCAAATCCGGTCAACAGCGGCGGAATCAGGTTTGGCAGAATGATGGTGCGGAACGTGCGCCACCGACCTGCTCCGAGTGTGGCTGCCGCCTCTTCCGTGTCCCGCTCCGCGTCCTCCAGCACCGGCTGTACCGTCCGTACAACAAACGGTATGCCGATGAACATGAGAGCCAGCGTGATGCCTAAAGGAGAGAATGCCGCCTTGATCCCTAGCGGCTCCAGCAGCGATCCGATCCAGCCATTAGCGGAATAGATCGCGGTTAAAGCCACCCCCGCTACGGCCGTTGGCAGGGCGAAAGGCAAATCGATCAGCGCATCCCATAATTTTTTGCCGGGGAAATCATACCGCACCAGCACCCAGGCCAGCAGCAGCCCCAATATCGTATCCGCGAATGCGGCCAGCGCCGCCGTCGTCAGACTAACCCGGTAGGAGGCGAGTACCCTCGGATCGGTTGCAACCGACCCGAACTTCTCCCAGGTTAGTCCGGTTTGGTTGAGCAGCAGCGCGGACAGCGGGACGAGCACAACCAAACTCATATAAAGGACGGTCAGTCCCATGCCGATTCCAAAACCAGGGAGCACCCTGCGATGATCTCTGCCTTGCTTCTGTACGCGAAGTACAGCCATATCCACTCATCCTTTCCTGCCTTCGGCGGTTATGCCGATCAGCTGCCGGGCACGTAAATCTGATTAAAGATGCCGCCGTCATTGAAATGCTTCGATTGCGTCTCTTCCCATGTTCCAAACACATCCTTGAGCGCAAACAATTCGATGGCCGGGAATTTCTCCTTGTACTTGTCAGCCACGCTGGCAAGCGTCGGACGGTAGTAATTCTCCGCCGCAATCGTCTGTCCCTCTTCACTGTATAGATATTGCAGGTACGCTTCCGCTACCTCGCGGGTCCCTCGCTTGTCGACGTTTTTATCCACGACGGCAACCGGCGGTTCCGCCAAAATGCTGACGGACGGGTTCACGATTTCGAATTTGTCCGGTCCCAGCTCATTAATCGAGAGATAGGCTTCATTCTCCCAAGCCAGCAGCACATCCCCGATACCACGTTCTACAAAAGTTGTTGTTGCACCACGTGCGCCGCTGTCCAGCACCGGCACGTGGGTAAACAGCTCTTTCACGAATTCCTGAGCCTTCGCTTCATCGTTATGGTTAACCTTGAGTGCATAGCCCCATGCCGCCAGGTAGTTCCACCGTGCACCGCCGGAGGTCTGCGGGTTCGGCGTGATGACCTCTACTCCCTCCTTGATCAGATCCGGCCAATCCTTAATGCCTTTCGGGTTGCCTTTGCGGACGAGGAAAACGATCGTCGAGGTGTAAGGCGCACTGTTATGCTCAAACTTGCTCTCCCAGCCCTCATTGATCAATCCGGCCTGACGGATTGCATCGATATCGTATCCGAGGGCCAGTGTCACCACATCCGCCTCCAAACCGTCGATTACCGAGCGGCTTTGTTTGCCTGAACCCCCGTGCGATTGCTTAAACGTTACCTTCTGGCCCTGTTCTTTCTCCCAATGCGCCGCGAATGCTTTATTGTACTGGTCATATAACTCGCGGGTCGGATCGTAAGAAACATTGAGAATTTCCACGCTCGGCTTGCTTGAACTCGAAGCAGGAGCTTCTTCATTGGCGGTTGCAACTGTCTCTGTTTTCTCTGCACCGCAAGCCGTAAGCGCCGCCGTCAACATTACGATTAATCCGATGAGAACCCCTTGCTTCAACACCTTTTTCATATGGATCACTCCCCCTGGTATGCTCCGCTAAACAGGCCGTATGGCAAAAAAAGACGGAGGAAGGCTCATCAGAACAGAGTCAAGCCGGTTTGCTGCCGTGCCTGCTCTTGATCCTTGAGCGTTCCTCCGTCCATACGGTGAGAACAAAATATTATAATTCCTACCTGTTTAGTGTGTTATGTAGCTATTGTAATAAGTCCATCTCCTGCTGTCAAACCTTTTTTCAAATAATTACAAGTTTGGGACCACCCGGTCCATAGAACCATTTTTGGCCCGCGAACGCAGTCACAGCGCGGATTTCCATTTACTGAGGGTTGTATGAACCCGCTTCCATCCTTATAATTCAACCCCAAAGGAGATGATCACCATAAGAAAGCCAACTAGGAAAATAATTTCTGCTCTTTTCCTAAGTATTCTTCTGTTCATGCCTGCATTCGCCCAAACGACGGAGGCAGCTCCGCTGTTAAAGCCGGGCAGTGAAAACGGGGATGTCTGGGAGCTTCAATATCGCCTGAAAACGCTGGACTTCTACACGCAGCCGCTCGATGGCAAATATGGCGCAAACACGAAAACAGCCGTTACCCGTTTCCAAAAAGAATACGGTGTGCCAGCCGATGGAGTTACCGGCGCGCAAACCTGGAGACAGCTGAAAAAATATACGTTAAATCAATCCGAAATGGATGTCATGGCCCGAGTCATTTACAGCGAAGCCCGCGGTGAGCCTTACAAAGGACAGGTTGCCGTCGGGGCTGTTGTCATGAACCGCATTCAATCCAGCGAATTTCCGAATGATATTCGGGGCGTCGTCTTTCAAAAAGGCGCCTTTACAGCCGTAGACGATGGACAATACTGGCTGCCCCCGAACCGAACCGCCTATCTTGCCGCATTGGATGCCGTTCGCGGCTGGGATCCGACTTATGAATCCCTTTATTATTTCAATCCCAAAACAGCGACCAGCAAATGGATCTGGTCCAGACCGCAGGTGCTGCAGATCGGCAATCATATCTTTGCGCATTAATTATTCATCGAATGAATCTTTAAACCAATGAATCCTATGAATTCCTGTGATTTCCTATGACCTTGCTTAGCCTGTTTCCTTGCTTTAGCTGAGGTTGAACACCGTGTTCCTTGTCCATTGCTACGGGCGAAGAACACCAAAAAAGAAGCAGCTCAAGTCCCATTTCCGGGTCTTCGGGCTGCTTCTTCTTTATATTAAGTTAACGTTTATTCGCCTTTGCCTTCTCTACAGGACAGATGCATACCGGGCGCGTGACTTCTAATGTATAACCCGTAGAGACCAGGTTGCCCGTGTCCGGATCGATCCGATAACTTGCGATCAAACCATTGTCCTGATTCGCCGTCAGCAGAAAGCCTTCTGGCAGTATATTGAAGTGGCGCGGCGTTTTACCGCCGGAAGACACCCAGTTAACTGCGCGTAGCGTACCGGTCTCCTGGTCGATCACATATTGAACGATGCTGTCATGGCCCCGGTTGGAGGCGTACAGATAACGGCCGCAAGGAGACACCAGCAGATGGGCCGATGTGTTGTTATCCATCACTACGTCCTCTGGCAGCGTCGATATATGCTGTAATATTTTCAAATCCCCAAATGTCCCGTCGTTTGCGTAAGCCGTTACCGTGCTGTTCAGCTCGTTCGTGCCATACACCCACTTGCCTGATGGATGAAAGGACACATGCCTTGGGCCCGAGCCTGGCGGAAGACTGATCTCGCGGTGGGTGACCAGCTTGCCTTCCTCCAGCCGATACAGATTCACATCATCCATGCCCAGGTCACTGACCACGATATACTTGTTGACGGGGTCTTCAAATATCGAATGCGGATGCGCTTCCGATTGACGGTCATCGCGAAGACCGCGTCCGCTGTGCTTGATCTTGGAGACCAGTTCTCCGATCTGACCGTCTTCTTCTAATGCCAGCACCGATATACATCCATCACTGTACCCTGTCGTAAGTAGATACTTCCCGTCCGATGTCCGGGATACATGGCACGCACCGGATGAGCCGGTAGACTGAACATTCAGCAGCGTTAATTCACCGGTTACCAGATTGGCTGAATAAGCCGACACATCGCTTTCGCCCTTCTCGCTGGCTGCATACAGTACGGAGATGGAATCATCGAAATCCAGATAGGTAGGGTTTTCAATACCAGCCGTACCGCCTAAGAGACGCAGCTCGCCCGTACCCCGATCCATCGCCCCCCAATGAATGCGATTCTCGTCCTCCGAACCGTAGGTTCCAATGTAAAATATCAGTTCCTGTCCTGCTGTCATGTGATCCACTCCTTTGTCTAATGAATGTTCCGGTGACCCGGCCTGATCCTTATTATGTATTACCCATAAGGGCTTCGTGCTTACCGCCTTTTTTCAATTCGAACCGGCAAGCCGCCGCCACGTTGCTCTACCCATAATTACTCACGAAGAAATCTATTGCTAGCATTGGTTTTATCATGTACGATTACCACAACTACCTCTCTATTCTATCATTCGTTGAAGGAGATGACAGCCAATTGAAGAAAAAAATCAGCCTGCTGGCGATCGCTTTCCTGTTCCTGTTCGCCAGCGCGACACAAGCCGCTCCGGCAAAGAATCAAGGGAATATCCGAGTCTACCTCGATAACCAAGAAATCAAATTTCAGGCAGCCCCTATTATGAGGAATGGAGTTACCTTCGTGCAGTTCCGCCCTCTGTTTCAGGCCCTGGATTATAAAGTCAATTGGAACAGCGGAAATAAACAGGTGACGGGTACATACCTCGATCAGAAGCTGCAGATGACCATCGGGCAGAAGACCGCTTATGTCAATGGCGCAAAAACCACGCTTCAGATCCCCCCATTCACGCAAGGCGGCAACACGCTGGTTCCCCTTCGTTTCGTAGCGGAAGCCACCGGACTGCCCGTGAAGTGGGACTCCAAGTCACGTACCATCAAGATCGACCGGGAGGGTGCAATCGACAAAGCCACCGACGAGGTGAAGAAGCTTTATCATACGATTGAAGAAGCTGGTAATGCCAAGAAACTGGATGCTGTCATGAGCGCCTTCCATCCTAAATCTCCTGTTTTTGCAGAAATCCAAAAAAATTATCAGAACCAATTCAAGAACGATCTGCATGTATCCGCTGACGTATGGGAAGTAACGGTAGCCGGAACGTCGATCCATGCCTACACCAGTGTGGCCCTCGACCGCACCAGCGGGCCTTTTGCTTGGGATGCTACGCTCCATTACGAGAATCTCTTGAAGAAGGACGCGTCGGGAGCATGGAAAATCTATGATCTGAGCCATTACGAGACGGAATATCTAGTCGGAGATGAACTGCTGGAAGCTCGTCCGGAAGTGCCGGAAGCGGAACAAAAAGCCATAGTGGCGACCATTGACACCCAG
Source organism: Paenibacillus sp. NPDC093718 (assembly GCF_050279985.1). Taxonomy (NCBI): domain Bacteria; kingdom Bacillati; phylum Bacillota; class Bacilli; order Caryophanales; family Paenibacillaceae; genus Paenibacillus; species Paenibacillus sp. NPDC093718. Next base: position 297,875 of record NZ_JBNNUS010000003.1, read on the forward strand.
TCCAAGGGCTTCAATGATGAGAATGGTCCGCTGCTCATGTCGGTTATTCATCCGGAATCGTCCTTCCACGAGATGTTCCGAACCAGCATTGCGGAAGGCATCTTCGATGAGGTTAATTTCAACATTAAATCAGTTGAGCTCCGGACGGTCTTCTTCCAAGGGGAAGACGCCGTCGTCTACGCTGAAGAAACCGATGATGCAGACGGTGAAATCATCCATTCGACCTCCCTTTACTGGCTCAAGAAAACCGAAGGCAAATGGCTGATCTATGATGTGCTGGAGTTGGAATAGGTCATTAGCTTAATGAATTTGTACGATTTAACCGTGATTTCCCCAGCGAGGGGAGTTCACGGTTTTCTTTTTGTACCCACCGTGTAAAGCCATGCGATTGATAATCGTCCTTCCCACCCGCGTCATGTATAGATTTTATCACCTTCTGGGCTGGGCATTCTCGCTTTCCTCTACAATGTGTTAACCCATGTTAAGAGCGCAAGGCAGTAGGCAACGCAACCCTGTTTCATTTTAATCCTCTTTAATCCTTAAAGAATCGTCTGCGATGAGGCGGTTCTTTTTCACGTTTCAGACAGCTCCTTACCGGAAGATGGGTCATAGTTACCGACTATTGGGTATAAGTAGATACCTTTCTCTTCGAAGGAGGCATCATCGATATGGAAACGAACTCAGCAATTGAAGTCCAATTTCACTGCCGTCAGTGTCAAGCGGATATCCGGGTTACGTTCAAATCAGAACAGTTCACCACGGTACTCTGCCCGCAGTGCGATTACAGCTATTCACTCATGAGACCAACCATTGGTGAAGAGATCCTGCTGGATTGGGAGAAAGAAGCCGTATTCCAAAAAATCCGCGCAGACCAAACCGAGCATGACAAAATGGAGCTCATGCTCCTTGTCATTAAGGTCGTCGAGCTGCTGACCTGGCGGGATGAGGGGAATGGCCATATCCGGGCTATCGAAACACTTCGTGAGTGGCTGCTGCTTAACGGAGTGCCCAAAGCTCTAATTGAACTCCTGGATGCCAAGGGACACGAAGGCAGCTCCTCTACCGAGCACAAGGAATAGCGTAATCAAACCCTTGATTCAAGATATAAATACATGAGAAAGGAACCGTCCTCCGGCCTTTATGGTCGGAATCGGTTCCTTTTTCTAATCCTCAATTCTGGCGCATAACTTTATATGGGAATGCTCTATCATTTTTACACATGTTGGAACTTCATTAATTAACCTTGCGTATTATCGTTAAAGAAAGGAGCTGATTGACCTCTGTTCATCAACTTCCTATTTACAGTGTTAATGGGCATCGCACTCATTGTGACTGGCATACATGCCATCAGAAATCCGCATTCATGGTGGTTCAGAAGAACGCGTGATGATATTGAACTCAGCGATTTGAGAATATGGCACTTTAAATTCATGGGCAAAATAGTTATAACCTTCGGCATTTTGGTTATCCTGATGAGCTTTCAGCATCTTTAAGTTTATTGAATCGGCACCTCGAATGCCTGCTCCATGACACCAGGGTAACTGCTTAACGTAAACGTCAGCGGCTGAGGGTAAACCCCAGGCTTAAGGTGAATATACTGCGTAATGAGGCTTACCTCAGTATCCGATGAGGATTGGGACGAGGCACTGAGCCCCCCTGCATCCTCATTGATCCTATGCTTTTTCCCCTCTCCATCCACAAACTCCGGCTCAATCGACACGCTGCCCATATGCCGGTCAGTCTGTTCTTCATATTCAAATGTCAGCGTATGCCCCGTGTACTCTCCGAACCGAAGGTCGCCGTCTGGTGAATGAATGACCTCCTTCTTATCCGTATCCACCACGAGTTTCATCTTCGAGGGGTCCACTGCCTGGAATCCGCTCGCTTTCAGCGTGATCGATTCCGGCTTCTCCAATATATTGCTGTCGAAGAAGTAAGTCATGTCTCCACCGCCGGCACCAGGCAAAAATGCGGAATCGCTGTTCAATTTAATCTTCTCGCCGTTAACCACGGCTTCCAAATATACATCCCATAAACCGGATACCTTCATCGTATTGCTGGATGGGATGTTTGCTTTCACGACGATACCCGCAGGAGACAACACGGCTTCTTTTAAATAGAACCGCTGACTCTCAATCTGCAGCATTTTGTTGAGCGGAATCGTGCTAATATACTTCCGGACTGTCTCCATATCAACGGATACGTTTATATCGATCACCTGCTCGTTCTCTGCTGAGGATTCATAAGCCGAATTTGTCGAATAGGGGGCGATCTTAAAAGATAACGTCAGTTCCTCAGGTATAGAGTGATTCTCACCCATATGAATGTAGGATCGGGAATGGAACAGCTTGTCGGCGCCGGGCTTAATCTCGTTTCCACCCGACGACCCAATACTATAAGGCAGCGGTTCGCTGGATCCCCGCTGCTTCATCTCCACCCCCTTTACATCTGCGGGATTCTCCGCACGGTTTTGGACCGAATAGAACACCTCCATCTGCTGGGAGCCTACAAGTATCCCGTTGACAGTTACCGTATAATCTCCCTTGGTCGCCGATTGATCCACCAGCTGAATCATGCCGTGTTTGTTAGCGGAATTCAGCGTAATATCTTCTCCGAAATCAAACCTGGTCAATGGCGGATACGGTCCTTGAGCCGCCATTTGCTCCTTGGGATTTACCAGCCTTTCGTTCCCGCTCCATACGACGAACAGCAGCGCAGCCGCAACGGTTACAGCCACGGCAGAGACGGTAGCCATTCGGGCTCGGCTCCGCTGCGTGCGCCGTCCTCTTCGCATCCCGCTTCGCACCGCCGCGTCCAATGCTTCATCGGATACAACCGCTTCGCTGATCTCCGCGTCCCTGTTCATCTCCTTGAGCATTCGCTCTTCCTTCTCAAACATGGAATATGGCACCTCCTGGCTCGATTTTTTGCCGCAGCAGCTTTAATCCTTGATGCAGCCGGGTTTTGACCGTACCCTCCGGAACATCGAGAATATTGGCGATATCGCTGATTGTCATGTCCTGATAGTATTTTAAAATCAGCACATGGCGGTATTTGGGCTTCATTCGGCTGAGCGCACGCTCCAGATCCAGCTTGCTGTCACTGACCATCTCGGCAGCTGTCTCCTGGCAGCGCACTTCTTCAACCGGAACCATGCGTTTTTTTCGTTTCTGCTCATCCACGCAGCAATTAATCAGGATCCGAATGAGCCAAGGGACAAATGCCTCCGGATGCTTCAACTTCCGGCACTTCATCCACGCCCGGCATACCGTCTCCTGCAACACCTCCAATGCGTCACTCTCGTTATGCAAATAACTGTACGCAATTCCATATAGGCGCCTTCGGTGCTCCGTCACGAGTGCATAGAACGCTTCCTCGTCTCCTCTGCATGCAGCAGCCGCAAGCTCATTATGTTCTATCATCCGATTACCCTTCCCCTTGTCCGACCTGCCTCGCTTGTTTACATCACTGTATATAAGACTGCAAAGCGATACAAACGGTTTTTATTTTTCACACAAAAAAAGCCCGCCCGGTTAGGCAGACTTGTGCGTATTTTGATTAACTTCGTTTTCTGCGTCCTTTAAAGAAATAATGATAACCAAGATAGCCGATGCCGCATAACAGCAGCATAAGCGCAGAAATCCAGATGACAGGAAGCAGATATGGCGTGTGCTGACTGGCTACATACAGAAGTACCGCGGAGAAGGCATACATCACCATCAGAAGTACGATGCGTTTGAAAATATCCATATCGTCCGCCCCTCACCCTTCATCTCAATAATCTACATTTTTTTCCGTATATCTATCTTTATGGTAACGCAAAACGATGAAAAGTGCACTCAAAATTTGGTAAATATATAAAAATTTTAGGGGTAATAAGAGCCTATCCATGAAAATGTAAAAATTTAGGCTTGATAAAACTAATAATATTAGTTATTATACTAACATAATTAGTTTTTAGTGAAAGGGGAATAATATTATGTTACAAACAACGATTGAGCACGTGACTCAAATTTCTTTTCTTCCTCGCCTTTTCCCGATAAATGTCTATCTTGTAGAAGAAAGCGACGGCATTACGCTGATTGATGCTGGTATGTCATTTTCCCAAAAGGGAATCCTGCAAGCGGCAGCCGCTATAGGTAAGCCCATCACCCGGATCGTGCTGACCCATGCCCACGGCGACCATGTCGGGGCGCTCGACGGGTTAAAGAAAGAGCTTCCGAATGCGTCGGTCTACATCTCGCGGCGTGATGCGCTGCTGTTGAAAGGAAACGCGGAGCTCCAGCCTGGAGAATTGCAAACTCCGATTCGCGGAGATATCCCCAAGAACATAACCACCGTTCCGGACGTGCTTCTGGGTGACGGGGATTCCGTTGGTTCGCTCAAGGCGATCGCCACTCCCGGACACACGCCGGGGCATATGGCATTTCTCGATGAGCGCAGCGGTATACTGATTACCGGCGATGCTTGGCAGACACGGGGCGGATTAGCCGTATCCGGTGTGCTCAAGCCCTGGTTTCCCTTCCCTGCCATGGCGACCTGGAGTAAGGAGCTTGCCTTGGAAAGCGCCAAAGTGCTAATCGCACGAAAGCCCGCCGTTCTGGCCGTCGGCCACGGCCGGATGCTAAAGAATCCTGTCGCTGCCATGCAGAAGGCCGTTACGCATGCGGAATCTACAATTAGGAGGAATGCAAAATGAGTCCGAGACCCGGAATCGACCGGCTTCAATTGCTTCAAACCGCTGCCGAACTGGCGGATCAGGATGGACTTCATGCCGTGACCTTGGCCGCGCTTGCAGGTAAGCTGGGCGTTCGGTCGCCTTCCCTGTATAACCACGTAGACGGACTGCCGGGTCTGCATGCTGCCCTGATGCTGTATGGCCTCCAGACATTGCATGATCGGCTGCTGAAGGCTGTCGCCGGCCGGTCTGGTGAAGATGCGCTGCGTTATGTATGCCTTACCTATGTCGACTTTGCCAGATCTCACCCTGGATTATACGAAGCCGCATTGCAGCCTCTCCGTCCGGAACAACAGGAGGCGCAGCAAGTAGGCAATCAGATTGTCGAGCTTCTGCTCCGAATCTTGGCTCCCTACCAGCTCACTGAGCAGGAGGCGCTGCATGCCGTGCGGACACTTCGCAGCCTGTGCCATGGCTTCTCATCTCTGGAACGCGGGGGTCAATTCGCTATGGATCTGAATGTAGATGAAAGCCTGGATTTCATGATTCGAATTTTCATCGATGGGCTCCAACCTTAAACACAGCCGCCGCCAACCGCGCTGATCCTCCCCGCTCCTGCCTGATTTTGCCTGGCATCAGAATGTGCTATAATCAAAAGGAAGCACATTTCATGTCATTTTATTTATGGAAAGAGGTTCTGAATTGTGGTTAATTTCGATTCCCCAATTCTTCAGATAGGCTCTACGATTGCGATGCTGGTTATGGCACTGACCGTTATTTTCATTCGGATGAAAGCGAGCAACCGCCCCGTCACAATCAAGAAGATCATCATCCCTCCTGTCGCGATGAGCACGGGGTTTCTGATGTTCGTTGAGCCGCAGGTACGCATCCCTATATGGTGGGCGGGAATTGCCTTTCTGGTGGGCTGGTTCATCTTCTCCTATCCACTGATTCGCAGCACCAAATTTGAGAAGGTCGATGGCCAGATCTTCATGCAGAAATCGAAAAGCTTTGTTTACATTCTGCTCGGTCTGCTGGCTGTCCGGCTCCTGCTCCACGGATACATTGAGCAGCATATTTCCATCCCGCAAACCGCGGCGCTGTTCTTCATGCTGGCTTACGGCATGATTGTCCACTGGCGCATCTCGATGTATCGCCAGTATCAGCAATTTACGACACCAGGAACGGCTATATAGCGGACATGTACCATCGTTAACTATATGAGTTGAAACTAATGATTCTTAGCGCAAAAAAAGAGTGCCGATGTTCACGCAAACCGGACGGCTGTACCCGTCCGGCCGCGAAGCTCCCGTATGAGGAGTTTCACGAAGTCGTGAATCCGACACTCTTTTATTATATATATCAACAGACTAACTTTGCTCCTCGCTTACCTTCACCAGCTGTTTCCCGAGATTCTCCCCGGAGAAGAGCCCCAGAAACGCCTCAATGGTCTTTTCGAAACCGTCGACGATATGTTCGGCGTACTGAATGTTGCCATCCCTCAGCCATTCGGCCAGCTCATGCAATGCCTCATTGTACCGACTGGCATAGTCGCCGACCAGGAAGCCCTTCATCAGTGCCGTATTGGTCAACAGCAGGCTCTGAATTCTCGGGCCCGTATCGGGTTTTTCCAGGTTATAGAGTGCGATTTGGCCGCATATCGGGATCCGTGCATTTTTGTTGATCAGACGCAGCACCGCATCCGAAACCTCACCGCCGACATTGTCAAAATAGATGTCAACCCCATTCGGGCAAGCTTCGGCTAAAGACGATGTCAGATCTTCGGTCTGGTAATTGATCGCTGCATCAAACCCCAGCTTCTCCGTCAGGTACTTGGTTTTCTCGTCAGAACCGGCAATACCGATCACCCGGGTCCCTTTGATCTTGGCAATCTGCCCGACAATCATGCCAACCGCGCCTGCGGCACCCGATATCACTACCGTCTCGCCTTCCTTCGGCTGACCGATATCCAGCAGTCCGAAATAGGCCGTCAAACCGGTCATCCCCAGTACGCCCAAGGCAGTCGATACAGGCGCCAGATCCGGGTTGACCTTACGCAGCGTCCCGGTCCGCACGGCGGCAAAGCGCTGCCAGCCCCATGTTCCTGCAACAAAATCGCCTGCCCGATAGGTCGGATCCGTCGATTCCATGACCTGCCCTACTGCGCCTCCAGCGATAACCTGTCCTACTTCGTAGGGTTTCGCATAACTCTTGGCATCGCTCATTCTGCCCCGCATATACGGATCCACCGACAAGTATACGGTCCGTACCAGGACTTCCCCAGCTTGCGGAACGGGCAAAGGCTGCTCTTCCAATATAAAATCCGACTTATCCGGCATGCCTTGCGGTCTTTTGGCTAGTATAATTTGTTCGTTCACAGACATCTGAGTACCCTCCTTTTAAAAAAACCGTCATCCTATCTTTACCCATTTTGTCCGTTTACAAATTTCCTAGCCCTAAGGCCAGACCCGTTAACGACCAGTATCCTTAACTTTTAGGTGCATTTTCAATTCCGAGGGTTCCGCTCAAAATTCAGTGCTTCCGCCATGGGTTGAATACCTGAGGGGATCGGTTCATCCAGGACTTCACCCTGCCTGCTATCCCAACCTTTATCTGCTCTTAACGAGCAAATTAACGGCATCCTGCACAAGCTTCTCCGTATCCTCACCATTCTCTTCGGCCTTCCGTACACAATCCACCAGGTTGGAGCTGACGACAACGCCAATGGTTCGGTCGATGGCCGTACGCGAAGCGGATAATTGCGTGATGACCTCCCTGCAGTCCTTGTTCTCCTCCATCATCTTCAAGATGCCGCGAAGCTGTCCTTCAATCCGCTTGATCCGGTTTTTCATCTGATCGTCGTATTGCATATGACTGTCCTCCTATAATACGTATCTGCACTGTCAGGCTTGTCCTTGTCCCTGTATTATACAACAAATGCCCGCTCTTTCCTTGCGACCTGTACCGCCCGGCGGTATCCCGCTTGAAAACCCGCATCCTGTCTGCCTCGTTCCAGCATAGGATCAGCGACTTCGACTTGGGGCTTGAATACGCTCAGAGCGCGTGGTATATTTTTAATCAGCTAATGAATTCATAAGCAACCAGATTCAAATCTCATAATCTAAAGGCAATGTTATCTTACAAAGGTACAACCTCGGCTATTCATAGTCCTGGCTGTGCCTTTTTTTAATTTACCTACTTAAGGAGGAATTATCGATGTTCTTGGAAGCCATCTATCACCGTCCGCGCAAAAACTGGTCCTATGCTTATAACGACACGACCATCCATCTCAGAATCCGCACCAAAAAAGACGACCTTACCGAAGTGTACGCCCTCGCAGGCGACAAGTATCTGTGGGATCAAACGATGGAATACATTTCGATGACCAAGCTGTCCTCGGATGAAATGTTCGATTATTGGGAGTGCGAGGCAACCCCTCCGTACCGCCGTTTGAAATACGGCTTCCTGCTCCAGCAAGGCGACGAGAAGCGCTGGATGACCGAATATGACTTCCTGACGGAGCCGCCGGCCAATCCGGACCGCCTGTTCGAGTACCCGTTCATCAATCCGGATGACGTTTTCCACCCGCCGGCATGGGTCAAGGACGCGATTTTCTATCAAATCTTCCCGGAACGCTTCGCGAATGGGGATACAAGCAATGACCCGGAAGGCGCTTTGCCTTGGGGCAGTGCGGAACCGACACCGAAGAACTTCTTCGGCGGTGACCTTCAGGGGGTTATCGACCACCTCGACCATTTAAGCGAGCTCGGCGTCAACGCGATTTATTTCACGCCGCTGTTCACCGCAACGACGAACCATAAATACGATACCGAAGACTATATGGAAATCGATCCGCAGTTCGGCGACAAGGACACGCTAAAGAAACTGGTCGATCTGTGCCACGCGCGCGGAATCCGCGTATTGCTGGATGCGGTCTTCAATCATTCCGGCAGAACGTTTGCCCCGTTCGTTGACGTGCAGAAGAACGGCATGAACTCCAAATATAAGGATTGGTTCTACGTTCGCTCCCTGCCGCTGGAAGTGGTGGATGGCATTCCGACTTACGATACGTTTGCTTTCGAGCCGCTGATGCCAAAGCTGAACACGGAGAATCCGGAAGTCCGGGCTTACCTGCTCAAGGCTGCCGAGTACTGGATCAAGGAAACAGGCATCGACGGCTGGCGCTTGGATGTAGCCAACGAGGTGGGACACAGCTTCTGGCGCGAATTCCGCCAAGTCGTGAAAAAAGCCAACCCGGATGCTTACATCCTTGGCGAAGTGTGGCATGAATCCTCCATCTGGCTGGAAGGCGACCAGTTTGACGCCGTCATGAACTACCCGTTCACGAATGCCGTACTGGATTTCTTCATCAACCGTACCGCCGATGCTGAGAAGTTCTCATTCATGCTCGGCAAGCAGCTTGCCGGCTATCCGAGACAAGCCAGCGAAGTCATGTTCAATCTCCTTGACAGCCATGATACCGCAAGACTGTTAACGCAGGCGAACGGCGACAAACGCCTGATGAAACTGGCCGCGATGTTCCAGTTCACGTATTTCGGCACGCCTTGCATCTATTACGGCGATGAAATCGGCATGGACGGCGGACACGATCCGGGCTGCCGCAAATGCATGGAATGGGATGAGTCCAAGCATGACAAGGACCTGTTCCATTTCTACCAAACGCTCATTAAGCTCCGCAAAGAGCATTCCGCTCTCCGGACGGGAACCTTCAAATTTTTGAAGGCCGAGAAGAACGGCGGCAAAATCGCTTACCTGCGTGAGGACGACAACGAAACGATCCTCATTGCCGTCAACAACGACAAGGCGGGCAACACGATAACCGTCCCTGTGCAGGACCAGCAATGGACGAACCTGTGGAACGGCGAAGGCCTTAGCGCTAAGCAGGGTCAGCTGACCGTGAAGCTGCCTGCTTACGGCTTTGCGATCTTGAAAGCCGGGCAATAAAATCAAACTCCCTTTGAATGCCATATGGCCCGAGTTGCGGCCGGCATTCGAAGGGAGTTTTTTTATCCCAGCAAAAATTGATCCGCCAAAGTAAAGAGCAGAATCGTCAAGCTAATCACCTGATTCAGGTTGTAGGAGGCGAGGTGCATCCGCCTGCGGCTGGAAGGCTTGATGATACGATGCTCCACGGCAAGCAGCATCACCGAAACGGCAATTCCCGCCAAGTAGAGCCAGCCTAAACCTTGGATAAAGTAAAGTGAGACCAGCAGGATGACCATAATCCCGTGCAGCATTCTGGAAATGAGCAGTCCGCCCTCTAACCCAAACGCACGAGGAATGCTCCACAAGCCGGTGCTGCGGTCGAATTCGATATCCTGCGTGGCATAGATGATATCAAAGCCTGCAATCCACAGCATCACGACGGTACCGATGATAAAGGGAATGAAAGCGAATTGCCCCGTTACGGCAAACCATGCCCCGATCGGAGCCGAAGCGATCGTAAAGCCCAGGTACAGATGGCACAGCCAGGTGAAACGCTTCGTGTACGAGTACGTGCAGATCAGCACGATCGCTGCCGGTGAGAGTCCCAAGCAGAGCGGGTTCAGCATCCCTGCCGCGAGAATAAAGATGGCAAAGTTAACGACAACAAATACGTGCACCTCGCGAGGCAGCAGGAGCTTTCTTGGCATATGGCGGTTCGCCGTTCTCGGGTTGGCCGCATCGAACTTCAAATCGACGACCCGATTGAAGGCATTGGCCCCATTGCGGGCGGCCACCAGCGCTATCAACGACCACAGCATGACATGCCATGACGGCACGCCGCCCGCGGCCCAGATCATGGAAATGATCGCAAAGGGCAGCGAGAACAGCGTGTGGGAGAACATCACCAGTTCTCCGAACATTTTGGTCTTATGAACGACTTTATACATCATCTGCATCCGGATCCAACCTCATTCGTTTACGTTTGGGATAACCCTGCCAGCACCTTATCCAAGGCACGGAGCATCGCTTCGATCTCTTCCTCCGGGATGATCATGGCCGGCTGAAAGGCCAGCACGTTTCGGCCCACCCCATTTTTGCCGATAATAAATCCTTCATCCTTCATGCGCTCCAGAATGATATCTGTCCATACTGCGCTCTCCTCGTCGGTCGCTCCCCGGATTTCGGCTCCGGCCATAAACCCTTTGCCTCGGACATCAGCGATAAGCTCGTACCGGCCCTGCAGCTCCCTTAAACCTTCGATGAGCCGCCCGCCAACGCGCTGGGAACGCTCTATCAGGCCCTGCTGTTCGATGTAATCCAAGACGGCAAGCGCCGTGGCGGATGATACCGGGTTGCCGCCAAAGGTCGAGGCTGAAGGCCGATTCAGACTGGCGGCGATCTCGTCCGTCGTGGAAAAGGCACCGATCGGCACGCCATTGCCCAGTGCCTTCGCCATGGTAAGAATATCAGGCACGATGCCGTAATGCTCGATCGCGAACATGCGCCCCGTGCGGCCGCAGCCCGTCTGAATTTCGTCGGCAATCAGGAGAATGCCGTGCTCCTCCAGCATCGCCTTCAGCTCACGGAAGTACCAATCCGGCGGCACGATCATTCCCCCGTTGCCTTGGATCGGCTCCACGATCATGGCGGCGAAGGTGTCTCCCTTCGCAGCGAGCACACTCGCCAACGCATCCAGGGAGCGGCGGGCAGCGGCATCCTGATCCATGCTAGGATCATAAGGTCGTGGAATAAACGTAACCACGTCCTCATCCAGAAAGTCGTCGGCTCGCCACATCGGGATGCCGGTCACGTTCATGGTCAGGAAGGTGCGGCCATGAAGGCCGTATTCCAGCGCCAGAAAATTGCGGCGTTTCGTGTGCAGACGAGCGACAAGCAGCGCGCCTTCATTCGCTTCGGAGCCGCTGTTTACAAAGAACGTTCGCTTTAGGTTAACGGGCAAAACGCCTTTTGCCAGCCGCTCCGCAAGATCTGCCATAGGCTGGGTAAGGTAAATGGTTGACGTATGCTGCAGCGTCTGCAGCTGTTCGATCGTTCTTACGGTAATTGCTTCATTGCAGTGGCCGCAGGCGACAACCGACACCCCCGTAAAGAAGTCGACATACGCTTTGCCATCATGCCCGAAGAGTTTATGCATCTTGCCGCTGATGATCTGGGGCGGCTCTTTATAGAAATTGGCGGTGCAAGGGTAGCCGTACTCCCGACGCTTTGTCAGGATAGCTTCCGGACCGATATACGTCTGATCTGCATGCCTCATGGATATTCACCTCTTTGAATTGTTCTCTTTTTTCCCATGTTCCGGGAAAATACGTCAAACGGATGACCTATATCGGGTTAATCCTCATACTCCGTTTCGAAGCTCATACTTCCGTCAGCTCAAGCTGCATGGCATGGCCGAATTGGAGCGAACCCAGCGTATAACCGGCATAGATCGGTGTCATGTCTTGATACAGCCTGCCGCATGCATCCAGGTTCAGGGCAGCTTGACGATATATCCGCACCAGGCCGCGAAGCTGCTCCGTCGTACACGTCTTCCCTTCAATGCGGAAGTGATTCACGCCCGCTTCGTGCAGCTCCTTCAAGAACGGCATGAAGCAAAGCTCTTTCGCCAGTGCCAAGTGGTTACGCCCAGCGGCATCCCGGTATACTGGGTTCTCCCCTTTATCCGTAAGCAGCACGAGATGACGGTTATCCACGAACCGATTATCCTCTTCAGCTATGGGCTCAAACTCTGCCGCATTTGCGTACAGGTCATGCTCCAGATACATGACGATGGGCGATCCGTGGACGATGACCTCGAGGGGAATCTCCGGATGACGCAGCAATTTCGTCAAATCATGGAGTTGAAGCTCAAGGGACGGATTGATTCGGGATATGCCAAAATGGTCCTGATAAAACGAAGCCGCCATATGGTTGTATATATTCAGGCTGAAATCGGCAATCATCGACAGCCCTAGGAATTGAAACTTGTGCATGGCACCGATGTTGGATGCAAGCAGGCCATCCAGGCCATAAAACTTATGCTTTTTCCCCTCGACGAGGAAATGATGGTACTGCTCCATATGCAGCTCATTCATCATGCGCGGCATGCCAAGAATAATTTCGGCATTCCCTTTATTCGCCGTCAAAGCTTCGATATCTTCACGGCCGAAAGGAAGATCCGGCTGGAATACGTCGCCTGTCAGATAGATGACGTCCGCCCCTTCTTCTATTGCCGCTCGGGCCTGCTCAACCGTGTTGACATGCACCGTAATTTGCGGAATCGACGGGCCCGGCTGCTCCCGCTTCGCATGACGAAGCGACTCCTTCACCTGGAGCACCCGCTCCTCCTTCATCTCGCGTTCCGCGGTAGGCGTGCTGAACACCTTCCCTGTACTGTAAAACTTGCCTGTTCCTTCATAACGGCGATTGATGAACGCTAGTCCCGGCTTGCCAAAGGCATAAGCGGTCGTGAAATCGCGCTTCCGGTTATTATGCAGCGTATCCGCCCCGTCTTCGCGGTTAAAGCCCAGCGGATCCGCAATGTAACGATCAATGGCATCTCCGTAAGAATTAACGATCATCAGCAAAAATTCGACGTCTCGCATGCGTCCTTCAATTTTAAAGCTGGTAATGCCAGACTTGATCAGCTCCGGAATATGCTCGTACATATACATATCTTTTGCCGCAAGCGGGTACTCGGTAGGGTAGAGGTAGCCGTCTTTTTTCACCCGATAATCCCAGCGGCAAGGCTTCATGCATCGTCCCCGGTTGGAGCTGTTGCCGAACAGCATGGAACTGTACAGGCAGTTAGCGCCGTGAACGGTACACATATCGCCGTGCACAAAATACTCGAACTCCATTCCGCTCTTAGTGTGCAGCACCTCCGCCGTCTTCAGGTCCATCTCCCGGGAAGCCACGATGCGGGAAACGCCCAATGCTTTGACGGCTTCAATCATCTCCAGATTGTGCACATTCATCATGACCGAGGAGTGAACCGGAATATTGGTATAGTTCATCTCCTGAATCAGTGGAAATACGGCCAGATCCTGCGCGATAATGGCATCCGGGCCAATCTCGTTCAAAAAGGCGAAATAACGCTTCGCTTCTTCGAGATCCTCCTCATCCATCAGGTTGTTCACTGTAATGTAAGCTCGTTTACCGCGCTCATGGGCCAACTGGACGGCTTCTCTGACTTCCTCATAACTTAAGTTATAGCCCTTGCGCATCATGCGCATATTCAAGGATGGTCCCCCAAAATATACGGCATCGCAATTTGCGTCAATGACGATTTTGAATATCTCAAATGTTCCGGCAGGAGCCAACAGTTCCACTTCTTTACCGTTAAAATAACGAGCCACAGTCCGTTCCCCCTCATCCGTAAAGCTGTTTTTTTCGATTGTAACATAATTCACAAATAACATTAGTGAATTAATTCACAGTAAAAATCACAATGCGCTTCCAGCCCGAGAAGCAACTTAAGATCCGATTCTATTTTTATATTGACCAATTATTCATTCAATACTAAAATAAGTCACATCAAGCGCTGTAAATGATTGGATATTGATTAGGTATTCTTTCGTGAAGGAATGAAGATTCTATGCCACGCTCACCCAGCGAGAACGAACGCATACGCCAGATGGCGAAAGAGAAGATTTTAGAAGCCGCCATGGATTTGTTTATCCATCAGGGCTACCATGCCACTTCCATTAGTGATGTAGCCAAGCAAGCCGGCATTTCCAAAGGGCTGCTCTATAACTATTTTTCAGGCAAGGAAGGACTGCTTGCCGCTATGGTCGAGGAGCGAATCGCAGGCGTTGCCGAAGTTATAGAGAATGCCGCTTCGCTCCAAGCACCGGCAGATCAGCTGAAATATATTTTGGAGCAAGCCATCGACAACGTCGATCAGCAGCCGGAAGTATTCCGTTTTTACTTACATCTTCAAACCCAGCCCGAGGCGGATCAAGAGCTGTTTCCCTACAGCAAGCGTCTTGTGGAAGAGGCTGCACGGCAATTTGAGACTCAGTGCCGCATATTCGAAAGCCTCGGGGTTCCCGAGCCGCGCAAGCGCTCCTTGTACTTTTCTTCTACCCTTCAGGGCATCATGCTGATGATATCCACCTATCCCCAGCACTTCCCCATTGAAGAAGTGAAGGAGCAGATGCTGAAGGAGTTTTGCCCGTAACGAAAAAAGAGCCGAGGTTTACCTGTATTTCAGGATTCCTCGGCTCTTTGCTGTACGGAACTTGATCTTCGCACGCGAAAGGGGATTTGATTTTTAGTTATTTTGAATCACGCCATCAACGGGAAACAGCACATGGAAGGTCTCACTCTCTAGATCATGCCCCTCGCCGGCAGCCCTTCGGATGATAGGCAGCCTCATCACATTGATCATGGACATGATGCGCATGAACAGCTAACTTTTTCAACTTTTTCTCTTCCTTCATGTCCTTAATCAGTTATGCTATGAATAACAGGATCAAAACGTACGTGAGGAGGAAAAAAACGATGGCTATTCACTGGCTGGAACCGGATATCGCCGAGTGCACCCGAAGAGGAATCGCCTACTTTACGTCGGAGCTGGAGATGGCGAATGGCCTGCCCTGCAAAATGTACCGCATTACCGAAAAATTCGGGAGCTTGTCCGATCATATGCACGATTATCTGCAGATCTGGTATGTCAGCAAAGGCGAATTCATCCATACACTCTATGGGCAAAAATACCGGATGGTCCAGGGCAATATATTCGTGCTCCCTCCTTACAGCGTCCATCGCGTGGAGATGGTCCCCGGGAAAGAACTGGAGGTGCTGGGGTGCGAATTCATGCCGGCCTTCATTAATGAACGATTGGAGGGAATGCCGGCTGAACCGCAGCTGTTCGACATTTCCTTTATCAAGCCTTTTGTCACGACCGAAGACCGTGTCCCGCTCAAAATCACCTTAACCGGCGGCAGCGACCTCGCCGTAAAGGAGCTTCTGACCGAAATGCTGAACGAGTTCGGAGGCCGTGGCCCATTCTTCGATATTCTGCTGAAGGCCAATCTGCTGAAGCTGCTGGCCATCGTGAACCGCGAGCATGCCGAGCAAGGCAAGCATACAGCGGTAACCGCGGGCAGCGCCCCGTACCGTGAGCCCATTTTGGAATCCGTTCAATATATTCACGACCATTACGACCAGCCTCTATGGCTGGAGGATCTCTGTGCGCGGACGATGATGTCTCGGACGAACTTTTGCCGACGGTTCAAGGAGGTGACCGGCTGGACCTTCAGCCAGTACTTGGCCAACTACCGGATACGGATGGCCATGCGGCTGCTGACGGAGCCCGAGCTCACGGTAACCGATGTATGCTTCAAGGTCGGGTTTAACGAGCTTCCCTACTTCTGCCGCATTTTCAAGAAATACACGGGAACGACACCCGCCTACTACAAAAAGAACGCTTTTAAAACCGTGGATTAACACCCCCGGTACGATAATCCAATAAATAAACACGATAGTGAAATCGAAGCGATCGTTCACATGCTATACTCGGGGCAAGCAATAACGAAGAATCAAGCGACAGGCTTATGTCATCACAGCATCATCAATCCACGATTTTGGAGGAGAACCGATGAACAAAATTACAATTGCCGTGATTGGCTGCGGCACGATTGCGAACAGTGCCCATATTCCCGCCTACATGGCCAACGAAGATGCCGAGATCAAATATTTCTGCGATATCGTGAAAGATCGGGCCGATGCCGCCGTCGCCAAATACGAATGCGGCCAAGCCATCGAAGATTACAACCAGATCCTGAACGACCCTGAGGTCGACGCGGTATCGATCTGTACGCCGAATGACGTTCATTCTTCCATCGCCATCGATTGCTTGCGGGCAGGTAAGCATGTATTATGCGAAAAGCCGGCAGCCCGCACCTACGCGGAGGCGCTGGAAATGCAGAAGGTTCAGCACGAAACGGGCAAGACGCTGAATATCGGGGTGGTCAACCGCTACAATGAAAGCGTAAACAGAATCAGAAAAATGATCCAAAACGGCGATCTCGGCGAGCTGTATCACGTATATGCCAGCTTCCGTTCCCACCGCTCGATCCCGGGTCTCGGCGGCGCCTTCACGACCAAAGCCATTGCCGGCGGCGGCGCGCTGATCGATTGGGGCGTTCACTTCCTCGATGTCGTGATGTACTGTACGGGCGATCCGAAGCCGAAGACCGTCTCCGGCCAGGCTTACTGCAAGCTGGGCAAAGACATGGAGAATTACACCTTCCTCAAAATGTGGGCAGGTCCGCCGAAATATGACGGCACATATGACGTCGACGATTTTGTCACGGCCCTCGTCCGCACGGAAGGCCCGACCATTTCCCTGAACGGCGCATGGGCGCAAAATATCGGCGCCGAAGAGATGTTCATCGACTTCCTCGGCGACAAAGGCGGCATCCGGCTGAAATACGGCGCGGACTTCACCTTCTACACCACGGAGGACGGCGCATTGATCGAAACCACGCCGAAATTCAATCTCGGCAGCATGTTCCAGAATGAGATCGACGGGTTCATCCGCTGCATTCAAACCGGGGAGAAGCAGCCTTCGCATATCGATACGGTCATCCTCTCCTCCCAGATCATCCAGGCGATTTACGACTCGTCCGACCAAGGCGCGGAGGTTTCGCTGCAGCCCGTTGCCCAGAACAGCCTGTAACCTATAGTTCGAACGCCAGGGAGGCCCTTTTATCATGAAAAAAATCGGATTCATCGACCTGCATCTGGACCAATTCCATGCAAACAAATATCCCGGTTGGATTGAGCAGGCATCGGAACATGCCATGAAGGTCATGTACGCCTACGGCAAGAGAGACAAAGAGAGCGGGCTCACGAACGCTGCCTGGAGCAAGGAGTTTGACATTGAGCTGCTGCCCACAATCGAAGAGGTGGTGGAGCGCAGCGATTACCTGATCGTGCTGTCCCCGGATAACCCGGAATTCCATGAGGAGCTGTCCCAGCTTCCGCTGCAATCCGGCAAGCCGACCTATATCGATAAAACGTTCGCGCCTGACCGGGAAACGGCTATCCGCCTGTTCGATCTGGCAGCAAAGCATGGAACGCCGATGTATTCGACGTCCGCCCTGCGTTTTGCCAGCGAATACAATGAGCTGGATCGAAGCGATATCCAAACGATCAGCAGCTGGGGACCGGGTGCCTTCGCCAATTATTCGATCCATCAAATCGAGCCGATCGTCAGCCTGATGGGGGCCAGCGCAAAGCGGGTGATGTATATCGGCACGCCTGACTCCCCAGCCCTGCTGATTGATTTCGGGAACGGACAGCAGGCCACCGTGAATCATCTCGGGGATAACTGTCCTTTTACCTTAGGGATAAAGAATGGCGACGGGGGCTTCAAACAGGTCACCGCCAATTCGAATTTCTTCGCCCTGTTCATCGAGAATCTGGTGAACTTCTTCGAAACGGGCAAGCCCGCCGTCAATCCCGCAGAAACGGTCGCCGTCATCACAATCATCGAGTATGGATTGAAGGCCGCTGACACCCCTTATGTGTGGGTGGATTTGCCTCAATAGCAAAGCCAAGGGTTCGTTACACATAGGAAAATAAAAAAAGAGCTGCTCCAACAAGGCCAAAAGGGCCCGGGGCAGCTCTTTGTCATGAGTCAACCGGTTTTTCAAGTTCTGAATGATTACACTTCTTTCCGCTGGAAATAGATGAAGCCCGCGAGAAAGAACAGTAGAAAACCGCCAACCACGACGGTCATGAGGCTTTCAAACGGCAGGTTGAATGCGCCGAAATCGGCTTGACCCGCCGGCATCATCGCCAGAAACGGCTGCGTCCACGGATAGTAAGGGGCATACGTCTGCGAGTTGGCCACCAGCATGTTCGGTATGGTAAAAACGACGTTCAATGCCAGCGGAGCGGCAAAGCTGCTCCAGGCCGTGGAGACTCCAAGCTGCAGCGCAGCCAGCGGCAAGCAAGCAACCCAACCGCCAAGCAGGCAACGCAGCAGCATTTCCCACGGAATCGGAGCATCCACCTTGTGGATCAAACCGGCTCCCAGCACGGCTCCCATGAACAGTAACTGCACCACGGCAAGCAGCATGGCTACCACCGAGAACTTCGCAAAATAGACGGCGCCGCGTGAAACCGGCAGGACGAGCAGCTGCTTCCATCCCCCGCCCGAATGCTCATACCGACATACCATGGCACTAAAAATGCCCGTCAGAATCGGGAGCAGCAGCATCGCATGCAGAATGATCATAATGCTGATCAGATACTCCCATGGCGCAAGCTCCTCAGGCTTTCCATTCAATATGCCCAGCAGCATGACCAGGATCGCGCACAGGAAAATCTGGGGCCACAATTTGGATTTGGACAGCTTAAGCCATTCTGCTGACACCGCTCTTATATAGGATGCCATCTTAATCCACATCCTTTCGGTTAAAATGAATCAGGCCGGCGCACGTTATCACTGCGCCCAGCAGCAAACCCGCTCCGATGACCTTGGCTTCTCCCGGCCCCATGTAAGCCAGCAGCGGCCACTTTAACGGCATCCAATCAGGAAATTGCATGGCAAACATCGATACAACGGAGGCGGTGATCCCGATTCCAACAGCGATGCCCTGGTTCTTGAGCGTCAATGACATCCACAGCTGAAAGGCCAGCATCGGAAGCGCAGCAAATAATTGCACAAAACCGATGCGCAGCAGATCTAGATAAGGCATTTGATCTGCGCCCATCCCCAGTATGATGCCAAGCACGGCGGTACTGATCGACAAAAGGAGACAGGATACGCAGAGAATGAGGAAGGCCTGTACGAACTTGGCGCTGAATACCGCCGTTCTGGAAATAGGCAATGCCAGCAGCTGTTTCCACGAGCTCAGCTGATGCTCCACGTTGGCCATCAGCGAGCAGACCAGCGTGATCCCAAGAAAGAGGGCAATCGGTACAAAAAACAGCACGTTCTCGAGCAGCCCGCCCCAGGGATCGGCCGCGTAGGATTTCATCAGGTAACCATAGCGAAGTCCGAAGTTCAGCCCTTGCATCGCTGCCAGCCCGACGGGACCGAGCGCAGCGAGAAACCAGATGCCTTTGCCCCGGATCTTCAGCCAATCGGCGGAAAGCGCACGGAACATCATACCCGGCTTCCCTCCCCTACGATCTGCATGAAGATATCCTCGAGCGACCTCCGCTGCTCTTCCACCCGGTATACCGCATGCTGATTCTCCACGAGCCGCTTCACGAGCAGCGCAATCTTCGCGTCCTGCATGCTTTCCAGCTCCAGCATCTGATTACGCAGAACTCCTTCACAGCCCAGGTCCAGCGCCAAACCGAGTGCTAACTCCGGCTCGGACACCGACAGACGGAAACCGCTGGAAGCCGTGGATACCAGATTGTCGATCGTATCCTGGAACACCATCCTTCCTTCACGGATAATGCCGACTTTGTCCGCCATCTGCTCGACCTCGCCCAGCAGGTGACTGGATACCAGCACGGTAATGCCGTATTGGCGCGGCATATTCTTGATCAGCTCCCGGATTTCATGTATGCCGGACGGATCCAGTCCGTTGGTCGGCTCATCCAGAATGAGCAGCTCCGGATTGTTCAGCAGGGCAGCCGCGATGCCAAGACGCTGCTTCATCCCAAGCGAGTATCCCTTGACCGGGCGCTTGGCCTCCTTCGTCAAGGAGACGATCTCCAGCACTTCCGAGATGCGGGACTTCGGTCCGCCGGTAATCCGGCGAATCGCTTCCAGATTCTCTACGGCCGTCAAGTGACCGTAATAGGATGGGTACTCCACGAGCGATCCGGTCCGGCGCAAAATGTCCATTTTGTCGCTCTTCAAATCCTTGCCGAACAAATGAATCGCACCACGCGTCGGTTGAATGAGTCCGAGCAGCATGCGGATGGTCGTTGTTTTCCCGGCGCCGTTCGGTCCAAGGAAGCCATAAATGTCGCCGCGTGCGATCTCCAGGTTCAAATCCACGACGGCTGCGCGCTTTTTATATATTTTATATAAGCCTTTCGTTTGAATGACGAGTTCCGTCACGTTCATCACCTCAGGTAATATCCTACCTGTCCAAGGTTAAATGCCGGTCGGCCTCAAGTTTAAATTTACTTTAAAAAAGCTGGCAGCCTATCCAAACGGTTACTTCGTGAAAATAGCTAAGAGTGACTTGCTGCAGCTAAGGCCGCTCCGGTGCCGGATCGTTCCTCCGATCGCTGTTAAATCCAGGAAACTGTGAATATACCCAAGGGTGGTTTCCCGGATTTAAAGGCGAACGCTTCGCTTCTCCAGCAACGATTCCGACTCCTCCGCTGGTGCATTTGCATGAGTTCAAGAGATTTCTTCACATAAGCTAATGTGCATCAAAAAGTCTGCATTCGCATTTGCTTCTGTCGGCTGGCTAAGCTAGAGAAATCGCATCGATTGCATACTATCTCCACCGTTTTAACAAGTATCCCGAATATGATATAATAACCTGGCCGAAACGCTTATTGCGTCCGTACAGGAGGGCTACCTGACGCTGATGATGGCATGCCAATCACTCTTCACTCTCATCGATCGATTCACCGTTACGATTGGAGCGTGGTTAACTATGAATTTGAATGTTCTCGTTCATTTGGATATCAGAATGGATCTCTCTCTCAGTCTAGCAGCTGTAGCCTGCCTTGCTTATGAACCCAGTTCACTGACGAGCTCGTGAAACTCGAGCGAAAAGCAATGGTACGAAGACGCCTTATAGGGCGTCTTTTTCTGTTATTGCGAAGCAAAAAAAAGAGGAACCGACCATCATGCCGGCTCCTCTTTTTATATACTCGATCTAGACTTCATCCATTCCAGGTAGAATGCTTGATAGCCAAGCCCTTGATTCCTCACCGCTTCCAGATGCTGATCCTCGTCCCCTCATCCGAGCTTTCCACCTGGCATTCAAGTCCCATTTCCCTTGCCAGGTGATCCACGATGGCCAGGCCGATGCCTGTTCCTTTGTTGCCGGAGTCGCTTTCGATTCCCGGTCCCTGATCCGAAATGACAAGCACGCCCTCAAGCCCTTCTCTCTCCTCGGTATGAATACCGATGTACTGCCCGGATTTGGCGTGGCGGACGACATTTTGAAACAGATTATCAAGAAGTCGTCGGAACCACAGCACATCCACGTACCAGCTAATCGGCTCGGCACGCAGCTGAATGTCCGGTTCGATCCCCGCCTTCTCCCATACCGGATACCAGGCAGCCGCGCTTTCCTTGACGATTCGCAGAACGTCGGTAGGTTCCATGTTCAGCTGCACTCTGCCGCTGGTGAGCAGGTTGTAGGACAACAGATTGTCGATCAGACCGCCTAAATCCGCGATTTTCGCTTCGATGAGTGACAACGATGCTTTCCCCCTATCGCTCAGCGGCTCCCGCTCCATGGAGAAAATATGGCTTCGAATCACCGTCAGGGGGGTTCTCAAATCATGAGACAGATTGGCAATCAGCGACTTGCGCAGCTCTTCTTCCTCGCGCTGGCGGCGCTGGCCCTCCTCTAATTGGATGACCATATCGTTATAGCCCTCCTCCAGCTGCCCAATCTCGTCATGCTTGGTTAAGGTAACCGGCTGCGGTATGCCCGTCACCGTATGAGGAGACGTCATAGCAGAACGAAGACGCAGCAGCCGCTTGCGAATACGCACGAAGAACAGCCAGGAAACCAGAATGAACAGTCCCGACATCAAGGCCATAAACAGGCCGTACAGCGCCGTTTCGCTGGCAATAGGCTGCTGGACATTGATGTATTTTCTCGGCAGCTGCATGACCATAAACCCTTCTCCCGATCCCTCTCCCCCGATAAAAGCCACGGATGTGAACGGGTCCCCATCCAGGGAGTTTTTCATAAACTGCACGGTATAGAGCGCGCTCCATACCTTGGGAACGTTAGGCTGTGCAGGCAGCTGCAGTCTGGTCTCATTGCTGCCGTCCACCCAAAACATAGAGATTTCCGGGTACTCCTTGCGTATCGAGATCAGCTTCTGCTCAATGGCCTCCGGCGAGGCTCCGCTTAATCCGGCTGCTTCCTCATGCCACATTTTCTCTAACACGTTACCGCTGGTATACTTCCCGACAGGGGCCGGCGGCCGATCCGAGAATGCGTCATTCACGAACCAGTAAAAAATCGACGCTAACGGAAATATGATCGGCATGAATATCATCGCCATCGAGATTAACAGCAGATATCGGTTGGTCAGCGAATTGCGGAACCTTCCCTGCTTCCTTCTCCATCTCATGCTCTCACCCGATAACCAAGCCCGCGAACCGTCTCAATAATCTCCGGGTTGGCAGGATCCCGCTCCAGCTTCTCGCGCAGATACCGGATATGGACCATGAGCGTCTTGTCTCCCTCGATATATGACTCTCCCCAGACCGACTCATATATTTGCTCCTTGGTCATGACACGCCCCTGGTGCTGGAGCAGATACATAAAGATTTGGTGCTGTTTACCGGTCAGCAGCGTCTCCTCACCAGTATCCTCGTTCACGATCCGATTCTCGGCTTCATATACGGATAAGTGTTTCACTCTCATGGGCTCCGCGGATTTGACAACGGAACGACGCAGAAGCACCTCGAGGCGGGCAGCCAGCTCGTCCGGGTGAAAGGGCTTCGTCAAGTAATCATCGGCGAACTCAAGCCCCTGCAGCTTATCGTCAATGGAGGTTCGGGCCGACAGCATCAGGATAGGCAGTCCGGTATAGGCCTTTTTGAGACGCTGCCCGATTGTAAAGCCGTCAAGCCCCGGAAGCATGACATCCAGAACAACGACCGCACACGAAGCTGCTTCCTCTACGGCCTTCTCTCCACTCAGCAGCCACCGCACCTCATATCCCTTGTCCCTGAGAAATTCACTGACCCACCCGCCGATCTCCCGGTCGTCCTCGATATATAGAATGCATGCGCTCATGATCCATCTTCCTTTCTCGTGCAAATAATCATATCTCCTTAAAAGGAGCTCGTTGGATCCTTCAAGACAAAAAAAGACTCCCGTATCTATGTAGGTATACATTGATCCATCATTTGTCATTGTATCATGGGATCCCCGGCGTGCATGCATCTGATTCGCTAACCCGGCAATCCGTAATGCAGGCTCAGCTGCCTTGCCTTCTCCCTCAGCATATCAACGATCTCCGGAGGTTCAATGACTTTCGCTTCCATACCCAGACGCAGGAAGATTTGAGCGACATATTCAAGATCATTGCCATCGATGGTTGTATCCACAATGCCCCGGTGCTCATCTTGCATGGCTACCTCGTTCTCCAGCCACGGAATGCTCTCGCACTGTCTCGCCCCTTCCCTAGTCAGCTCTGCATACAATCGAACCGGCTCCCGAATGGGGTAGTCCTCAAGCCACTCTTGCATGCTAATGTCCGCCTCATAGGTGTTATCGGTCAGGGCTAAGGATTCCATTCGGTCCATGCGGAACAGGCGCACCCCTTCCTTCCCATGCTCCACCGCGGGCATATACCATAAACCATCCTGGGCATAAACGCCGATCGGCAGCACTTCCCGGTCGCTCGTGCCCGATTTGGAACGATAGCTGATCCGTATAGCCCGCTGATGAAGAGCGGCTTCAATGACGTCTTTTAGATAAGGGGACCCTGCGGTTCTGCTTGGACTCCAGAAGGTCAGCACCGATTCCAGGCGGCTGATCATCATTTTGGTATCCTCCGGAAATCCGGCCAGCAGCTTGCGGGAGGCAGAGCCGATATTCAGCTCAAACGGCAACGAGGTATAACGCTTCAAGGCTTGAAAAGCAAAAAATATAGCAAATACTTCATCTTCATCGAACAGGATCGGCGGAAGAACGCGACTCTTCAATGTACGGTATCCCCCGTGCCGCCCTTGCTCCGTATATAAGGGAACGCCCATATCGCTGATCTCGGTAAGATACCGGTGCGCCGTGCGAACGGAAACGCCGAATTCATCGGCCACTTCCTGAGCGGTAAAGCTCCTTTTGGCATTGACATACATGATGACATCCATAAGCTGTTTCGCTTTTGACATAATACCCACCTCACACGTTATAACTAGACAATAATTGTCATGTTTATAAGATATGCTGTTGCTGTGTCAAGGTCAAAACGATACAAGAAAGGAGCCCTCATGATGTGCAACCCTATGGAACAGGCCATCAAGGTTAATGGTGCCCGCAACAAAAACCTGTGTAACGTGAGCCTCTCAATCCCCAAAAAACAAATCACGGTGTTCACCGGTGTGTCCGGTTCCGGCAAATCCGCCATGGTCTTCGATACGATTGCCGCAGAATCCCAGCGTCAGCTGAATGAGACGTATTCCAGCTTTATCCGCCATCGCCTCCCCCATTACGGACAGCCGGAGGTGGATTCGGTTGAAAACCTGTCGGTGGCCATCCTCGTCAATCAAAAAAGAATCGGCGGCAATGCCCGTTCAACCGTGGGAACCATCACCGATATCCATTCCTTGCTGCGCTTGTTATTCTCCCGAATAGGCCGGCCCTTTGTCGGATATTCGGACGTCTTTTCCTTTAACAACCCTCAAGGCATGTGCCCCCATTGTGAGGGACTGGGCAAAGTGAACAGCTTTCGAATCGAGAACTTGATCGACAAGGAGAAATCGCTGAACGAAGGCCCCATCCGGTTCCCGACATTCCGTCCGGGTGAGTTCCGCTGGAAGCGTTATGTCGCCACAGGCCTGTTTGATAATGATAAGAAACTGAAGGATTACACCGAGGAAGAATGGGACACGCTGCTGTATAAAACCGGCTTTAAACCGCCGAACCCAACGGAGGAATGGCCTCCTACCTCGTATTATGAAGGCATTATTCCCCGGTTGGAGCGAACGTTCCTGAGCAAGGATTCACGGGATGCGAGGACGTACAGGGAAGCTATTGATCAAGTGGTGGCTGAGACTGCCTGCCCGTTATGCCATGGCGGGAGACTGAATCAGGAGGTGCTCTCCTGCAAAATCAACGGCACATCCATCGCCGACTGTGCACGGATGCAGGTCAATGAGCTGATCGCTTTTTTGCAGACGATCGAGGATCCGGCGGCAGCAACCGTCGTGGAAACCTGCATAACTCGGCTGGAGCAGCTGCTTCTGGTCGGGATCGGTTACCTGACGATGGACCGGGAAACCGTAACACTGTCCGGAGGCGAGTCCCAGCGCATCAAGATGGTGCGCCAGCTGGGGAGCAGCTTGACGGATTTAACGTATATTTTTGACGAGCCCAGCATTGGCCTGCATCCGCACGATGTGCATAACATGAACCGACTGCTGCAACAGCTTCGGGATAAGGGAAATACGGTCATCATCGTGGAGCATGATCCGGACGTCATCCGGATTGCGGATCATATTGTAGATATGGGGCCGCGAGCAGGCACCGCCGGCGGTACGATCGTGTATGAGGGGGACCCGGAAGGGTTGCGCCACGCCAACACCCTGACAGGTAAGTATCTCAGTCAACGCGCCCGCTTAAAGTCCGCGGTCCGGGAGCCGGCCGGATGGCTGCGCATCAAAGACGCCTCCCTTCACAATCTGAAGCAGGTATCCGTGAGCATTCCGGTCGGGGTGCTGACAGTGGTAACAGGCGTTGCCGGGTCAGGCAAAAGCACGCTCATTAACCAGGTGTTGCCGAACGTTTACCCGGAGGCCATCATTATGAATCAGGACATGATCCAGGCATCCAACCGCTCCAATATCGGGACGTTTACCGGCATTTTTGATGCCATCCGCAAGCTGTTTGCCGACGAGAATCGGGTAAGTCCATCCCTGTTCAGCTTTAATGCCAAGGGGGCTTGTCCGGTGTGTAACGGCTCCGGCACGATTACGATGGATCTGGCTTTTATGGACAGCCTGGTTACCGTTTGCGAAGCCTGCCAGGGCCGCCGCTTTCATGATGACGTTCTGCGCTATCAGCTTCGCGGTAAAAACATCAGTGACGTGCTCGCCATGACCACCGACGAAGCGCTGGATTATTTCACGGAACAGGATATCGTGGCCGCGCTTCAGCGCATTCAGCATGTTGGACTGGGTTACTTGACGCTCGGCCAGCCCTTAAGCACGCTATCGGGAGGGGAACGGCAGCGGGTGAAGCTGGCGGCAGAGCTCGATAAGCAAGGTGAAATCTATGTACTGGACGAACCCTCGACCGGGCTCCATCTGTCCGATTGCGAGCGGCTAATGTCCATCATCAACCGACTTGTCGCTCAGAACAGCACGGTCATAGTGATTGAGCATAATCTGGACATCATCAGCCAGGCCGATTGGATTATTGACATGGGTCCCGGCGCGGGGCAAGACGGCGGGAATATCCTGTTCTCCGGCAAACCGGCCGATCTGCTGAAGAACCCGCATTCCCTAACAGCCAGATATTTACGGCAGTTTCAAGACTAGACATCTAGGCATTTTTTGGCTCATGCGAAGGCATCCTAACGGCAAAAAGACCGCGAGCCCCCTCCTTCCAAGGGGGTGCGCGGTCTTTTTGTATTCCACTCAATAGAGAAGCAGCTGCCTACTCTAATATGACGGTTGTATAAGGCGGCAGTATTAAGCCTTTGCCGTCTAATGTCGCTCTATCATCCGTTGTTTTCGACAAGGATTGGAACGGCGATTCTCCGCTCTTTGCTGCCAAATCGACCGTCTGCTCTTGGCTTGACAGGTTATGGACAACAAGGGCTTTGTTGTCTTGGGAACGGCGGATATAAGCCATCACCTGCCCATTGCCGGAAGCAAAGGATTCAATCGTTCCGCTGTTCAGCGCGGGCACATCATTCCGCCAGCGGATCAGCGTGCGGTAACGGGACAGCAGAGAATCCGGATCTCCCGCCTGCTGTTCCACACCCTGCACCTGATCGCCGCGGTTATGCATAAGCGGCTCCCAGGTCGTCTGCCCCTTATCGCTGCCCGTAGTGGACCAGATCATCGGCTCGCGGATTTGTTCGTCCGGCTTCGCTCCCTTCATCCCGATCTCTTCTCCGTAATAAATAAACGGATTGCCCGGCATGGTCAGCAGAATGCCGGCGGCCATCTTGACGTGGTTCTCATCGTCCTTCAACTGCGACATGACACGGTTCATGTCATGATTCGTCAAGAACGCGGCATCCGTAAACTTGCCGCCTGAGACTTGGCTGAACAAACCATAAATCCGCTCCAGGGTGAAGGCCAAATTGTTATCCTTTTCATTCATCGCGGCACCGATGATGCTCTCGCCCAGGCTAAAGTTGAACCCGGAATCAAACGCGTTATCCAGATACGGCGCAATGACCGCAGCGGAATTATCCCAAATCTCCCCGACAATATAAGCGTCGGGATTCACCTCATTCATGCTCGCGCGAAATTCCTTCCACCATGCTGTATTCTTAGCCGTTGTCGCTTCGCCTTTATCGGACATCAGATCCTCATAAATATGTTTGGCTGCATCGATCCGGAATCCGTCGACACCGAGCTCCAGCCAGAACTTCCCGATATCCTTCATCTCATCGCGGACCTTGGGATGATCGAAGTTCAGGTCCGGCATCCCGCCCCAAAACGTGCCCATGTAATGGGCCCCGTTGATCTCATGCCACGGCGAGTCGCTGCCTGCAGCGCTGGCTCCTGAAGGAGTCCTCCCTTGATCCTCGGCCCATATGTACCAATC
The DNA here is from genome assembly GCF_050279985.1 of Paenibacillus sp. NPDC093718. Taxonomy (NCBI): domain Bacteria; kingdom Bacillati; phylum Bacillota; class Bacilli; order Caryophanales; family Paenibacillaceae; genus Paenibacillus; species Paenibacillus sp. NPDC093718. The sequence continues at coordinate 326,138 of NZ_JBNNUS010000003.1, forward strand.
CCGGGTTGCCGAAGCCTTGTCTTTCGCAGCCTGCTGAAACCAGGCATGCTCCGTGCTTGTGTGATTGACCACTAGGTCCATGATCACCTTGATCCCGCGCTTATCCGCTTCGGCAAGCAGCGTCTTAAAGTCATCAAGGGTTCCGTAGTCCGGGTGTATGGAACGATAGTCGGTCACATCATAGCCGTGATAGCTCGGCGAAGGATTAATCGGCATCAGCCAAATCCCCGTCACGCCAAGATCCTCTGAAGTTTCCGGATTTCCGTCATTCAGATAATCCAGCTTCTCAATGACGCCTTGAAAGTCACCGATCCCATCCCCATCGGAATCATAGAATGAGCGTACAAAAATCTCATAATAGACGTCGGAGGGCTGCTCATCCACCTTTGCTGTCTCCATTGTTGCAGGCGCTTTCGGATTCGGCTGTTTCGTTTCCGGTGCTGTTGGCGGCTTAACCTCCTCTTGCGATGGAGCCGCTGTGCCGCTGCATCCTGCCAGCAGACTTCCGGTAAGCGTAATAGCCGCAAGCCATAGAGGTAGAGCCCTGCGTTTTCCCCATGTAGAACGTATCACGTTGTTTACCTCCTGTTCGTTGCAGCAGCTGAAGTTCATCCAGTTACTGCACTTATCTATTCAAATGGATCTCTACAGCAATTTTAGAATAGCGCAAACGTTTGTATTCAATTTCACTATTGTTTTCCAGTAAAACGGTTACATTCCGTGGTTCAACTTAAAATTCATCTTCTTCCGTAGATGAGGACTCGTTTTTATCCATCCATATCATAACCTACTTCTTTTCTTTGTTAAATCGTTTGCACAATGCCGTTTTAAGTTGTTTTCCGGGCTTTTCCGACTATAATACCACACTTTCTCCCGTTTTCTAATCCTTGCTTCTTTTTTGACGCATTTGTAAAATAATTGCGCTGGACTGACTTGGATACGTATTTACAAGCCTATCGATTAACGTTAATATAGCAGTGTGAAACCGTTTAACAAACCGGATCAATATGGCTTTAGATCAATAGGTATCATGTATACTCAGGGCCTGACAGACCCACAATTAAATAAAGAAGAACGGTCCGCGATTAGCGGAAGTTACTCTTCTGAAATTAGAGAGAACTCCAGTAGTCGCTTTCTTATTTTCAAAAAAACGCAAACGGTTCCACTGGAGGTCCTATTATGTCTGTAACGATTAAAGATGTCGCAAAACGAGCGGGCGTATCCCCCTCCACCGTCTCACGGGTGCTTTCCAATCATCCCAGAATCAGCCGCGAAACCTCGCGGAAGGTGAAAGAGATCATGGAGGAAATGGGCTACCATCCCAATATTATGGCCAAGAGCCTGGTTTCCAAAACGACGGAAAGCATATGCGTGATTCTGCCGAAACCTGCGGAAGAATTGTTCCTCAACTTATTCTTCATGGAACTGATCCGCGGTATCGTCACCCAAGCGAACCGCTCCGGATACGACGTCGTTCTCAGTTCGGGCGGCAACGAGAAGGAAGAAGTCGAAGCCGTATCCCGGCTGCTTAACGGTCGCCGCGTCGACGGCGCCATTTTGCTGTACTCCAGGCAGGACGATCAGGTGGTTGATTTTCTCAAGTCCAACAACTATCCGTTCGTGCTTGTCGGCCGAAGTGAGAAATACCCGGATCTGTTATCGGTCGATACCGATAATGTGCAGGCGGCCTATGATGCAACCAAGCATCTGATCTCCCTTGGGCATCAGCGGATTGGCTTTGTCAGCGGCCCGCCTAACCTGATCGTCTCACAAGACCGGATGAAAGGCTATGGCAAAGCGCTTGCCGATGCCGGTCTGGAGATGAGAAAAGAATGGATTGTCGAAGGCGAGTTCCTTCAGGAGAGCGGCTATCGCGCCATGTCCTTTTTCATGAACCTGCCTGAACGTCCGACGGCGCTTGTCATTGTTGACGATATTGTCTCTTTCGGCGTGGTTCGCGGGCTGCATGAGCTGGGGTATAAAGTTCCCCAGGACGTATCCATCATCAGTTTCAACAACATCTCATTGACCGAACTATCGACCCCGCCGCTGAGCAGTGTGGACATCGGTATTTACAACCTGGGTTATACCGCTTCCCAAGCGCTGATCCAGACCATTCGTAACGATGACAACACGATACTGCCGCACCGCTATATCATTCCGCACCGGTTGATGATCCGCGAATCCTCGATGTTTTCGCCGCCGAAGTCTTAAGGACCGAATGTAGTCGCGGAAGATACACGAAGTTTTATCAAAATAAAGAAGCATCATGGTGCTTCCTTTATTTTTGCAGCTTGGTTCAAACGTTTGCACTAATCCATTAAGGAGGATGATCATGTCAACCCTATCCGCTTGTTTATTCGATCTAGACGGCGTGCTGGTGGATACCGCCAAGTATCACTACATTGCCTGGAAGCGTCTTGCCGGAGAGCTTGGCTTTGAATTCACGGAACAGGACAATGAACGCCTGAAGGGTGTAAGCCGCATGGCTTCCCTCGATATTCTGCTTGAGGTTGGCGGAATCACGCTCGATGAAGACGCGAAGCTGGCGCTAGCCGAGAAGAAGAATGCTTGGTATGTCGAGTATATTTCCAACATGGACGAATCCGAGATTTTGCCTGGTGCCCTCGAATTTATCCAAGCATTGAAGGACCGCGGCATCAAGGTTGCGCTGGGCTCCGCCAGCAAGAACGCGATGCTGATCCTGAACAATACAGGCCTCACTCCTTACTTCGACGCTATCATCGATGGAACGAAGACTGCCCAAGCGAAACCGGATCCCGAGGTTTTTACGCTGGGAGCTCGCGAGCTTGGCGCCCGGCCTGACGCCTGCGTCGTATTCGAGGATGCCGAGGCCGGCATCGAAGCCGCCATCCGCGCGGGAATGCGGAGCGTCGGCATCGGGTCGCCTGAAACCTTGGGGCGCGCCAACATCGTTCTTCCCTCCCTGAAAGGATTCACGGTGGATCGTCTGCTGGAGTTGTAAGCGAATGCGACTTACGGCATCCGGTAGTTTCATCCCATATAGATCTGCAACCATTTTTCCTAAAAACAAAGGAGCCGATGATTGTGAAACAATATTTAAAGCTTGATGAATGGTCAATTATTGAGGAGGGCTTTGATCCTCACACGCATGAGATCTCGGAGAGTATCTTCAGTATCGGTAACGGATTTATGGGCCAGCGCGCCAACTTCGAGGAATCCTACAGCGGCTCCTCCCTGCAAGGCAGTTATATGGCAGGCGTGTATTATCCGGATAAAACCCGTGTAGGCTGGTGGAAGAACGGTTATCCCGAATATTTTGCCAAAGTGCTGAACAGCACCAACTGGATTGGCATCGGTATTGAAATCGACGGCACGCCGCTTGATCTGGCCAAATGCACGGTGAAGGATTTTGTGCGCGAGCTGAATATGAAGGAAGGCTTCCTCTCCCGCAGCTTTACCGCTGTCATGGAAAACGGCAAGGAGCTCAAGGTTGAAGCCGTCCGTTTTGTCAGCATTGTACGCCACGAGATCGGCGCCATTCGATATGCCGTAACTCCGCTCAATTTCGCTGGAGAGCTTACGATCACACCATATCTCGATGGCGATGTGAAGAACAAGGATTCCAACTATGACGAGAAATTCTGGCTTGAGGTATTCAAGGAAGCGGCGCAAGGCTCGGCCGCATTGACCGTAAAGACCAAGAAACTCGATTTCCATGTGACCTCGGTCATGTCATATAGCATCCTTAAGAACGGCGCGAAGCTGGATCTTCAGGCCGAGCTGGTGGAGAAAGAGAAATATGCGGCGAACCGCGTAAGCGTGCCGGTGTCTGAAGGCGAAGCCATCACCATCTATAAATATGTGGCTAACGTTACTTCCCGCAATCATGGATTCGGTGAATTGGTGGATGCTGCGCGTGCTGTACTGGAGCCGGCGGCCCGGACCGGATTCGAACAGCTGCTGAAGGAGCAGGCCGATGCATGGGGCGACAAATGGAAGGAAAGCGATATCGTCATTGAAGGCGATGTAGCGGCCCAGCAAGCGATCCGATTTAACATCTTCCAGCTGAACCAAACCTACAGCGGCGAAGACGACCGTCTGAATATCGGGCCGAAGGGCTTCACCGGGGAAAAATACGGCGGCAGCACCTACTGGGATACCGAGGCTTATTGCCTGCCGTTCTACCTGAGCACCGCGGATGCCAGCATTTCGCGAAACCTGCTGATCTATCGTTATAAGCACCTGGAAAAAGCGAAGGAAAACGCCAAGAAGCTCGGCTTTACCAAAGGCGCCCTCTATCCTATGGTGACGATGAACGGTGAGGAATGCCATAACGAGTGGGAAATTACGTTTGAAGAAATCCACCGTAACGGCGCGATTGCCTATGCCATCTATAACTATGTAAATTATACCGGCGACTTCTCTTACCTCGGCCAATACGGTCTGGAAGTGCTCGTGGAAATTTCCCGCTTCTGGGAAGAGCGCGTGAATTACGTGCCGGCGAAGGATCAGTATATGATGCTGGGCGTTACCGGTCCGAACGAGTACGAAAACAACGTGAACAACAACTGGTACACCAACCGCATTGCCAGCTGGACGATGGAATACACACTCGACGTGCTCGAATATTTGAAAGAGAATGAGAATTCCCGCTATGCCGAGCTTACGGCGAAGCTGGGGCTGCAGGATGTCGAAACGACCAAATGGCAGGATATCATCAGCAAAATGTACTACCCGGTCGATGAGGAGCTCGGCGTATTCCTGCAGCAGGACGGATTCCTCAACAAGGAGCTTGTTCCGGTGAAGGAATTGGACCCTGTCCACTTGCCCCTGAATCAGAACTGGTCCTGGGACCGCATTCTGCGCTCGGTGTACATTAAACAGGCTGACGTGCTGCAAGGATTGTTCTTCCTTGGCGACCAGTACGATTTGGCTACGAAAAAACGCAACTTCGACTTCTATGAACCATTCACGGTGCATGAGTCCTCCCTATCGCCTTGCGTACACTCCATTCTCGCGTGCGAGCTCGGGTACCAGGAGAAGGCCTACGAGATGTACCTCCGTACAGCTCGCCTGGATCTGGACAACTACAACAACGATACCGAGGATGGCTGTCATACAACCAGTATGGCTGGAACCTGGATGTCCGTTGTGCATGGCTTCGGCGGCTTGCGCGTGAAGGACGGCGTATTGCATTTGAATCCATTCATTCCGGGTCACTGGTCTTCCTTCTCCTTTAAGGTGATGTTCCGCGGTTCCCGCCTGAAGGTAAACGTCAAAGGCAAGGAAACCATCATCGTCAACGAAACGGATACGCCGGCTGTCCTGAACGTGAATGGCAAGGAGTACAGCATCGACGGATTTGGAGAGGTAAAAGCCGCAAGATAACAGGCATCACGTCTACAAAAACTACCGAGTTATATAAAAACAAGAGCCCTGGAGAACATTCCAGGGCTCTTGTTTTTACAGAAAACGGGCTCCTTCAGGCATCATTGCTCCTTCTTAAAGGGCCCGTTTTCATCCACGCCAAGCATCTATATTGTCTGGACTCAGCCAAAGGCTGCGACAATCAGATGCAAAGCTCCGCATCCCGATGGCGGGGCAATTGCCGATTATGTATGTTATGAATAGATCAGTTGAGAATGAGGATCACGCGGAGGCCGTTCAGATGGCTTCCCAAACAAATACCCCTGCGAGAGCTCGATCCCGATATCTCGGCAAAAATGAAACTCCTCCCGTCTCTCAATGCCTTCGGCCAGCACCATGGCCCCAAAATCATGAGCCTTGTTCGTGATCATTTTGAGCTGCTCCTGCTGTGCGGGATTACGATCGCAATGGTCGATCAGACTCCGGTCGATCTTTACATAATCCGGCTTAAGCTTAATCATCTGCTCCAATGTGGAATAACCTGCACCAACGTCATCCATGGCTACCGAGATTCCATGACTGCGATACACCTCGAAAATCGATTGCAAATGCTCAACATCATCAATCTTCTCGGTTTCCACAACCTCAAATACGAAATCCCTCGGATCCAGATGGAGCCTGTCTATGGTATGAAAGGTGTGGTTTAGACACAACTGCGCATCATATATGGAGGATGGCAGGAAGTTCACGAATCGCTTCACGCCGATGGGAAGCCACTCGGCACTGGTCTCAATGGCACTGGTTCGTGCCGCCCGGTCCAGGAATGCATGCAATCCGGTTTTACGGGCTGTCTCAAACAGCTCATACGGCTGGAACCTGGCTCCCCACTCTACCGGACGAAGGAGAAATTCGTAGGCAACGATCTGCTCGGATGAATCCACGATGGGCTGCATATAGCTCGTAAACTGCTTATGTAAAATGATACTTACCATATCGTAATGCTCCATCTGCAGTTCGAACTTCTGCATAGGGGTCCACGAATGCCGGATTTGCGGAGCTTCTCCGCCGGTAACACAGAAGGACAGCTCTTGACGAATCTTCAGCGGAAGGGGCTGCAGGCACTTCATCATGGAGATCAGGTCCGCGCGTACCTTGTAGTTTACAGCACAACCCTCACTGTTCTCATGTACCGCGTAGCCGTTCACTGCCAGCAACTGAATAAGCTCGCCACTTGCAGGCTTCATATGAATGGTCCCCTGGTCCTCAATCGGTTCAAAGGTGCTGCAATTGTCGCAAATCATGTTCGTCCTCCTTGGCAAGCTAGCTCTCACTATGCTTCTTATCGGCATTTTGAATATGATTTCTTTGCATTTTATGGATTTTATATCGATGTTATGACCTATTTTAAGAGAAATGCGCAAGATTCGTACAATGATTACGCCAAATTCTACAAAAATCGACTTATATTGCTTTTAACAATGTATTGTCGATACTAGGATCTTGCCTGATCTACTCAACCTTTTGATCCAAAAGCTGCAGCAGCATCGTCCGCTCCACATCAAAATGCCAAGGGGCGTTCCGTTCCTTCGCCGCATACATCGCGGCATCGGCGCGACCAATCAGCTCCTGGTCATTTCTGGCATGATCCGGATAAACCGCAATGCCGATACTCGGCGTGGTTCGGACTTCATGCCCTTCCAATTCGTACGGCTCGCTAAGCATCGTCCAGATCTCCTCCGCCATCCAGATCAGCTCCTGATCCTCACCAGCCGGATGGATCATAACGGTGAATTCGTCTCCTCCTAAACGGGAAACCAAAACTCCTTTGGATTCAAGAGATTGAAGCCGGTCTGCAACCTTTCGTATCAACAAATCGCCGGCACGATGGCCGTATCGGTCATTGACTCGTTTGAAACGGTTCATATCCATATACAGCAAGCCTACGCGGGAACCTGCGCGGTCCGCCTCCTTCAGCGAGCTCGCCAGCCTTGCATTAAAATAACGGCGATTATACAGCCCCGTAAGATCATCACGATGTGCCAGGGCTTCACTCTGCATCAGACTCTCATGCAGCCGGTCAAACAAGCGGTCGTTCTCGAACTGGATTAAAATCTGCCTGAACAGAATCAGGATCACGCACAGGGATAGGCCGGTAAACAGTCCAGTCCACCCTCCAAACCGCTGCGCCATAAGGGCAAACATCCCGCCAAGCACGCTATAGGGAAGCAGGTACCTTACGATCAGGTTTCCGACCGAACGCGGCTCCCGCTCACCAACAGATGGCTTACGGGAATCAGAGGCAGACTGCCCACCTGCGAAACTAATGAAAAATACCGATAATGAATAGATTGGATATAGGTAGGGACGAGCCTCGATACCCATGAGTTCAACAAGATAGATGTACAGAACATCTCCGGCAATATAAGCACTTCCGCCAAGACATAACAGAATGGCCGACCATTTCCTTAACTGTCCGGTATTAAAATACAACACCAGCGTAAAAAAAATAAGTACCATTGCGCATAGCGGATACAGCATGTCCACCCAAATGTTTCCCCATACTGCCTCATGGACCAGACCCTCAAGCTCAGGCTTGATGAAATACTCCCATCCTACCGTCATGACCGTTATGCCAACAATCACGATGTCCAGCATAAGCCGGAGCCCCCGAAACGAACCTTGAACATGCCGGAATAAATAAATGAGAGAACTTGCGAACAGGATGAGTTCGAGCCCCCAGAACAAATGGGCTAGAACCGTAGGGAAAGCGCTCTCTTTTTCAAACCAAACATGACATGCGTGAATGATTCGGGCCGCTGCATCCCCCATCAATCCGAGACCCACAATAAACCAAAACCTGCGAAGATGAACCTCATAGCGCCGACTAATCCGCATTAAATAAACGGAGGCGGCTGCAGGAGGAATAATGACTAGAACACGCTGAAGCGGTAAAGCGTCAGGCATCCACAGAGCGATCATTATCTGAATGAATGCATATATCATGGCGAGTCGAATCCACAGATGATCTGCTGGAGTTGGACTCATAAGCATTCCTCCTCGGCCAAAAGGTAAGCTTTTTTCACTACTTGCTTATTAGGTCTTTTGAATTAATACTCCTAGTTTTCATGATACTTTTTACCCACCTAAAAGTAAAGATGAGGAAATGAAAGAAAAACCATGGATTCTACTCTAGTAAACCCATAACCATCCGAAAAGTTGTTGCCCTCAAGACCCACTTGACGTATAGGGATTATGTGATAATATTTACATTCATATCTTATATGAATCGGAAAGGGTGTTGAGCCATGCCACAGAAACGATTGGATCATGTTGGTATTGTTGTCCGGAACCTTGAAGCTACAATTGCATTCTACACATCCGTAGTCGGACTGGAACTAAAGGATCGCCTGACCCATACTAATGGCGTCATCCAGCTGGCGTTCCTCGGATTTAACGGCAGCAACGAGACGGAAGTCGAGCTTATTCAGGGTTACAGCGATACGCTGCCCGCGGAGGGCACCGTTCATCATTTTGCCGTCAGCACGGATAACATTGAAGAGGAATATGCCCGGGTTCAAGGACTTGACGTTCCTCACTTGGACGAGGAAATCGTGACGCTCCCGAATGGTTTCCGTTATTTCTTTGTACATGGTCCCGAAGGGGAATGGATTGAGTTCTTCCAGCGCTAACCTCTACGTAGAAGCCTTATTCAAATACTTTATCTCGTGAAAGGTTCATAGGATCAATTATTCCTTCCCATTGCATAAGAGTTCTAACAAAGACCTGCCTCGTTCGTGCCCCTTCGAACTAGACAGGTCTGGTTGTTAGGACTATAATAGCGGATGTAATGATCGAAACTTCATAAATACCGGGGGAGCTGGGATATGGCCGGCTGAGAGTGTATCCGATATGATACTGACCCTTACACCTGATCTGGGTAATGCCAGCGTAGGAAGCCCATGTTTGCGGCAGCTGTTTATTTGCCGTGGTATACACTTACGCCGTCATGCGTCCTGATATCATCAGGGCGCTTTTTTTGTGGAGTTAACGAGGTTATAGAAATAGAATTCAAAGGAGAGAGAAAACGATGAAGAAGGGAAAATGGATTCCGCTGCTTCTTGCTTGCGTCCTGCTGATGGTTGCCTCTGGATGCGGCACAAGCGGACAGAACAAGAAGACAGGTGAAGAAGGCGAAGACAGTCAGACTCCCGGGAAACTTCGTGACGTACAGCTGATGCTCGATTGGTCCGCCAATACGAATCATACCGGCCTGTATGCAGCGAAGGAGCTTGGGTATTATGAGGAAGAAGGGCTTAATGTCGAGATCGTCCAGCCGGGAGCAGGCGGAACGGATACGCTGGTCGCATCCGGAAAAGTACCGTTTGGCATCAGCTATCAGGAAGGCGTAACGCTGGCCAGAACGCAAGGATTGCCGCTCGTTTCCATTGCAGCGATCATTCAGCATAATACATCCGGCTTTGCCGCCCCCAAGGATAAAGGCATCGTGAAGGCAGGCGATTTTGAAGGAAAATCCTATGGAGGCTGGGGCTCGCCTGTGGAGGAAGCCGTCATGAAATCCATCATGGAGATCGATGGCGCCGATGTCAGCAAGGTGAATATGGTCAATATGGGCGATGCCGATTATTTTACGGCCGTGAAACGCGACATTGATTTTGCCTGGATCTTCTATGCTTGGACGGGCATTGAAGCCGAGCTTCGCAATGAGCCGCTTGACATGATTTATGTGAAGGACTACTCGGAGCAGCTTGATTATTACACACCGGTGATCGTAACGAACGAGAAGCAGATCCAGGATGACCCCGAGCTTGTCAAAGCGTTCATGCGGGCGACTTCCAAAGGATATGACTATGCGATTCAACATCCTGAAGATGCGGCAGCCCTGCTTACGAAGGCTGTTCCTGACTTGGATGCCGAACTGGTTCTCGCCAGCCAGAAATGGCTGAGCCCCCGTTATCAGGATGATGCACCCCGCTGGGGCGAGCAGAAAGCCGAAGTATGGTCAGGGTATGCCGACTGGATGTTTGAGCGCAAGCTGCTGGAGAAGGAACTTGACGCGGACCGCGCATTTACCAATGAATTTTTACCGGAGCAGCCATAAGGTTATTTCTATATTAAGTGCGTGTTCAAAAAGGTCGATTTTCAGCACCGAAGCTTATGCTTCCGATGTGCGTTTTTTCAAAACGCTTCAGTTGGATGAAGCTAGGGACATCAGGAGCGGAGCGTACGATTTGGGTACGTGAGCACCGGAAGGCCCGGCTGAATTCAAGATTCGATGCCGAGCTGCTTCCTGATTCGCTTCGTGTTAGATATAGAATTTATGAGTTATCAGTGGAACTGATGAAATTCTATATCGCAAGAAAACCTACCTATGCATCGCGGTCGCTCATCCTTGAAGTGGCCTCGATAGAGGTTTTCTTATCAAGAGCGGACTTTTTGAACAACCTCTATAAGAAGAGAGACTGCGTTTGCGGAAGGCTGCCTCTCTTCCATTACAGTAAAGCTTACAAGAAAGGATGAGTTTATATGGCGAATACACTCTTAAGCATTCAAGTAATTCCGAGAACGCCAAACGGGGCCGACAGCATCCCTTATGTAGATGAAGCGATCAAGGTCATTCAGGAATCAGGTGTGAAATACGAGGTTCATGCACTCGAAACGACCATGGAAGGAGAGCTCTCCGAGCTGCTCACGATCGTTGAGCGCATGCACGAGGCGCTGGTGAATGCAGGAAGTCCCAGCATCATATCCCAAGTCAAAATCGCGCATCATCCGACCGGCATCAGCATGGATAAGCTGACTGAGAAATACCGTCCATGAAGAGCTGGTGGAGTTCGGTTTGGCCGCCCGCTGTGGCGGTCCTCTTCTTTTTGATGGTATGGCAGGCCGCAGTATCCGTATTCGACATTGAACCTTTTATTCTGCCTGCACCGACGGCCATCGGGCATGAAGCCGTTACCGGAGCTTCCGGTCTCTTCCAGCATACAGCGGCCACTCTGCAATTAACCCTGATCGGATTTATGATCGGCACGGCGATCGGTCTTGTCATCTCGCTGGCTCTGCACATGGTGCCTTTTCTCAAAACCGCCCTTTATCCGCTTCTTATTCTAAGCCAGAATGTGCCGACCATCGCCCTTGCCCCGCTTCTCATGATTTGGTTCGGCTTCGGCATGCTGCCCAAGGTTATCGTGATTACGCTGGTCTGCTTCTTCCCTGTCGCTGTTGCGGCCCTGGACGGACTCGCCCGTACTGACCGCACCATGATGAATTATATGCAGATGGCAGGGGCTACCTCGTGGCAAATTTTCACCAAGCTGGAGCTGCCGCATGCCCTTCCCTCCATCTTCTCCGGGATTCGAATTGCGGCCACCTATTCGGTCATGGGTGCGGTTATCGGGGAATGGATCGGCTCGGACCAGGGAATCGGCTACTACATGATGCTGCAAAAATCCGGCTACCGCACGGACCGGGTGTTTGTTGCCATCCTGGTCATCGTCCTGCTCAGCCTGCTGATGGTCCTGCTGATCACTCTGCTGGAGAAGCGGCTGGTCCGCTGGAATCGAAAAGGTTGAGTCCCCGTTAATAGACGTTTCGAATCTTATATGATAGGAGGCCATTTGTCGATATGACACATCAAGTACCACTGCCGGTCCAGGACGGGGCTGACCCGTCGGCTGCGTCGGTCTCAACCGCACCTGCCCTCGAGGTTCGCAGCCTTCGAAAAACCTTCCGCGACCGGCGCAGCGAAGTGCATGTACTGGATGGCCTTTCGCTTCAAGTACAGCCCGGGGAATTCGTCTCCTTAATCGGTCCTTCAGGCAGCGGAAAGAGTACACTCTTCCATATCATCGGGGGGTTAACAGCTCCGGATGCGGGCTCCGTTCTCATGGATGGTCAGGACGTGACCGGGGAAAAAGGCCGCATCGCCTATATGCCTCAACAGCCGGCCCTGTTCCCTTGGCGTACGGTGGAGGACAATGTGCTCCTTCCCGAGGAGCTGAGAGGCACCTCGAAAGCCGCTGCCAGGGAACATGCCCGCAGCTGGATGGATCGTGCCGGACTCAGCAGCTTCGAAAAGGCATATCCGCACACCCTCTCTGGCGGAATGCAGCAGCGGGCAGCTTTTCTGCGCGCACTGATGAGTCCGCAGGAAGTTATGTGCCTGGACGAACCGTTCAGCGCATTGGATGCGTTAACGCGCAGCGATATGCAGCGCTGGCTGCTCGATATCTGGGAGGATACGCGCCGTTCGGTGCTGATGATTACCCACCATATCGAGGAGGCGCTGCTCCTTTCGGACAGCATCTATATCCTGTCAGCACGGCCCGGAACCATCTTGAAACGGGTAGAAGTTCCTTTCTCCCGTCCACGCCCCGAAAACATCCTGATGGATCCGTCCTTCATCGCATTAAAAACCGAAATTTCCGCCATCATGCGGGAAGAACAGCACAAGCGCTGACCGATGAAGGCCAGCGTAATACATACATCCATGATGGGCAAAGCGCTTACTGGAAGCTTACAAGCGAGGTGATGTAACGATGAAATCATTCATGAAGAGTGAAGCGAATTCCCCCCTGATCGACACTCATATTCATCTGGACAGTTATTCGTTATCCGATCAACAAGCGATTCTCGCGGATATCCGCCATCATGAGGTTCAATCCGTCATCTCTGTCTCCATGCATCTGGCTTCCTGCAAGCGAAACCTGGAGCTGGCCAGGCAGTACGGACCGATGGTGCGGCCGGCTTTCGGTTATCATCCGGAGCAGCCCCTCCCTTCCTCTGACGAAACCGAAGAGCTGGTGGATTGGATGGCACGGCATGCCGATGAGATGGTTGCCGTAGGAGAAGTGGGTCTCCCCTATTACGCCAAGCTGGAGGCTGAATCGGAAGGCCGGCCCTGGGATAACCGCCCTTACGCCTATCTGTTGGAGCAGTTTATAGCTTTTGCTAAGAAGCATCATAAACCGGTGATTCTGCACGCTGTATATGAAGATGCAGATATCGCATGTGATTTGCTCGAAAAATACGGCGTCACTCGTGCCCATTTCCATTGGTTTAAAGGCTCCCATGACACCTTGCAGCGGATGGCGGGTAACGGATACTATATTTCCTTTACGCCCGACATCCTCTATGAGGGAGAAATTCGTGCTATGGCAAGTAGGTATCCGGATCATCTCGACATGACCGAAACCGATGGACCTTGGCCGTTCGAAGGGCCGTTCACCGGACAGATGACCCATCCTCGGATGACGGCTTCTGTGGCTTCGGCATGGGCTGAGCTTAAGGGGCTGTCCATACCTGAGGCCCGCAGGATTTTATATGAGAACGCCGCGAGACTTTACGGTCTATAAAAGGAATCTTCATGCATTTCAAGTCGGTTGCTTAGGCAATCGGCTTGTTCTCTTTAAGAAGAAATCGGTTATATTGATTAATCAACTCATCAAGCACGATCGATTGTCTGAGGACTTTAGGATGATTAAAATCACGATACCGCTGCTTCATCTTATGAAGCTTATGCCGTTCTTGCTCGATATTAAACTTTATGCCTTCCTTCGTTTCCATGACTTTATATCCTCCCCTCATGTAATATTTTATGCTTTAATGTAAAATTATAGGATGTTTAATATTAGACATCAGAAATATGACATGGAGGGCTTATTTCTGTTGTTCATGCCAAAAAACCACAATGCCATCCGCAGCATTGTGGTTTTGGGTTCCATTATTTAGCGTACTTATTTAACGTACTTCTCCTGATATGCCTTTGACATCTCGTCTGTAATTTCCTTCATCTTCGGATCACTCTTGATCGTTTCGATCAGTTTATCGTACGATTCAACCGGTTCTTTGCCCGTGATGACCATGACCCGCATATCCTCCACTTTCTTGGAAAGCTCGGGATAGTATTTGTTGTAGGCTTCCGAATACAGCTCTCCCGAAGGATTCGGAACCTTGACCGTCTTGCGCTCTGTGACGATCTCTACGTTCCGCTCATATACTTCATCCGGCATCCCTACCGCGCTGATGGCCATATCATCGCTGACAAGGTGAATCATATTGTTCAAGTTGCCGTCACCCGTCTTATCCACGGCGGCCTGCGGCGTTGCGACCTTCTTCCCGTTCTCCACATTGTAATGGACCCCTTCGATTCCGTAGGTCAACATCTCATTGCCTTCCTGACTATAACCATAGTCGAAAAACTCGAGGATTTTCTTCACTTTTGCCTCCGGCACTTTCTTCGGTATCAGGTATACTCCATAATACGGCGATCCTGAAGGCGTATACTTCACCCCGTTTGCATTCTCCAAGAAAGCAAGCGGCATCAGATCCGCCTTGGGATCAACGCCTTTCACGGCTTCGCCGGTCACCCAAGCATGGTTCATGGACATGCCCCCTACCCCTGCCTTGGCGCTTCGCATCGTATCCATTACCTGCGAGAACTTCATGATGGCGAAGTCTTTGGGGAACAAGCCCTCATCATATGCCTTTTTGATCCACAACATGGCCTCCCTAGACTCGTCCGACGTCATAATCGGAGTCAGGGTATTATCGGGTTGAAGCTTCCAGGACCCTTGCGTTTCATTGAATATATTATAAATATAGGCGAGAGCCCCCGGATTTGCGGCATATGGAATTTCATCGGCCTGTCCATTACCATTCGGATCCTGTTCCTTAAACGCCTTTAACATGTTATGGAACTCATCCAGTGTTTTTGGCGTTTCCAGCTGAAGGGCATCCAGCCAGTCCTTGCGGATCATCGGGAACACGCCGCCGCCATAGCTGGGATAATAACGAGGAATGACGATGTTCTTGCCATCCACCTTGGTGATTTCCCACATTTCCTTCAATTCTTCACGGTTCAAATTCGGATAGTCTTTAAGAAACGGTGTCAGATCCCAGAAAACCCCTTGTTTCAGCATTTTCTGCAGCTGCGGGTTCTGCAACGTCTCCACGAAAGTAACCTCTGGAAGATCGCCGGATGCAAGCATGACATTGATCTTCTCTTCGGCCGTGGACGGTGACAGCCACGTAATATTCAGCTTGGTATTGGTGCGTTTCTCGAGCTCTTTCCATAGCGCATTGGTATTGTCTATGAATTCGGTGGCATAATTCAGGGTCTGTATCGTAATGCTTGTAGGTTCACTGCTGTCTGTTCCGCCTCCGTTGTCGCTCGGTGCACTTCCGTCACGGCTGCTGCATGCGCTAAGCAAGAGCGAGCTTGCCAATAGCAGCACCCCCGACATTTTTAAAAACGACTTGCCCGGCTTGGTTTCCATTCTTTTCATCATTAGACCTCCCTTTTAATAATACATCTCGCCTGAATGATCATGATGCAGATAAACCGTATATCGATTCATTCCTTGACAGAGCCTACCATCGCTCCTTTGGCGAAGTGCTTCTGCAGGAATGGATACACTAACATAATCGGCACGGTTGCAATAACGACCGCCGCCATCTTCAACGTTTCCGTTGGAACGGGACGGTTCACTTGGAAGGCGAATCCTCCGCCGCTCCCGGATCCCATCGTCGTTGGATCCACAAGCATATTTTGCAGCAATACTTGCAGCGGCCACATCTTCTGGTCGTTAATAAACATCAGTGCGTTGAAATACGTATTCCAATAACCAACCGCAAAGAACAATCCGAAAGCCACCAGCGCCGGCAGCGACAATGGCAGAATAATTCGCCAGAACACGCCGATATCATTGGAACCGTCGATCATCGCGGCTTCCTCCAGACTGTCCGGAATGCTATCGAAGAATCCCTTCATGAGCAGCACATACCACGCGCTCGTCAAGCTCGGCAGGATCAGCGACCAGACGCTGTCGATGAGTCCCACATTTCGGACGACCAGATACAGCGGAACCAGCCCCGGCGTGAAGAGAAAGGTAATTAACACCATAATCATGATCGCCTTGCGAAAACGAAGGCGTTTTCGGGACACCGCGTAAGCCATGCCCCCGGTAACGAGCAGACTGAACAGCGTGCCGACCGTAGCCAGGAACACGCTCACGGAAATCGAGGTGACAAACAATCCGTTGGAGAGTAGATGCTTGTAAGCATCCAGCGTCCAAACCCGCGGCCATAATATCAGGCTTCGTTGATAATACTCCACCGGATCGGTAAACGACAAAATAACGGTATAATAAATCGGAAATATCGTTGCCAAACCGATGATCAGCAGCAGTCCGTTGTTCACAAGACCGAACAGCCTGGTTTTCCATCCTTTCTCATGCATGCTTTACGCCTCCTTGTCTTCACCCATCCTTTAGTACAAGCTTTCTTGACCGTAACGCCTCGCCAACCGATTGGCCGAGACCACCAGGATGACGCCGACGATCGATTTGAACAATCCGATGGCCGTACTGTAGCTGAATTCTCCCTGCCTTATCCCCACCCGGTATACGTAGGTATCGAACACTTCGGCTACATTGGTGACGGGTGCATTCATCATTAGATAGATCTGTTCGAATCCGGTATCCATGATCGTTCCCAGACGGAGGATCAACAGAATAAGGATCACGTTGCGCATCGCGGGCAGGGTAATATGCCATATTCGTCTCATGCGGCCTGCGCCATCCATGACGGCTGCCTCGTATAACTGCGGATCCACTCCGGCGATGGCCGCGAGGAAGATGATGGTCCCCCACCCGACCTCCTTCCAGATGGATTGTCCCGTCAGCATCCCCCAGAAGTAGTTGGGGTTGGAGAGAATATCGATCGTCTCCCAATCCATGGAGATGAGCCACTTATTAAACAAGCCCTCCGATTGCGAGAACATGAGGTACGTAAGGCCGTAGATCAATACCCAGGATAAAAAATGGGGGATATACACCAGGGATTGAATGGTCCGCTTATAGAAGGAATTTCGCACTTCATTTAGCATCAAAGCTAAAATGATCGGTGCCGGGAAAAAGAAAATCAAGCTCAGAAAACTGATCGCCAGCGTATTGCGCAGCAGCATCCAGAAATCATCGTTGGAGAAAAACCGGGTGAAATGCTCGAATCCTACCCAGGGGCTTCCGAGCACTCCAAAGTATGGAGAATACTCCTGGAAGGCAATCACGAGATTCGTAATCGGAATATATTTGAAGATGATAAAAAAGATCAGACCCGGCAAGGCCAGCACGTACAAATACTTGTCGCGCACAACATCCGACCATATCCTCCCCCACTTCGTTTTGGATTTCACGGGAATGGGGGGGCTCCCGCTTCCTTTTGCCGACTGAACGGTTTCTTGTGCTTTCATCGATACTCCCTCACTTTCAGCCTTGTCATCTCGTTCAACATACCGTTCACGGAATGTAGTCCTAATGTAAACGGTTGCAAGATTATCTGCAATTCCACTTTTTTTCCGCCGACTCCAATCCCCCTTCCATTCGATGCACAGCACAGGGAAAGCTTGATCTCTACGGCATTGTGGAAACTTTCGTTTCCTTGTATTGCACTTTTTTTCCACGGCAAATGAACGTCCGATTCGGTTAATCGGTAACGTTGACTCGAACTCGATTAGGAAGATATGATCTTTTCAACTCATCCGCTCATTCGCTATGATAGTATGTAATCATTTACCGGCTCGCTTCGATCAAGCCTTTGATTTGTCTATGCCAACAGGGGGTTAAAGTAATGAGGCAACAAAATCCTGAATCCGTTTTCAAAGGTATTATGTATTGGAGAAGCATCGCGCTTGCCGTTTTGTTAACATGCCTCCCCATCTCGGCCATAACGGCCGTTTACCTTTATGTGGGCAACCAGCATCTGATTAACCAATATCAGCAGCGAAACGAAGAGGCCCTGGTTGACGCTGCGAGACAAGTAGACGAGCAATTCACCCAATTGGTCCACTACGCCCTCAATATGGTGGTGAAGCCCCATTTCAAGCCTTCGTTGTCTGATATGGACTTTGTATCGAATATCGAGGAGACGAACGAGCTGTTCAATACATTGAACCTGGTGGAGAATGCCGATCCGCTGGTGGATCAGGTCTATCTCTATATCAAAAAGCAAAATAAAATCATGGAGCCTGATCTCGGCCTGCGGACGCTGGATCAGGAACAGGATGCGTTAAACTTCAACAGGCTCATGGAAGGAGATACGGACATGTTCTGGGTCCATGACCTGGAGCGGCCTTTTAACAAGGATAAATCCTCTCACGCGCTCGTCATGCGACTTCCCTTCAACGGTCATACACCCTACGGCGCGATCGTCATCTATATTGATCCGTCGAAGCTGCACGTCATTCGCAATAGCGAGAATCTCTCGTTCCTGCTGGACGACCATGGTCACGTCATCGGAGAGTCGGGCATGAGCCGCAGCATGCCGAAGGCGATGAGCGCGATTCAGGAACAGCTGAAGCTTCCGGAGAATGCCCGGAGTGCGAATCATTTGCGATTGAAGGTTCCGGTCGACCAGGATGTATTGCTGGTGAATACCGTTTCATTCGAAAAAATGCAGCAAAGCTGGACCTATGTTTCCGGCACGCCGCAATCGAAAATCATTGCTCCAACGAAGCCGTATACTCATATCATCCTGATTTGCTTTGCTTTTGCGCTCGCGGCATCACTGGCTGTCAGCTGGTTTGCTTCTAAGCGCATGTATCGTCCTATTCGCAAGATGCTGAATATGATTGGCGGAGATCAGGCCAAACCGAGCTCGCGATACAATGAGCTGGATTATATTGAACACGAGTGGAAGCAGTACCGGTTCTCGCATGATACGCTTCAAAGCCAATGGAAGCGATCCTTGCCCGCGATCAGGGAGGCATATATCAATCAATTCTTAAGCGGACAAGCCGCCCACCTGACGGAGCCTGAATACGTGCTCAAGCTGCAAGAGATGGATCTTGACATTACCCATAAACAGTTCTCGGCCATTGTGCTTCAGCAGCATACCCACGGGGAGGATCGGACGCCGCTGACGGAAAATGACCAGCATCTTCTCACCTATGCCGCTCTGAACGTGATCCAGGAGCTGGCAGAGGACATAAGCGCATATATGCATCCTATCAATTTCTTCGACGGCTCCTTCGGCGTCATCTTGATCGTTCCGGCTGCCCATAAAGCCGATGAACAGACACGTTTGATGAGGCAACTGTGCGATCAGGTCATGCGGGCTTTGCGCGATACGCTTCGCATGTCGGCAACCATCGTATTGGGCGGACCAAGCTCAACCTGGACCGATGTTCCCCATATTCTCGAACAGGCCAAGCGGGCGCTGCATTACCGATCCTTCGACGCGGGCAGTCAGCTGCTGGAAGCAGAAACCGTGCTTTCCCAGAAAAACGACTGGATCGACTTCCCACTGGAATTGGAGCAGGATTTCATTCATACCTTGAATCTTGGGCTTCAAGGAGATGCGCTGCGCTCCCTAAGCCGCTTCGTAACGGCGCTTCAGGCCGGGGGAGGCTCGGAGTGGCATGTCCACCATGGCCTCATGCGGTTAATCACCAGCGTTCACCGGTCTATGCTGCAGGCTGGCTTAAATCCATACCAGGTGTACGATTTCTCCAATCTGCAGGAACAGTTGTCCCTGCTTCGGGATCCGAAGGCCTGCGTGACCTGGTTCCAGAAAGAAATCATCGAACCCTACCTCGATCAGTTAACAAAGAACTTCAACAGCTCCATGAAATCGCTGGTCGAGAACGTGCTGGAGCAAATCGAGCAAAACGGGATGCAGGACCTGTCCCTGGATGTCATGGCCATGGAAGCCGGCGTCAGTGTATCCCAGCTGAGCAAAGCTTTTAAGCAGATGACGGGCACGAATTATATAGACTATTTGACAACCGTGCGCATGAACCGATGTAAGGAATTGCTGCTGACCACCGATCTTCGCATTCACGAGATTGCGGAGGCCGCCGGATATCAGCCTCCCTACTTCAATCGTATGTTCAAGAAGCTGGAAGGGATCACGCCCGGACAATACCGTCAGCAGGGCATCGGAAAATAAATCGGCATGTCATCCTGATCAGCAATCTCCATATAAAAGGAGGCCGCTGAAAAAAAGGGCTGCCCCTTGGTCCGTATTTCATGACCTTTTGGGACAGCCCCTTTTTATGTGTTAATGACTTACGTTCAAGCGTCGTACATGGCGGCACGCTTAGCACCGACGAGTCATCCAAGCATGCTCCGAACCACGCATCGTGCGCACAGGGAGCAGTGCGCAAGATGTACAACATAGTTGCACATTTTAGCGGACTCAGCGGACCTTATTTTGATCAAAAACACCATTTCTCGAATGCTGGCGGACATGAGGTCCGTTATTCACCGAATAAGGCCCTCATTTTTCGGATTATTCGCTATTTAACGGAATACGTGTCCAATAGATCCGGCAAAAACGAGCCCATAGCGAAAATAACGGATCTGAGGTCCGATACTGCTACTGCCATGCTGCAACTCGTTCCGGCTTGCGGCTTGGAAGCTACGGTTAAACTTACGGTGCACTGCTCGCTCGCCTCCTACGCCACCCATCCCACATCAGCCAGGCTTGGTTCCGAGGCCGAGCCTTATTTCCTAGAACCGTGCCTCCGGAGATTCCCACAGAGCAGCCGTACCCGCTCTCTCTATTGTTTTACGAGAGCGTCGTACCCGCTTTCTGTATTCATGTCTAACGCCCCATAAAGCCCTTCCCCTTCAGAAAGTCCTTCATATGCAGCCTTACCGGCTCTGCCAGGCGTTTAGCCATAAGCGCCGACCACGGCGTGTTGTTTTTGCCATGGGTACGCAGGGACAAGTATTCGGAAGAAGTTCGATCGTAGTTCTTCACTTCTTCTATAGCCGCACGATTGTAGCTATTGCAGTGCAAAACAGCCTCCACCGGAAGCCGCGGACGAAGCCCCGGCTCCTGATCCGGGTAACCCAGGCACATGCCAAATACCGGATAGACCAGCTCCGGCAGTTCCAAAGCCTCGGAGAACTCAGCAATGGAGTTGCGGACCCCGCCTATATATACGATGCCAAGACCAAGCGATTCCGCGGCGATCGCGGCATTCTGCGCAGCCAAAGCGGCATCCACCGTGGCCACGATGAAATTCTCGGTCGAATCTTCATACGTCTCTTGATCAACCACGTGCCCCTCTGCGCTTTTTTTCAAACGATACAGATCCGCGCACCACACCAGGAATACCGGGCTTTCCACAATATACGACTGATTTCCCGCTAAAGCCGCCAACCGCTGCTTCTTCTCCGGATCTGTAATGGCAATCACGCTGTATGCCTGGACGTTGCTTGAGGTTGATGCCATCTGACCTGCTGCCACAACTGTCCTTAGCTGCTCCTCTGAGACGGGCTGATCCGAATATTTACGAATCGATCGATGGTTCATCAGAAGTGATATGGTATCATTCATCGGGCTATCCACTCCTTAGGCTCTTAAAGAATTGTTCCATCTATTATGAAACTTCGGCTTGGGCAGTGCAAGCTTACGCGATAGGTGACACCGCGCAAAAAAGCCGGCTTGCTGTCGATCGCCTTCAGCAGCCGGCTCCTATTTTAGCCAAAGCTCATGACCTTGGATTATTCCAGAGAATGTCTGGTTAGGACACGATATCGTAGCCTTGCTCTTCAATCGCTTCTTTTAATGCTTCAAGGCTGACCTTGTTTTCGTCGTATTCGATAGCCACTGTATTGGATGCAAGATCGACTTTACCAGAAGCTCCCGCATTCTTCAGTGCGCCTTCCACCGAGTTCACGCAATGGTTGCAGGACATGCCTTCCACTGTCAATGTCACTTGTTTCATGCTGTCGTCCTCCTATCATATAATGTCGTACCATTCAACCTTACTATACCCCCATAAGTATGTAAAGCTCAAGAATTTGCTCGTTTCTGCAACAGAAACACGAAAAAAGTAGGAAGATTTATCCTTTTAATCTGTTATAATGTACATAATTTATTAGATTCATACAGGAAGGGACAAGCTTTTTATCAGACCTTCCACATTTTTTATAAAATTTGATTTTTGTTGAAGGAATTTCCAATTCGCTGTCGAACTATCTTAATTACAGAGATAATGAACTATGAAAGTAGGAATTCTATCATGGTATTTGACGGCATTATACTCGGGTTAATTGTCGGACTGATACGTGGCGGACTCCGTCATGGACTGCAGCAATTCAGTAAGATTCGTCTGAAGGGCGGCTTAATCTTCCCCATACTCCTGATTGTGCAGCTGCTGATATTCCGCTTTCAAGTGAACTCTGATTGGTTGGCAGCCGCAAGCGGCTACGTCTTTATGTTCATCTACGTTGCCGGCATGATCTTTCTCTGGATGAACCGGGATCAGAAAGGTTTTGGCAGCATCTTGGCAGGTGTCTTTCTGAATTTCCTTGTCATGGCAGTGAATGGTGGCAGAATGCCCGTTTCCATGAGCGCAGCTTCCGTGCTGGATCCCGTCTATGTGGACATGCTAATGGATGCCACAGCTACTACCAAGCACTATCTTATGGACGCCTCTACCCGCCTGTCTCTTCTTGGGGACATCATTCCGTTATCTCCACCCTATCCAAGAACGCAGGTAATCAGTATCGGAGATATTATCATGAATATCGGTATATTCCTCTACATTGTCCATCTTATGACTTCCGGGAAGAATACCAATGTTCAAACCTTAATGCGCAAATCCGATACGACTGAACATGCTGAACCGCAGAATTAATCATACATCATACCACCTGGAAAGGAGGGAGAACTATGAAGAAAACTGATAAAATTAAGTATTCCCGCGTCGTGTTGAATGCGATCATCGTTGCTTCCGTTGTTGTCGCTCTGACTTCCGGATACAGATTGGGATAACATAAACACCTAAAAAAAACAGGCTGGAATGCTCAGCCTGTTTTTTTACATCTTTTTCGTTGTTTTGCGACGCAATATATCTTAAAATGTGGAGAATACACCATGCTTTTTTAATTGAGGAGAAACCGTTATGTCCATATTCAAGCGTCCTAAGATTTCCAGGGAACTTCCGGGACAGCTGTACTTTGTGTTCATTTCACTTATGGGCTGTATAACCTTTCTACTAGTACATCAAGGAGAATTTATATACTACTCTCCTTCACAGTGGGTATGGGTTTATGCAATGTTAGGCGCCGCCCTAATATTAAATTACTTCACCTTCCAGCTGCCGCCTGAGGGTAATTTGCAATCTATGGATTCTTCCGTTTATTTAGCTTGCATATTTATATATGGCGCCCCCTTTGCTCTTTCGGTAATCCTATTCAATACTCTGGCAACAGCGCTGTATGACAGGAAGATCCCTTTTTGGAAGCATTTTGTCAACTTCTCCATATATACACTCATGATCGTTGGTTCCTCGCTTGTTTTTAAGGCAGCAGGAGGACAGCCGGGCCCCATCATCAATGATCATTTTGGTGCTTATCTTGGCGCCCTGCTCGTCTATTTTATTATTAACGTTTTTCTGCTTGGATTTTATTATTACTTGTTATATCGGGGATCTTTATACGACATTCTGAAGTCCTTCATTAAAGACACCCTGCTCGTTTACTTGAGTACACTCATACTGTCGCTGGTCCTCTCCGTTCTTATCGTACATAACGGCGTATTCGGCCTCACCTTATTCATAGGCCTGAGTGTGATGCTCTCTTATTCCTTTAAACAGCTGTTCACGATGTATAACGAAGTACAAGAAAAAGCAATCAAAGATCAACGGACGAGTCTGTATAATCACAGTTATTTCGAAAGTTTGCTGGAGGACGAGATCAAGAAAGCCAAGGCCAATGAGACGCCATTGTCGCTGGCCATGATCGATATCGATGATTTCAAGAAATACAACGATCAATTTGGACACCTGAAAGGGGACATGCTGCTCGGATTTCTCGGCAATTACCTCAAGGTGGAATCCGAAACGGCTGAAGTGGTGGCCTCTCGTTTCGGCGGTGAGGAATTCACGATTCTAATGCCGGGCTACGATGACAATAAAGCACGTTCCTTCATTAACAGGCTCCGCAAAAAATTGAACGATACCTATTTTGACGGCGTTGAGATATTCCCATCCGGGTGTCTCTCCTTCTCTGCCGGCGTTGCGTCCTATCGGATTGACATCCATGACAAGTCACAACTCGTCGAGCTTGCCGATCAGGCGCTGTACTATGCCAAGAAGCAGGGCAAGAATAATGTGCACGTATACGGGAGCGGCGCCGAAAAAGAATCCGAGATCGACTTCGCGGAGGACGTCCGCGATATCGAGCAGCAGCTGAAGCTGTTCTTGTATAAAGATGTGGATACGTTCAAACACTCCAAACGGGTATTCCGCTATGCCATGGACATCAGCGAAGTGCTCGGGCTTGATAGTGTGGAACGCCGCAATTTCGTACTCGGTGCACTCATTCACGATATCGGCAAGCTGGAGATTCCTTGGGGGATCTTGAACAAACGGGACAAGCTCACGGCCGGCGAATGGGAAACCGTCAAACGGCATGTCAGCTGGGGTAAACGCATTGCGGAAACGAACGAGAAGTTCAAGGAACTGGTTCCTTACATCGAATTGCACCATGAGAGATATGATGGCGGCGGGTATCCGCACGGCTTCAAGGGCAGCCAAATCCCCAAACTGTGCCGGATGCTGACCATTATCGATTCCTTTGACGCGATGACAACAGAACGGCCTTACCAGAAAACGAAAACCTTCGAGGAGGGAATTGAGGAATTGCTCCGCTGCTCGGGCACGCAATTCGATCCGGAGCTTGTGGAGCTGTTTATCCGTTATTTAAGACTCAAAGCAGAAGCGCAGCAGCAGCCTGCAGCCGGTTCGGAGACGTCTTAAAGAGATCGATGCCCCTCCCTTTATCACCTCTTCATGTTTGATACTTCCCCAAATAAGGTATAAAGGTAGTATCACAACGATAAATGAGGTGAGAAACGGTGGCTGACAAGAAAAAGGATCTACCGCTTCACAACGGTCCCGGCAACATGGATCACCCTGAACAATATCCGACGGAACAAGAAAGCCTGTTCGATATGCACGAGAGCGAACAGCATGTGGACCCGATTCCGATGGAAGACGCCGGGCTGGAGCGCCAGGAAGAGAAACAGCGGGACGGGACGTCAAAGAAGCGTTCATCCAGTGATGATAAGTATCACAGCGGCTTTTAATAGTGGGACTACCTTGTCACTGCAGCGTAACTTGAACTTATGGGCTCCGTTTTGGCGGAGCCTTTTTATTTCACCTTTTTTTCTTTAATATATAAGAGTATGAATGCGGATTTAAACCTAGAGATTATATAAGAGTGGAGTGGACCCTTTGTTTTCCATATGGACGTTAAACCGTGCGCAGCGAAGGATGCTGCTGGTTCTGATTGCAGCGGTTCTGGTGATGTCATTTCTACTGGTGCTGACCGGTCTTCATGAACGTTCCCCGAGCATAAGCAGCGTGATCGAAGAACGATATATCCAAAGTGCGGCCATGATCAGCCACCCCGGTGAAGACCTGGAAGACAATGCCTCCAGCGTCATGCCCGGTGTGCCGCTTATGATTGCCGGACTTACCGCCTTATTCGGAAGCATGGATGCCGCCCTGATTGCCTACCAGCTGCTCCAATGCGTCTTTCATGCATTTTCCGTCTATTTGGTTTTCGTGCTGTCCCGCTACATGTTTAATACGCGAATCGCTTTTCTGTCATGTTTGATCTACGCGCTGTTCTGGCCGGCCTACGGCGCAGTCCGGCTGATCCTGCCGGATATCACCATGCAGACCTTGATGCTGCTTCTGGTCTGCGCCGTCATCGGAGCGCTTGAATTGAAGCAGGCTGGCTGGTACGCGGCTGCCGGCGCGCTTACAGCGCTTATGGCTTGTTACAACCTTCAAGCGCTGCTGTATCCTGTATTGTTCATTGCTTTTTGGATCAAGTACCGCAGTCCGGTCAAAATCGTAACCGGCGGGCTCCTTCTTATTAGCGCGGGTTATTTGCTCATCTTGTCTCCATGGTGGCTGAACATCCCGCTTTTCAATCGATTGATGTATATGTCCGGTCCGTGGAACCTTGCCTCGCTGTGGCTGGAATCGAGATACATTGAAGGCAATCCATTGCTTCATCTCTTCCGGAGCATATATGCCGGCCGCACCTCCAAATATGCGGCTGCGATCGGAAACGAGGAGGCCAGAAAGGTCGTGCAATCCGCATTGGACGCCGTCCGTCTCCTCATGCTGTTTGCCGGGACTGCCGGCGTCATCTGGTCGGTTTGGAAATACCATCTGAAACGGCAGCTCCCGGTGCTGCTGACGCTGCTGTATTTTATTGCCGCCGAATGGTTGGTTCCCAGCCTGGACGGCACCGGATTTCCTTATTCGGTCTTCCTGCTCCTCTACGCTGCTTTTCTCGCGGACAAAGCGATTATCTATGCGCATAAGACCCGCCTGCTTCGTAAGTAAGTTTCAACGCGAAGCCTGCCATCATCATGTAACTTTTGCGTCTGAAGCACTTATATCATGTGCCTTCAGGCGTTTTTTTCGCGTTGTTCAAGAACCTTTCAGGCTGATGAAACGTCTATATTATATCTTCGTTTTCATATATCCCTGTAAAGTGAGGTGTCAGGTATGAAAATAAACCGTAAATATATCGCCATTCTCAGTATCGCTGTGGCCAGCGTTCTGACGGTAAGCATCATACTCTTCTTCACGGATGCTTCAGATCGCTCGGGCCAGCATCATCGCATGAACGACAATATAAATGGGCAGGCGCTGGTTCAAGTCGGCTCCACCTACATCACGAATACCCATTTAACTGCCTATAAGAATAACCTCGCGCATAGCACCGCGCCCCTCCCTGATGACGCTGCGCTCCTTAAAGAAATGGCAACGAAGGAATTGATGCTTCAATTGGCCAACGAACAAGGCGTTGCGGCGAGTCTTGAGGATGGTATTCAGAGGGCCAAGGAGCTTCGGAAGACACTCGAAAGCCAGCCGCGGCAGGTGCAAGAACAGCACTTGCGCATTCTGGATACGATGGGCATCAGCGAAGATCAATACTGGGAAGACTACTCCCCGCCGGAATATCGGGATATGCTATCGATCGAGCGATTTGTGAATAAACTGACGACGGATATCAAGTCTACCCAGCCTGACGTCATAACCAGCACGCAGCAGCTGAAGGATGAACTGCTAAACACTGCATTGGATGAACAGCGAATTATCGTGCTGGATCCGGATATTCAATTGAGGTAACGCTGTATGGTATATGTATATAATGAGGGGGCGACAGCCAGCCATATAACGCGCTTACGGCCTACAACAAGAACAGCAAGTGATTCATACCGGCTGAGTTCTGTTTTGAGCCTCTCGCCCCGGCGTCCCCTCCTCTTCTTAGGAGAACCTATAAATTCGTTTGAAGCCCGCTCATCTGGCGGGCTTTTGCTTTTTGCGACTAAAGGGTTAAGCCGAAAGTGTAACTTTATGCGTTGTTTAAACGCGTGTTACATGGAGGGGAGGACATGACACTGAACAGTCTGGAATCGATTTATCAATATTACGTGAAGGACGTTTATCGTTACTTGTACTCCCTCTCTTATGATCACCATACGGCGGAAGACCTGGTACAGGAAACCTTTTATCGCGCTTACCTATTCCTGGAGGATTGGAAGGATGAACGAATCAAGCCATGGCTATTTCGGGTCGCCCACAACGCTTATGTGGATTATCAGCGGAAGGCCAGCCGCAGCATCGTGAAGGACGCTGTTTTTTTCGATCAGCTGATCGACCGCCATACCCCGGAGAACATCCTGCTCCAGTTTGTTATGCATATAAATGATTCATCTCATGAATGATCCGCGCTGCTAGCGCCTGCCTCATGTGACCATGGCTCCATTTGCCGCTTCCTCTCCCGCTCCTCCCGTATTTGACGATCTCGCTCCATCGCCTCAGCAATATAGTCTCGCGGCTTCAGCTTGCCGTTGATGTTCAGCAAAATGCCAATCATAACGAGCTGTAGAATAGCAATAACAACCAGCATGAGAACTCTCCTTGAATATAGTCTCATCCTTAGAACATTCCTTAAATAATATAACGCTGCCCCCGGATGTGAAGTTGGTTCATATCAGTGGTTGTGCTGCCAGATGCTGAGGATGCCCCATCGATTTCTTTAACGAGCGAATCCTTTTATTTGATTTTGGATAAGGTTAGAACATCAAGCAATGGAGAGAAGTATCTACAACCTATTTTAGATTTTTTGGATTCTATTCTTGCGCTTATCATTTTTATTCCAGAGATTAGATACAACGAGATAGACCAGAACACGCTATATATAATTACCAAGGAGTTTCTTCCGGAACTAACTTATGACATCGATGGAGTAGAGTATAGGTTACTACATTCTGCAAGGAACTTAGTGTAATTGTGATGTGGGCTATCCAAAACTATTAAATGAAAAGTGGAGCGTGATCAGTCTATCAAGCACCCGCCTCACGTCCCTTATCCATATCCTGCGCTTTGCCAGACTTCCGAGAATCCGGTAAACTGGTAGGACGATAATCGAAATACGAAATGATTGGTGAAATTCATGACATCCATACCCTTCTATAAACGCCCGTACGGCGGTGAGCGTCAGGATATTCCGTTTGCCAAGTTGGCTTCCTTCGAGAACAGCCAGGACCTGATCCGCGATGACGCCCCGGATGCGGCTTTTTTTCGCGGCTTGGAATCACAAGGGCTGCTGCTGAACCGAGCCCAAATCCAAGCTGTACGACATACGCAAGGACCGCTGCTTACGCTTGCAGGCGCCGGCTCCGGGAAGACCTCCGTGCTGGTCAGCCGGACAGGCTACCTCATTGCGGCCAAGAAGATCGATCCGTCTTCCATCCTGCTTGTCACCTTCTCATCCAAAGCGGCAGCCGAGATGAAGGAACGCATCATGGCGCTTCCCGGGTTACGGGCTAGCGAAACCGCCAAAGTAACGGCAAGAACCTTCCATTCCTTCTTCTTATACTTGCTGCGAACCCGCGGCTACAAGCAGGAAATCCTGAGCAACTCCAGGCATCAGCAATTTATTATGAAGCGCATCCTGCGAGAAATGGGCTTGCAGGACAGCTACGAAGCCGAGACACTGCTATCGCTCTGGTCTGCCCATCGAATGAGTATGACCGGACTTGACGAGCTGCCTGCCAAAACACCTGCGGAAGTCGAGCAAAGGCAAATTTTCGCCCGTTACGAAGCGTGGAAGGAAGACCACGGCCAAATGGATTTCGATGATATTCTGGTCATGTCCTATCGTCTGCTGTCTCAGGATCCCGGATTGCTGGCCTCCCTTCAAAGGCGGTACCGTTATGTGATGGTCGACGAGTTTCAGGATACGGGACTGCTGCCCTATGAGCTGCTGAAGAAAATGGTCGCCCCGCATCGCAACCTGATGGTTGTCGGTGACGATGACCAGACGATATATGGCTTCAATGGCGCGCGCAACGAATTCATTCTGGAATTCGACCAGACGTTTCCCGGGGCCAAGGTGGTGACGCTGGATATCAACTATCGATCCCTCTCCTCGATCGTCGGGCTGGGGAATGAAATTATCCGTGTCAATGAACGCCGCCGTCCCAAGCAGCTGCGCTCTACCCGCAAGAGCAGCAGCGTACCGCTGTATCTTCGCCCAGGAGATCCCGACCAAGAAGCGGAGCAGCTGCTGACCCATATTACCGAACAGGTCCGGGAGCACGGAAAGCAGTACCGCGATCATGCGATTCTGTACCGAACCGCGAACAACAGCCGGGCTATTTTCGAACAGCTCGTGATGCGGGAGATTCCGTTCATTCATTACGAGAATGGAGAACTGTTCTACGAGCAGTGGATTGTCAAACCGCTCATGGACCATCTGCGGCTGTCGCTGGACCGGCGCAATTTCACGGCAATGGAGGGTATGCTCCATACGCTGTACATGAACCGGGACAAAGGCATGGCTTTCATTCGGCAGCAGGATGCTCCGCGTCCCAAGAAGGGCCCTCTATCGCATCTTCTATCCTTTCCTGGCCTCAAGGATTTCCAGATCGAGAATATTAGAGATCGCACTAAGCTCATAAAGGGACTAAAGGCGATGGAGCCCCTTCAAGCCGTACAGGAAATGAGGCGGCAGTTCTACGACAAGTTTCTGGAGGCAGACGAACGCCAGGAGATCACCCTCCATAAGGAATTCATACAGGAAGGACTGGATGAATTAGAGGCCTCGGCGAAGCGTTTTGGCGATATCGCTGAATTCGTTGAATTTGTCGATCGGCTGATCGTTATTCATAAGGAAATGGCGGCCATGAAACGGGACGAGCAGGCCGATGCCGTCCGCTTAATGACGATTCATAAATCCAAAGGGCTGGAGTTTCCCTCGGTATGCCTGATCGGGGCGAGCGAGGGCATTCTGCCGCATACGTCCGCTTTAGACGCCGAGCGCAGGGACGATCAGCGTCCGCTGTCGGACAAGGAGGATAAGGCGCTGGATGCATTGGAAGAGGAGCGCAGATTAGCTTATGTCGCTATCACTAGGGCACGGGATGAATTGATTGTCAGTTCGCCGGGCTTTTACCGGGGACGAAAAGCGGAGGTTTCCCGCTTCTTCCGCGATGTGTTCGTCACGGACGAGCAGAGCAAACAAGGCAACCGTATACCAAACAAGGTCGGCGGATCAACGAACCATCCATCCTTTAAGACTAAACGCACGATCCGCATAGAGACCTCAACCTCAACCAAGCGCTCCTCCCTGCCCTCTTCTGCTGGGCGGGCAACGGTAAGCACAACCAGTCAGAGGAGCCAACGAATCGGATCAGATGCAGGCTCCGCTCCGAGCTCACAGCATCAGGCTGCATCCACCGCGACAGAGGTCGTCGACGTGTGGTTGTGCACCAGCGCCAATTGCAAAGGCTGGCAGCGGGTCAACACAAGAATCCCTGCAGGCACACGGAATCGGGAGAGCAAGGCTTGTCCATTATGCCAGTCGCCCATGAAACAGGGCCGTAAAGAGGTTCCGATGCATCACAGGCGCTAGGGAACCAGTTACTGGAATTACCGAAAACCATGACATCGATCATTTTGCTGCAATCATTCATCCATATGCTTGTAAGCTGCTATCCAATAAACAAAAAAGGACTGACCTTTATCGCTCTTGAGCGAACGTATCGGGTCGGTCCTTTTCTCTCCATTGTTTAACTTCCCGATTTTTCAAATAAATATGGAAGCGTATACAGAATGCGTTACAATGGACTTAAGAAATCATCTTATCTCATGCTTCGATACATACCGAAGGAGGAATGCCGTCATGATTAAAGGAATCGCCCATCTGGCGTTTGACGTAGCCGATATGAAGAAGTCCCTGCATTTTTACTGCGATGTGCTTGGTTTTACCCCGCGCCTTTGATATCCCTAACGACCAGGGTGAGCCCTGGATCGAGTACATTAAGGTTCGCGAGGGGCAGTTTATCGAATTGTTTTACGGCGGACAAAATAAACCGGGGCATGTAGATCTGCCCGTCGGATTCTCCCATCTCTGCCTTGAGGTGGAAGACATCGAGCGCATCGCGGAGCATCTTCGCAATCAGGGCGTGAAGCTGGACGCCCAGCCGGTCCAAGGAAAAGATTTCAACTGGCAGTGCTGGGCCAGGGACCCGGACGGCAACCGGATCGAATTCATGCAGCTGGATCCGAAATCGCCGCAGATGAACTGTTAGGCGTTAGCTGGAGTTTGGAGCTATCAGTCTCTTTGAAGCGTCCATTTCAAGGCCTCCTGATTAGAAAAATGCATCGGCTGAATACGCTAATTATGTTTTCCCGCGTATCCGTACATCCCATACACCTGAACAGCAGAACATAATGCCGCTTCTTCATAGCATGCGTCTTAACGCGAAGGCATCCTGACAGCTGCTCCTTATTATTGCAAGGTCATCCCGTAAATCAGGGTTGGCCTTGTTTTTTCTTGTGCAGAATGTAGAGAAAGACCGTGCCATTAAACATCTTGCCAACATCTGTTAATCCGGCTACAATATAACCACCGAATTATTCAAATTTGAATAATATGTACATAGTTGAATATGGAAAAGGAGTATCCTTAACATGAATGCACAACAAAGCAACATCAAATTGGTCGTGGCCGGACTGCTGCTCGGCATCTTCATGGCCGCCATCGATAACACGATTGTAGCCACTGCCTTATCGACGATTATTCGCGACCTTCAGGGCTTCGACCAAGTCGTCTGGGTAACCTCGATCTACATGGTTGCCGTTATGGCCGGCACGCCGATCTTCGGCAAGCTGTCCGACATGTACGGCCGCAAGCGGTTCTTTATATTCGGGCTGATTGTCTTCCTCATCGGCTCCGCACTTTGCGGGATGGCGAACAACATGACAGAGCTTATTATTTACCGGGCGATTCAAGGAATCGGCGGCGGTGCCCTTATGCCGATTGCGTTTACCATCGTGTTTGACCTGTTCCCGCCGGAGAAGCGCGGTAAAATGACGGGTTTGCTCGGTGCCGTATTCGGCACCTCCAGCATTATGGGACCGCTGCTGGGCGCTTTTATTACCGACAGCATCGGCTGGGAATGGATATTCTATGTCAACGTGCCGATCGGGATCGTTTCCTTTATCTTCATCATGACTTCCTACAAGGAGTCCCGCTCCCATGCTAAACAAAAGATTGACTGGACAGGGGCTGCAACGCTTGTAGGCGCGATCATCTGCCTGATGTTCGGTCTGGAACTGGGCGGACAAACCTATGCATGGGATTCACCGCAAATTTTGGGCTTGTTCGGTGGATTCATTGTTCTGTTTATTGTGTTTCTGCTGGCAGAGACCCGGGCAGCTGAACCCATTATTTCGTTTCAAATGTTCCGTAAACGGCTGTTTGCTTCCAGCAATATCGTTGCCTTGTTCTATGGAGCAACCTTTATCGTGGCAACCATCTACATCCCGATCTTTGTTAGCGGAGTGTACGGTGGATCAGCAACCAATTCGGGCCTCATTCTGATGCCGATGATGCTCGGCAGCGTAGTCGGGAGCCAAGGCGGCGGTATGCTGACGACCCGGACTTCGTTTAGAAACATCATGATTCTGTCCGTCTTGTGCTTTATTGCAGGCATTTTCTGCCTGAGCACGATAAGCCCGGATACGCCGCGCTACCTGTTGACGGTCTTCATGATCCTGACCGGCTTTGGCGTCGGGTTCTCGTTCTCCACGCTCAGCATGGCCTCCATCCATAACTTTGATGCCAGACACCGCGGCGCGGCAACATCAACGAACTCCTTCCTTCGTTCCTTCGGCATGACGGTGGGGATTACGATCTTCGGGATTATCCAGCGCAACGGCCTCAACAGCCGACTCGCGGAAGCCGGTGGAAACGCGCCAGCCGGTGCCGAGTTAAATGCAGATGCTGTGCTTTCACCTGAAGTGATGGGCCAGCTCCCGCCGAACGTACGTGAACAGATCACGGCTTCCTTGGCGGATTCCATTTCGAATACGTTCTTGTGGGCGCTTGTGCCGGCAGTGCTGGCTCTCGTGTTCGTGCTGATGATGGGCAACGAAAAAGTGACCGTACCTGCCAAGGTCAAGGGAGCCTGATGGCATGTCGATGAAGCTGGCCATCCTGGGCTTGCTGCTCGAAGGAGACCATCATCCGTACGAGATCCGGATCAAAATGAAGGATCGTGGCATGGATCAGTATACGAAGCTCCAGATGGGCTCTCTTTATTACGCGGTAGACCGGCTTGCCGAGGACGGATATATCGAGGCAGTGGAAACCATACAGAGCGATAGCCGCCCGGATAAAACCATCTACCGGATCACGGATGCCGGACGCAAGCTTTTTGAGCAGCTGCTGCTCAAGAAATTCAGGGACATCGAGCCCGTACACCACCCGCTCTATATTGCGCTGCCTTTCTCGCGACACGCGGACCCGGCCGTTCTGGCCCCGATCTTGCAGTCCCGTATCCGGGAAGCAGAGCATCGGGTGAACCAGGCATATCAATTATACGCGGAACACCAGCATATCGTACCCCGCAGCACCCAGCACCTGATGATCGGGATGTATGAACATGCCAAGACCGACCTGAACTGGTTAAAAAGATTGAACGAAGACCTGGTGCAGGGAAAACTCGGTACGATCGGCGAACCGTTGTTTCCGGAGGATGGACCCGAAGAACAGTAACTGTAAGAGGCCTCTCCATCCTGATAATTGACGCAAAAAGAGCGAGCACTTCCCTCATTCCGGGTTGTGCTCGCTCTTTTTATATAAATGCAAAATTTAGAACAGGAATTCATCCGGATTGGAGCCAAAACGTTTGTTTTGGTTCAAGCCGTCCATGGCTGCCATATCCTCCGCTGAAAGCTCGAAATCGAAGATGTCGGCATTTTCGCGGATGCGATGCTCCTTCACCGATTTCGGAATGACGA
Source organism: Paenibacillus sp. NPDC093718 (assembly GCF_050279985.1). Taxonomy (NCBI): domain Bacteria; kingdom Bacillati; phylum Bacillota; class Bacilli; order Caryophanales; family Paenibacillaceae; genus Paenibacillus; species Paenibacillus sp. NPDC093718. Next base: position 360,867 of record NZ_JBNNUS010000003.1, read on the forward strand.
TGACGCCGTTCTGAATATCCCAGCGCAGAATGACTTGCGCCGTGGTTTTTCCGTATTTCTCCGCAATCTGCGCGAGGACCGGTTGATCAAGATTGCCCTGCATCAACGGACTCCACGCCTCCAGGACGATCTGGTTCTCGCGCGCAAACCCCAGCAGCTCCTTCTGGGAGAGCAGCGGATGCAATTCGACTTGGTTCACAACCGGAACGACACCCGTATCCTCGATGATATGCTGCAGGTGGCGGATCTGGAAGTTGCTGACGCCGATGGAACGAACAAGTCCTTCTTTTTGCAAGTGAATCAATGCCTTCCACGTGTCGAGATATTTATCTTTTCCCGGCCAGTGCACGAGATACAAATCAACGATATCCAGCCCGAGCTTCTTGCGGCTCGTCTCAAAAGCTTGCAGCGTCTTCTCATACCCCTGGTCATCGTTCCACACTTTGGTGGTGATGAACAGCTCGTCCCGCGAAACTCCGGATTCGCGAATGGCTTGCCCTACGCCCTCTTCATTGCCGTAGATGGCAGCAGTATCAATGCTGCGGTACCCTGCAGCGATTGCTGATTTTACGGACTGAATAACCTCTTCGCCTTCTTTGGTCTTCCATACGCCAAGGCCTAGCCACGGCATTTTTACGCCATCATTCAAAGTAGGTCCATCGGTAAAAGTTTGATTGGCCATTCTGAAATCCCTCCTGTTATGTAATGCAGCGGTTGTAAAGCCGCTTTCTCCAGTATATCAAAACCCCAGTATCCCGCTCAACGTTACACCTCTTGCCAGGGCTGCCTTCATTTTTTAACTACATTTAACCGGGGTTTAAACTTCGTCCGTTACAATGGTTATATCTGATACAGCATTAGCAGCTTAAACAGGAGGATTCACGAACCTATGGTAACCGTTACGCTCATCGTAGCGATCACCGCACTTGCGCTCATACTCATTCTATTCATCGGTAATTTAATCAATAACGGACTCACCGCCGCCTTCAACTTGAACATCCGTGCCAAAAAGTACGCTGTGGTGCTGTTAATCATTTACGCGGTGTCCATCAGCGGCTTTGTCCTTCTCACCCAGTGGTGATCCATCTCATATAGAAAAAGGGCCGTCCTCTCGGAGGTATCCCACCTCCGGGTTCAGCCCTTCATTCCTATCACTCATATGCAAAAGACTGCGCAGCGAGACTAGTACTTGCGACTAAAAATACCGAAGCTCAGCAGTCCGCATGACGCCAAGAACAGATACGGCCCCGCGGCCGCTCCTCTTATCGTCTCTCCAAAGAAATCTACGGTCTTGGATGACACGTACATCATTGTCAAAAAAATAGCGACCAGCGCAAAGGCGTATGCTATGATCTTGTTCATCTTCTTCTCGCGAACCACTTTCAAAAATGGATAGATGAAACATACGATGAAAAACACGCCGCCCTGCAAAAAACCATTCTCTGCAGCCACGCCGATATCCAGCCATTTAAAAAAGAAAGAAGCTATCGCTAAACAGGTGGCTATAAAAATCAACTTGCTCCCCAGATCCCACTGCTTGAAACGAAATTTCATCCACGTACACTCCCCTAGTGTCAATCGCCCGGATGCCGGAACACCCTTTAGGCAAACTTAGGGTTCATTATACCGGATTTTTGCGGCGGAGGGTAGATCAACTACAGGTCTGCAGCACTATTCAGCCATACCGTTTTGTTCGCTGCCGGTTGACGTTTCCCCTGCTTAGGTTCCATATCGGGATATCCGATGTACAGGAAACCCAGCATTTTATCTTCAGGCTTCAATCCGAACGCTTGATTCAGCAGCGTATGGAAACACGGCTCGCCTGTTCTCCACACGGCACCCAGACCAAGCTCATGAATTTGCAGAAGCATATTTTGAATGGCGGCAAATACCGCTCCGTACTCTTCAAGTTCAATCACCTTGGGGTCCGTGGACGGTTCAACCGCCACACCGATGACAACCGGAGCCCGGTATGCCTTCGTACGTCCCGACTCGCGTGCTGCATTCACAGCCTCTTCACTCGTATCATCGCCGCCTGCCGCCTGAATGTCACCGAGCGCGTTGCCGAGCACATCACGGCCCTCTCCTTGCATGACAAAAAATTTCCACGGCTCCGTGAGCTTGTGGTTCGGCGCCCAGGTTCCTGCTTCTACGATTTGTTCAATCCATTCCTGCGGTACGGCATCAGGCTTGACCTTGCCAAGGCTGCGGCGCGTGCGGATCGCTTCACTTACGTTCATATCTGATTTCCTCCTGAGCTATATATAGTTGGTCTTATTTTACATACTCCTAATTGAGAGTCTGTCTCAATTATAACAAAAAGCGCACCATATCGCTTCTAAATTGACCAGTTGAAAATTAATGAGCTGTTTTCAGTTCTACAACCTCAGTATTACAACCTGAAATTATTGTAATTCCCCCTCTATTTTACTAGCATTTGGTACGAAATGTCCGCATTTCCCCTCTCATTTTTCTTCTAGATTTCCATGCCATTATCTGGGATAATGATGTTTAACTCATACAAGAAGATTAGGAGGATGATTCATGACTGATAAGCGACTCATAACGCCAGAGGATTTGTACCGGATGCACTGGGTGAATGACCCTGTCGTATCTCCAGCTAATGGAGCCATAGCTTATGTACATAAATCCGTCAGCGAAAAGTTTGACGGTTACCGTTCCCATATTCGGTTGCTTCCTGCAGAAGGCGACCAGGACATTCCCTTCACGTCCGGCGAGTCGGATGCAGCACCTGCTTGGTCCCCGGACGGGTCGGAGCTTGCCTTCTTGCGCAAAAAAGGCGATAAGCCGCAGGTATGGATCATGCCTGCCAACGGAGGGGAAGCAAGACCGGTTACCGACTTGAAGCATGGTGTCAGCGCCTTTAAATGGTCCCCCGACAGCGCATGCCTGCTTGTTAGAAGCGAGGTGGTAGCAGCAGAATCTACGGAAAACGAAGAATCAGACAAAGACGGCAAAAACAAGCTGCCTGAGGAAAAAATCATTAATCGCATTAAATATAAAGCCGATGGCGCAGGATTGTGGAATGAACGTCGACATCATCTATACCTCGTGAACCCGGCAACGGAAGAATGCAAGCAAATCACAGAAGGAGATTTTGATATACATGCCTTCGCCTGGTCACCGGACGGTGCCCGTATCGCATACAGCAGCAGCCTTGCGACGGAGCAATTCCCGGATCCGGATCTTCGTTTGACGGGCGATGTGTTCGTCATGGACCTCGCCAGCGGATCCGTAACCGAATTGACGGATGGAACTCTCTCGATCGGCTCCATTGCGTTCACCCCGGACGGTCAGTATATGCTCATGCTTGCCAGCGATCTCAGCTGCGGTTTTGCCACGCTGACCAAAATCCACTTGGTCCCGCTCTCGGGCGGAGAATCCCGCGTGCTCTTCACGGACATGGATATTCAGCTGGGGCACGCCGCGGTCAGCGACATGAGAGCCGGAGCCGGAACGCCTCCGCTGTTCAGTAAGGACGGCCAATCCGTGTACATCCAGCTCAGCCAGGATGGCGGCGTCCATATTGGACGATTTGCCCTGGACGGTTCATCCTACGAGCTGGTGGTATCGGGTGAACGCGAAGTGTACCAATTCGCTCTGACACCGGAGGAGAACGTCGTGTTTGCTGCGGCCGACCCGCTGCAGCCCGGTGATCTGTTCAGCTTCTCTATCGCTAAGAACGAGGAGAAACGTCTGACGAACTGCAACGAGGAGCTGTGGAGCGAGCTTACGTTAAGCACCCCGGAGTCCTTTACGTTCCGGACGTCGGACGGCTGGCCGATTCAAGGGTGGATCATGAAGCCTGCCGGATTCACGGAAGGCGCCAAAGTTCCGGCCGTGCTTGAAATTCATGGCGGTCCGCAAGCCATGTACGGGCATACGTTCATGCATGAGTTCCAGCTGCTGGCTGCAGCCGGTTATGCGGTATTCTACACCAACCCTCGGGGTGGCCACGGATACGGTCAAGTACACGTGAATACCGTTAGAGGAGATTACGGCGGACGGGATTACCAGGATCTGATGGAAGCTGTAGATTATGTTCTGGATACCTACACTTATGTCGACGCCTCCCGTCTTGGCGTAACCGGCGGCAGCTACGGCGGCTTCATGACCAACTGGATCGTCGGTCATACCGACCGGTTCCAGGCAGCGGTAACCCAGCGCTCGATATCGAACTGGATCTCCTTCTACGGCGTCAGCGATATCGGCTACACCTTTACGCAGGATCAGATCTGGGGCAATCCATGGGACGATCTGGAGAAGCTGTGGAAGCATTCCCCGCTCGCTTATGTGAAGGACATCAATACGCCGCTCCTCATCCTTCACGGAGAACAGGATCTCCGCTGCCCGATCGAACAGGGAGAACAGCTGTTTATTGCCTTGAAGCGACTTGGCCGGGAAGCTCAGTTCATCCGTTTCCCTGGTGCCGATCATAACTTGTCCCGAAGCGGCCACCCGCATCTGCGGGTGAAACGCCTGAGCCATATCGTCCGCTGGTTTGTGGAGCATATCGAAAAATAAAACAAACAAAAAACCATCCCCGTGTGAATATGCTCTATGAGCAGCTTACATGGGGATGATTTCTATATGAGACGTTAATATACGCCGCCAAAAAAAAGACCGCCAGGGCAGCCCTGGCGGCAATATATATTGGTGGAAGGAATTACATGGTTCAGTAGGAATAAGGAGCAGCCAATTCGTAACTGAGATTACACTTCTGGTGTTCCGTATGTTGCGAACCAACCCTTAATGGTATTGAAATCATCCGTAAAGGACAGGGAGAGCAGCAGCAGTACGCGGGCTTGTTGAGGACTCAGATTGTCGCCTGAAATGATGCCTTCACCTCCGCCGTATACGCTGCCGGAGCCTGTACGGGTCGTTGTTACGAAAACCACCCCCTTCTCGATGGCTTCCTTGCGGGCCGCGCTCATCTCTCTCGAGATGCCGCCTGCACCGGTGCCGGAAGTGACGATGCCTTTAGCTCCGTCTGCCACAAAGCCTTTAATGGCACCACCGCCGGCTTCCTGATAAGAGATTGCAATTTCAACCTTCGCCAGGTCCTCTTTTGTGATTCTGCTCAGATCAAATACCGGTTTGCCTTCACCTTCCGCCTTCATCGCACGGAGGGGGGCACGGTATATCCGAATATTCTCATCATCGATATATCCGACCGCTCCCAGCATAGGCGTCTCAAACGTGTCGGTACGGTAGTCATTGGTCTTGGTTACGCCGCGCGCCAGATGAATCGTATCATTCAGCATAAGCACCGTGCCGAAGGATTCCGTGCGGCCGCTTCCAGCCAGTTTGATGGCATTGTACAGATTCGCCTGCGCATCGGAACCGATCACCGTCCAAGGCCGCATGGAGCCGGTAATGACTACAGGCTTGTCGCTTTGCACCGTCAGGTCAAGGAAGTACGCAATCTCTTCCATCGTATCCGTCCCCGTCGTTACAACGACACTGTCATAGACCTTAAGCGCATGGTCCACCGTCCGGGACAAATCATACAGATCCGCCATTGTATACGCGCTTGATCCCGAATTGCCGAACTGGAGCGTGCTGATATCCGCAATCTTGTCCGTATTGGGAAGCTCACCGACCATATCCTCAATCTTCAACGTACCCGCCCGGTAGGATTGAAAGCTGGTGGCATCCGTCGATTGTCCTGCCAAAGTCCCGCCGGTAGCAATGACCAGCACGTTCGGCCTCGTCGATTGTTTGGAAGCTTCCGATAGAGGAGGTACCGTCGTATTCCTTCCCGGCGTTGCAGGGGCCTGTACGGGCGCAGCCGTACTAACCGTTCCTTTCACTTCCGTCACCGTTGCGGCATGTACCGCATAGGTTCCAAGAGGTGATAAAGAAATAACAAAAGCGGTGAATGCAGCGGTACTCCAGACCGCTAAAGGACGTTTTGACTTTGGTTTCATCATGGCACTCTCCCTAGGTGTTATAATATATAACATATAAATATGTATTCGTTAGAGTCATTCTATTTAATGTTATTTAATATAACAAATCGAACATATTATAGGAAAAGCGTTTACAATTGAAGAAAAACTGTAATATAACTGCATTATTAGCTTTTTTCAATAAATTGAAAATAATATATTCTAGTAATAGGAAGTGTTATTGTATATAATAGACTCCACGTATGTTATATAACATTACACAAAACTATTTACTTAGCGTTTCTAACCCATCTTTACATCTTTGAACATAAAAAAGAATAGCCCCTCATCATGCGATTGGGCTATCCATGTATACGGCTGTTATTTATCGATAAAAGCTCATGACGGTATCATCATGCGCGATATGCCATAGTGTTTACCACCACATTGATCGATCGAATAGGAGCCCGCTACCGAGCATTCTCGTTAAAAGCAATCAATAAACTGAAGCTCCTATTCCATGTCAGACTCAGCCTTGGGTATTCGTCGTAATATGGAATTCCTTCATCATGTTATGGAAGCGTGCGCCGAAGCCTTCGGAGGCCTCCAGGAAATACTGCTGCTTCACAACAAAGCTGCCGCCCTGCCCGTTATCGAACACATAATATCGTATCACCGGGTCATCCCACGCTTTACCGCCGGTTCCACCAACGGCACGCACTTCCCAGCCTTGAATCGGTTCATCCACGGGATTTGATTCGACCTTCGGATATTCTTGCAGCTCCGCCTGGATCCGCTCCGATGCCATCTTGGGATCGATGCCCTCCTGCGAAATTTCCATGAACACTTCCGGATAACGGTCATCCGTCGGCTTCTCCTTCAATTCAATGCGGTCCACGCCCGATTCATGAATCATTTTAAACCGGCTCTCATCAATATAAATCACGTAATCGGCACCTTCATGCAGCTGATCCACGCTGGTTTCCGGCGTGCCCTCAAGCTCCTGCTCGACCGTTTTCTGGGGAGCAAACCATTCCTTCACCTGATCAAGGAACGCCTGAACCGGCGCTGTCTGAAAGCTCACGGTCAGCACGATGACTGCCGCAGCGGCGGTTCCCGCAATCCATCCGGCAGTTCTTCGTCCCGAACGGCGGCGCCCTTTCGATTCCCGCGGCGCGAAGGGAGTCTCCGATTCCGCAGGCCGCCGGGCTTGCTCGCTATGAATCCGCTCCTTAATCGCCATCCAAATCTCGTCTTTATGTCGCATCGCGTCATCCGTACCCTTTTTCAGGCCGTCTGTAATCTCTTGATCCCATGGATCACGTCCCATGCTGATTCCCTCCCCTATTCTGCAGCATCCATTCCTTCAACTTCTTTCGGGCTTTGAACAATCTGGACTTCACCGTGTTGACGTTCAGCTCCATCATGTCCGCGATATCCTTCTCGGCAACATCATTCAAATATTTCAAGATAACGGGAATCCGGTGCTGGTCATCCAGCCGCTGTACCATCTCATATACTTCGCCATGCCGGTCAAAATCGTAGGTATCGGTTTCCGAGGGAAGATCCCTCTCCTCCGATATCTCGGAAGGCACCACTCTCGCATGTTTCTTCAAATACCGATTGCATTCGTTATAGAGAATCCGGTTGAACCACGGGTCAAAGGGTTTGCTTCCATCATAGGCACCGAGGTTTCGGTAAACCCGGATGAACGTTTCCTGGACCACGTCGGCAGCGCTTGCCGGACTTCCGGTTACTGCAGTAGCCGTTCGAATCGCCCGATCCGCGTATAACCGGTAAAGTTCTTCGAACAATTCGTCACTGTATTCCGTCTTTAGTCGTTGTATAAGGTCGTGTACCAAACCGCGCTTTCCTCCTTTCACTTGGCCAATCACTTACAATACCCCGTCATGCGGTTAAAAAGTTTTCGAATGCATTATTTTTTAGTATGGAAAAAAAAGGATACCCCGATGCCGCACGGCCGAAGTATCCTTTTTCATATCATAACCCATCATTACGCTTGCGCTGGCATCGGCTCCATTGACGTCCCCTGAGGATTCACCGGCTCGACTCGCTCTGCCTTTCTCAAGTGCTTCTGCCCGCGCCAGCGGAAGAAGGACAGCACGCCCCGCAAATACTCGTCCGCAATCATGCAGGAGTAAATGCCGATAAGCCCCCACCCCATGTGAATGCCGAGTACATAAGAGAGCACGGTGGCGACCAGCCACATCGAGCCAAGGGAAATGTACATCGTAAACCTCGTGTCACCGACGGCATTAAGCGAGTTGCCGAGCGCCATGTTGAGCATTTTGCCAGGCTGAAGAATCAGATTCATGCCCAGGAGCGATGCCCCGAGCGCAATAATTGTCTTATCGTCCGTAAACAGCCCCAGCAGCTGCTTCCCAAACACATACAGAAGGAAGGCATTGACGACAACGTAAACAGCCCCGATGCCCAGCGCGCGGTACGCGCTCCGATAAGCCTCCTTGATCCGGCCCGCGCCGAACAGATGTGCGATCTGAATCTGGGCAGCCATCGCGATCGATGAGCCCAGCAAGAAACAGAAGGATTCCAGGGTATTCATATACGTACGTGCTGCCAGCTCGGCAGCGCCCAGCGTTGCAATGAAGGAATAGATGATCAGCTGCGTGAACACCCAGCAGGACATATTGATGCCGAGCGGCCATCCGATCTTCAAAATTTCACCGAACAGCGGACGGTTGAACACGCGGAATTCCTTCCACTTGATCCGGTATTCAAATGAACGAAGGAATATATACAGCAGTAAGAGCACAGCGAGCAGCCGGCTGACCACCGTCGAGATCGCGACGCCGGTAAGCCCCCACTGCGGGAACCCGAAAGCGCCGAAAATAAAGCCATAGTTCATAATAACATGAATAATATTCATTCCGATCGCTACATACATCGGCGCACGCGTGTTGCCGGTATTCCGGATGACGGTGCTCATCGTAGCCATCATGGCAATCAGCACCATCCCGCCGCCGACAATGGAGATATACGTTCCGGCTAGCGGAAGCAGATGCTCCGGCAGCTGGAGGATCGAAGCGATAGCCTCCGGCATTGCAAACAATATCACGCTGCATGCCAAGCCGATGATGGTTGTAGCGCTTACCGCCATAATGCCGATCGTTCGGGCATCCCCCGTTCGATGCGACCCGATCTTCTGGGCAATGAGAATGCCGGCACCGCTGGCAACCGTCATGAACAGCGTCGTCATGGCCTGAAACAGCTGATTGGAGAAGCCAACCACGGCCACAGCATCGTCGGAAATCCGGCTGACCATCAATGTATCCACCGCTCCCAGCAGAAACTGCAGGAACAGCTCGATAAATATGGGCCATGCGAGAACCCATAATGTAAATTTGTTTGTGTTTTTATCCAACATTCCAACCTCCACCCATGATGTAAGGGTTAAACACAATTCATGATGAAACGGTCTTTAACCTTTTCAAATTATAGATGGTATACTGGAGTTATAATATCATTTTCCGAACGAAAACTTTCAAAATTCAAACCTCGCGAACCACGAAAGGGCTTTCTTATGACGATCCTGAATTTTACTGTTCCGCCGCTGCCGGAATACATCAATAGCGGGCTAACCCGGGCTCCGATTCACAGTGGACACCCCAACCGCAAAAACATCGGTATCTTTGATCTGCTCGTCGTTAGGAAGGGACAGCTGCATGTCACCGAGAACGGAAATCCTTATGAGATCCAACCCGGCATGTTCCTGATCCTGCGTCCCGATACGCATCATTTCGGCACGAAGGGATGCACCGAGGAGACCGATTATTACTGGCTCCATTTCCAGACCTCCGGGGATTGGCACCCGGATGAGGCCTGTCAAGCACCTAGAAGAGAGGAAGTTCCGGAGCTGAAGGCGATGACGCCGAACTATTTTTCCGTCAACATTCCCCAGTTCGGCACCCTGCCTCAGCCGGAAAAGGCTATGGAGCTCCTGGCTACCCTGTCTTCGCTGGTTCAGTACGGTCACCAGGCCAAAATTCTGTGGCGGCAGCAGGTGGTGTTCCAAGAGCTCATCGAACAGCTGGCCGCCGCACTGGATACGCCCCTCTCCTCGCCCTCCTCCGCTTGTGCCGAACGAGCCGCAGCTTATCTGCGGAAGCATTATCGCGAGGAGTTCAAGGTACAGGAGCTGGGAGACCGCATCAATTTCCACCCCGTCTATATCGCACGCTGCATGCAGAAGGAATTCGGCTGCTCGCCGGTTGAATATTTGCAGCGCTATCGGATCGAGCAGGCCAAGATGCTCCTCATGCAGACGGACTTCAGCATCAGCCGGGTTGCGGAGGAGGTCGGTTTCAATCATGCGGCCTACTTCACCTCCTGTTTTACGAAGCAGGAAGGGATCTCGCCGCGCAAATACAGGCAGCGGTTCTTCATGAATTAATTCATTTTTACGCAAAATCCAAGAAAGTGGCTTGCAACCTGGGCGGGAAGCCTTTATAATGAGAATTAACCACATGATAATGATTATCATTACCGGACAAGTGAGAATGTGTTGAGAATGTATTTATGCTCAGGTTTACACGCTTTTCGCTTGAAGAGTTTATATATAAAGGAGAGCCGATTGACTTATGAAAACGACTTCCCGCCGCTGTTCTCTGCAAATGGATGATTATCTGGACCTGTTGAACCTCGCGATCCAGCTTGGAGACGTGAAATGGCAGAAAGAAATCACCCGCAAAATGGAAATGACGCTGTCCACATTAGAGACCGCAGCTCAATAAATAATATCATAGGGATTACATAATCCTGCATATAAGAAGACACCCGATCGTGAATTCCAGGCATGTCCCTGGAAAGCCGACCCGGTGTCTTTTTTTCGGTGAGCAAAATAAACGACCCAGTCAATAGGACTGGATCGTGCCGAATCTTTAGCTGCCTCGAATTTGACGCCACATCGTCACCATATCGATCCAACCGCGATGTTCTGTTATTTGACCATCGGATACCCGATATTGACGGTACAGTGTGACATCAATGGTATTACCTGTTGGAGAGCTGCCAAAAAACATGCCGGTATGCGTACCTTTCACACCCATTCTTACTAATACCTTATCCCCTTGGGCGATCATCTCTTCCACGTTATAGTGTTTATCCGGAAATGCCCCCAGTATGGTTAAGGCAAATTGTTTCAGACCTTCTTTCGACTGATAAGAATGCTCTTGATAATCCGCCGATAGAAATTGATCTGTGCTATCCATATCACTCCGATTCCAGAAACTCTCGATAAACGCGGATACCGTTTCCATATTGTTCTGCTCTATTGTTTTCATCATATAACACTCCTTTATTGGTTGTTAGTCTGGCTTTCCAATTTCTTTGCCGTTAACATTCGCAGCTACTTTGCCTGGATTTGGGGCAGCAGCGTCCCCGTATCGAACCAACCACGATGATTCGTAATTTTGCCATCCACGATATGAAATTCTCGGAACTGGGTGATATGAACGGATTTGCCCGTCGGCGGGTTTCCCGCAAAGTTGCCGTTATGCGTTCCTGTGATAACGATCCTTGCTATGACCTTCTCCCCTTGGGCTAAGGTCTCGGCTAGTGTATAGTGTTGGTCTTGGAAGGCTTCTGCGATCTGTTCAGCAAAAAACTGATCCGTATGATAAATATCCCCTTTGTTCCAAATCTCCTCGATCTTTGCGGTCACCATTTCGATATTGTTCTGCTCTATGGTCTTCATGACAAAACATCTCCTTTACCGGTTTATTTGAGTCAAAGCGGGCTGCTCATTATCCCTTGAATAGAGACAATGGGACGCAATCAGCTAATGCCTTATATCCTGCATCGCTAAGATGCAGATGATCGCCGTAATCATAGGCGGGAAGCAATTCGTTTGGAGCTTCGGGATTAGCTAAAGCCTTGTCAAAGTCAAACATTCCATTGAATACATGTTGAGTACGAATCCACTGGTTCACTTCTTGGCGAACTCGTTCCTTTTCCTCCGAGTAATACGCTGCATTGCCAAACGGAGTGAGGGTACCTATATAAATGCGCACTCCTTTCGTTTGCGCTTGGATAGCCACCTCCATCATGCCCGCCACAATTTGATCTGCGGTCGCATTCCCAGAGCCAATATCGTTAATACCTTCAAAAAAAATCACATCTGTAATTCCGGGATGAGAGAATACGTCGCGATCCAAACGTGAAAGCACATTTTCTCCAGCTACGGGTAAGCCAATGTCTGGACCGCTCTTTAGAATCTGATTCCCGACGATGCCGGAATTAAGGACCGAAATTTCCCGGTCAGGCTCTTCCCGGACAAGACGATCGTAAAAAAAGTCCGGCCAACGGTGGTTAGAACCTGCGGTAGACGTACTTCCTTCTGTAATCGAGTCGCCCAAAGCAACAATCACGCGTGAATCCCTTCCCTGTGACAATACTTCTATACCGGATATCCAATAGCAGGAGTGGGTCTTTCGCTTAAAAAAATCTGCACTGCTATCCGAAGCGTGGTCCCCATCGGCGATATAGGTAGATTGGGGTGGAGAAAAATGCCACGTAGATGTTTTAGCTGGTTTTGGAACATATATACTTATGGCCACATCCACAGCTCCACTCACGTTAAGAGCCACGGGATCGGTATAGATTTCTTGACCGGCAGGAATGATGGTTGTTGCGTTCCCCTCGATTGTGACATGTCTATTGCTACCTGGAACTGTATGCCCATCTTTATGGGTAAGCGCTACGTTCACGCTGCCGAATAAAACCGGTTCGGAACCATACAGATTGGATAGCTTTAATCGTAATGTCGAGCCGGCGGTATGGGCGTTTACAATCATGCGAATGGTCTGGCTTTCCAATGTTTCGATGGCGGCGAATCTTGCATCATAGTAGGTCTGACTTGCAAACCAGGTGCCCAACCAACGATTGCCCGACTCTGCAATTGCTGCTCCCGTCTTCATGATGTTTGGTTGAATAACCTCCAATTGAATCCTCCTTTCCGCCCAATACGTTACTATATAGTCACATATTGGGCGCATCGTTATACAGACCTGTAAATGCGCAGCTACAATCAGCATGATTCGCGGATTTGGAATCCGTCAAGCCCTGCTTTACCGTATTAACATGACATCAACAGTAAGCATCCGGGTCAGGACCAGAAACTTCTCTACAGCAGCATCAACCCTATCCCGCAATCCCGCATCCAACGGAACCCCCTTCGAATCAAAGCCGTGGGATCCCGCTCCGATAGAGATCCACTCCGGACTGTTAACCCCGTGCAAATTGCGTATAATACTCTGTAGATGGGTCAGCGAACTCACTCCGACCGGTCCGCCCGCAGAGCTCACGGAAAGCACCGGCTTACCCGATACATGACTTGCATTCATGTAATCCAGGGCATTCTTGAGCACCCCTGAAATCGAGCCATGATATTCTGGTGTTGCGAGGATCAACCCATCCGCGCTTTTGACCATTTCCAATACATACTGGACGTTAGGGCTCAATCCCTCGGTGTCAGGCGAATATAACGGTAACTCCAATTCCTTCAATTCAATACATGTAACTGAATTTTGGAGACCTCGCAGCAGACTCCCGATATAGCGAACTAAAAACGTACTTGTTGCTCCTGTGCGATTACTGCCCGCGATCATAACAATTTTCATACGCGTCCTCATCCTCCCTGCACTTTTTAACCACGATGGATTCTTAATCATCCAGACCTATGCTGTTTGCTATTCTGCTTCGTCACTTCATACCTCCTCATTCGTCCATTCAAGTGCCGTAAGCTGACAAACGATTCGGTATATGTTAACATGTGACTATACTGTCACATTTATAATACGTTACCGTTTAGTCACATGTCAATAGCCATTTTGATTTTTTTAGCATGCTGTTAAGAAGGAGCTGTCACGATTGGAAAATGAAATCTTTAAAGCACTGGCCGATCCCAGCCGACGCACACTCTTGGATCTGCTGTATAAATCTGATGGGCAAAGTTTAAGCGAGCTGTGTGTTCCCCTGGAGATGACCCGATTCGGTGTCATGAAGCATCTTCATATACTGGAGGAAGCCGGCCTTATCACAACGAGAAAGGTCGGCAGGGAGAAGCTGCATTATCTGAACTCCGTACCGATCCGTCAAATATACGACCGGTGGGTCAGCAAATACGCTGAGCCCTGGGCCATGGAATTGTCATCCCTTAAAAATGAATTGGAGCGTGAACCGAATATGGAACAAAAACCTCGGCATGTAAACCAAATTGCTATTAAAGCAGCACCCGAGCAAGTATGGCGCGCCATTACCGATCCGTCCAAGACATCAAAGTTCTGGTACAACTGCTCTATCCAATCCAACTGGCAAATCGGCTCTCCTTTCGAACTTAAGAACCCGCAAGGCAAGGTTCAAGCAGAAGGGAGCATTCTAAGCATAGATCCTCCGCATAAGCTGGTCCTGAGTTGGAGGATGTTAATAAACGATGATACTGCCAGCGAGAATCCCTCACGCATTACGTGGGAAATTGATCCCCATGCGGAGCTTAACGGTGTGACCCTTGTAACGGTTATTCATGATGAGTTTGATCAGGCCAAACATACGGCGAATACGCTCAAATTAGGCTTGCCGATCGTACTGTCGGGATTGAAAACCTTACTAGAAACGGGTTCAACGCTCACTAGTGAATAATAGCGTAAACCGGGAATACGGGATCGGATGTAAAATAACAACCCCTCGTTCATATAAGAGGGAGAACCCTGCCGCTTGACGGCCAAGGTTCTCCCTCCTTATTTGACAACAGGATTCAGAAGTCTCATCCTCACCGCGTCTGCATGATCTACTCCTGCTGCAATCCCGCACCCGTTTGTACCTTGATCCGGTATTCATGCGGCGAGATCCCTTCCAGCTCTTTGAATACGCGCGAGAATTGCTTGGTGTTCTCAAAGCCGACCGCTTTGCCAATGTCCGCAAGCTTCATGGTGCCGTCTTGAAGCAGGCCCTTGGCCTTCGTAATCCGCAGCTTCTTAAGATATGCCACAAAGTTCTCCCCCGTATGGGCCTTAAACGCTTCACTGAAATAAGAATAATTCAAAGACACATAATTGCTGACCATCGCCATGTTCAGCGGCCTGTGATAATTCTTCTCCATGTAACTTACCGCTGCCTTGATCTCGGAATGCTCGCTGTGGGCGGAACGAATCCCTTTAACATATTCATTCACGTGCAGCAGCAGATGCTCCAAATTTCTGAAATAGGTGTGAAAATGACGGTAATTGTCCATTGCCCCCACCTTTCGGTACAGCTTCAACACTTCCACCATGGATTCTCCGTACACGCGGAACACCTCATCCAGCACCTGCTCATTGATTCGCTTGCTGACATGTTCCAAATAATCGATAGCCACATGCGGCATATCCTCGATATGAAAAATATCCAGCAGCAGCGCTTTGATCTCCCGCTCCCGCTCCGTGCCGAGCATGTTGCCCAGCTTCCGGATGCTCTCTTCCGGCACCGGATACGTGCGCAGCTCCCCCTGAATATCATCATGGCTCATCAGCTTGACATTGGGATGGATGAACGAATAACTCAGAGCGGTCAGCGCCTGAATGTAACCCATCCGGATGTCTTCGATCCGGAAGCCTTCCCGGCTGATGCCCACGAAGAGCCCGTCCATCTCCCGCTCGGCAAACTGCCGTGCCAGCTCTTCGAATTGTCCGTCCGGACTGCCAATGAGCACGACTCTCCCCTTGCTGTCCAGAAAACAAGCGTTGATCCGTCCTTCCACTGAAACCCTCATGTTATCAATCAATTGCTTCAGTTCATCCTTGTTCATGGCATTGCCGTCTTCGTACTTGTATTTCATCACCGCTACCCGGAATGGCTTCACAAACGAATCAAATCCGATTTCGTTCGCTGCAGCTCCCATATCCATCCCCAGCCCTTGCGGCAGCTCCAGCAGCTCCTTCAGCCGATGGGTCTGCAGCTGCTGAAGATATACCTCGCTGGCGGCAACCCGGTTGTGCACTTCCGCTTGCCGGATCAAAACTTCTTCTGTCTTTCGGAGGGCAGCGAACAGTTCATCCCGTCGAATCGGCTTAAGCAGATACTCCTTTACCTGATAACGGATCGCCGCCTTGGCATATTCAAAATCGTCATATCCGCTCAGGATCAGAACGACGGGTTTAACCCCCAATGTTCCTTCCAGTTCAGCAAGTGCCTCAATCAGGCGTATCCCGTCCATGACCGGCATCCGGATGTCTGTAATGACGATATCGGCCGGCTCTTCGCGGTAAGAATCCAGCGCTTCCTGCCCCTGGGCAGCCAGGCGGATCTCGTACTGATCCGGGAATTCCCGCTCAATCATCGTTTTCAGTCCATACCGGATATTCTTCTCATCATCCACGATCATCAGACTTCTCATGCCCACTGCCTCCTCCTGTTAACAGAACCTTAGGGAATGTCATGGTCACCTGCGTGAACTTCCCCTCTTCGCTCTTCACTTCGATTCCATATTCATTCCCGTAGAACAACCGGATTCGCTGGTGCACATTCCGGAGTCCGATTCCTCCAGCCTGCACGCCGCCCCGCCCGTAATCTACAGAAGGGAGTTCATCGTTGTCCGCCGTTCGAAGAATCTCCCCCAGCCTGCCCAGTCGATAAGGCTCAATCCCGATGCCGTTATCGGTAACGTTAATCGTGATCCGATCCTCTTCCCATGCAATGGCATCGATCTTGATCCGTTTTTCCTGATCCGGGAACTCGGGCCAGGCATGCTTAACGGCGTTTCCCACGATGGGCTGCAGCGACATTTTTAATACCTCGAGCTCCATGAATTCGGACGGAATATTGAGTTCAAGCCGGATCGGCTCGTCAAACCGGATATTCATGACATCAATGTAATTGCGGATATGGCGAATTTCATCCTTCAATTTAACGTACTCCCCCGACCACTTGAAGTTGTAGCGCATCATCCCGCCAAGTGAGGTCAACGCATCCGAAATCGTCCGCTGTCCCTCGATTTCGGCCAGCATCTTAATATTTTCAAGCGTATTGTATAGGAAATGAGAGTCAATCTGGCTGTGCAGCGTTCGCAGCTCCGCTTCCTTGGTCACCGCTTGCTTGCGTACGCCCTGGGCAATCAGTTCATTGATGGTGCGGATCAATTTGTTAAAATGATGCGCCAGTTCACCCACCTCGCCGCCCCCCTGAATCGTAATGGCTGCTGTAACTTCTCCCTTGCGGACTCTCTTCATCGTTTCCGTTAAACGACGCAGGCTCTTCAGGATAATGGAATTTAGATAATACGTAATGATCGACAGCAGAAAAATCAATACAATGTTCGCCGCTATAATCTGCCGCTGGGCCTTGGATACGTTATTCAGTGCCCCTTCCAGGGAAACGACATTCAGCACATGGGCATGAAGCCGCTCCATCGGCGTCGCAATCAGCAAGAACGAGGATCCGTCCAGGCTAAACATGGCATGTATGGCCTTCTCGGAGTCGCCCGCCTCCTGTTTAAGCTTAGCGAACTGAAGCTCCACCTCGCTTCGGAGTCCCTCGTGACTGTTCATGAATGATTGGCTTCGGTCCATGAACAACTGCCCTTCCTGATCGACGATAACCATCTGCGAGCTGTTATCCACGATACCGGCAAAGGTCTTCGGAGCAAAGTACTTGAGCAGCATATCCACCTGGATCACGTTGCTGTAATCCCCGCTATGGACTTGGCGAATCAAGGATACCTTCGGCAGCTCCTCGGACACGTCGGCAGCGTAGCGCTGCAGAATATCGGGATCGCGGTGGTTGAATAACCACATCTCTCCGCCGTCCAACTCCTTGACTTTGGGGAACCACGGCTCGCTTGCTATCCGTTTCTCCTGAAAAATAATCGGCCACATTTCCGTCACGTTTGCGTTGTTTGTGTATAACCGAAGGTGGGTAATATTCGGATTGTTGGTTTGGATGCGCTGGATATCCTTGAAGGGTCCCCGAGCCAAATCGATCAGCCACGCCGGCTCGGGCTCTTCATTAATCCGAAGATAATCCTTGATGCCGTCATCCGAAATCGCCAGCTGTGCGGCCATTTCAATCGCCTCAATCTGGTTCAGCATGTTCATCTTCTCAATTTCCAGCAGGAACGAGTTCTGGTTAAGCGCATCGCTGATATAGGTATCCCGAATCTGCTTGAAAAAATAATTCGACACGATAATGCTCGGAATCAACAAAATCAAGATATAGGCAGCAACCAAACGGCTCTGCATCGACCTGCGGCCAAACCAATAAGCAAACGATTGAATAAGCGATCTTATTCGTGTCATCATGACTGTCACATCCCGTTTTCATGAAATAACCGTAACCGAGTCCTGGATGGAAAGGCAGCATCAGCCGATCGGATACCCTCCTATATTAGCTCGTGATGCGACAAAAGGCACCCTATTTCGACAATATCGATAATAGGGTACCTTAAGTCCTCATACTGTTCACCCGCCTGAGCGGATCACTCTTACTTCAGGAATTCCTCAAGCTTCTTGACGTTCTCTTCGTATTCTTTCTGTCTGAATTCCTGAACTTTCGCGAAACCGAGGGATTCACGCTTCGCTTGGTAATCGTTCCAAATTTGATCGAACTCGGCATCCGTTTTGGCAAAGATCAGCTTCGGCAGGATTTTACCCCACTCGTTCATTACCTTGTCGTTAATGATGCCTTCCTCGGAGCTGGCATCCGGATCCAACTGATCGAATTGCGAGAAGCTCTGGGTCTTGCCGCGTGTCCAGTCTTCCATCTGCTTGAACGGCTCGACGGCAGCAGGCATCCAAGGCTGCGTAACGTTGTTATCCATCATCATCCAGAAGGTGTGGGATGCGCCATACTTCTTGTCGAATGCGCCGCGGTCGCTGTTCAGCAGCTCTGCAACCTCAGGCAGGAATTGATCTTTGCCGTCAATCGTATCCCATGTCACGCCTTTTTCGCCCAAGTAGGTATCACGCTGGCCTTCTTCGGAGATCAGGTAATCCAGGAAGCGAATGGCGCGCGCTTTGTCTTTGACGTTCTTGGAGATCAGGGTTACCGTCCAGCCGGAGATCGAAGGACCCGACAAGGTCGGCTGATCCAGATTGGAGTTAGCTGGTCCGTCCACCGCGATGTACACGGAGTTCGGATCGTTAGCATACAGCGCGTTCTGCTGGTTCGCCATATCGCTGCGTTGATACAGCATCGCGAAATAGCGGCCCTGTGCGATTTTTTCTTCCATCTGCGGACGTTTATCCACGAAAATATCCTTGGACATCAAACCTTTTTCATTCGCCATACGGAACGTCTTCAACCATCTTACATATTCGGGATCGGTACTGCGGTCGTACAGCTTTCCGTCTTTATCCTGCGGAATGGCAAGGAAGTTCTGGAGGTAGCCCTCGAGGGAACTGTTTCCTTTTTCATGGAAATCATGCAATCCAAACGGAATGAGCGGCTGTCCGTTCACGTCCGGGAACATTTTCTTGGCGTCCTCAAGCGCTTTCAGGAAACCTTCCGGCGTGCGCATATCCGGGCTTCCGAGCGCCTCATACATGTCTTTGCGGACCAGGAACGTTTGGTTGGAGGTAATGTTATCGCCAAACTTCTCATAATCCTTCGGTGAAGAGGAGGCATTCGGATAACCGTAAATATTGCCGTCATCCTTGGTGTACCACGACACCTTTGCAGGGTCGGTGACTTTATAGAAATACGGATCGTATTGGTCGGCCAATTCGTTCAGCGGCAGAACGAGGTCGCCTTCGATCATTTTTTTGACAGCGTCTTCATACCATCCCAGCGTAATAAAATCAGGCAATGTGCCGGAAGCGATCATCGTATTCATCTTCTCGGCTTCGTTCCCAGCCGGTACGATGAAGTTGACGTTAACCCCCGTCTTCTTCGTTACATATTGCGACGTAATGTCCTCGCCCCATTTGTTCGGGAACCAGGCAAAGTTGATGTACCAGTCAAATGTAATCGGGGATGTGTCGACTTCCCATCCCGGCTGATCCTGAGTCAATTTCACTTCTTCTGCCGGTTTGTCTTCCTCTTTTTCCGACGCGTTATTGTCACCGCCGGACGAGCATGCTGTTGTAAAGGCCATGACCAGTGCGAACATCAACAACAGAAGGCTCTTTGGCTTAAGCATCTTGCTCATGTGTTTACCCCTTTTCTTATTTAAAAATATGATTATATAGAACTCCCGCCGGATTAGGCAAGAGAAGCTACCGGTAAGATTTCCCCTCCCCCGGGTCTCTCCGGGAGATGGGAAGGAAACATCAACGAACATCCTGTAAATCAACCTTTAATGGAGCCAATCATCATGCCTTTGACGAAGTATCGCTGCAGGAACGGATAAACGAATACGATCGGCGCCGTCGTTACGACCATGGTCGCCATTTTGATTGATTGGGAAGTGACCGTCTTGGCAACCCCGCCCGGCACCTGAGCCATCATCTGATTGGAGCTGGATTGTGCGACGACTTTATACAGATACGTCTGGATCGGCTGCAGATCCGTATTGTTGATATAAATGACGCCGGTGAAATAGTCGTTCCATTGGAATACCCCGTGAAACAATGCAATTGTCGCGATGACCGGCATGGATACAGGCAGCACAACCCGGAGGAAGATGGACCAGTCGTTGGCCCCGTCAATCTTCGCTGCCTCCTCAAGTCCGTCGGGAATTTCCCGGAAGAAGGTCATGAAGATGATAAGATCGAAGAAACTGAACATGGCCGGAATAATGTACACCAGGAAGCTGTCGAGCATATTCAAATCCTTGATCAACAGATAGGTCGGTATCAGTCCGCCGCCGAAAAACATCGTCACCGTTCCGAGCAAAATATAGAATTTGCCGCCGATCAGACCCTTCCGCGAAAATGCATAGGCGACCATCGCGGTGAAGAGGACGTGGATGAACACGCCGATCACGGTTTTGGCTACGGTAATGCCCATCGCCGTCATGATGCCGGAGCTCTGGAACACCGCGCTGAAATTCTCAAGGCTGAACATCCGCGGCCACCAATAAATCCCTCCGCGCATGGCGTCCTGCCCGTCATTGAAGGCATTCACCAGCACGTACCAGATCGGGTAGATCGTCAGAAAGCATACGATCAGCATGCCGAAATTATTGAATATATCGAAGAAGGCTTCGCCTTTGGTTCTCCGTTTAAACATGGATTATTCGTCTCCCTTCTCGCTGCTCTCGCTAGAATAGTGATGTGTCGTTCAGTTTTTTGGTCACCTTGTTTGCGATCAACAGCAGGATAATCGCAATGACGGACTTGAACAATGCCACGGCTTGCGCATAAGAGTAACGTCCGTTCTGCATCCCGGTGTGGTACACGAAAATATCGATGACGTTGCTCGCGCTTTCGTTCAGCGAGTTACGGAGCACCAAAATCTGATCGAAGTTGGAGTTCAGCACACCACCAACCGCAAGAATGAAGAGGATGGAAATGGTCGATTTGATACTGGGAAGGGTAATGTACCACATCTTCTGAAACCGGCCTGCGCCATCAATCGTCGACGCCTCGTACATTTCAGGCGAAATGCTGGCAATGGCCGCCAGATAGATAATCGCGGACCATCCAAGCTCCTTCCATATATCCGAGGTGATAATGATTCCCCAGAAATATTTCGGTTCGGCCAGATACGTGATCGGCTCATCGATCATATGCAGAGCCATCAAAATATTGTTGATAATCCCGATATCCGCAAGCCAGGTCATCAGAATGCCGCCCAGAATGACCCATGACAAGAAGTGAGGCAGATAAGAAATCGTCTGAATGGTCCTCTTGTAGCGAACGGACCGGATTTCGTTCAGAAAGAGTGCAAAAATGATCGGAAGCGGAAATCCGATAAACAGCTTCAGCAAGCTGATCCCGAGCGTGTTCCGCATAACATTCTTAAAGTCCTCGTCTGAGAAGAACTCCTTAAAGTGCGCCAGCCCTACCCATGGAGCTTCGCCGATGGACTTCACGATATTGAATTCCTTAAATGCAATGATGACACCGTACATCGGAATGTAGTTAAAGATGATCATCCACGCAACGCCGAGCAGCGCCATAATTTGAAGATGTCGTTGGCCGTAGAGCTTTCTGAGCCATCTCTTTCTGTCAAGCTTCTTCTGTACAGAAGGCTCCATTGAGGGACCGACACCGGTTTCGGAAACGTCGGCATGAAGTTGATTTTGCATGGTTATGACCTCCAGGTTGATCCTATCATTTTGAAAACCTTTACATTCTCTATGTTTATATTGTAGATCGTCCATTCTCTGCACGAAAGGTTTCAGATTTCGTTTCAAGGGGCTCATTTTTCGGGTACACTTCGCCATTTACGAAAAAATGCAGCCCAAAAACGAAATATTGTACCCTCTACTCATTCCAGGCACAAAAAAAGGCATGAACAGCAGCCTCCACAGCTGCCATTCATGCCTTCCTCTTGCTCACGATCTTTCACCACAAGCGATCCATCGGATCGTTACGGCGGCGTTATCGTTTTTGGTCACGTATATCAAACGGTTTCCCAGTTATTCCCCTTTGTCTTCCTCACGTTGTTCCTGTTTGCTTTCGTGTTCCTGTTGGTATTTCTCACGCATCAGCTTCTGCATGATGAATTTCTCCTGATCGTTCAAGCCGCCTTGGTTATCCTGGATGATCATGTTGTCAATGTTCCTCTTCAGTACCTCGGTTTGCGTGTTCAATACATTTCACTCCTTTGAATTTTGCGTCCCTTATGCCGTAAAATCATTCTGAATCAGAATGAAAGGGTACACGTATTACTAACCATTCTCCTTCCAATGAAACAGAAATAGACGGATTTACCATAAAATCCGAAGGTAGCTTCAAGAAGAATTTGTGTTTGCCCAGCGCTTTCTCTAGGTATTAGCTGCTATTTGCGCTCGATCTGAATCCCCTTAGCCAGAGATTTCTGTTGTTTATTGGTATTAACTAGCTGCGGCAGGCTTCTCGTTTCCTTGACCATAGGGGATTGACACAAATGGCATACCGGTTCCGTGTCGAACGCAAAATCGTCCCGCATCCACCCTTTGCAGTCTTCCTTAGTGCATGCCCAAACTTCCGTTATTTCTTCAGGAATACTCTCCATCGAGTTTTTACGCGAATACATGAACGCTCCTCCTTATTCTCGTCTTAGAAAATAGAAACGCCGTATAAAAGAAAACTGCCCTTAATGTCGCACATTAAGGGCAGTCTTCAATTGTAATTACAATTTAACAACGTTCTCAGCTTGTGGTCCACGGTTTCCTTCAACGATGTTGAATTCAACGCGTTGGCCTTCGTCAAGCGTTTTGAAGCCGTCGCCTTGGATCGCGCTGAAGTGAACGAATACATCGTTACCGCCTTCAACTTCGATGAAACCAAAGCCCTTTTCAGCATTAAACCATTTAACAGTTCCTGTTTGCATGGGGGAATCCTCCTTGATATATATTTACATGACCTTTTTTCTTCGCAGACGGAATAAAAAAATTCACATATTGCACAAGGTTATCAGAAATGACAACCCTCTACAATATGTGAATTCAGGTCGATTTCGATATTCATATCTTAACACATTTGACCGACGATAGCAAATACCAATGCAAAAGATTCTGCGGAAAAATTAAAGTTATTTTATTCGGCATCATTCCGATTAAGCACAAGCAAGCATATACAACTCCCGGCATATGCCAGGAGCTGTATCCAGAGCAGCGTTTTAACGCGTAAACGTTTACTTTCGCAATTCCTCCAGCGTTTCCTTCCAGCGCTGCAGGACTCCATCCGGGTCGTGCAACTGAAACTTCACGGCCGATATAATATCTGCATACTTCGCGATATCTTCGCGAACAGCCACTACCTCGGCATCAAAACGCTGCAGCGGATGCCGGGCATCCGGCAGATCGGGAAGCGCTTGAAGGCGCAGCCGAACATAATGGGCCGCTCCATCATGTATTGCCACCAATGTGCCCTGTCCGGTGCGAAGAAGATTGCCAGTCGTAACCGTTCCCTGCCATAATGCAAGTCGAAGCCGGTTCCGGTCTAAGGCCAGCACCTCCCCCACGCTGAGCATGGCCGTATTCGGCCATCCATCTTCGGTTACGCTCAATAGCATCATCGCTTCATACTGTTTCGACTCCAGATCCGAGCCATCCAGCCATTGGCACAACCCTTCTGATATTGCAGCCTGTTCCGTCACAGCGCCATCTCCCCTTCACCATATCAATTTAACGAGCTTCGGTAAATGCCAGCCAATCCAGCTCGATGCGGCCTTTATTCACCATGAACACCAGATCCACGGGGCCTTCCTCAATCGGCATAGCCTCAGCCACCCTATGGATGTCCCACTGTCCTTCGCCAGAGTCAGACAAGGAGATAAGCTCAGGCTCCCGGTCCCCGATCTGGAGCATAATATCCACCGTTCCCTTGGGAATCAGGGCCCGAATGTCCAGATGAAAGATGTCTGCACCAGCGCAAAGCGCATCATAAGCAAGCCAATCGCCCTCCCGGAGCTGTACGCATACCAGGTTGTCCTCCGCCCACGGCTTGCCGCCTTCCGGAGCGTAGCTCGGCTTCTCCGCCTTGCCCGTCATCATCCGCATCGGAACGCCGTCAGAAATCCGGAAGCCGATATCCTGGCTGGCCTTTGCCATAACATGATACGAAACGCCCTCGCCCCGATATCCGTAAAACTCTGCCGGGAGCTGAATGGGCAGCCGGCGCAGCAGCGACCGGGATACGTTCGGGTAAGCGTCGCAAGCTGCCAGCGGAAGATGATCCAGGTATTCGCCCAGAATCGCTTCAGCTTCAGCTGAAGAAGGCCTCTCTCCGCCTTCCAGATAATCCGTCAGCTTCTCCCAGCCTTTCGGCATGCGAATCGAGAAAGGTGAGTTTTGAGTGCTCATCTTCTTCCAGGTCCAGAAGTTCCAGGATATGTTATGGTCCTCAAACATTCGGAATGCGCCCGTGTACCACTGCGGGTTATTCTCGCCGCCTTCACCCATGAAGATCGGCACATTCCATTCTACGCGAAAATCCAGATACTTCCGAATGCTCTCCGTGTCGGGATTATTCCAGTACTTATGGAACTGCAGCATCAAATTATCGTCAAATTTGTCGTCAAAAATGCTCCAATCCGTAGACCAATGGACGCCTTCCAAAATGATCATATGGCGCTTGTCCACTTCGCGTATAGCTGCGGTGATTTCCTTATATAGCGGCATCACCCGGTCATTGTACTCGCTGAACCAGTCGGGCAGCGGTTCGTTAAGCAGGTCGTAACCGGCCACGATCCACTCGTCTTTATAGCGTTCCGCCAGTAAGCGCCACAGCGCCACCGTCCGCTCCGCGTTCCGTCGATCCGTGAACAGCTCCGGCAAATCCCGCTCGGAATCGTCGATATTGGCCCCGGTCTGTCCGCCGGGCGCGCCATGCAAATCCAGAATAACATACAGCGAATACGTCCTGCACCAATCGATCACCTGATCAATGAGCCTCAGATGACCTTCATGATATACAAAAGGCGGGTGCTGCCCTTCCTCCATAATGAACCTCGCATTGATCGGTACTCGAATGGAATTGAAGCCCTCGGAGGCAATCTGCCGGATATCAGCTTCCGTGATATAACGCTCGTAATAGGTCTCCCAGAACGCAGCCGCCTTCTCCTCGCCGATCAGATCCCTAACCATACCTTCGATGCGCCGCGGACGGTCCCCCTGCTCCGGCATTTTCCACATGTACCCTTCCGGCAGCAGCCAGCTGCCAAGTCCGACTCCCTGCAGCAGAATTTCTTGCCCGTCCCCATTCATCACGCGTTTGCCGTCCGCCTTAATAAAACCGCTTACCAAAGGATTTCTGCTATCATTCATATTGGCATTCCCTCGCTTCCATGTCTGTAACGAATGTAATTGACCAGCCATATCAACGGCGACATTTGTTCTGCAGGCCAAACATCAATCAAAATATAACATGTCATGTCGGGCAATAAGCTCCATTCCGAAAATCAGGGAATCATTCTGAAATATCGGCCATCGGCCAAAAGAAAAAGGCGCTATCCTCTGTTCGAGGATTGCACCTTTCCACTTATCAAACTTACGATGAAACCTCCGTAACCGGCTGGGCGGGAACAGGTTGACTTGGTGATCTTCCCTTCCGTAAGCTGCCCGGCAGTTTACCTAAAAAGATCCAGGTCCAGCTCCCGAGACGACTCATGCTGTACACCACTATATACGAGACAGCCAGTGCGCTGATAAGACCGCCAGCATACCACGCCAGCAGCAGCCAGGAGTTCTCCGTCTGCGGAGGAAAGTCCCGGTAGAGGAGCAGCACCAGCGGATGTACCAGATACACACCGAAGGAATACACGCCGAGCCGCCTGAACCCGTTCAACCACCAAACTCTTTTATTCCCGAATAGCAGCGCGACCTGAAGCATGACCAGGGCAGTGGTTAACGTATGCACATTCCAGAAGGCATCGTAGAGCAGCGGATGATATTCCGTTCCCAGCAGCCGTTGATTGTATCGAAGGCCGATATGCGCCAGCGCGGCGCCCAGCCATATTGCCCAAAGGGCGATCCAGCCCAGCTTGCGCAGCGCCGGTCTTGCGGCATGCTGCGTTGAAGTTAGCCAATCCTTGACCCGGTCATAATAAATGCCGATCCACGCCCCAAGAAAATAATACGACAGAAACGACAGCGACCAGCTGTTCCGGTTCGTTACGTCCCACCAGGCGTCATTGCCGATATAGAACAACCACTGCAGTCCAATGCCGACCAGCACGCAGACCGCCGCGAAGCCGCGGAATCGTTTCAGCAGCATCAGCACCAGTGGGAACAGCAGATAGAACTGGATGTTAATGAAGATAAAATATAAGTGCGTGTAAGATTTCCCCGTTGCCAGCTTGGGCCAGAAACTCTGCAACATTGCCGCCAGATTCGGCTCGCCTCCGCGATGATACCATGCCACCGTAAAGAATAACACTGAGAACAGCAGGTATGGCACCAGGATATACATCAGCCGATTTTTGAAGAACCGGGCAAGGTCACGGCCCTTGAACGGACGGTGATAATAGTTATAGAACAGCACGAAGCTGCTCAGAAATATGAAGGTCGTCGTTCCAACCTTCGAGAATATGTTCAAGAAGTTATACAAGCCAAAAAAATCGTCCCCGCGCATCTGAACTGTGGCGAACGACGTCGCATGCACCATCAGCACGCCCATCATCGCAAAGCCCCGAACCAGGTCGATTTCGGTTATTTTTGCACGTTTATCCATGTTGCCTCCTTCATATGATACGCCCCCTATTATATCTCACTCCCAACCGCTTGGATACTAAATTTTCCTAAAAGTGGCATGGAACAAGCTCCCTTTGCCATACCAGTGTAAAAAGGGCCTGGCACCAAGACAGGACACAAGCTTACACCAATTCGAAGTGAATAGGAGGGGATTTCTACTGATTGAATTTAGCCGCGTCAACAAATTTTTCGGAACCTTCCATGTTCTGAAAGAAATCGACCTGACCATTTCTCAGGGGGAAGTCGTTGTCATCGTTGGACCTTCCGGCTCCGGTAAAAGCACGCTGCTGCGGTGCATCAATCGGCTCGAAAGCATTACGGATGGCGAGCTTGTCGTGAATGGCGTCAAGCTTCATGACAAGAAGATCGACATTAATACGTTCAGGCGGGATATCGGGATGGTCTTCCAGCATTTCAACCTGTACCCGCACAAAAAGGTGATCGACAATATCATTCTCGCGCCCATGAAGGTGCTGAAGATGTCCAAAGCGGAGGCAACGAAAAAAGCATTGACGTACCTGCAGCGAGTCGGAATTGCGGACAAAGCGGACAGCTATCCCTCTCAACTCTCGGGTGGCCAGCAGCAGCGGGTTGCGATTGCCCGCGGATTGACCATGAACCCGAAGATTATGCTGTTTGACGAACCAACGTCCGCACTCGACCCGGAGATGATCGGCGAAGTGCTGGATGTCATGCGCTCACTCGCCCACCAAGGCATGACCATGGCTGTGGTTACCCATGAGATGGGCTTCGCCCGCGAAGCCGCGGATCGAATCGTCTTTATGGACGAAGGGCGGATTATCGAGGATGCGCCCGCCTCCGATTTTTTCAATCAGCCGCGGGAGGAAAGAGCACGGGCGTTCCTGAGCCGCCTGCTGCATCACTAACCCGGACTTGGTGCGTAGGGGCGGAAAGAAATTGCCGCATTGCTCTTTAGGAACTTAACTTATTAAGAGAATTCATATCTTTAAGGGGGATCTGGTGTATGAAGAAAAGATTGACGAGGACCTTCAAGTGGAGCGCGGCCCTGCTAGCTTTAGTCATCATGCTGGTCGCATCCGGATGCGGGGGTTCCGGCAATACGGACACCCTCGAGGCGATCAAGAAACGGGGCAAGCTTGTAGCCGGAGTGAAATATGATACGAAGCTGTTTGGACTGCAGGACCCAGCGACCGGCAATGTGGAGGGCTTCGATATCGACATCGCCAAAGCGCTGGCCAAAAAAATTCTCGGTGACGAGACCAAGGTCGAGCTGAAGGAGGTCACCTCCAAGACCAGGATCGACATGCTGAAAAACGGGGACATTGACATCATTATCGCCACAATGACCATAACGGAGGAGCGCAAAGAGCAGGTGGACTTCAGCGATGTCTATTTTGAAGCCGGCCAATCCCTGCTGGTGAAGAAGGGAAGCCCGATCACGGGTCTGGAAAGCCTGAACAAAGATACGAAGGTGCTCACGGTAAAGGGCTCCACTTCCGCGCAAAATATCCGCGAGAAAGCGCCGGACGCAGTCATTCTCGAATTCGAGAATTATCAGGACGCCTTCACCGCCCTCAAAGCGGGACAGGGCGATGCCCTGACCACCGACAATTCCATCCTCCTCGGCATGCAGCAGCAGGACCCGAGCTTTGAGCTGGTCGGCGGCAACTTTACGGATGAACCATACGGCATGGCCATCAAAAAAGGAAATCCGGAGTTTGTGAAAACCGTCAACGAGCTGTTGAAGGAGCTGAAGGATAGCGGCGAGTACGACAAACTGTATGAGCAATGGATGGGCGTAAAACCGGAATAACCGCAAGCATGTAATGGTCGGCCGGGCTTAAGGCGTCATGGCTCCAATCAGTTCCTCCCTTTTAGCGTTAGGAACAGCCTGGCTACTTTCGACCGGCTAAACGACCATCATCCCCCATTGGAGGTGAAGCATTGTGACCTTGTGGGATTTTAACATTCTGGCCCAGCACTGGGATCAATTCATGGCTGGCCTGGGCCAGACCATTCTCGCCAGCCTGCTTGGGCTGATCGGCAGCCTGGTGCTGGGCACCTTGATCGCCATCCTGCGGATTGCCCCATTCCGCATATTGAAAGCCATCGGCGCCATCTATGTAGAGTTTATCCGCAACATTCCGCTCCTGGTGGTTGTCTTTTTCTTTTTCCTGGGGCTGCCTTCTCTCGGCATACCGGTTGACCCGTTCACTTCGGGTACGCTCGGGCTGATGGTGTATACGGCTGCCTTCATTGCCGAAGCCATTCGGGCGGGGATCCAGGCGGTACCCTCCGGACAGTCAGAGGCGGCTCGCTCCTCCGGGCTGAGTTATATCCAGAATATGCGCTACATCATTCTTCCGCAGGCGATCAAAATCGTACTGCCGGCCATCGGCAACCAATTGATCAATTTGGTCAAGAATTCCTCGGTCCTCGGCGTTATCGCCGGACTCGACCTGATGTATTATGCCGATCTGATTAACCTGAGCACCTTCAAAGGCATTCCCGTCTATACGTTTGTAGCCCTGTTCTACCTGCTCCTGACCATACCGCTCAGCCTGGCCGTCCATTACATGGAGCGCCGCTTTGCGAGAAGCAATTGACGTTAAACGCAAGTTTGCCTAATAAACAGGAGGTGGCATGAGATGGATTTTATCGGTGCGTACTCCTGGCCGAATCTGCGATATCTCCTTCAAGGCTTTTGGATCACGGTGCAGGTTGCCGGCTTATCCATTATATTCAGCTTCATCATTGGAACCGTGCTCGGAACCGTGAGGTATACGAAAACCCCCTTCCTGTCGAGGACGACGGCCATATTTGTGGATATTATCCGCAATCTGCCGCTGCTGCTGATCATTTTCTTCATCGGCATGGTGCTGCCCCAGACCGGGATTCGAATCCCCACCTTCTGGGCGGCCGTCGTTGGCCTGAGCATTTTTGAAGGAGCCATGATCGCCGAGATCGTCCGCAGCGGCCTCGTATCGGTGGATAAAGGCCAGATCGAAGCGGCCCGGGCCTCCGGCCTCTCTTATATGCAGACACTGCGGCACGTGATTCTCCCGCTGGCGCTGCGCCGGATGTCCCCCCCTATGGTGAGCCAGTTCATCTCGCTCATTAAAGACACATCGCTCGCCGTGATCATTTCACTGCCTGAGCTGATGCGTAACGTGCAGATTCTTAGCGGTTCCAGCTACGCCTATGTTATTCCTGCCCTTGTTTTTGCGTCCTTGCTGTACTTCACGCTGAATTATCTTCTGTCCATTATCGCCAAACGGCTGGAAGCAAGACAGATTTAACCTGGCCCTTCTGTTCCCGCTCCTATCCTGGACCACTAACCATTCTAGTAATAAAGCAACCGGCCCGCATAAGCAATTACGTCCAATCTGCTCCGCAGCCATTTTGGCTTGCGGGGTATTTGCGCTTCCGGAGCACCTGCAAATTCTAAAACTCAAGCTCCCCGCACCTGAAGCCATATGGGCATCGGATTTATTTCCAAGTACGCTGCAACAATGGCGAAACCCTCCTCGTCTAAATACATAATCCTCCCGAAAGGAGACGCCGATATGAAAAAAGGCCTTATCGCCATGACCGCTCTTTCCCTTACTGTTGGTCTATGGCTTGGCGCAGATCAATCCACGGTATCCGCCTTGTCATGCGCGGAGCCTCGAAAGGTTACCGAGGAGCTAAAAACCTCGGACGCGGTATTCAGGGGCACGTTGGCCTCGTCCAATCCTAAAGCCGATATATCCAAAAGCAAATATGTATTCCAGGTTTCCGAGTGGTGGAAAGGAGAATCGGATTCACCAACCGTCACCCTTTATTCCAATGGCTGGGAATCCTTTGAAACAGGCAAGGAATATATTGTGTTCGCCGAGAAAAGCGGGGAAAAGCTCAAACCCCATCTCTGCGGAAATACGGGGCCTTCCTCTTCCGTTGACGTGACTTCGCTGGGGGAAGGCATCCAGCCTGAGAAGCCGGCTCGATCGGCCGAAAGCCCAAAGCCCGGCGGTATTCTGGCCGGTTTGATTGAGCTTGTTCGCTACCTGCTGGGGAAATATTAATCCCTTCCCAGCCATCTCAGGAAACGCTGTTTCAGGTTTTCTTGAAAATACCTGCTCCTTCGCGCGAAAAAAATACAACCATTCTCCATGTCATACGTATACAACGTATAAGAACTGCGTTTAAACGACAGGAGGATGAGAAATGATCAAAAGATTATTGTTGATTTCACTTGTTCTGGGAGTTCTCTCCGGCTGTTCCTTGGTGGACAGTGTGAACAATTCCTTGGATTATACGAAAGAAGCCACCACTTTTATAAATGACGCCTCCCAATTTGCCGAGTCCATTCCGGAGCTTGCCCAACAGGCCGCCACGAATACAGATGCCAAGGAAACGCTGACCCAAGAACTCGAAGCGATGAAAACCCGGATCTCGGAGTTTAATGGCATCGAAGCCCCTGCTTTTGCACAGACCATCCATGAACAGCTGGTCGCTTTAAACGACACGCTGCTGACCGACATCAACGGTTATATGGATCAAATCCAGAACGGAGTGACCGACTTCCAGAATTCCAACATCGTTCAAACCGTCAATAAAATTAACGAAACGATGGATATGCTCCAAAATCTTCAGCCGTAATCAGGCAAACCCTGGCCAACAACATAGCAGCCCTGCTCTTCATGAGCGGGGCTGCTATGTTTCTTCGCTATGTATGTATTCCTCATTTAAAAAAGGATTCGAGGTTGGCGGTAAGCGTCTGCTTTACGACATATCGCGTTCCGTCTTCGCTAGGCGCCATAATCCAGTAAGTCCCTTGGTATCCTTCTTCATCCTTTGGGTCCCACGCCACAATGAATTGCCATGTGTCGCCAAAGCTTTTATTATATTCTTCTCTATAACTCCCAGCCAAATTCTCCTGCGGAACCGATTCGATTGAAATATGCTGCACGCTTTCAAAAGCTCTCATCCATTCCGTAAATTCCACCATGTCCCGGACGTACTGACCCGAAAAGTATCCCTCGTCTCCACCTGACATCGTATAAAAGGTTTCCGCATCCTCCGCCTGTACTGCCTGATACAGCAAGGAAACGGTCTGCACCGGATTCCATATAGGCTGCTTCGCTTTTGCTGCAAGATACGCCCTGTCTTCAGCCGTGTGCTGGATCTCTATAGCGATAAGCTCTTCCATAGTCGCCTCTCTTCCAAGCTCATAGGCCCCGGGGTAGATCGTGGATTGCTCCACGACTGTAAGCCTATCCGCGAACGTCGTCACAAACCACAGGTTCTGATCGCCCTGGCTGAGCTCCTCCAGTACGATCTCGGCCTGGCTGCCGTACGTAAGAGATAACAACCGGCTGCTTACGTCATCCAGCCCTTCTTTATCAAACAGCTTGAAGCGTTCCGCTCTCACTTCACGTTTGCCCGCCTCTTCGAACAGCACCTTCAGTTTGGCGGGGGACATACGGACGCTCGGAATGTCAGCATGGCGGAAAAACATGGCGGAATCGTTAGACCGAAGCGCCTCGTACATGTCGAGAACCGCTTCAATCGGATTGTGGTTGGACTCCCCCTCCGGCGGCTCCGAATCTTGCTTAGCCTGGTGATGGTTTTGATCTTCCGGCTGGAATGCCGTACGCAAACCTTCCGTTGCTGCTGCTGGCATTCCCGATTGATTCCCGGCTTCTCCTGCACTCGGCGCGGCGGAAGTCGATCTATTTTGCTGTATCGATCCCGGCACCTCCTTCGTGCATGCCACCATTAGCATAATCGTCATGACAGCCATAATTAGGATCTGTCCGGATCGCAGATAAGGCCTTTTCCTCGTCTTCATTTCGTTCACCTCCATATATAACGAATACAATCGTATTTAGGATTGGCGCTGCACCGATCTCTTTATATTCATCATCGTCATGACAGAGGGGAATGTTTATCATTGTAGATGAAAAAAAGCTCCCGCCAGATCTAAAGACCTGCAGCGGGAGCTCCTTCTCATATTATGCATCATTTAAAATTGATTATAGCTTACAAACTCCAATACCGGCTTGCGATAGCCCCGGGGACGCGGCTTTCTTGCATCCTCCTTGCCGATCGCGATCAGCATGGCAGGCACATAAGAATCCGGAATGTTCAGTTCCTTCTGCAGGGCATCGGGATCAAATCCGATCATCGGGCAGGTATCCCATCCCTTGTCCTTGGCCACCATCATCAATAACATCGCCGATAGGCTGGCATTCCGAATGGCTTCATCCCTCTTAAAGGTTTCTCCACCCGCTTCATAAAAGTTCGTGACGGATTCAACCGTCATGTCATATTCAAGCTTGTCGATCACGCCCAAATTCAGAAAGCCCTCGTTCATTCTTCCGATATCTTCGTAGGCCTGCTTATTCCCCAGTACCACGATGACGGCCGATCCAGTGAGTATCTTATGCTGCTTGTTGGCGGCATCGTAAACCTTGTGCTTGATATCGGGATCCTTAATCACCACATAATGCGTGTGCTGTAAATTAAAAGCCGAAGGAGCATATTTAACTTCATTAAATATATCATTCAAATCCTGATCCGGGATTTCGATCCCTTCCATAAACAGATTAGCTGATCTCCGGCTCTTAATTAATGTTGTCAGATCACTCATATCCGCACGCCCCCATCATCGATTAGTTAAAGATTACCGCATCCAGTGAATATGCGCCTGCACCCGTGAGTGCCAGTGCAACTGCGACTGCGATCAACAGCAAATTATACTCGTACCCATTCGCTGTAGACCAATACCCGTTTCGGCCATGCACCTTCACGA
The DNA here is from genome assembly GCF_050279985.1 of Paenibacillus sp. NPDC093718. Classification (NCBI taxonomy): domain Bacteria; kingdom Bacillati; phylum Bacillota; class Bacilli; order Caryophanales; family Paenibacillaceae; genus Paenibacillus; species Paenibacillus sp. NPDC093718. Next base: position 394,846 of record NZ_JBNNUS010000003.1, read on the forward strand.
TTGCGCCCAGCATCGTCAGCGCGATCAGCGCTGCGCCGAGCACCGTGAGAAATCCGGCCGCAAACAACAGCCCGCCAACCAGCTCCATCAGTCCTGACAACACCGCAATCGTGACACCAGGCTTAATGCCAACCGATTCCATCCAGCCGCCGGTCCCTTTCGGCCCGTAACCGCCAAACCATCCAAACAGCTTCTGTGCGCCGTGCGCCATGAACGACAAGCCAACCACCAAACGAAGCAACAACAATCCAATATCTATAGCCATTTTATTCGCCTCCATTATAATTTTCATAATTTATAGAAATCCATCGACACCGTTCATCGATATCTTAATTTAAAGATATATACATATAGAATGATTAACCTGCTTCATCTTCTTCGCTAACGTTTAAACACTTTAAACTTACCCCTTTCAATCAACTAACTTTTATATAGTTGCTTAACTTAATATTAAGATATATGAAATACATCCTCCTGTCAACCGTTATTTTAAACGCCAATACAAAAAGCGTGCAGACGGTAGTCTGCACGCATAACTCATGATACATCGTGTAAAGTCATTCCGCCAGCTTCTTGATTTCGCTGTCGGTTAGCGCCACGTTGTAAATCCGCACCTCATCCAAGCTCCCGTTAAAATAAGGGTCGGCCACAAACCGGCTTTTACCTAAGTAAGCTTCCGTTGCCAGCAGTTCATTCGGATTCAGCTTCATATGATCACCGGATGCTACGACTTGACCGTTCATGTACAGCTTACCGGCATCCCCTTGCAGCGTGACCGCAACGTGCGTCCATTCATTGCTCGGCAGTGGTGCCTTTGACAGGAGGCTCTGATCTCCCATGCTGCCATGAAGCGTGAATTGAAGAACGCCCGAATGCTGGGATGGTGTCAGAAACATATGCCTGGCAAGTCCGTTCCCTACGTCGAGCACTCTCTGCCACGGTGCTCCACCCTTCCAATATACCCAAGCAGCAAAGGTAAAGTCCTCTGTATCCGCAACCCGATTCGGCAGTTCAATATAGCCGTCCGAGCCGTTAAAGTCCATTCCGCCTCCCTGCCGGCTCTTCTCATTCCACTGGACTCCTCCAAGGACCTTGCCATGAAATCCATTATCCGAGTTGTCTAATACCGAGCCACCCTCATTCTCACTGAATGGGTAATTCAGCAGCAGCGGCCCTGCTGACTGTTGCAACACTGTCACGTCAAAGGTCTTGGAAGTCTTCGCTTTGCCTTTTGTAATCTGAGCGGTCAGCGTAACCTTCGCGTCCCCGGCCCCGGCAGCAGGACGATGGACCTTACCTTCCGCTGATACGACCTGGGAATGAGAGGAACTCCAGCGAATAACCGCACCGCCGGAAGCCTCTGACGGCAGATCAAGATCGTAGAAAACCCCGCTCACATCCCCGAGGGACAGGTCCTTCTGCACGGCATCCACGAGTTCCTTGTCGCTTCGATCAAGCTGACGTGCGCCCCACACAGCGGTGCCATCGGCCGAGAGAGCCGTGAAGGTCATCGCCTGCCGCTTCGCTTCCGGGTCCCACTGCAGAGTCAGTACGCCTTTATAACTCTTTCCATCCAGAGCAAGCAACACATCCCGCTTGCCGCTGATCTTCCATGTCCCGGATGCACCGCCCGTCACTTTACCGTTCTTATGAAGCTCAATCGGCATCGATTCTTTTATGACGGACGAAATATCTTTCCCGTGTTGAATCAGCTTGTAGTCTCCGGCTGCATCATTTGGCGTAATTTTCTTGGATTCATTGGCTGCCTCACCCGCATAGCGGTATGGAGCCGATACCGGCCAGCCGTCCTGGTTCATATACAATTCATGCACCCGGATTTCATGCTCTTCCCCCCGCTGGGGAAAGCGGCTGTGAAAGATAAGGAATGTTCTTCCGCTCTGTTCATCATAATAGACGGAGTTATGGCCCGGCGATACGGCCCCGGTGCCGATCCCCGTTCCCGGATCGCCGATCAAGCGCTTGAACAAGTAGTTCCCCATCAGTTTCACGCCGTACGGCTCAATCGATCGGTCATCAAAGATCGGAAGGGAAGGATCGGCCTTCACCTCTCTCATATCGTTGCCCTCCGCATCGTAGAAAGGACCATCCGGATTTTTGGAACGGACGACCCGCATATTGTAGCCGCCAACCGCATCCAATCCCCCGTAGGACAGATACAGGTAGTAATAGTCCGTGGTCGGGTTGTAGAGCATGTACGGCCCTTCAATCCGGCTGTGATTGCCGCCGAGCAGCTTCTTGCCGTATCCCTGCCCAGGCAGCGGTTTTCCGGTCTTAGGATCCAGCTCCATTATAAAAATCCCGCCGGAATAGGAGCCGTATACCATCCACAGCTTGCCGTTCTTATCAAAGAACACATCCGGATCCACCACATTCGGGTGCTTCGTAGCATCATAGACGGTTCCATCCTCACTAATCTCGTCCCACATGCCGGATTTCAGAATGATGCCGGTGTCCTTATACGGGCCTTCGATCTGATCGGCTACAGCGATGCCCATAGCCGAGCGGGGGGAATCCCCTTTGCAAGCATTATAGTACATATAGAATTTGCCGTCGGCAAGCTGAATCACATCGGCTGCCCACAGGGTATCGCTCTGCGCCCATTCCAGCGTTTCTTTCAATTCCTCCGTCACGTTCGGAATCAGCGGGTTGCCATTCGAGACCCCCGACGCTACCATGTCCCAACTCATCAGATCCTTCGATTTGGCGGCAGCCAGATGAGAACCGAACACATAGTAGGTATCCCCTGTCTTGATGACGGACGGATCGTGGACGGATGCCTCTCGGAATACAGGCGCTTTCTCCCCCTTCTTCACCTGCGCCGCCTGCGCGTATACCTCCGGACTGCTCGCTGCAGGCCCTTGGCCTGCAGCGCCTAAACCTCCCACCATTAAAACTGCGGCTATCCCTGCCGCAGCCGTCTTACTCAGCATGCTCTTGTGCATATGATTCTCCCTTCGTTCCCGACTCGTTTTTTTGTAAACCCTTTCATAAATAAAAAATCAAGATGTACGTTTCGGTAAATTCGTTGCTATTTAATTTAGATTAATATAAAACATTTTATATTTGATAAGATATTAACACTGCTCGGCATGAAATTTCAATGCAATTTCTTATTATTTATTGCTACAAATCAATTATTGGTAGGAAAGACCTAACAAAACCCTGATCCAATGCGGATCAGGGTTTTGTTTTATATTTATATAAAATTAAAGGGCGTTATGCATTAATATGTCCACCAGTTACCCGACATGACGATCATCGAGAACAGCTTGATGCTTTCCTCATAATACCCCTCGGCGGATGCATTCGCCGTGTAACTCCATACCGAATTCAGCCAGCTCTGGTGGCTGGACGAAGTCATCGCACTTACGCCAAAAGGAGCATAGAACGCCCCACTGTTATAAGTCACCAGCGCGGTGCCGTTCAGGTTATACCCTGCCTTAATATTGGCAGGATTGCTGCCTGTGGCTGATTTAATGAACGAGTTCATCTTGTTCAATTGATTCAGCGCGCGCGTATCGCCGGTCATCAGATAGTCGGTCGTAATCCGCCAAGGGGTCCGGGACGAATTATAATAGTATTTCCCATCATTCGCCCCCTCCAGGAATCCCTCTTCCGCAGGCTGATAATTGCTGCCCGACATGACTACGAAATCCGGGAGCAAGCCGGTATTGGAGCTGTAGCTGTTATAGATGGAGTTGATGATCGTATAGGTTTTGTTAATGACGTTATCCCAGCGGGCATCGCCGGTAGCCGCACGGAATGCCTTCATATGGTTCAGCATGAAATCCGATGGCCGCGTGGCGGTGTCGAAGATGCCGCTTGTTGCCCAATCGCCTAAGCGCAGCGTCCACTGCGATTGATTAACGTCATTGCTCATGATGGCATTGATAATATCCTTTGCTGCCTGGAGGTAATTGATTGCCCCGCTGCTTCCCCACTGCTTGTCCGCAAGCAGGAGTGCGTAGGCAATGTCCATATCGCCGTCCGTTGCCGAATTGGCTCCCCCTATGTTCTGAAAGCTGCTGTTCTGCTTCCAAGCCATCAGATACGGATTGTTATTACTCGGATGCGCTTTATAATAGCGATAAAGTCCGTCGAAATACGACTGGGCATTACTATCGTATCCCGCCATCAGAACGGTGAAGAGCATCCCGTAGCCATGAGCCTCGGACACCGTCTCGCCCGCCGAATTGTATTTTACGTAATATTGCCCTGTCGCTGCAGGCTTCAGGAAAGACCCTTTCCAGCTGTTCCATTTGTTCTTGACCGCATTGTCCATTGCTGACTGCGTCACATTGTTCGGTTTAATCGAACCGCTCGTATACGACGTATGCTGGGGAAACGGCTTGTTGGCCGCCAGAGACAATCCGGCTGGCAAGATCAGTAGAACAGCGCAGAACAACACAGCAGACTTACGGATGATCGAATTTCGGAATACTTTCATCACGCTTCGCTCCTTTGTTTTTCGAATTGGAAAGCCATTACCACTACAGCCTGGTAAACCGGTTTCGAATCAACCACCACCCTTCCAATAATCGATGGAAACGAGGAACGCTGCCTATATGTATAAATACCAAGAAGATTAGATATGTAACTGCCTCCATATAACACGAGATATTATTCATATCTACTACTACTATAATAGAATTTGTATATTATTGTAAATTAATATGTTTGACGGATTGGATTCCGGGGGCATGCAAAAAGCCGCCTTTCTGCAGCGCCATCACTGCTCGGAAAGACAGCTATCGTGTTTCCTCTTCTCATTCCTGTGCCGGGAATCCGATTCCTGGAATTCAAGCGTTGTCTGCGTAGTTAAATATCGTCCCCAGCGTCGTTGATCCGGGGCCATACCGCTCATAAGCCTTGTCCGCTTCATCCACAGGGACCACATGCGAGATCAGCGGTTTAACCGATATTCTCCCTTCCGCCAACAGACGAATATACTCGGCGATGTTGCGGCCTTCCGTCCAGCGCACAAAGCCGATCGGGTAATCCGTATTGTTGAGTTCATAGCTTGAGTCGTACCGGCCCGGACCGCCTGCTCGCGATATGAGCACCTGCGCCTCCTTGCCAAACATCCGGTCCCGGGCGTAAGTCATGGACAAATCGCCGACAATGACGATTTTTCCCTTATCCCGAATCCATGACATCGAAGAGTTGATGAGTTCCTCCCCGGGACCGCTTGCGCACAGAATGACGCTGTCGGCTCCATGTCCGCCCGTCATAACCTGAATCTGCTCCTCAAGCTGCTCCCGGTTATCATAAGCATAGGCAATATGCTGCTTCATCTCCTGCACCCGCTCCGGATTCAGGTCAAATCCCGCAACCGGGCAAGCCGCCGCGTGCGCGATCTGGGCAATGATCTGCCCCAGGATGCCAAGTCCGACCACCACGGCCGATTCGCCAAAGCGCAGATCCGCCACCCGCAGGGCATGGATCGCAATCGCTCCCAGTCCCGCAAAAGCCGCTTCCTGCGGATCCACGCCATCCGGAACCATCGCTGTTAGGTTGGAAGGCACCGTGAGCCACTGAGCATGGCGCACGTAAGGAGCCCCATAACAGGCCACCCGTTGACCAACGGTTAGCCCCTGCACGCCTTCCCCCATGTCTTCGACAATTCCAACAGCGCTATAACCCATAATGACCTTTTGATCCGATGCTCTTCGTATAAAAATCATCTCCGTGCCCGGGCTGACCGCCGAGTATTCGGTACGAATCCGCACATGGCCTGCCGGCAATTCAGCCGGCTTCTCGATTTGATCAACAATCACTTTTCCATGAATCGTGGCAACAGCCTTCAATATGAACCCTCCTGCTCCACCTCTTATTTTCCTGATGCTTTCCGATATTCGCTTGGCGATACGCCGCTATACTTCTTAAACGTTGTCGTAAATGTGGAAGAGTTCGAATACCCCGTTTTCTCTCCGATTTCAGCAATACTGAGATCCGTGTTCCGGAGATATTCACGTGCGTGCGATAATCGAACCTTGTTCAAATATTCCACATAATTGACGCCGAATGTCTTCTTGAAATAATTCGAGAAATATTTCGAGCTGGTATCCAGCACTTCAGCCATATGGTCCAAATACAGATTCTCCATATAATGAAGTTCGATATATTGGGAGATGAAGGCGGGATTCAGCTTGCTCCGCGGATCATGGTTCCGCGTATTGGCCACCACGCGCATCACTTCCATCAGCGCCTTCTGAATCTCTTCATAGGTGTAGGCTTGATCGACCTTGCGGATGAAATCACTCTCCAGCTGAAACAGCTCATTGCGATCAACGGACGGCGAGTCCGCCTGCTTCATGACGAGAAAGAACATGCTCTTCGCAATGTGCACCATCTGATGATGATGGATGTGAAGGTCCGCATTCTGCTGAACAATGTCACTTACGATCTGGAGTCCTTCGTCCACCTTGCCGCTCAGCATGCAGTTGCTCAGCTTCTCAATCTTCTGAAGCGGATAATAAATATCCGGAACGTAACGGATTTGCTCCGTATCGACTATATCCGTGTCTGCATTCACATTCCGGTATAACCGGCCATCCTTAATGTTCCGGTATGCCTCGCAGCAGTTGCTGATCTTGGACTCATATGTCCGGCTAACGCAGCCCCACACCGTGAACATATCCGTATACTCCTGGTTGCACAGGCGGATATAGTCTTCAAATTTCCGTACCAGCTGCTTGCGGTCCGACGGCTGATCCAAACCGATAAGCGCGAGGAATCTCAGTTCTTCCACATGATAAACCACCACATGTTCGTAGCGTTCCTGCAGGCTGCTTCGAATCTGGGCCGTCAAATCCTCCAGGACAAAATCCGCCTGGGCCGCTCCCTTGCCGGCAGGCTGCAAATTTACGGCTGCCATCATGAAATGCCGGCACTGGAAAAAATGCGTGTAATGCTTCTGCATCTGCATTTCCTGCTCGCGCGAATGGTGATGGCCATCCAACGTTTGCAGAAACACGCCGCGGCGAATATCCTCATCCACCAGGTCCATCTGCTTCTTTAGGGATTCATTCTCCCGTTGGACCTTGATGATGCCGCTCTGGATTTTCACGAAATCATTCCCTTTCAGAGAACTACCTCCGAGCAGCTGTACAATGTTCTTCACCGGCCGGTACAGATAAATGCTGAGCAGCACCGACAAAATGACGTTTAACGCAATCGCGCCGTACATAATCCACGTATTGGCATTCGTGACGGAATCGATATTTTGAAACTTGTACGGCAATTTATTGATATATATAAAACCGTTATAGTCCGATTTGTAGAAATTGTACTCAAAATCGTCGTGCGTGAGGGAAGCTTCCTGGGACGGGTTAAAGTATACGTCGTTCAGAATGCCTACCAAATCCAGATCCTTCTCGGTGCTCAAGATGACGTTCCGGTTCGCATCCAGCACGATGAGCGAGGCTCCCGGAATCATCGAATTCAAATCGATCCCTTTTAGCAGCCGGTTCACGTTGATCAGGACCATGAGGTTTTTGTTCGACATCCTGACCTTGTTGCCGTCCACGGCTATCATCAAATTACGGCCATATCCGCTGCTCTGATCCGCATAAACCTCTGCCGGAAAAATGGTAAGCTCGTGCTCCGATCGGGTAAACGTCTTCCAGAACATCGAGTTGAACTTCTGGGACTTGTACCGCCTGTCAAACAAGGCGTCGAGATTGCTGGTTCCGCGCGTCGTAATGGCCAAATCATGATTGTCGAACGAGATGACCACATCCTCCACGATGTCGACGTTGGACACAATGCTGGAGACGCTGTCCTGCAAGGAAATGACTTTCTCCATGTCCAGCATGCCGTTCTCCATCAGCATCCGATCTGAAGGAAGCGCATGGATATTAAAAATCAGGTTGTTTACGGAGGAGAAACTGGTATCAAACGACTGAATGATATTTCTGATCACCATCCGGTTGTTCTCGCTCACCTTGTCGTAAATTCCGGTAATGGAATTCTTGTACACAATGTAATTGAATATGAACATGATGCCGACGACCAGTTGCAGAGCGAAGAAAATCTGGAGCAAACCTCTGTTGGCGATCAATCGATTCATACGGATTCACCTCTCTTGGATGTCATCCCTTCATATTCAACATGAAAGCCCCCGGCACCTCCCCGTTATCCCTTCTCGGAACCAAGCATGACCCCTTTGGCAAAATACTTCTGGGCAAACGGATAGATCAGCAGCACCGGAATCATCGACAGTACGATGGTTGCATTCTTCATCGCTTGCGGAGCGAGCGCCGACGCATCCACCAGACTCGGGTTGCTGCCGTTCTCGCTGAAAATCAGCATATCCCTAAGCACGACCTGGAGCGGATACATATTCGCATCGTTCAGATAAATAAGCGGGATAAAGAAGCTGTTCCAATGGCCCATGAAGTAAAACAATCCGATCGAGGCCAGCGCCGGTTTAGACAGCGGAAGCACGATCTGGAACAGAATGCGGTACTCGGAAGCGCCGTCAACAACGGCTGCCTCGCGCAGAGATTCCGACATGTTCTCGTAGAAGCTTTTAAGGATTAACAGCTCAAAGGTCCAAATCGCATTCGGAAGCACGAGCGCCCATACGCTGTCCAGCAGGCCAAGCTCCGATACGATCAGGTAGTTCGGAATGATCCCCGGATTCAGGAACATCGTCATGATGATTGCCAGCAGAAAGAACTTACGCCCGAAAAAGTTTTTGCGTGCGAGCGGATAAGCCGCTACAGCCGTAAGCAGCAGGTTAATGGCCGTACCGAGCGCGGTATAAAAAATCGTGTTCAGGTAGGCGCGCGGCACCCGGTCATCATTCAGCACCTGGGCATAGGCATCCAGATTAAATCCCTTGGGAAACAAGGTGATATTCCCTTGCACCACTTCGGAAGTCGCACTGAGGGAAACAGCGGTGATATACACGACAGGGTACACGGTAATGATGGCAAGACACGTCAGAATCAACGTATTGATGATGCCAAACAACGAGATATTCCGAAGGCTGAAGCGTTTGTTGTTTACCATAATCCGCTACCTCCCAGCCGCTTGCTGAAGTAGTTGGAGGACAGCAGCAATATCATGGCGACAACGGCTTCGAACAAGCCCACGGCTGCCCCATAGCTATAGTTGCTCTCCAGGAGCCCTTTCCGGTAGACATAAGTCGAGAATACGTCCGCCACCTCGTAGGTCATCGGGTTATAAAGCAGCAGTACCTTCTCGTATCCGATCCGGAGCATCGATCCCGTCTTCAAGACAAACATGATAATAATCGTTGGAAGAATGGCGGGAATCGTAATTCTGAAGATCATGTGGCGCCTTTTGGCACCATCCACCTTGGCCGCTTCATAGAGCGACGGGCTGATCCCTGCGATTGCAGCCATATAGATAATGGCCTCATAACCGACGGTTGCCCAGATATCCGAGGAAACATAGATGGTTCTAAACCAGCTCGGTTCTATGAGAAAGTACGTCTTCTCAAAGCCTAGCGCGGCGATAAGCTGGTTAATGATTCCCTGATTGGGCGATAGGAAGTCGATGATCATGCTGCTGATAATGACGACCGACAGGAACGAAGGCAGATAGCTGAGTGTTTGAACCGACTTTTTGAACCATTTGACTCTGACCTCGTTTAAGAGAATCGCCAGAATGATGGGAAAAGGAAATCCGAAAATCAGATTATATACACCGAGAAGCAGCGTGTTCTTGAACAACAGCCAGAAATCCGGACTGTTGAAAAATTTCTCAAAATGCTTGAACCCCACCCAGTCGCTCTCCAGGATGCCGGTGAATACGCTGTAGTCCTTAAAGGCAATGATTAAGCCGTACAGGGGCCCATATCGGAAAATAATATAAAACAACAGGCACGGGATAAACAAAATCAACAGCTGTCTGTCCCGCTTCATATGCTGAAAGGCCGAAACCATTCTTCTTCCAAGCCCGCCGCGGGGAGTGGCGAGATTCGTCTCTGTCCCTGCACTTGACATGGTGTTCCCTCCTTAAGATGATGAGCAGCACCCGAGCGTGGTACCCGGATGCCGCCATCACTCCTATTTCCTCTGCAGATTAATTCGTGGCTTCATCCAATCTCTTCTGGGCTGCGTTGAAAATATCGACGAGCTGCTTGGCTCCCTGCTTCTCAGCCTGGACCTGCCATTGCTGCCACTCGGCATCGCCGTAGTTTTTGTTCAGAATGTATTTTGCGTTAAATTCATCCGCCAATTTCTTCAGCGAGGTTTGGATTTCCGCAATCGTTGCGGTTTCGTCATCCGTAAAGTTCACAACCGGATCCAGCGGCTCGAATTTATTGCCGTTCAGCAGCTTATCCTGAGCCTCCTGCTCCTTCTCCGTGTAGTTGAAGTACACGCTGCGCTTATCGGAATTGACATACAGACCTTGCAGCCACAGACCATAACGGTCCTCCAGCACGCTGATATCCACCAGCGGCACGTCGGTCAGCTCCGGATAGACGGCTTTATCGCCTTCCATCTTGAACGTCTCGCCCTCCACGCCCATCGTTACCAGCGTTGCGCCGGACGGGCTCGTCAGGTAGTCGAGCAGCTTCAGGGCAGCTTCCTTGTTGTCGTTGTTTGCTACCGCGATGCTGAAGCCGTTCGTGATGCTCTCGATCGTCTTGCCGTTGCCGGTCGGTCCAACCGGATTTCCGTATCTCAGATCATAGTTCGGGTTTTGATCCTTCACCTGGTTGTAGAACAGGTCCAAACGTCCAATCCAGTCATAGGTCACAAAAGATTTATTGCCTGACGTCATTTTCGCCGTCCAGGAATCATCGGTGTCCGTCATGAATTCCGGATCAAGGAGTCCCTCGTTGTACAGCTTCTTCATGAAATCGAGCATTTCTTTGTGCTCTGGCTGTATAGTAGCGTATTTCCACACCTTGGCCGTCTCGTCGTAATACGTCGGATAGTTGGCTCCGCCGATTCCCCAGCCGAAGGCCCAGTCGCGGAAAATGTGCTCCTTCGTCTTGGAGGCGTAAGGATAGGAATCCGGATAGGCTTCCTTCAACTTCTTCAGAGCCTGGTAAAACTCATCGGTATTCGTCCATTCCTTGATGCCCAGCTCATCGAAAATATCTTTGCGGTACAGGAAGCCGTGGTTGACATCACGGTTAATGTTCGCAACCGGCCAGGTATAGATGTTGCCGGATTCGTCTCCGAAGGACGGAATGACCCACGGGTTCTCGTCCACATACATTTTTTTGAAGTTCGGCAGCATGTCGAGATATTCGTTAATGGCAACAACCGCTTTCTGTTTGCCGATCTTCTTCAGCTCCGGAGGCGTCAGCCCATGGATAATGTCCGGGAGCTTGCCAGATGCAACGGTTACTTTCAGTTTGTCTTGAAACGTAGCCGAAGAATAAGCTTGGAAATTCACTTTGATTCCGGTTCGCTTCTCGATTTCCTTGGCAAGCAGGGAATCGTTCAGGTTGGTTTTCTCGCTGACGACCATCCAATTGATCGTTGTCGGTTTATCGACCAATGGAAGCGCGAGGCCTCCTGTATCTCCATATTGATCGGGATCTGCCGGTGCCGTTGGAGGTGCTGTGTCTCCGTCCGTTTCGGGAGCTGCCTCTTTATCTCCTCCGCTGCATGCGGCCAGGATCGAAATGATTAATGTGAATACGAGTGCCATGCGAAACCACTTTTTTGTCATGTTCGTTCCTCCTCTTAATCCATCATTTGAATGCGGCTGACTGAATCTTTGCAATCGCTACTCTACCCCCGTCATTTCCTCTCATCTGTGTATGTTTGCTTACTCATCCGGTCCGTGCTGCAAATGCAAGACGCTTCCTATCACTCCTCCTTGTTGGCGAAGATCCCTGGCTGAGCGCAGGGAATATTCTAAAATCATTCGGGCAGCCAATGCCGATCCTCGGTACGGATTTTTCTACCCATCCACATCATAAAAACGCTTCCATGATTCGTAAAGAAGCGTATTTCTGCGAGATGGTGTTTTTTCTCGATCAGGCCGATAAAAAGCCGCAAACCCGCATAATATCAAGCTTTTCAGGCAGGTGGAAAATGCTAAAGCGGTAGAAATAGATAAAAAAACCTCTGTCGAGGCCAATTCATGGACGAGCGACCGCGATTCAAAGGTTGGTTTTTTTGCGATATAGAATTTCATCAGCGTAGCAAGATAACTTATAAATTCTATATCTAAAAAAAATGAGAGATTTCATAACGAAATCCCTCACGGAGCATGTTAAATTCCTTCTCTTCTTCATCGTACTTAGAGAAGCCGACGCCTTAGGCGTTATAAGAAAATGGGTGTGAATTCAATCACTCGTTTCGTCTTTCTTGGCTTTGCCACCCTTTTCCCGTAATTTCTTGCCTTCCTTGCCATACAGATCCTTCAGGATTTTCTTGCCTGTCGGCGTCTGCGCAAGTCCCCCCTTGGCCGTTTCCCTGTGCTTGGACGGCATGGCCGTGCCGACTTCCAGCATCACGTCAATCACTTCATCCGATGGAATGACACTGCGTACGCCGGCAAGCGCCATATCCGATGCCGCCAGCGCGGTCACGGCGCCGAAGCCGTTGCGCACGATGCAAGGAATCTCGACCAGTCCGCCAACCGGGTCGCAGATGAGCCCTAAGGAATTTTTCAGTGCAAGTCCAACGGCATGAACCGCTTGCTCCGGCGTACCGCCCCGCAGCTCTGTCAGAGCGCCTGCCGCCATGCCGATGGCTGAGCCCACTTCGGCTTGACAGCCGCCCTCCGCACCGGAAATAAACGAATTGTTGGCGATAACGTAGCCGATCGCGCCTGCGCTGAACAGCCCCATCACCAGATGCTCGTCTTCCCAGCCGAAGCGCTCCTGCGTGCTGACGAATACGCCGGGGATAATGCCGCAGGAGCCTGCTGTCGGCGTAGCCACGATGCGCCCCATGGAGGCATTCACTTCGGACACGGACAGGGCGTAGGCCAGTGCCGTGCAAGCGTCGGTACCGAGCGCAGGCACCCCGCTGCTCATATATTGATGGACGCGCACGGCATCCCCGCCGGTCAGCCCGCTTTTGGAAGGAACGGGTTCATGGATTCCCCGATGCACCGCTTCCTTCATGATGCCGTAATAATCGGCCATTTGTTTAAACGTCTCTTCCTTGCTCTTGCCGGTTTCCTTGATCTGCTCATTCAGCATCAGCTGGCCGATCGTAACCTGGTCCTCCCGGCAGCATGCGATGATCTGCTCCAGCGTAGAAAACTTCATGACTGCGCCTCCTCTACTGTCAAATCCGCAACGACGACGCGGTGTACGCTCGGCAGCCCTTCGATATGCTTCATCAACTCAGCCGGGACCGCTTCATCCGACTCCACCACCGTCATGGCATCACCGCCTCTTCCCTTGCGGTCCACGTCCATATAGGCAATGTTGACGCCGCCGGCCTCCAGGAGCCGGGTGATATGCGCGACCATGCCCGGCGTATCGTCATGAAAGACCAGCAGCACCGGATAATTCATCGTAAACTTGACGTCGAAACCGTTCACGCGCAGCATTTCTACACTGCCTCCGCCAATGGAAGCGCCTGCAATGACATCGGTATGATCGCCGTCCGTCAGCCTCAGCTCCACGGTATTCGGGTGAAAGGCCACATTCTGTGCCGTTTTGAAATTAAGTTCGATGCCTGCCGCCTCCGCAAGCTCGATCGAATTCCGGATACGCATATCATCCGTGGCAAAATCGAGCAATCCGCCTACGACAGCCAGATCGGTGCCGTGGCCGCGGTAGGTTTCAGCAAAAGAACCGTAGAACACAATTTCCGCTTGATCGGGGAATGCTCCAAATATGCGCCGCGCAGCCCTTCCGATCCGCACGGCCCCAGCGGTATGAGAGCTCGACGGCCCCACCATACTGGGCCCAATAATAGAAAACACATCTTTAAATCGCATGCGCGATTCCCCACTTTCAACTATTCTGCCCTCATTGTATCAGTCCGCCAGCCAACTTTCCAAGTGCTCTTGAATAAATTCGTCATCGTTCAAATGCGGATAATCGCGGTAGACTCTGTCTATCTCTTCAGATTGTCCGGGAGACAGCGTTTCATGCGGATTCAGGCACCATGTGCCTTGCAGCAGCCCCTGCCTGCGGAGCACCTCATGGATACCCGGAATACAGCCTGCAAACTGATGGGCTGGATCAAAAAAGGCTGCATTGGAGTCGGTAATCTCCACATTGCGTGTCAGCCACTCCTTCGCGAATCGCTCCTGTGTGCGCGCCTGCTTGATCTCTTCCAGCAGCTCTACCGCTTTCTTGGTCCAGACTGCCCAATGACCGAGCAGACCGCCGACGATAGGCTTGGTGACCAGCGTCCCGTCCACCTGGAATTGATACGTCGTCAGCAAATCATTGACAATGTTATCATCGTTCCCCGTATAGAGCGCAATGTCATCTTTGCGGCTCGAATAACAGACGGCCCGAACGACGTCAATCGTCTGGTAGCGGTTGAAGGGAGCCATCTTGATCGCCACGATATTCGGAATTTCAGCGAAGGCGCGCCAAAAGTCGAAGGAGAAGATGTTGCCGCCAACCGACGGCTGAAGATAGAAACCGATCACCGGCATCCTCCGCGCAATTTCCTCCGTGCGCCTTAGAATGTCTTCTTCGCTCCAGCCGCTTAAACCACCCATGCTGAGGAGGACGGCGTCATAGCCGAGCTTGCGAGCGATCTCCGTTTCCTCAACAGCCTGCTCCGTGGGGCCGCAGACGCCGGCCACCATAATGAACGGTCGATCAAGCTCCGCCTTGCGAACCTCTTCTGCCGCAAGTCGCAGCACAGGTTCATACAAGTCGATGCCTTTGTCGCGAATCTCGAATTGGGTCGAATGAACGCCGACGGCAACACCGCCCGCACCGGATGCCGCATAATAGCGCGTTAATGCCCGCTGGCGTCGTTCGTCCAGCTTCCGATTCTCATCCAAAGCAAGCGGGTGAGCCGGTATAACGAGCCCTTCATACAGGGCTTTAAGCTTCTCGGAGGCCAAACGTTGAGTTGCGGGAACCTGTCCGCTCATTAGAATTTCCCCTTTCTCTCTTGGAAGTGAGTCGGCTTATTCCAGCTCTCGCCGCCGGATTGCACCCATGCTGCGGTCCAGTCCAGCATCTGCAGCAGAGACACCTTCGGATAACCGAACAGCTGGTGGGATTTCGCCGCATTGTTCAGAAGCGCGGTCTCGGATTCCGTACCCGTAAAGGTCACTTCCTTGCCTATCCGTGCCGCCAATTCCTGTGCCGCCCAGCGGATCGACATCGTCTCCGGTCCGGTAATGTTGATGATTTCCGGAGGCGCGCTGCAATGCAGGAGCGAACGGAGCGCCATCTCGTTGGCATCCCCTTGCCATATAATATTCGCATGCCCCATTGCCAGGTGAATCGGCCGGTCCTCGTGAATCGATCTGGCCAGCTCATGCAGAACGCCGTACCGCATGTCGATGGCATAATTCAAGCGGTAGATCGCCATCGGCGTACCATTCTGGTGGGAGAAATATTCAAACACGCGTTCTCTGCCGAGACAAGACTGCGCATACTCTCCAACCGGCTCCGGCGCTACCGATTCGTTGACTCCGCCGCTGCCCACCGGCGAGAACGGATACACATTTCCTGACGAGAACACCACCATGCGGGATTGCTTGAATTTCTCGGCCACCCGGCCCGGCAAGTACGAGTTCATCGCCCAAGTAAAATATTCACGGCCGGTCGTGCCGAATTTATTGCCCGCCATGTAGATCACGTTAGGAGCCTCGGGCAGCTGCTGCAGTTCCCCATCGTTCAGCAGGTCGCATGAAATCGTCTGAACGCCCGCCTCCTCCAGCTCGCGCCTAGCCTCTTGGTTCGAGAACCGGGATACGCCGATGATCCGTTTGCCGCCCCCGCCTTCTCGAACGGCGTTGGCCGCCAGCCTTGCAAGGCTGGGACCCATTTTTCCGCCGACACCCAGCACAAGAATATCCCCCTCTAAAGATGCCAGATCGGCAACAAGCTGTGCTGAAGGCTCCGCCAGTTTCGCTTCTAATTCTGCAACGGTTAACATGAACAATCTCCTCCTCCGATTGATGATTCTTCTTCATCATACGGCCCCAATTAATATAAAGACAAATCTTTAAATCGTCTTTAAATAGGCGGTGATGTCCATCATACTCGGCGTGTTTGCTTCCCGGAAAACGGGTGGTGCTGCCCCCGACCTTGACGGACGAGCTGCAACAATCTTCATAAAAGCATTAAAAAAGCCCCCTGGTCTCAGGGAGCAAACGAAACGTTCAGCACGATGTGTCGAAGCACAAGGAAGGCAATGATAAAGGAGCCTGCAAGCCCCAGCATCGTGAAGATGACGATTTTTTCAAACCGAGTAAATTTGACCTTCGTTTTATTCATCACGATCACCTCGACTTCCATTATAGTACAAATATGATGCTCTATTCCAGAAACATAAATCCGAAGATTTGCCTTGGCCTTCCTCTGGATTTTATGTGCGTTTTTTGATGCATCCGGGTCTGCTCCTGCCGTTATTCGTCTTTCATTCGTTTTTCCTCGTCCTTTTGGTCTTCCGGATGCCCTTGCTCAGATGCCGGCCCGTTATTGAACAGCTTTCGTTTACGGGCTGCGTCCTCCCGTTTCCGCTGCCCCGATTTTCGCGCCAGCCATAGGATGATTAGAACGATGGCCGCGATGACCAATACGGGAAGCGAGCCGGAAAGGATGACGATAATCCATTGGACGATGATGGTGATCACGTCGATGCTGCCCTGAAAAGCTTCGGAAACCCGCTGCCCGAGCGGCGCCTGAATGGCGGACGGTTTGGGATCATCCTTTTTTTGGGGCGTCTCGTAAAGCCTGATTTCCACCGTGGAATAAGACACGTTTTGGTCAATGTAACGCATCCGGCCTTTCATCTGCTCGATTTCCGATTGAATGCGCTCCAGCTCGTTGGCAAAAGCGACAAGGTCAGTCGTTTTGGTCGCTTTTTTCATGAAGGCAACGTACTGCTCCTCCATGATTTGCTTGGCCTTGAGCCTGGATTCCAAATCGACGTATTCCTCGGTTACGTCCTGCCCTTCGATGCTTCGCTGCAGGTTTTCATGTGTAATGTTCTCCAAACGGTCTATAAAGGAGGAGAAACCGTTTGCAGGAACTTTCACAATAAACGTGCCGCCTTTTTCGCTGCTGGACTGGGTTTCGCTGAAATTAACAATATAACCGCCGGAAAGCGTCACTGTGTTCCGGACTTCCGACTGCGCTTTTCCATAGTCCTGAATCTCCATCACGATATTCGCTTTGTACATCAGCTTTTGGTTGAGACCGCTTGACACATCCTGTGAGTTAAAGCCTGCGCTGGAAGTCTGGGGAGGCGATGGCATATTCGGAAGCTCGGCATCCACCGATGCCGGCTCCTCGGCGCTGCTATTGCTCTTAACCGCCGTTTCGCTTTCGGCTTTCGCCGCACCTCCATCTGTTTGGTTTGAGGCTTGATCCGCCGATGTTACTTGCTTTTCGACGGGCGCTGCACCCCCGGCACTTTTGTCTTGAGTACCCGAAGAGCAGCCGCCGACCAGCAATACGATAAGCATCAACGCAGCAATCCATGAACCCCGCTTTCTCATACTTTAACCCCCTTAAAGATGGATAATCCCCGTTTTATCTACTAACGGTTCCATCATCTGGAAGGTTGCAAGCACGCTAAAGAAATTTATCAAAGCAGGGCCTTCTGCTTGAATTTGGTGCTCATCGACCTCCGAAATAGCCTTAAATGACACGAAAGTATACTTTTACTGGATAAACAGTGTCCATGAACCAATCGCATTTAACATAGCCCCGTTGATCCCCACTTCTAAGCTCCAAGAACGATGACCGCCGCACCACTTTCCTTAATAAAAGCGTGGTGGCCCCCGTCACTTTATATCCCCGCGTCGATGGAGCCTGGACCGTATTCGCCATGTCGATATGGCACCGCCGCGCCTTTTCCGTTCACAAAAAAGCACATGAAAAGCGCCTCCTCCGTCGCATAACAGAAGAGGCGCCCGTTCCCAAAGTCATTTCACAACGCTATTCCAGAAAGGTGAATCTGAATATCTGCCTCGGTCTCCCCCTCGGCACCTTCTCGATTCCGGCAATCTCGACCAAGTCGTTGTCGGTCCACAGTTGGAGCAGCCGATGTGCACTGCGGACGGTAATGTCCAGCAGATGAGCGAGCTCATGGACCTTGTATTCATATTTACCCGAACGGGCACGCTGGTTCAGCAGCTTGCTCAAGTAGGCGCTCGTCATCCCGGCGTCCTCCGCCCGTTTGATCAGCCCTGCATCCGTAAAGGACAACACCTCCTGAACAGGGTCGGCCATCTCCAGCGGTCCGATCAGTGTGCCATCCTCACGCACGATAAAGCAGGCGTTGCCGCCCACCTCCTTGGATTTCCGCATCGCGATTCGCGCATTGGTTCCCGCCATGCTGGCCGACTGGCCAAAACCCATGCCGATGCTGAGCGAAATACCATAGGTTTTGTTCACGTCTTTGGCCAAGGGGATCGTTTTATAACCGCCAGTTTCCCGTTCAAAGATGCCGCGCGTCGTGAAGAACAAATACTCGTCCCCGCCCAGATGGGTTAGATAGCCGTCCAGCGATTCCACATAATCGAGCACCATCCGGTGAATATCCAGCTTCAGCTTCTGCACCTCATGCTCATTATTCCGTCTTAACGCCTGGGCTCCAAAATCGTCTATATTAATCATCCCGACCACGATCTGGCCTTCCCTGCTACGGCGGGATGCCGTAGACAGCAAAGCCCGCTCCAGTGATACCACGATATCCTGATCGGAAGGCAGCAGCCACTCATTAGGGACCCCGTGCCTCGTCAACTCATGGGCCACCGCTTCCACGCCCGTGAACGCAACGGAGCATTCGCCGGATTCATATTGTAGACGGTGAAAAGCAATCAGGTCCTCCTTCGGGGCATAAGCCGGTCCATCGTAAATGGCGGCCTGTACGGCCGGGATACCCAGATCCCTTATCGTCCGGACCACCATCGTCTCGGTTAAAGTATCGACCGATATGCCGCCAGCCAGTCTTCCCCGCTGCCCGGCGTGGAACAACGCTTTGTATAAACCCGCGTCCGTGACAGGGACATAATGCACTGGGATCGAGACCTGTCCAAGCTCCTTCACCTTGCGCTGGGTCAGCGGATCCGAGAGGAACAACACCTCAACCTCGCCTCCGATCCGCTCAGCCAGTGCCGGCGCTTCGCCATCATCCTGAAAAACAAGCGGCACGGGGTCAAAAGAAGGAAAGGTTTCAATGACCTTCATGATTTTATCAACGATCGTCTGGGTTCCGATAATACCGATACGAATTTGCTGGACAGGGAGTTGCCTCCGCTCCGTCATATTTCCTTCACTCCCATCTTTCCCATTGCCGGGAAGCCGCTTTTAGGCAAGCCGGCATGGATACCTAAATCATACCCGCTATCGGAAATTTGGCAAGTGAAAATGGCCAGCGAGATTCATTGCTTTTCGGTTCCAACCCTGCTGCCTGCCTGTATAAACCCCCGCAAAAAAAGAGCCATTACGGCTCTTTAATCGACTTTCTTTCCTGGATATATAGCGAGTCCATGCGTCATGCGTACGGTACACGGTCTCGGCCGGATGCTTGAATGCTGTCGGCCATATGCCGATTATTCACAATGTGGCTACCAGCCCAAATCCAGGGTCTTTCCCGTCTCCGCATAGGTCTTCAGAATGCTCATGACCATCCACCAGCTGTCCGCTGCCTTGGCGCGGGACGGATGACCCGGCGTGTATTGATCATTGACAAGCGTCAGCTTGGTACAATTCCCCACCGGCTCGAGAGTGAACGTAATCCGGGACTCCAGCTCCTCATGATTTGCATAATATGACGGCCCCGGATGCTCGGACAGACTCAGTGTCTTCTGCGGCTCATAAGCCAGAATATTCCCGTAGACATGAACTGTCTCCTCCCCGTCATTCCCCGGACCCACATAAGCATAAGGTTCCCCGACTTCAAATGAAGATCTCAGTTCGCTCCCGAAAAAGGTGGCCCGCGTACCCTCCGGCGAAATTAAGACATCCCATACCTTCTCCGGCGAAGCACCGATATAAAACTCATATTGCAACGGCTCCATGCAGCTTCCCCCTACCCTCTATAAAATGCGCAGGAAGACCGACTTGTCCTCCTGTGATATGATGATGTTATCAAGCAGCTGTGATCCAAGTATTGTAAAAATGCGACAGACTGCAACCTATGGAATCACTTCAAATCACTTCAAGCAAAAGTCCCGTATGGGGCCAGTGATCAGTGGTCTATTGATCCAGGCCTGTTACGGATTATTGGAGGTGTTTATGCCCATGATTCAGCATCCTCATCAGTCCAGCCTTGGCATTTTGAACATGAAAAGAGCCGGAGAGAAGTTCCAGCTCCTGCGAGTCCCCCCATCCAGCGACCTTTCCTATTTCATCAAGCATTACTGGATCATTCATTGGGATTTAACCGGTCAGGAGCCTCATCTGCAGGATGTTGTTCCTAATCCTTGCGCAAACTTGGTCGTTCAGCCTCATCGAACCGCTTTTTATGGCGTATCCAGCACCAGGCATTCCCACCATCTGGAGGGGAGGGGCCAAGTATTCGGAATCAAGTTCAGACCTGGCGGATTCTATCCGTTCGTAAACGCGTCCATGGACCGTCTGACGGATTCCTCCATAGGGACCATGGAGATTCTCCGAGTCGACCCCCATACGCTGGAGCAGCAGCTATTGACCGCAGAGGAACCGGAGCAAAAAGTTAGGTACATGGAGGAGCTTATTCGCCGCGTTCTCCCCGAAGAAGACGAGCAGATCGAACGGATTCATACCATCATCGATCAAATTCATCACAACCGGGACATCATCCGAGTCGAGCAGGTTAGCGAATGGTTCCAGATGAGCCCAAGATCACTTCAGCGCCTGTTCAAGCAGTACGTCGGGGTAAGCCCTAAATGGGTGATTCGCCTGTACCGGCTGCAAAATGCCGCCGAGATGCTTGAAGGCCTTGATCAACAGGATGTACTGCAATTGGCCATGGACATGGGCTATTACGACCAGTCGCATTTTATCCGGGATTTTAAAGCGGTGATCGGTAAAACGCCGGAAGTTTATATGAAGGAACGATAACTGAAGGAGGTTAACGCATGTATACCATACAGGCGATCGGAACGGTCCATAACGAAAGAAAGGCGGTTCAGGATGATTACTGGGGGGATGTCATCTCGGAGATCAAGCTGGGCGAAGAGTGGGATGAAAGCTCCCTGGATGGGATAGAAACGTTCAGCCACCTTGAAGTCATCTATGTATTCCATCTCGTCCAGGACGACAGCATCCAGTACGTAGCGAGACATCCGCGGAATAATCCGAGCTTTCCCAAGGTCGGTATCTTTTCCCAACGGGGCAAGAACCGCCCCAACAAGCTAGGAGCCACCATGGTGGAGTTGGTAAGCAGAGAGGGCAGGTCCGTTTTCGTAAAAGCGCTGGATGCCATAGACGGGACTCCCGTCGTTGATATCAAACCTGTCATGGAGGAGTTTTTGCCGAAGACGCAGACCAAGCAGCCCGAATGGGCTACGGACATCATGTCCCGTTACTGGGAATAAGCTTTGCACACTTCCCCTAAAGAAAAACAGCGCTGCCGCGCCCGGTCTTTTGAGTTTCAAAGGACCGGCACGGCCAGCGCTGTTTTTATTGAATACATCTCTGTTTAAGTCTACTCCTCGTGCATGACGAATTGAGCAATATTCTTACTGTGGTCTCCGACACGTTCCAAGTTGCTCAGAATATCCAGATAGACCGCTCCAGAGTTCCCTGTGCACAGATTCTGGTTCAACCGCTGGATATGACTCTTGCGGAACCTAACTTCCATCTCGTCTAATTGCCGCTCATAGTCCAGCACCTCTTGAGCCGCGGCCACGTCATTATGCTCTAACGCAGTCAGCGCCCGTTCCACCGCCTTGTCGGCTAAGGACAACATTTCCTTCAGCTCCCGCCCGGCTTCCTCTGAGAACTCAACCTTTTTATTAATGCTGAATTCGGAGAGCTCCACGATATTTTCCGCGTGATCGCCGATCCGCTCAATATCGTTCACCAATTGGAACCAACCGGAGGCTTTTTCGGACTCCCCTTCCGGTAATCCGTTCTGCTGCTGGATTTTCACCATATAATCCGTAATTTTCCGATTCAATTCGTTGATAAGCTCTTCCTTCTGCAGGGCGAGTTCCCCCACCCGGGGTTCCCTGCTGAAAAAGAAAGCAGACGCATCATTGAGCGTCTCTCGGGCATATTGCCCCATGCGCAGAATTTCATGCTGGGCTTGTCCAAAAGCGACAGCCGGTGTGGCCAGTAAACGCTCATCCAGATAAATCGCCTTAAATTCAATTTCCTGCATTTTGCCGGGAATGATCTTGGTTACGATCCATGCCAGAGTCGGAATTAGAGGCAGGAAGATCAGGGCATTGGTCGTATTGAAGATGCCGTGAGCGTACGCGATTTGCATCCGAATATTAACGCCCTCACCCAGCCACGCCACCAGAGAATGGACGGGAATCAGCAGAATCATGAAGATAATGGCACCGATGACGTTAAAGATGACGTGCACCAAGGCTGTTCGCTTTGCGGCGACTGTTGCGCCAATCGAAGCAAGCACTGCCGTAATGGTGGTCCCGATGTTATCGCCAAACAGGATCGGTAGCGATCCTTGCAGGCTGATCATGCCTTCGTCTGCAATCGTCTGCAATATACCGATTGTCGCGCTTGAGCTTTGCACAATCACTGTGAACAAAGTACCAACAATAAGAGCCAGGATCGGTTGGTCCTTTAGCTGGATCATAAAATCCGTGAAGGCAGGAAGCTGACTAAGCGGCTTCACCCCACTGCCCATAGTCGACAACCCTAGGAACAGGGTACCAAAGCCAAAAATCACTTGGCCAATATATTGAAATCTTTTCTTGTTAAAGAAAAATAAAAAGAACGCTCCTACCGCAATAATGGGCAGTGCATATTCTTCAATTTTGATCCCCACGATAAATGCAGTCATGGTTGTGCCAATGTTGGCGCCCATAATAACGCCTATGGCTTGTCGAAGTGTCATCAGTCCCGCATTGACCAGTCCGATCGCCATCACGGTCGTTCCTGATGAGGATTGAATCAGAATCGTGACACCGACACCGACCAGCACGCCCAGCACCGGGTTAGACGTGTATTTCTCCAACAACCCGCGCATTTTGTCTCCTGCTGACTTCTGCAGTCCGTCCGACATGTACTTGATGCCGAACAGAAAAATGCCCAAGCCGCCTACAAACTTAAATAGGATATCCTGCCAATCCAAGAAAAAAATCCTCCTTTAGATGTCAACCTCGTAGTGTGGATATAAAAACCCTCTAATAATTTAGCATAATATCATAACAAGTTACACCTATCTAAGTATCGACATATTACGAGATCGGCAGACTTATTTCGACCGATGTCCCTCGCTCTTCCTCGCTCCGGATGACAATCCGGCCATTATGGCTCTCCATGATCCGGTGGACGATCATAATGCCAAGGCCATTTCCGTCCGGCTTGGTCGTATGAAAAGGCTCCCCAATCCGCTGAAGCACATCGTCCGTCATGCCGGAGCCGTTATCCGTAAAGATTACGCGTTGAAATCCTTCCTGCACATCCAGATGAATGTGAATGTTCCCGCCATGCGGCAAGGCTTCCAATGCATTCTTCAGAATATTAAGAAAAACTTGCTTAATCTGGTTCCGATCACACAGAATCGTTGCATTCTGTCCGATGTTCTGGGTCATCTCGATCCCGCTAAGCTCCGCCTGAATCGCAAACAAGTGGAGCACCTCTTCCAGAATTTGACCACAGTCCTCAAGCTTAAACACCGCAGCCTGAGGCTTGCCCAGAATCATAAATTCCCCTACCATCAGATTGGCCCGCTCCAGCTCGGACATGATCAGGTCATAGTGCCGAAGACAGACGTCCTTATTCGCTAACTGGAGCATTCCTTTCACCGTGGTGAGGGGATTACGCACTTCATGGGCGATGCTTACGGCAACCTGACCGGCAAACACCAGCTTTTCCGTATTCCGCAGCACTTCCTCCGTACGCTTCATGTCCGTAATATCACGAAGAAAACCTACCACCCGCATGAGCTGTCCCTCACGGTCGTAAGCAGGCTGGACATCCAGTATATAGTGATTCATGCTTCCGGATATCTCAAGCGAAAGCTCTTCTCCGATGCAGATTTGCTGCCGGTGTATCACCCACTCATAATACTCGCCAATCGGCTTGATACCAAACACCGATCGGCCCACATATTGGGTTCGGCTCCGGTCACTGCCGCCTTTGCACAGCAGACTTAGGCTGGTTTCGTTCATCTCCAGAATCTGACCCTTGGCATCGGTAATGATCACGCCATAATGATTCGTTCCGAGGAGCACCTGATTCAAGGTTTGCAGCTGTGTGTTCTGTTTGCGGGTAACCATCTCCCGCTCCAGGGAATCGGCCATCGTGCACAACAAAGCATGCAAATGCGGGTGAACAAACTCCCTGTTCGTCATTAGTGAGATCGTTCCTATGATCGCCTTCCCATCCTCTCCGTGAAAAGGAGCCGAATAACATGCCATGCGGTGAAGAATGTGATGAAAATGGTCTTCTCCTATCAACGTAAACGGCCGTTCGTACCGGAGACACAGATCAATTGAGCTTGGACCGTCTTCTTGGGAATAGCCGTTGCCCTCGGTGATACCCAAGTACCGGGCTGTTTCTATGATGGTCGGGTCCCCTTCCATATCAAGAATGAATCCCTCGTTATCCGTAATCGTAATCACGACAGGGTTTCCTGATCCGGAGGAAAGGAACTTATTCACGAAAACTTGTATCACTTCAATGTATTCTTTATATTTTGCACGCCTTGCGGCCAATACCTCATCATTCAATCGATTCGTATGTGTTGGAACAAGCTCCGGGTTCATCCCCTTGTCTATACACTGCTGCTTAGTTTGCTGAATGATCTCCTGATCGGTTATTTCACCACATCGAATATTCAAAACCACATACCCCTTTTTATCATACTGCCACTTTAATGTAACCTAACGTTTATTCTATCACTTTTATCGGCAAATGGAGCCTTTCAGTAAAACTTAATAGAATGTGAACATCGCAGCCTTCATATTAACATTTATCAAGGTATACGGGATAAGCAGATATTTGGAGACCTATTCTTATATCCTCCTGTCTATGTAACTATTTAGAGCGAATATCCGCACTCAACAACCCATAACACCAATCACACCATTGCCCTGCTGGTCATATCTTGCGTCTAGACTCAAACATCGTCAGAGAATACCGACAGCACGAAAAAGAGCCGATCCAAGATGGAATCTTGGTCGGCTCTTCGTATCGATAAAACAATGGCACACCTTATTGGTTCAACAGGAACTCTTCTCCGGCAATGCCTGGGGATGTCATATGATAAGGGTCCAGAATGACCTGGATCTGTTCCTCTGTCAAAAGTCCCTGCTCCAGAATAATCTCCTTGATGCTTTGGCCGGTCTTCTGCGCTTCCTTCACGAGTCTGGAGGCTACGTCATAACCCAGATGAGGGTTCAATGCCGTAATAATGCCGTAGCTGTTATCCACGAAGTACTTGCAGCGTTCCTTATTAGCTGTAAGATCGACCATCAAATTCTTGTAGAACACATCCATGCCGTTTTTCAGGATTTTGAGGGAATGCATCAAGTTGTTCGCTGCGACCGGAACCATGACGTTAAGCTCGAATTGTCCGGCTTCGCATGCCAAACTGATCGTATGGTCATTGCCGATAACTTGAAACGACACCTGGTTCATGACCTCGGCCATCACCGGATTGACCTTGCCCGGCATAATCGAAGAACCCGGTTGTCTCGCCGGCACGTTCAATTCGTTCAAGCCCGCTCTCGGTCCGGAAGCCATCAAGCGGATATCGTTGCACATTTTTGAGAAGTTCACCGCACACACTTTAAGTGCAGCCGACAATTCCATATACGCATCAGTGTTCTGGGTAGCATCGACCAAATCTTCGGCTTGCTTCAAGGAGAAGCCTGTCTGCTCGATTAAATGCTGGACGACGCTGTGCATATAGTCCGGCGTTGCATTAAGCCCCGTACCTACTGCCGTCGCCCCCATATTAACAACTAACAAACCTTGGGCCGCCCGCTCGATCCGGTTGATGTCACGTGTCAGAACATTGGCATATGCCCCGAACTCTTGTCCGAGTCGAATCGGTACCGCATCCTGCAGATGCGTGCGTCCCATCTTGATGACATCATCAAATTCCTTGGCCTTCTCCCGAATGCCGGCAACCAAGGTCCGGAACACCTCAAGCAAATCCTGCGTCAGACGGTAAGACGCAATGCGGATCGCCGTCGGGATGGCATCGTTCGTGGATTGCGACATATTGACATGATTATTAGGATTGCAATAGAAATACTCAGCCTTCTGTTTTCCCAGAATTTCCAACGCTCGGTTCGCCAATACCTCATTCATATTCATATTGATCGAAGTGCCTGCTCCGCCCTGGATGGAATCGACAATGAATTCGGAACGGAGATTGCCCGCAATGATCTCGTCTGCCGCCTCTATAATGGCACTGCCTATCTTTTTCGGCAGCAAGCCAAGCTCCATGTTCGCCAGGGCTGCGGCTTTCTTAACTTCGCCTAGTGCAGAGATCAGTTCTGCATGTATAGGCACCCCGCTGATTGGAAAGTTCTCTACCGCCCTAACCGTATTAATGCCGTAATAAGCTTCCACAGGAAGCTGTTTTTCCCCCAGAAAATCTTTTTCGATTCGATACTGCATATCCATGGACAACATCACCATCGCCTTTTGATTATTTTGTATCATGCTTGTCACCTGTTATCATCCAGCTTGCCCGGATATATACAGAATTCTGTCTTTCAACTTGAAATCCTCTATAGCTTACGCGTTTTGTTAGAGAATATTGAAAGATATGTGTGAATGCGCAAAAAAAGAGACTTTTTTAAGTATAAATACCCAGAAAAAGTCCCTCTTACCCAAGACACCGATTGGGGGACGCGTTAAAAACGCATCCCGAGTGTTCTTATGGAAAGCATCAACTAGGCCACGGTAGTCTTCCTATACGGAGGGAAGCCTAACGAGATGACCGCGCCTCCCTCTTTGCGATTCCCCGCCGTGATCAGACCTCCGCATCGCTCCACGATTGCGCGAGCAATTGCCAAGCCCAGACCGGATTCGCCGTTCTTGCCCTTCACAAACCGGTGGAATAAATATGGAATCAGCTCCTCGGATATGCCTTCGCCGTCATCGGAAACGGTGAGCATCACCCGGTCTTTATCGATACCGGCTTGAATGTAAATATGCTTGCTAGCGTGTCTTGCTCCATTCGAAACGATGTTCAGCAGCGCTTGCAGCAGCTTATCCCGGTCGGCATACACCATTAACGATTCATTATCGCCATAGGAAGGATGCACGAACAGTCCCTTTCTCACCAAGACCGGATTGACTCTTTCGATCGCTTCCTCCACCAGTTCCTTCAAATTGACCGCTGTTGCTTTGAATATACCATCCTCGCTGTCCAGCTTCGCGAGCAGCGTCATCTCGGTCACGATATTTTTCATCCGGCTGCTCTCGCTCATAATGATATCCAGCCCTTTGCGAATCTCCTCCCCTTCGAATACCCCGTCGCGAATTCCCTCCGCATATCCGGATATGGACATGAGTGGCGATTTCAGCTCGTGGGATGCGTTCTGGAAGAACTGCCTCTGTACATGATTGTATCGCTCCAGTTCACCCGCCATTTCGTACACAGACTCTGCAACCACGCCGATCTCCCCGCTTGCCGACACACGCTCAACTTCGGAGAACTGACGCTCTTTCACCTTCCTCAATTCCTCTCGCAGCAGCATAAGCGGCTTAATTAATCTCTTGGTAATGAACAAACTTAAGATCACCATGATTACGCCTCCTACGCCAAATACGAGCATCAAACGCGCCATCAGCGCCTGCTCAATAGCCTTGATCTTACTGATCGGGGTGATTAGCGTCATCGTACCTTGGGGGACCGCCGTGACCTCGGTCAGGAATTGCCCGCTCCCCGCTGCGGAGGAGAACGAGGCCACACCGTCCGGAAGGATCGCTTGACTCCCCATGAACTGGGCGGCGGGAGTTACCGGGATCGTGCTGACCACATTTCCTTGGTTATCTTGGATGATTACGCCTACCTCCGCAACCTGCGCAGAGGCAAACCCGCCGCTAACGGCCAAAGGCGTGCTCTCAATAGGAATGCTCTGGGCAGCTGCGGTTTCCAGCTTTGCCGTCAGCTCAGCCCCTATGGACTGCATGTCCTTTCTCTGCGTTCCGATAAAATGGTCCATCAGCACATAATGAATCACGACCGCCGTCACCGACAGCACGAGTATTAACGACAAGGCAAAAGCGAGATTGATCTGATGCACCAGCTTCATAACGATGATTCCTCCCCATCCGGTCTCATTCGGTATCCATGTCCCCATATGGCCTCGATCGGCAGCTGCTCCACCTTCTTGCGCAGCCTTTTAATGAGATGGTCCACCGCACGGTCGCTTCCAAAGTAGTCGTCGCCCCATACGGAGGTCAGCAGCTCATCCCTCGTAAACGCCCGGTTCGGATGCTCGGCAAACACTTTCAGCATCTCGAATTCTTTGTTGGTCATATCCACTTCTTCTCCATCCCAGAACACGCGCCGCTCCTCCAGCATTAACTGAAGCCGCCCATTGCTAAGCTCCGGGGAAACCGCCGCAAGCCGCGGAACATGCTCCCCAAGATGGAATTTGTACCATCGGTTTAACTGTCGTTTGATTCGGGCGACCAGCTCTCGGGGACTAAACGGCTTGACCATATAGTCATCGCTTCCCAGCTCAAGCCCCAGTATTTTATCCACTTCGCTATCCTTGGCAGAGATCATGATGATCGGGACCTCGGCTTCCGCACGGATCCGCCGGCACAATTCGAAGCCGTCCATGCCAGGTAGCATAATATCCAGCACCCACATATCCGGCGGGTTGGTTCTCCACATCTCCCAGCCTTCCTCTGCCGTTCCAAGGCCGACCGTCCGATAACCTTCCTTGCGCAAATAAGCTTCCACCAAATTCCGTATATGCTGATCATCGTCAACCACCGCGATGAGATAATTTTGGTTCATATATTTGACCTCCGGGCTTTATCTATCCCAAGTATACCAAGCAGCGAGAATCGAATGGGGATTGCCATTATTTTTCCACAAATACACCAATGTTCTGCCAATGCTGACTCGTACACTGGGGACTGTAAGACAAACTAACCCCACAAGGAGTGTTAAAACGATGAAAAACAAACTGTTTGGCAAGCTCGCCCTGACCGCCGCCCTACTCGGAACGGCAGCCGTCCCCGTACATGCTTCAGGAGCTGACACAACAAGTGACGTACCGAATCAAAAGGTTAAAGGTGAGCACACAAAGGCCGTTACTATGATCAACAGTGTGCCGAATCCACTGGAATTGGCACAGAAATACGCACCGGACACCGTTCAAGATTGGAAAGAAACGCTTGCGAAATACGAGAAGCTTGCCGGTGCCAAGGGAGCGTTTATGTTCACGGAGGCTACAGCTGCAGTAGGAGAGAACGGTGCTGCAAAGCCAGATACGCCTGATGGCGAATTCGAGGTAGCTATTGCCGTCAAGGCTACTCCAGCTGCAGATATCAAGGAATTACCTGATAAAGGGGAACTCAAGAATTTCAAAGTTGCCATGATCAAGGAGGTCGGTACGCCGCTTGATGTCGTAACATTCGAGATAGGGGAAGTTGCGAAAGTCGATTCAAGCGAAATTCAACACGACATAATCCACAGCGAGGAAGCCAGCATAGAAGCAGTGAAAATCAGTGATGAGGATCTGGCTTTCATCCATGCCAGAATCGACCTCTTCAAAGCCGTGGTTTCCAAGGACTCGGATTCCATTAAAGAAGCGCTGGCGAAACTGCTGGACCAATACAAGGAACAGATCGCTAAGCTGGAAGCTGAGGCGAAGTAAACCTATACGGTAGCAGCATCTAACATCGGTCGGCGAAAGCCAATCGTACTTAAAGCACAAGAACCCTTGCCGGTGCCGCGGCAGGGGTTCTTTGTGCTTGATTGGGGACTCTATCGGGTTTTGTTCGCCATGACCTTCATTAGTTTAACGGCTGCGCGCATGCGGGGCCGCTTCAAATGCTCCTCCACATAGCGGTAATCCGTCAGAATCACCTTGGCATCCCGCAGTCCGTAAGCAAAATCGTCATCGAACAGCAGTCGATACTCCCATACCCGCTTCTCCCAATGCGGGATATTCGCCAGCATCCATTCATCTTCCGCTCCGGGATGGACGTAGGTTTCACTGACCCCTTCAGGGAGTCTGTACAGCTTATCAATCAGCGATTGCTTGAAGCTCTCGTAGGTCTCTCCCTCAACAACGGGAAACGGATGAGAGAGCAGATAATCCGGGATCGGCACGCCAAACGTGTCAGCAAGACCCGAGGCGAGCGCGACCGGACGCTCGATATTCGGCAGCGTGCTGAGCAGCGGATCCTCCGGGTAGATATAGCGGAATAGTCGTGCGGGGAGGCGCCAACGCGAAGTCTTCCACAGCATCTGCGGAATGAGGCTTCGCCCCGTTTCCATCCCGTACAGGCTGCCCATGTGATTATCCACATGGCTGATGCGGATGCCCGCCTTGCTCGCCAGCCGGTACTGTGCCTCCAGCTCTTTTAACACGGCACCCGTCTCCGCCCCCCGTTCAAACTCCTGAACGGTCCGGTATTGATGGCCGCTGGCATCATGAAGGGAGGAATGCCCTGTTAAGCTGCTCCATCGCAGAGCCTCAAATTCGCTCGTCATGGTGAGATGCAGCCCCACATTCGGTTGGCGTCGGCGTGCCGCCCAGGAGGCCGCCTCTTCAAAGCCGGGAGCCACGGTCATAATGGTTGCCGAAGAGACTTTGTTCTCCTCCAGCAGATGCCGGATCGCCTCATTCATGGCCTTGCTCTGCCCGAAATCGTCACAGTTGATGATCAATCTTCGCTCCATGGTCGTGCCCGCCTCCTATGGTTTTAGAGAATTCGATTTTGGTTGCAAACGATAGCAGGAAGGAAATGGCCAGTAAGCATAATGGAACGACACTAATCAAATACCTGAAAGTCGATTCCGGATCGCTCCCCGGATTGTCACCGCTTTCATACCCGAATATCATGCCTACCACAAAAAATGCCAGGGCAGAGATCAATCCGCTGGAACGCGTAATAAACCCGCTGACAGCCGTATAGATCCCCTCTCTGCGCAGCCCCGTCCGCTCCGCATCTTCGTCGATGATATTGCCGCTAACCATGGCCGGCGTTACCAGAAATCCCGCAAGACCGAATCCCACGCCGATGCCTGCCAGAATCCCGCTGATCAGATCATAGCCAAACCAGAGCGGGATGACCGATAGGCCATACACGCCGAGCGACAACCGCCATGCTCTCACACCATCCATTCTTCGGATCATCCAGTACCAGACGAATACCAGCGGAATGACCGATACAAATACGGCTGCCAGCAGAATGGATACTTGATTATCCGGGATATTGAGCACATATTTTGCGTAAAAAGGAATCGTCGAGCTTATTAGTCCATTTACCGTCTGGGCGAATGAATTGGAGATGTTAAATACCCAGAACTTCTTGTTGCGCAAGGTTTCGCGGAATGCTTGAACAAGCTTGAGCGGCTCGCTGGCACTGTACGCCTCCTGCTCCCGGACGCTCATCATGCAGAGGAACATGAACACGCCGAACAGCAGCGCGTACAGAATCGCCATACTCGAAAATCCCATGGCGTCATAAATAATCGGGGTCAGCGCGGTACCGATCAATAACGCCACAACCTGGTAGCCCTGCTGGATGGCCGAGGCTTTCGCCCGGATGCGGTCTCCGCGAAACAGCTCAGGGAACAGCGCTCCATAATTGACCCATAATATGGTCGCTACCGCTTCATACAGGATAAGGGCAACTAAGAACCACATGAACAGCCCGTTCTCAGTCAATCCTTCCGGCGGCGAGAACACCAGCACGAAGGTCAGCATAAACAGCGGAATGGCGCCGAATACCCACGGCCTGCGCCGCCCCAGCCGGGTCTTCGTACGGTCGGACCAATACCCCATCAGCGGATTATTAACCGCATCCCAGATCAGGAATACGGTTCGTGCCAGGGATGCCAGCCCTATGCCAAGACCCAATGTATCCACGTAGAAAAAGATGTAAAAGGAGCTGAACGCCTGGCTCGGAACCATCATGGCAAACATGCCAAGCGAAAATGAATACGGTGAATTCACCCAACTGCGCTTCATCCGTTTCCCTCCATCCGTCATGGACGATTTTGTTGTACAGTATTCTGCGCATGGCATGAATATACCTGCTCATCAGGGCGGTAAGGGATCTTGTCAATAGAGCTAAAGGAAAGACCATTATGCGACCGTAAGATTGGTTGATCTTCCGAAAGGGTCAATGCCATGGAATCCCTCAAAAGCCGTGAGAAGCAGATGGATAATAAGCGGGACCATCCAGTAAGATCAGAGGTTCTGCATTTAGAGCAGATACTTTGAATATCACCATCTGCGATACCCCGCTGTACATTAACGACTAAAGAAGCCTGGCGTTATCCGCCAGGCTTCTTGTTTACATTCCTTATTGAAGAACGATTTTGATGGCATTGCCGATCGGCGGCAGGCTCTTGGTGAGCACCGGGCTGTAGTAACCGATAATCTCTGCATCATCAGCCAAATCGCTTGCTTTCAGGGTTTTTCCGTCTTTATTCACAACAACCGTCTCAGGCGTCAAATTCAGAACAACTTCATTCGGCGATTGTTCCGTTAATCCTTTACCCTTGATCGTTACGCGCAGGTTGCCGCCATCCGCATTGATGTCTGTGATGGCACCGGCTGTAGCGAGCTGCTCCGTCTCTTCCTTGTCCGACTTCACGCTGATTTCATAAGCATAGGTCTGCGGAGGCAGGCTCATGGTCATCGCCAGGCTGTGAACGGCTTCAATCTCCATCCCCTTCGCAAGATCCTTAAACTCGATGCCCTTGCCTTCTTCATCGCGGATAACGGTGTTCTCATCCACATTCAGAACGATTCCTTCCGTTCCCGTTCCGTTTATGTGAACGGCTTGGCGATCTTCGTTATTGATAATTTCGGTGATTTTGCCAGTTGCGGTTTCCTTCTTCACTTCCTCTTCGGACGAGATACTCACTTTCGTGCCATCGGTCGAGATGTTAGCATGGAGCACTTCGCTGAAGAAGTTAGCCGGAACATAAAGCGTACCCTTCACATTCACCGGCGCAGCGCCGAGGGACTTGTACATTTTGTTTACCGCATACTGGTCTTTGCCCGTTTGCACGAGGGTCCAGATCGGGGATCCCGGTTTAGTCAGCTCTGCAGAACGGTCCTGTTGATTCCAACCCAGTTCAAATCCGAGCGCCTCGGATACACTCCGCAGAGGGATCATGATCTGCTTCGCATCCGCGTTCATATAACCGGTGCCGGCCACTTCCTTACCGTTAACCAGAACTCCATAATCCATTACAGCCGAAATTACGACCGGTTTCTGTTCCTGGCTGCCTCCAGTCAGGGGTGCTGCATAAGCCGCTGCGCCACCAGAGACAGCGATGGCCGCAACCATCAGTGTAGCTGCTTGCTTCTTCCATTGTTTGTTCATGCTCATCATCCTTTCTAGGTGCCTTAAATTATCATGTACTACTATACTGACGGGCGTATTTGCCAAATGTTGCAATGAATTGATAAGTGAATGTGGAAGATAGCACGCAAAAAGGCCGTTCCGGGTTAGACTTATCAAGTCTTCCGAAACGGCCTCTAATATCTGACTTAGCGATGGACAAACAGCGGGTCAACAAAGCTTCTGCAGTATTCCTCCGCTATCTGCTCCGCGCTGTATCCCATATCACGCATGTATAGAATGATATCCGCGCGCGGCAGAGATGCAAGCATCACAGAGGTAAACTGAGGGTCAAGCGGCATCAGTACTCCCTGCTCCGCCGCACGCTCCAGCAGGCGCTTGATCTGAAACCGCAAAAACGTGAAGGGCGGGTTCTCACACATAATGTTCTTGGTGTCCTCCAGACGGTCAGAGGTCAGCATCACCCTTAACCACTCCAAGTCTTCATTGAAATGCAGAATGACCTTCGTCATCACCGTCCGCAGCCGATGAGCCACCGGTTCACCTTCGCTGCTCTGAAGGTAAACCTCCAGCCCCTCCATAAACCGATCGATCTTGGCTTCCATCAGCGTAAAGCAAATCTTGCTCTTGCTGGGGTAACGGCGGTACAAGGTGCCTTGCCCGATCCCGGCCGTTTTCGCCACTTGATGCATGGAGACGTCCTCGACTCCGTATTTATTAAATAAAGCCTGAGCCGTATCTAAAATCTTTTGACCCAACTCGTCATTCTCTTTCGGCAATGCACGCATCCCTTTCTAATTTGAACACACGGGAACCTTATGCAGCAGACTGTTCTTCTTCAACGGGTGAGGTTGTGCGTTTAACAAATAAGCCCAGTACTAAAGCGATGATTGCAAGAACAAGTCCGATTACGAAAGCATTATGAAGACCGGCAACCATGCTCTCTACCGGATTGAGATCCCCGGTTGTTTCAACGTAATTTTTAGCACCTGCTGTCATGATGCTGATAAAGAGCGCCATACCTACGGCTCCTGCTACCTGCTGCAGTGTATTCATGATGGCTGTTCCATGCGGATACAGCAAGCGCGGCAGCTGATTCAAGGCTGTCGTCTGGGCCGGCATCATAACCATCGAAATCCCTATCATCATCATAACATGAAGGAAGATGACATAACCACCAGTCCATGAGGAGTCGATGCGCGAGAACAGGAAGATGGCGATGCTCAAAAGAGCAAGACCAGGGATAATCAGAACCCTCGGTCCGAATTTATCGAATAGCTTTCCTGTAATCGGCGCCATCAATCCGTTGATAATACCTCCCGGCATCATGACTAAGCCTGCTGCAAGCGCAGTTAAGCCCAGTGCGTTCTGCAGGAACAATGGCAGCATGATCATGGTGGAGAACATGCTCATCATCAGCACCAGCATCAGCACGGTCACGAGCGAGAACATCGGAAATTTGAAGGTACGCAGATCCAGCATCGGTTCCTTCATCTTCAGTTGGCGCCATACGAAGAGCAGCAAGCTGATAGCTCCTGCCGTAATGCACCATACTACCTTCGGATCAGACCAGGTGCCTTCTCCGGCGCTGCTGAATCCATATACGATACCCCCGAAACCGATAGTAGACAGAATAATCGAGATATAATCGACCTTCGGCTTGGTCAGTATCGATACATTCTTAAGGTAAACCGCTGCAAATGCAATGGAGAACGCAGCAAGCGGAATGACCAGATAGAACAACCAGCGCCAGTTCAGCGCGTCCACGATCAAGCCCGACAGCGTCGGTCCGATCGCCGGGGCCGTCATGATGACAAGACCGATCATCCCCATGGCGGCTCCGCGATTCTGAGGCGGATAAATACTAAGTATCGTGTTCATCAGAACCGGCAGCATAAGCCCCGTTCCGATCGCTTGCAGGATACGTCCTACCAGCAGCACACCAAATACCGGTGAAAAGCCGCAGACAATCGTACCTATAAGAAATAGCGTCATGGCGCCTATAAACATCTGTCTTGTCGTGAACCACAGCTGCAGCAGCGCCGTGACCGGCACCAGAATACCGACAACCAGCATATAGGATGTTGAAAGCCACTGAACCGTAGACTCTCCAATACCAAACTGCTCCATCAAGCTTGGGAAAGCGATGTTCAGCAGTGTCTCATTCAAGATGGAAACGAACGCGCCAATAATCAGTGCGGCAACAATCGGCCCTCTCTTTATTTTGCTTAAATCAATCTTGGCCGAACTTGGCCCCACTCCCATATCCAAGACCTTATCCTCCCTTATCTCTGTATACGGACAATTGTCCGGTAATGCGTTTTTCATTTTAACGGACAATTGTCCGCAGGTCAACTGAAAATTTTCAATTAATTTTCAAATTCGTCCATCCTGATAAAGCCCGCGGCGTTTTCCGCTGCCATAAGCAGCCGAAACAAGCAGGATATCCAACATTTCGGCCATTCATTATAAAAGGATCCGCCCCTAACTCGCGACTGGGGCAGATCCTTTTTCTATGCACATGCCGATCTCAGGTTCGCCTTGCTTCGAAAGATCCCTGGCATTTCCTAAATGCAAGTGTCCTGTTAGGTCACTCCGCTACGCGCATCAGTCTCTGACAACACTAGGCATTCAGTGCAATCTTTTCTTTGTACACTCTGGCCCAGCCCTCCAGATTGTTCGTTACGATCAAGAGTTCAGGATACTGGGCAAGGGATGCCAATACCGCCTCGTCATCCGGCGTCCAAACGATAAGCTGGATCCCCCGCTTTCGCGCTTCCTCCATAAACGAAGGGGTCACGTATACATATTTGACGGACACATAGCGAGCTCCGATCTGTTCCAGATAAGGAAAGACCGATGGCGTCGCCCCATAAATCACAAGCCCCAGCTCGATGTCAGGATCAAGCGTGCGAGCCCGTTCAATGGAATAGTGATCGAAGGAGGTCAGGAATACCTGCTTCCCCATGCCTGTATCCTTGATCACGTCAATGACCTTCTGTTCCAGCCCGGGGTAGGTGTCGCCCATCTGCTTCAGCTCGATATCAACAATCATCCGATCCTTGGCAAAAAGCAGCGCTTCCTCCAGCGTGGGGATGACTTCCTCCTGGCCTGCATCCAGCTTGCGTATTTCCTCCAGCGTGAAGGCATTGATCGCTCCGGTTCCGTTGGTTGTCCGGTTAACCGTGGGATCATGAATCACAACGGGCACGCCGTCCTTTGTCAGCTGGACATCCAGCTCCAGGTGCGAGAAGCCAAGCTCCAGTGCTTTCCGAAAGCCCAGCATCGTGTTCTCCGGATATTTCAGCGGATACCCTCTATGGGCCAATCCCCGTACTTCCATGTGCCATTCCCTCCATAATATAAGTCGATTGACGGCCTCCATCACACTGTTGCCACAAGAGGGCGAACTTACGTGATCGAATCGCCGTTTGAAGCTCTATAGGACTGTTCGCCATGAACTTTCCGATCCCTGCTGTTTGCAGCAGATCATAACCTTCAGGAGAAAACAAAGAGACGGTATGGCGGTGTATCCTTACCCACCGTTTCCACACCGTCTAGAATACCTGCTTAATCACGGTTATACGGTTATTTAAAAGTCGAATTCGCCATCGCGGCCACGATATGCTTCTGCATGACCGTAAAGACCAGCACGATCGGGATAATCGCCATGACGCTGGACGCCATAATGACATTGAAGAACATCGCTTCATTTCCGGCGATGGAATCCCGCAGCATCGCAATACCGACCGTAAGCACGCGCATGTCGTTGTTGTTGGTCATGATCAGCGGCCAGAAATACGAGTTCCAGGACGAAATGAAGATCAACACGCCCATGGTGACGATCGTTGGCATCGCCATCGGGAACAACAGCTTGTACAGAATGGAGAAACGACCCGCTCCATCCACGCGTGCCGCTTCCAGCACGTCATTGTTAATCGATTTGAACGCCTGCCGCAGCAGGAATATCGCATAGGCGGACGCCCCGTGAGGCACGATGAGCGCCCAGAAGGTATTCAGCCAGTCGAGCTTGGACATCATGACGTACACGGGAACGAAAATCACCTGTTCCGGCACGATCAACGCGGCAAGCACCAACAGAAACAACGCGTCTCGTCCCCAGAACTTCCCCTTCGCGAATGCATAAGCGGCCATGAGCGCCACGTTCAGCTGCAGAATAATCGTTCCGACAGCCATCAGCAGCGTGTTGCCGAAAAATCGTGCATACGGGATAACCCGGAAGGCTTCGGCAAAGTTCTGCCAGGCAAAGGTTTCCGGCCAGAATGTAGGAACGGCCATCCGCATCTCAGACTGCGTCTTGAGTGCGCTGATCAGCAGCCAATACACCGGAAAGAACATGACAAAGGTCACGATCACAGCCCCGATCACACGGAGCGTCATCATGGTCTTTCGGTTCTTGGCGGATCCAGCCATATAATTATCCTTCATAGTGCACCTTCTTCCTGCTGACCACCCATTGTACCAATGTTAACAGCAATATGATTACAAACAGAATCATGACAAGCGCCGAGGCTCTTCCTGTTTTGAATTCATCAAAGGCCATCGTATAAATCCAGTACACGATCGCATTCGTTGCCTTGAGCGGACCGCCGCCCGTCATGACGTCGATCGACTGGAACACCTGCATGGAGGAGATAAAGCTGGTGATGACCAAAAACAGGGTCATAGGCGACAAGAGCGGCAGCGTAATGTTGCGGAACTGCCGGAACTTGCTGGCTCCATCAATAGAGGCCGCCTCATAATACTCGGCAGGAATCCCGCGCATGCCTGCAATAAAGAGGATCATCGCAAATCCAACGCCCTTCCAGACCGAAACGGCAACCAGCGCCGGCAATGCCGTCGAAGGGTTGGTCAGCCATTCGACCGGCTCCATGCCGAACCAGGACACAATGGAATTCAATAGCCCGTATTGTCCATTGTAAATCCATGTAAATACCATGGCCGCGACAACCATTGAGATGTAATAGGGCATAAAAATGACACCGCGCATGAATCCGAACAACCGTGACGACGACACGTTGAGCAGCAACGCCAGCAGCAGTCCGATGACAAGCGTGAATACAACGTCCATGACGGTATACAAGAAAGTGACCTTCAAGGAGTGATAGAAATCCGAGTTCGACAGCAAGCGCGTATAGTTATCAACACCTACGAACTTCTTTACGGGCCGCGTCATGTTCCAGTTCGTAAAGCTAATGTACACGGAATAGCCCAGGGGATAATACAAAAACACGCCCATGAATAACAACGCCGGAACCGCGAACGAAAAGTCCTTCCACTTCTCGATCAACGTATGAGACATCCGTTTAGAGACCGAAGCGGTCGCCCGATTGGACGCCGCCTTTGTCACTTGTTTATTGGTCTCCATAGGCATTACTCATAGTCAGCCAGAATATCGTTGATCTTCTTGGCTGCATCCTGCATAAGTGGTATAGGATCTTTTTTGTTTAATACCATTTCCCCTACGACTTCTTTGTAAACTTCGCTGAATTCAGGGTAAGCCGGGTGCTGCAGGCGCGGCGTTACTTCGTCGAAATGCTCGTATACCGCTCTGTATTGCGGCCATCTTTCGAAATATTGATCGCCCTCCTCAGACTCGATTGCGGATTTTCTTGTCGGCAGGTATCCAACGGATTCAGCCCACTTAATGTTTTGCTCCGCCGAAGTCATGAACTCGATGAATTTCCAAGCCGCTTCTTTCTCCAGATCCTCGGCACCGTCCATCATGACGATCCCCGCCCCGCCAATATTGGAGGTCCGCACTTTATCGCCAGGGATAAAGGATACCCCAACCTCAAAGTCCGCATTCTCGCGGTACATCTTGAGCAAAGCCGATGAATGCTGCACCATCGCGATTTCGCCGTTCAGGAACATCTGGCGCATATTGTCGGAAGCTCCTTTGCCGAAGCCCATATGCATACTGCCTTCATTTTGCCACTTGTAGAAGTTCTGGAGATAACGAAGCGACTCTTCATTCTCAACGGCCGAAGCACTCAGGTCCTCGGTCAGGATTTGTCCGCCGCCGTTAATGTTCCACGGGTCATAGTACCATGTGTCCCATCCTGGAACGGAGAAAGCATAACGGGTCGTTTTGTCGCCTTCTTTTTTCGTAACCTTTGCATTGAAATCCTCGATTTCGTCCCACTTCGCAGGAGGCTCTACACCCAACTCATCCAGCATCGTTTTGTTGTAGACGAATACGCTGGTGCTCACGATAAGAGGAAATCCGAATTGTTTGCCGTTATATGCGTAGGCGTTCAACATCCCTTTAGCAAAATCGTCCATCTTCACTTCATCGCGCTTAATCCATGGGCCCAAATCAGAGAACACTCCGCTGTCCGCAAAGTTTGGCAAGGACGCAACTTCAACGTTCGTTACAGCCGGCACGTCATTCGCAGCCACTGCAGCCGATAATTTTTTGTGAAGATCAGGATAGCCGCCCTGGAACACCGGCTCTACCGTAATATGCGGGTACTTCTTATGGAACTCTGCGATCATGTAGTTCAAGCCTTCCAGTTGAGCATCCGCGTGGGCATGCCAGTACTGGATTTTGACAGGCGTTGTATCATTCTTCATATCCATCGAAGCGGCTTCCACATCGTCAAGCGAAACCTCTCCTCCGGCACTTTCACTTCCACCGCCGCCTCCACAAGCCGTGGTAATAACCATAAATATGGTCAGTAACATTAACAACCATGATTTCTTTTTCATAGATGATCTATTGTCCCCTTTCGAATCTACTCATCATTCATCTTCATCACTGCTGTCTATCCACTTCAACAAAATGGCCGGTTCAACGGCACGCGGATCCTAAAGGAATGAGGGAAATCTCCCCGCCAATCAACCCGTCTACCCCTTAAAAAGCGCACAAAAATAGAGACGTCAAAAAGAGCGCAACCTAAGAGCCACCACCTCCTATAAAAGCTAAAGTAGCTGCTACTCGGGTTATCTCATCGTCTCCACCCCTAGCAAATATGTAATTATAGTTAATCCATCACCGTACAGGGAACCTTACGTCCAAAAACGCGTATCTCCTGTAGATACGAGGTCTGCACCGTTTGCCAGCGCCTCATCGATATCTTCCTCGCTTCGTAAAAAACCTCCCACAATAAGCGGACAGTGAATTTCCTTCTTCAGGTCGCGGATGACGCGGGGCATGAGACCCGGCATTAATTCCACCTCATCCGGACGGGCTTGTCCGATCATTTTCACTGCGGTCCTTAAAGCTGTCGTATCAATGGCAAACACTCGCTGTATTGAGCTAATGCCCGCTTGGCGCGAAGCCAATACCGTATTCGTCTTCGTCGTAATGATCCCGTCGATCTTGTACGAATCGGCCAAATACTGTACAGCCGAATGATCCCGGCCAATGCCGCTTACCATCTCCAGATGAACAAACACTTTTTTGCCTGAGGAGTGAAGTCGATTCACGATATCCCTGAGTTTCAAGATATCGCCTGTCATCAGGTTCACCCGTTCCACCGTGCTGTTCACAGCCGCATCGATCTGTTCCAGCTTGGTAATCGAAGCGATTACGGGAAGACGCCGTGTCCTTTGATCTGCCATAAGTGCGTGTCCCCCTTTTACCGAACACTCTTATGGTAAGGCGATAAGATCATGACAGTATTAAAGATATGTAAAATCTGTGTTAACGGCACTCATCAAGGCTTCGATACATCATGTATACGCTTACCATTCTGTTAACAGATTCTGCTATGTCCCCTGGTTTGGCGGATTCCCCCTAGACTTAGGATCATTCGATTCAGCGAAGATACGGATAGCGCTTTCAAAATAGCTTGCCAAGCTATTTAATATCTATCATAGAGGAATGATTTAGCCGTAGTCTATAGCGAAATTTGTATTATTTTGTCGAATTCAAAAGAATATCAGCTCAATGTAACAAATATCATGGCGCGAACGACGATTTCATGATACTGCAAGAAACAAAAGACCCGAATCCCGGAAGCGAATTCGAGTCCATGTAAACTTAATCTATGGTTAATCTCTGCACTATCTCGCTTCGAAGCATTTCCGGACCGGCAACAACCGCTCTATGTTGCGGATTACGTCCCGACCGTTGCCCGGTCCAGCCTTGATCTCCTCTTCCGGGCGATGGCTATTCAAATAACGGAACCTTCGGATCCTTCCCGTTACAATGAACCAGCATCGCATGCAGTTGTCCTCGATGGTGATACAGATGGGCGACGATTTCAAGCAGCCATTCATACCTTGAATAGGTGACGCCCCAGTAGGAAGTCGTCTCTTGATGGAGCTCTTCTTCCGTCATGTCTCTGTATGCCTGCTCCAAATGTGAATAGCTGCTTAACAATTCGGCCT
Organism: Paenibacillus sp. NPDC093718; assembly: GCF_050279985.1. NCBI lineage: Bacteria > Bacillati > Bacillota > Bacilli > Caryophanales > Paenibacillaceae > Paenibacillus > Paenibacillus sp. NPDC093718. The sequence continues at coordinate 436,988 of NZ_JBNNUS010000003.1, forward strand.
GTATATCCTTCAGGTTATTTAACGACACGCCCTCATAATAAGCGTCCATCTCCTCTTGTGTGGCCCCGCCCGATATGTAAAAATCAGCCCGGCAGATCACTGCAATATGCTTAAGCAGCTCTCCAACGGAATGCTTGTCTTCTGTCGGTTGAACGAGCAAATCCGATTCATCCAGCCTGTCGATAATCGCAACAACAGAGATGACAGCCACCTCGATTTGATGCAATGCATATGTACAATAGGAATTCATAGGTTCTCTCCAATCTGGTAATGTATAAAACACTAATAGGTTCAAACTCGCTTCATCATTATAGAACATACGTTCCTAATATTTCAACAAAAAACAACCTGATCTTAAAAGCTAAGAGACAGGTTGTTCCGCCATACATCGTATGACCGATCAGCCAACGAGATGAAATCCGGTTGCATTCTCAAGAACTGACGCCGCAATCGGTTTTTTCTCCAGACTTAAGTGCAGCATTTTCTGATTTAATTTCTTCATGGGTGTTGTCGCTCTCTTCTCGTTGCTAGATATAATCGTCCTTTATCGCGCCGTCCCGCTGATCCGGAATTTCCTCGGCGTCATCCCCGTAAAATTCTTGAATAATTGCGTATAATAACTCTGACTGCAGAATTTGAACGTAAACGCGATTTCCGATATCGACTGATTCGTGTTGGCCAGCAAATGCTTGGACTCCTCAATCTTCCGCCGATTTATAAAGGTTGTAATGAGTACACCCGTCTCCCGCTTAAAACGGTCGGACAAATAGCTTGGGTGGACTTTCAAATACTCCGCAACCCTCTGCAGGGACAGCTCCTCGAAAATATGCTCCCGGATGTAATAGATCGCCAGGTTCACAATGTGAGAGTACGACACGTCTTCCTTCTCGGAGCGAATCATCGACACAAACTGCACCAGCATCTCATATTCAAAATGAACCAGCCGCTCCACATCGGTCATTTTCTCAATCTCAAGGATCATCGTATCACTTAAATGAAAAGCAATCTCAGGGTCTACGCCGCCTTTGATTATCGCCCGGGTAAATAAGGTACAGGACGCAATCAGGGCATTCTTCTTCGAACGAAGCGGATACGTCGCAAGCACAGCTGCTTCCAGCTCGTTAATCTTACGAAGCATATCCATGGCTCTATTCTCATCGCCGAAGCGGATCGCTTCCAGCAGTTCGTGCTCATAATCAAACGGGGGATGGATAAAATTCTCGCGCAAATAATGCATACGGGAGGACAGATAAAACGGACGGTTTCCCGAGCGTGAAGGCCCTTTCATTATTTCCACACCACCTAAAAATATTGATAAAAACCTTGATATTTTAGTATAACATAACCCCGATTGGCTCTAAAATTCAAGCATAACCATGCTAGGAAGGAAGTGTAGAACATGACCTGGAATATATCAAATCCTGATTTGTCGCAGCAAGCCCTGCTGAATATGGAAAGTATTTTTGCACTTGGAAACGGTTACCTGGGTGTACGCGGCAATTTCGAAGAAGGCTACGGAGAGAGCATGTCCACCATCCGCGGTACCTACCTGAACGCTTTCCACGACGTGATTGAAATCCCTTACGGCGAGAAGCTCTTCGCCTTTCCTGATACACAGCAAAAACTCGTTAACAATATTGATGCCCAAACGGTCCTGATCTATCTAGGCGACGAAAAAGAACCTTTCCGCCTCGATCATGGAACGATCACTGCCCATGAACGCCGCTTGCATATGGACAAGGGGTATTCCGAACGCATCGTGCAGTGGAAATCGCCCGAAGGAAAAGAGATCAAGCTGACTTTCCGCCGTCTGGTGTCCTTCGCGCACCGGGAGCTGTTCGCCATCGACGTACGGATCGAGCCGATCAATTTCAACGGCCAGGTTCGCATCGTTTCCACCGTCAACGGCAAAGTGAAGAACTATACCAATGCCAACGATCCCCGGGTAGGCGCAGGGCATGCGGAACGGATGACCGTCATCGATGCAGGCGTCAAGGGCAGCGATGCCTATGTCGTTGACGAGACGATGGCGTCCAAACTGCGTGCAGCTTGCGTGACCCGTCACCGCTTGGATGCCGATGCGGACATTCGGCTCGAATCCGGAACCGGAGAAGTTACCTTCACCGCTGTCCTTCCATTGACCGGACCGATCCAGTTTACGAAATACAATCTGTATACCGACAGTCTTCGTCACGGGCAAGACATGATCGAACGTGGAATCCAGCTGCAGGAGGAGTTGAAGGATACTTCGTTCGAGGACTTGCTTGCCGAGCAGGCCGAGTATCTGAACGACTACTGGAAATCGGCCGACGTCGTGATTCAGAACGATGACCAGCTCCAGGAAGGCATCCGCTTCAATCTATTCCAGCTGCTGCAATCCGCCGGTCGGGACAAGCACAGCAACATTTCCGCCAAAGGACTGAGCGGTGAAGGTTATGAAGGCCACTATTTCTGGGACACGGAGATTTACATGTTCCCGGTATTCCTGATGACGCAGCCGGACATTGCGCGCCAGCTGCTGCTGTATCGCTATTCCACGCTGGAGCAGGCGAGAGGCAGAGCGCGGGAAATGGGACACCGGCAAGGCGCGCTGTTCCCGTGGCGCACGATCTCGGGAACGGAATGCTCGTCCTTCTTCCCTTCGGGAACGGCGCAATACCATATCAGCGCAGACATCGCATACAGCTATATTCAATACTATCTCGCCGAACAGGACCGGGATTTCCTCTTGTCCTACGGGGCGGAGGTGCTGATCGAAACCGCCCGCCTGTGGGTCGACATCGGCCACTATTATAACGGCGCCTTCCATATCGATGAGGTGACGGGGCCGGATGAATATACATGCTGCGTGAATAACAACTATTACACGAACGTCATGGCAAAGCATAACCTGAAATGGGCCGCCAAGAGCTGCGCCATTCTGGATTCCTATGATGCCCAAGGCTTCAAAGCCCTGTGTGAGCGGCTCGGCGTAACCGCGAATGAAATTTCGGCTTGGGCGAAAGCGGCGGACGCCATGCTGCTCCCATATGATGAGGCACTTGGCATTAACCCACAGGACGATACGTTCCTCCGCAAAGCGGTATGGGATTTCGAGAACACGCCGGAGGACAAATATCCGCTGCTGCTGAACTATCACCCGCTCACCATTTACCGTTATCAGGTGTGCAAACAAGCGGATACGGTGCTCGCCCACTTCCTGCTGGAAGACGAGCAAAGCTTGGAAACGATTCAGCGTTCGTACGACTACTATGAAGGTATCACGACGCATGATTCGTCGCTGTCCTCCTGCATCTTCAGCATCATGGCCTCGAAGATCGGGAATATGGACAAAGCGTATGAGTATTTCATCGAGACGTCTCGCCTGGACCTGGACAATACGCACGGCAACACGAAGGACGGCCTGCACATGGCCAACATGGGCGGCACCTGGATGTCCATCGTCTACGGCTTTGCCGGCATGCGCCTGAAGGAAAGCGGACTATCCCTCTCCCCGGCCATTCCGAAGGACTGGGAGAAGTATGCGTTCCGCCTGAACTTCCGCGGCCGCCTCATCGGCGTATCCATCGAGAAGGGCGGCGTGACCTTGGAGATCGTCGAAGGCGAATCCATCGAGATCAAGCTGTACGACGAGGTCGTTATGCTTGAAGCCGGGAAACCTGTGAAACATTCATTGCAGAGCATATAACGATGTTTAGGCCATGAGGCGATTGCCCTCCCTATGCGCAGGGCATCAATCCCGGCTTACGAGGAAAACGATCAATCGACAAAATTTCTGACAAATTTTCCGGCAAATTTCTTATGAAAACAGACTGCGACTAACCGTCATTTTTTCTTGCGATATCAGGAAGGTCCTTATTTCGGGTTTGTACTCTCCGATATCTCAAAAAGGAGCTATAAGATATGAACGAAACACGAAAGCTGAAGGCTGTCATCTTTGACTTGGACGGTGTCATTACCGATACCGCGGAGTATCATTATCAGGCATGGAAAGCCACGGCAACCGAGCTGGGCATTCCCTTCACGAGAGAGTTCAACGAGAATCTCAAAGGCGTATCCCGCATGGATTCCCTGAAGCTCCTGTTAAGTCAGGCGGAGACGCCTGTAAACTATTCCGATGAAGAGCTGGTACAGCTGGCCGACCGCAAAAACAAGCTGTACGTCGAGCTGATCGAAACGATCACACCAGCCGACCTGCTGCCCGGCATTACGGAGTTTGTGGGAGACATCCGGTCGGCCGGCCTGAAGACCGGCATCGCGTCCGCCAGCAAGAACGCCATTGCCGTTTTGACCCGACTTGGCGTCATGGATCAATTCGACGTGATTGTCGACGTAACCAAGCTGAAGAACAACAAGCCGGACCCGGAGATCTTCCTCACCGCTGCTGCAGAGCTTGGCGTAGAGCCTGCCGATTGCATCGGCGTGGAGGATGCCGCATCCGGTGTTGACGCCATCAAGGGCGCCGGCATGTTCGCCGTCGCGATCGGCAACGCCGCGCATTTCCCGCATGCGGATGTTGTGCTGTCCAGCACGGCGGAGCTGGACTTCCGGGAACTGGCGCAGACGTTTGAAGGCAGATCATAGAATTAAAAGAGTGCTCCTGTAGGTGCACCTTTCAGAATGTAGAGAAAAGTGGTTTCTTTGATAAAGTGAAGGAGTATATTTGGGGGGCACAGTGGATTTCTACCGAGAATTCCTCCAAAAAAACACAATCGCCCTTCAGCTTGCCTTCTCGGCAAGTTGGAGGGCGTTTTCTTTATGTTCTTTGTGTGTTTATGGCGCGATAGATCACTGACGTCCTTTTGCAAGGATCCGGAACGTGATACCGAATTTATCCGTTACATTACCGTAAGCGGGGCTGAAGAAACTTGCTTGTAGCGGGTCGTTCACTCGACCACCTAGCTTCAATGCCTCGAAATATTGGATAGCTTTTTCTTTTTCGTCGGTTTGAACAACGATGGTGATTTGCGTTCCCTTCTCGTAGGTGCTTCCAGTGACATTATCGTAATCTGTAGCTCGGAATCGCCAATTTTCAAAACGGCGTAATTCACCCAGTCCTTCTTTTCCAGCGGAAGTGGGGCTTCCGGATTTTCCGGCATGTCTCTGAACCGAAGCATATAAGTGACCTTGGCATCCAACACCTTCACGTATAAATCGATGGCCTCATTCGCGCTTCCGTTCATTTCAAGAAAAGGGATCAAACTCGTACTCACAACGATCATCTCCTTGGTTTAAATGTTTTCAACGGACAACCGATATACTCTTCTTTCACATAGACCGGTTTCCTTTGTCACTAACTATGTCGTAAGTCATAAAGGAAACGTGACAGAAATGGCGAAAAATGTTTGGATAAGAAATTCGAAATAAAAACTGTAGTTTTCGTACAACTCGGTCACATCTGCTGAGTTTCATTCGACATATAAATAAAGAGGAATGAAGGAGGGTATGAGGCGCATGAACGATCACAACTGGCTTGTAGAACAATTCGAGGCGCATCGGAATCACCTGCAGGCGGTGGCTTACCGGATGCTCGGATCTCTGAGCGAAGCGGATGACGCTCTACAGGAGTCATGTATACGTCTTAGTCGCTCAGATACGAGCGGAGTCGAGAATTTTGGAGGATGGTTGACAACAATCGTTTCAAGAGTATGCTTTGATATGCTTCGATCTCGTAAATCGCGTCGCCAGGAGCTTACGATGGTTAGTATACCTGAACCGGTAACTAGCCGCCAAGATGGAAGCGACCCCGAGCACGAAGCGCTGATGGCCGATTCTGTTGGTCTTGCGATGCTCGTGGTCCTTGAAAAATTAAATCCTGCCGAACGCATTGCATTCGTGTTGCACGATATATTCGCCTTATCTTTTTCGGAGATCGCTCCCATTATCGGGCGTAACGAGGCCGCAGCAAGACAATTGGCGAGCCGCGCACGACGCCGGGTTCAGGATGCCGATGCAACTACGGAAACTGCGGAGTTTCAGTGTAAACGGGAGCTTGTCGACGCATTCTTCGCCGCATCGCGCAACGGAAACTTTGAGAAGCTACTTTCGGTATTAGACCCGAATGTCGTACTTCGAAACGACCCCGTATTCGCGCCAGTCGCAAATGCGCCGGTTGTTCGCGGTTCAGAGGCCGTGGCCAAGCTGGCCAAGCAATTCGCCGATCGTGCCCGGAGCATGAAGCCGGTGCTCGTGAACGGATCGGTAGGCGTCATCGCGGGTCCTTTGGATCAACCAATATTCATTCTCGAATTCACGGTTGTGGATCGCAAGATCACCGAGATCGGCATGATTGCCGACCAGGCACGCCTTCGCAGGCTCGACATCGCCGCTTTGAACGATTGATTAGCTGAGGATCTAAGGAACTGCAACAACGCTAAAATAGAACACAAAAGAACAAAAAAACGCACTGTCGAGATCGTAGACAATGCGTTTTTTCTTGCTTTATCAGTAAATGATTCCACTGCATATATCATAACAACACTTGATGAACCAAAATGGGTTGAGACAATGGCTTTAGAAAATACTCCACCCAGTATTGATAATTATAAGGGGAGCGCATTATAAGTTAAAGGGATTATTACCACGTTATCTGCTGCCACACACCCTTTTTCGTGCGCTGTCCCATTTTTTGCAACCACCCGCGATCTTCGTTAGACTGTAGTTGGTAGCGAGTACAGTAACTGAGTACAATAACTTACCGGTATGTAAGCATAAGCATCATATCGAGAATACGATAAAGGGGACTTTCCATGGAACAGGCTGTCTTGGATCAAGGAGCCGAACGGTTCGGCCGAGGTTCTTATTCGCTGAAGGTACTTGGGGGATTCGATCAGAATGTATTTGAATACAACGGTGAAGACGGACGCCGCTTCATCATTAAATTTTTGGACGCAGCCAAATACCGCAAAGCCTCCATCATTCGCGAGCTTACGTGGATGGCCTATCTTGCCGAGCAGGGACTCAACATGGCGGTGTCCATTCGATCGGCCCAGGATCTTCTGATTGAAGAGGTAACCCACGACTCCAAGCGATATTATGTCATTGCTTTTACGAAGGCTCCCGGCAACCCGTTAACGGATTTGACGTCGGATTTTGCGATAGTCAAGCAGTGGGGGCGAGGGATGGGCAAGATGCACAAACTCGGCAAGAAGGACGCCACCGCAGCTTCGCTCGTTCACCGAATGGCCTTTCCCCAGTGGAATGATCATATGATGTTTGCCGATGCGTTCCCGGAGGGTGCCGGCCAAAAGGTACATACCCAATGGAAGCAGTATCTTAAGGAATTGGAGTCCCTTCCGCAGGATCAAGACAGCTACGGCATCGTTCACAATGACTTTCACCATAACAACTTTCATGTACATAACGGGGAGTTAATCTTCTTCGACTTCGGGGATGTCTCGTATCATTGGTTCGCCTACGATATCGCTATTGCCATCTATCATGCGGTGCAGACGGTTCCTGAGAACAGGAAAGCCGAATTTGTGGCCCGATTCTTCGATTCGTTTCTATCCGGCTACCTTGAAGAGAATACGCTGAGCGAGGAATGGATCCAGCGGATCCCGTTGTTCCTCGACTTTCGCAATATCTACTCCTTTGTCTACTTCTCCAAATTCGTTAACTGGAATGAGATGGATGAGCGGACCCGGAAATATCTGTTAACGATGAAAGCGGATATAGAGGCAGGCAAATCGGTTGTAAAGCTGTCTATTTAAATTAGCGAAGGAAGATTGCTCTGCCATGAAAATAAAATCCAAACCTCTCCGCCGGCTCGGATATATGGGCCTGGGGCTGCTCCTCTCGGCCATCATGCTCTACCTACTGTTCCTTCGCCCCACGCCCATCAAGGTGGGTGGATTTACATCCTTTACGGGGGAGAACACCATCATCTTTGAAGTGATCAATAAAGGATTCGCCGATGTGGAGCTGCTGGACGTGCGGGTGAATAATGGCATGAAGCCTACCAAGGCCGAGCTGGGCGTCAGTTATTCCCTTCATCTGGTCGGCGGCGAGGCCCTTGCTGAAGATCCCGATATCGAATTCGTGGATATTCGGGAGCTGCCGATAACCCCCGAGCTAATGCCGGATGAGAAGAGAGCTGCACTCGATCAAGGAACGCGCATTCCGCTTAATTACGGCGTACGTCTTTATAACGATGAGCCCATCACCCGAATTGAAGTAAAATATAAGTATTGGGGGATCACTTTTACGAGAGAGATGCCGATGGGGCGATTTTTCAATAAACCTTAATCCTCATAGATGTGTTGCTGATAGCTTTCCTACGATACAATTTCCGCCCAGCGGGATAACGTCTCCACAACATAGGATTGGAAATTTTTTGGTAAGAAAAAACCGGGCTGCAGCAGCCCGGTTCATAATCCAATTAAGATGATACAACATAATGATTCAAAAAATCCCGCAGTGCAGCCTCCATAGCAAGCTCCCCACCGTCTTCGAGCCATGAATCCTGAAGAACAAGATAGCGGCAGGCGCTGCTCTGCAAATAGCTGTAGATGATTTGTGCAGCATCGATATCTTCCCGGGTAACCTCGGCAGCATCGCATTCCGGATCCCTCGTGAAATAGCTAAGAATCAACGCTTTGACCCTCCACCTCAACGATTCAATGTCCACTGTTGCAGCCACAGAGCATCGCTCGCTGTGCAGCACAACGTTCCCCTTAATCAGAAATAACTTGATCGTATCTTCGTTTAAATGCTCGTAGACAACGATGCTGTGATTCTCTTCGGCGAACTCGATCACATGCCGTTTACTTAAGAGCAAGTTCACCGCCTCCATGCCGTCCCTGTATTTTGCAGCCTGCTCAAAATCGAAACGCTCTGCGGCGTCGAGCATGTTTCGCTCCATTTCATCATATAAACTTCGGTCGTCCCCTTGAAGCAGCGCAATGAATCGATCCATGATTTCATCAAATTGCCGCGCGGTTTCGCCGCCAAGACACTTGCCAAGACAGAGGCCAATCGAATAATTCAAGCAGGGAGTATTTGCCGAAGGAGCGGCAGGTGAATGATTGCAGGCGATTTTACAGCATTCCTTAATCTTTTGCACTGCATGTTCAAGACTATGTCTGCTGGCGGTATAGGGGCCGAAAAAACGAGACCGGTCGTGACCACCTTCATCCAGCGTATCTGTAAATTCCAACCATCGCCAATCTCGCTTTTGCCGCAATACGATATAACTATAACCTAGCGGATTTTTCATCTTGCGGTTATACATCGGCTTTATGTCCTGAATGAGCCTGCATTCCAGCATGAACGCCTCAAACTCCGTGTCGGTGACGATATGCTCCAGGTCTTTGACATGCTGAACCAGCTTCTTTACTTTTGGGGAGTGCGATTTATTGTTGTAAAAATACGATTGTACTCTCTTCTTGAGACTTTTGGATTTGCCAACGTAAATGACCGTTCCCCGCGAATCTCTCATGAGATATACGCCCGGCGACAGCGGCAGCTCTTGTATTTTTGTTTTCATTTTGACTGTCGATCCTCTCAACGAATCTATTAAACATGGCGTTTTCGTTCACTTCCAAGATACCATATGCACACCAAAAAGCACCACAGTCACGGGCTGATCCAGCTTGATGAACGTGGTGCTCTATTAGGGACTAAGGCTACAGCCTCTATTATCCCCTTCTCGCATAGGGTGAATTGGTTGTCATGCTCCCGCACCCGACTGGCAGCCCCAAAATAACAGTTGCGCGAATAGGCGCAGCGGCAAGCGCTGCGAAGATAGGATAGATGACCAACTCAGATGCCTCCGTACGTCTTCACCACCTGCTCCGCATACTTCTTTACACGTTCGGCCACAAAGGACGGCTCCACGATGTACAAATCCGGTCCATAGCCGAGCAGCATGCCGTACAGCCAATGATTGTCCGGATAGGTGACCCGAACCAGCAGCGTTCCGTCCTCTTGGATCTGCACATGCTGAAGTCCGAACGCCTCCTCCACCTGCACCCGAACCCGTGGCCGGAAGCGCAGCACAAGATCCACGCCGGGGCCTGTTTCCTGGTTGCCCCATCTGGCATCCAATTGGGCTAGCGTCATCCCCCGATCCATGAATGTCTCGATATGAATGCGCAGCTCACTCATGCGGGAGATGCGGAAGGTCCGGTAATCTTCCCGAAGCCTGCAGTATGCATACAGATACCAGGCATAGCCTTTCCAGGCCAGACCAATCGGCTCCACGATGCGGTGCTCGGCATCGCCCGCCGTATTCGTATACAGAAACGTGGTGACCGTCCGGTTTCTGGCTGCTTGGCGGAGCGTGGTGAGGATAGACTTGTCCGATATTCCCCCGCCATGCCACAGATTGGTATCGAAGAGCAGCGTATCTCCGGTCTCCTCCATCTGATACTGATCGGCCCGTTTAACCAGCGCCTTGATTTTGGTCAGCAGCGTTTCCATCTCCTGATCATCCAGGGAAGATTGCACACCTTTGAGCGCTACCAATATAGACTGCAAATCCTCAAATGTGACAAGCTGTCTCTCAATACGGAACTGCTCCATAATCTCATAGCCGCCGTCCGCTCCGGTATAGGACACGATGGGAATGCCGGCACCGTTAATGGTCTCCATATCGCGATATATGGTACGCAGCGAAACCTCGAATTTCTCAGCCAGCATGGTGGCACTCACCCTCCGCTGACTAAGCAGCATCATGGTGATCGCAAGCAAGCGCTCAATCTTCATCCGCATTTGACCTCCATTCATGTGATTTGGCAGAGCATCTATTGCTCTCCGTTATACGCAGTCCTTATTGTAAAAGCAGAGATGGCCATATGTTCCCTAAGGCGTTATCAATTGCAATGCGGGCCACGTCAATCCCTTCCAGTGAAAGTCGTAATTTAACAATACGTCGGCATAAGATGGAAGTCGATCTATTTCTTTTAAGGCACTCCGGAAACCTTGACATAATGCTGTCAGGAACACCCCCATATAATAAAAACATAAGCCAACACAATAAGAGGAGGAAATAAATCATGACAAATCAAACGACATCCGGCCGCAATTTGAACACGGAGGCGGAGATCCGCCCGTTCCGCATCGACATCCCGCAGGCAGAGCTCGACAACCTGAACACCCGGCTGGATCTGACCCGCTGGCCGGACCAGCTTCCGGGCTCCGGCTGGAATTACGGCGCTCCGCTTGAATTCGTCAAACCTATGGCAGACTACTGGAGAACCTCTTATGACTGGCGCAAAGCGGAAGAAAAGCTGAACGCTCACCCGCAGTATTCCACCATCATCGACGGTGCCCATATCCACTTCTTCCATATACCTGCTGCTGAACCGGAGGCCATGCCGCTCCTGCTGATTCACGGCTGGCCGGGATCTCCCGTAGAGTTTCTGGATCTGATTGGACCGCTGACAGACCCAACCTCCTACGGCGGAGATGCTCGGGATGCATTCCATCTGGTGATCCCGTCCATCCCCGGCTTTGGTCTCTCCGGTCCGACAACCGAGGCAGGCTGGACTTCCGGCCGCACGGCTAAAGCCTTTGGCGAGCTGATGAGCCGCCTGGGCTATGAACGCTATGGCGTGCAGGGCGGCGATATGGGGGCCATTATTGCACCGGAATTGGGGCGTATTGCCGCGACACAGGTGTCAGGGGTACATGTAAATGCGGCTACGATAGGTTTTGTTCCGTTTGGTCCGGTTGATGATTCAGTTGCTGCATCATTTACGGAAGCGGAAAAGATCCGGCTTGCACGCCTCGGGCAATTCATGAGCGAACGCTTCGGGTTTAATTCCATTCAGTCCTCCCGCCCTCAGACTCTGGCATACGGTCTGACCGATTCGCCGGTTGGGCTGCTTGCATGGACATCCGAATTGTTCTATGGCTTCGGGGACTATCCGGAAGCAGTGGACCGTGATCGGTTCCTAACCAATCTGATGCTGTACTGGCTGACGGGAACGGCTAATTCCTCGGCCCGCATGTATTACGAGAATTCGCATGACCCTGCGGCATGGGCGCCCAAAGATCCGTCCCCAGCACCTGTTGGCGTCGCTGTATTCCAGCAGTCCGATGTCGCGATCAAACATATCGGAGAGCAGAACAACAACATTGTGCACTGGAACGAGTACGACAGGGGAACCCATTTCCCGGGAATCGATGCGCCGGATCTGTTAATCTCGGATGTAAGGCAATTTTTCCGGGGCTTGCGACCATAACCAATGATGCATAACACTCTGTGCGAGTCTTCGCCTGATACCGTAAGGAGCTATAGATAAAGAGAACATCCTCCAATGATACGTAAAACAGCCTGAACAGAACCGAGCTCCTCTCGCTCCCGTTCAGGCTGTTCGATATTCCATCATCTTTTCATATCAACCAACTGCACAAGATCCGAGGTTACGGTATACGTATAGGTTGACCGCATCTGCGGCCCTTCCCCATGTTCCGGTTCGCAATCTTGCGCGATTATAACCGTGAAGCCATTTTCGTTCTCCATAGTTTCGACAACATGGTTAATCGTTCCCAAGCTCGCCCCGCACGTTGGTACTTTGTCCATAACCTTATCAAGCGCAGCATCGCTGTCCATACTCTGTTCTGAGGCACACCCTGATATTAGAACGACAACCATGAGTATCACGCACATCATACGCATAACATCAACTCCCTCTATGTCATAGACGTATATTCCCTCCATTATGTTCTATAGGTCAAATCGCCCTTGCTCCTTATACTGCTTCCTGTATGTCCTCGGCGACAGCTGAACCGTCCGCTTGAACATCTTCCCAAAATGGGAGAAGTTGCTGAAGCCCGCTCGCCAGGCGATATCCGTGATGGAATCATCGCTCTCCCGCAGAAGACGCTGCGCTTCCTTAACCCGAAGCAGGTTCAGATAATCGCTAAAGGTAAACCCCGTCGTCTGCTTGAACAGCCGACTGAGATAGTGCGGGCTGATTCGGAACGCCTCCGCTACCTCGGGCAGTGTTAAGGCCTTCTGGTAGTTGTCGTTAAGATACCGGACGACCGCCTGGGTCTTCGGATGAAGAACCGGCTCCGTATCGGCCGAACGAACCGTACCCAGATGCCGGCTGCGGTAGGCGAAGAGCAGCAATTCGACCGTTCGGTGCCTCAGCAGCCAGCTGCTTCCCGTTTGGGGATGGATCATCTCATTCACCATATCGCCGACCATTCGCTCCACCACTTCACTCGCTGGCGAAGGAAGCCTTAGAATCGGAACGTCCCAGCCGAACGGCTCCTTCAGCCCTTCGGCCAGCTCAGGCGGTACAGCCAGATCCGCGAACAATTCGGGGCTAATATAGAGGACAAGGCGATCATGGTCGGGCCGGCCGCTGTCCAGCGTCTTATGAACGGCATTCCGGTCCACGAAGACAATATCACCGGCTCGAACCCTATAGGAGCGATCCTTGATGAAGTATATTCGCTCACCCGATAACAGGTAGTACAGCTCATAATGATCGTGGAGATGGTCGACCGACATCGAGAAATAGCCAATGCGGCGGTCATACTCCATGTTCAAATATCCGGCGGGATCGTGGTAATCTGCTCGAAACGGCTTGGTCATGTCGCTGCCCCCTTCCCTTGGATTATAGCAAAATATGCGGCATCTGAAAGCGATTGCGCATGAAATGCGGTGAAAGCAGTGCTCCCTTGTTATAGGCTAGAGCTATATTCAAGGAGGCGATAGAGATGAGTGACAAGAAACGTTATGTATTGGTCGGTACCGGCGGCCGCGCCGAATTTTTTTATGGCGCCCTGGCCCAGAATTTCCGCGACAAATCCGAGCTTGCTGCCTTTTGCGATATCAATCAAACCCGCATGAATTACGCGAATCAGCTGCTGCGGGAAAAATATAAATACGCCGAGGTGCCTACCTACCCCGCGGACCAATTCGACCGGATGATTGAGAACGAGAAGCCCGACTTCGTCATCGTGACCAGCATCGACCGGACCCATCACAAGTATATTATCCGCGCGATGGAGCTTGGATGCGATGTCGTGACCGAGAAGCCGATGACCATCGATGAGGAGAAATGCCAGGCCATCCTGGATGCCGCCAAGCGGACCGGACAGAACATCAGGGTCACCTTCAACTACCGTTACGCCCCCCACCATACCAAGGTGCGGGAATTGATCATGAACGACACCATCGGCCAAGTGACTTCGGTTCACTTCGAATGGCTGCTGAATACCCGCCACGGCGCGGATTACTTCCGGCGCTGGCACCGGGACAAGCGGAACAGCGGCGGGTTGCTCGTTCATAAGTCCACCCATCACTTCGACCTGGTCAATTTCTGGATCGGTTCCCACCCTGAAACCGTTTTCGCATTTGGCGATCTCATGTATTATGGTAGAGAGAATGCCGAAGCGCGGGGCGTTACGCAATTCTATAATCGCGCGACCGGCAACAAGGTTGCGAAAGAGGACCCTTTTGCGCTCCATCTGGATTCCGATGCGCATCTCAAAGCCATGTACCTGGATGCCGAACCGGAGGACGGCTACCAGCGGGATCAAAGCGTATTCGGGGACGGCATCAGCATTGAGGATACGATGGGCGTCCTCGTGCGATATCAGAACAAGGCCATTTTAACGTATTCGCTGGTCGCCTATCAGCCGTGGGAAGGCTATCGCATTGCCATCAACGGCACCAAAGGCCGGATCGAGATGAACATTGTCGAACAATCCTACGTCAATTCATTGGGCGACAAGAGCCTGGAAGGCGCGTTAATCGGCAAAACGCTACGGGTACTTCCGATGTTCGATGCTCCGTACGAGGTTCACGTCGAGGAGCAGCAGGGCGGACATGGCGGAGGCGACCCGGTGCTGCTGAATGATCTGTTCGGGGAACCGGTGGAAGATCCGTATGCCCGCGCGGCCAACCATATCGATGGGGCGAGATCCATACTGACAGGAATTGCAGCCAACCGTGCCATCGCAACCGGCATGCCTGTACGAATCGGTAATCTGGTTCGTTTCTAAGCCGTACACGGCTTCAAGCAACTTTTCTTAATCAAAGGCTGCGTATTTCACGCAGCCTTTTTTCACATGTCGCAGACCGCCTTGATATCCGCTTTCCGTAAAGGAGGAAATCGATGTTCTTCTCATTAAAAAGCCGTCTGATCGCCTTTATCGTCGCACTCTTCGTCCTCTCTTTCGGCACGCTCTCCTTCCTGCTGTTTACGGAATCACGCACCGTGATCCGCTCCTACATCGAATCCTCGGCTCTTGAAAAGATGGAGGAATACGGTTCCTATGTGGATATGGTCCAGATGCAAATTTATGATGTCGCATCTCTGGTCTTCAACAGTGACACGGCCAAGAACTGGGATAACGCCATCAGCGACCCGCTGCTGCCCGAAGGGGAGAAAATGCTTGCCAATCTTGCGATGAGCCGATTTCTCACCCAAGCGACCAACAGCTACACCAGTATCTCTGACGTATCCATCTACCGGCGCAGCGGGCTTCGGGTCGGCGGCGAGAACCAAGTCGAAAGTGACCCGGCCTTTTTGCGGGAATCGTGGTACACGAACTTCTTCGCGTCCGGAGACCGCTGGCTGCCAGCGCATACGGACCAGCATGAACGCGTCCGGGATCATGGCAATCCCGTCGTCAGCCTGCTGATGCCCATCGGGACCTTCCATCATGCCACGGCACAGAACGTGATGAAGGTTAACGTCAGCGAGTCTTATTTTCTGGAGCCGCTCACTCGGATCCATTTGGCCAAGAACAGCACAATTTTTCTGTTGAATGAGCAAGGAAGCCCGATTCTATCCCAGCAGGCGCATGAGCTCGGCGCCGGAGCCCTATCGGAGATCGATCGCATTCGAAACGGTCCGCAGAAATCCGGCGTTGTCTATCTGACCAACGATGAGGGGCAGCGCGACATTATGGTTTACAAGAAGCTGGGGCGCACCGGCTGGATGCTGGCCGGCCTCGCGCCCGAGAAGGAGCTGTACTCCTCTCTTCATAAGCTGCAGAGCACGATTCTGGTGGTCACGGTCGTTCTGATCCTGGTCTCCCTGTTTGCTGCGGCATGGCTCTCTTATGGCGTCACCAAGCCTTTAACGCGTCTGGTGCTGGCGATGAGGCAGGTGCAGCGCGGAGCCTTCGACCAGGCCGAGTCCGTTCTGCCTCCTGACAAAAACGTAAAGAGCGAGGTCAGTTACGTCATCTCCACCTTCCGCTATATGATCAGCCGCCTGCGGCAGCATATCCAGAACGAATTCGAGCTGAAACTGCTCCGCCAGCAAGCCGAATATAAAGCGCTGCTCATGCAGATCAATCCCCACTTCATGTTTAACACGCTGGAGCTGGTGAGCAGTCTTGCCATGCAGCGCCGGACGGATGATACCGTACAGGTGATCGAGGACTTGGGCAAAATGATGCGCTTCTCCATGAATACCAGCGACGATCGGGTCCCCCTAACCGAAGAGCTGGCTTATGTCCGCCACTATATCTCCATTCTGCAAACCCGCTTCGGACATAAACTCGACATCTCCATCCACGAGGAAGGCCGGCTGGATTCGCTGGTGATGATCAAGTTCATTCTGCAGCCCTTGATCGAGAATGCGGTCAAATACAGCTTTCAGCATCAAACCACGGCACAGGTGGACATCCAAATCAGCAGGCAGGGTAACCGCCTGCATCTCCGCGTCGCGGATAACGGTCCCGGCATGCCCTCCGAAATCATCCGCAAGCTCCAGGATCCCGCGGCGGCCTCCCAATTGGAGCCGATCCTCCGAAGCGAGAGCTGGCACATTGGACTCGGCAACGTGATTGCACGCTGCCGCTTGCATTACGGCGACTTATTTGCCGTTCATATCAGGAACGGAAACGAAGCCGGCACATGCATCGAACTGATTCTACCGGTACAGGAGGAATATCATGTACAACGTATTGATCGCAGATGACGAGATCGAGGTTCGTGAAGGGCTGAAGCTGAAAGTCGATTGGGAGGCACTGGGCTTTTCCATTACGGGAGAGGCCGGGAATGGCCTGGAAGCCGAGGAGCTCTTGAAGTCCAATCCGTATGACCTGCTCATTACCGACATGAACATGCCGGTCATGGACGGCGTCCGGCTGCTGGACGTTTGCCGGAGCCACAATCCGTCCATTCAGATCATCATCATTACCGGATACGAGGATTTCCAATACGCCAGAGCGGGCGTCCGCAGCCAGGCCATGGATTACTTGCTGAAGCCCGTTACCCGGGACGATCTGAAATCCGCCTTAAGCAAAATCAAACACGAATTGGATAAGAACCGCAAGGTACGGGACGATTCGGAAATGATGCAGTGGCGGCTATCCCAGTATTACAAAGAAATGAAGGAACGCTTCCTGCTGGATCTCGTGCGCGGCAACCCCCTGTCCCCCTCTTCCCTGCCGGAACGGATTCGACTGTTCCACCTGGAGGATTGGCAGGATGGCCGCGTATGCTTCATTACCGCAGGCATGAGGGAATCCGGCATGCAGAAAGCGCCTCAAGGCCGCTCGCCCGAGCAGCTCTGCCTTCCGTTCGAAATGGTCTGTCATGAAATCGCCGAGTCTTATCCGGGCGGCGTTCTAGTGTTTTATGATGCAGCTCATCCCGGCATCATGCATTTCATTGCGCTTGACGGCATTCAGCATGAATTCGCGGATAAACTCGCTGTGCAGGCAGCATCGTATTTAACCGTGGAGGTGCAGGTAGGACTCGGGCTGCCCGTGTCGGGACTTGAGCGCTGGAAAGAGGGTTATATTCACTCCCTCCTGGCCTGGAATCTGGCAGGACGCCAGAACGGACCGGAACAGGCAGCCGTAACCGACCAAAATCCGTTGCTGCCGGAGGAAACAAGCCGGGCGCTTCATCGCTGCCTGATCCGGGGCGAATTGGAATCCTTCCGCAGCATCATCCGGAGGGAGCTGGGCGAGGCATTCCGCCTATCGCCTTCCCGCTTGGTACGGAGCCTTTTTCAAATCACGCTGATTATGGAATCCGCCGCCTTCGACAACATACGGCATTCACAGGGAGGGGGGCCTCTATGGATTTCACCCGAATGGGTTTTATGGCTGGAGACCCCGGAGCAGGCGGAACGCCTGCTGATGCAGTGGGCACAGGATTTTGTTGACCACCACCTGGAATCCGGAGACGGAGACGCTACCCTGATTGAATCCGCCAAGCGGTATATCGAGGAAAATTACATGCAGGAATTATCGCTGACCTCGCTGGCCGAGCAGTATAACTACCACCCTACCTACTTCTCGGAGATGTTCAAGGAAGGGGCTGGGGTCTCGTTCATCCAGTACGTTACGGAAGTTCGGATGAAACACGCCGTACGCCTGCTGCAGGAGACCCGATTGACGGTATGGGACATAGCCGAGCTGACGGGCTTCTCTTCACCCGGCTATTTCAGCTCCAAATTCAAAAAAATGTTCAATCAAAGCCCTTCCGAGTTCCGACTGTCGCAATCCGAAAAAATCGAACACAATGATCCGAAGAAATGAGATTCCGCCCTCTCTCCTCCCCCGGTATGATGTGTTTACCGGGCGCACCGACATACCGATTGTAAGCGCTTCAGGCCGTTAGGTAACCGCCCATGCTCATCCATCCTGAAGGGAGGCACATTATGAGAAAGCTGTCCAAGCCCTTATACGGCCAGCAGAATAAGACAGCCTACTTGTTTCTTCTGCCTTGGCTCATCGGCTTCTTCTGTCTGACGCTGGGGCCGATGATTGCCTCGCTGTACTTGTCCATGACCAAATTCAACCTGCTGTCATCGCCGACTTGGACGGGACTCAGCAACTATGTCCAGATTTTTACCGAAGACGATACGTTTCAACGATCCTTGTGGCTAACGTTCTATTATGTGTTCTTATCCGTGCCGCTGAGACTTGCGTTCGCGCTGCTGATCGCGATGGCCTTGAACAAGGGCATCCGCGGACTCGGCATTTACCGGACCGTGTATTACATCCCTTCCCTATTGGGAGGCAGCGTTGCCATTGCCATCGTCTGGCGCCAAATCTTTGACGGCAGCGGACTGGTCAATCAGTTCCTCGGCTGGTTCGGCATCACGGGCCCTTCGTGGATCGCCCACCCCGACTATGTGGTGTATACGATTATCACGCTGTCCGTCTGGCAGTTCGGATCGGCCATGGTCATCTTCCTTGCCGGTCTGAAACAGATTCCAACTGATTTATATGAAGCATCCGGCGTAGACGGTGCCGGAAAGATCCGTCAATTCTTCGGCATTACGCTGCCGATGCTGTCACCCGTTATCTTTTTCAATCTGATCATGAGCATGATCAATTCGTTCCAAGCCTTCACGCCGGCCTACGTCATCGGGGACGGTCGGGGAGGACCGCTCGACGCCACGATGTTCTACACCTTGTACCTGTATCTGAAAGGCTTCTCGTTCTTCGATATGGGTTATGCCTCGGCTCTGGCATGGATCATGCTGGTCATCATTGGGGTGTTCACCGGAATCGTTTTTCTTACATCAAAATTCTGGGTCTTCTACGGGGATAACCAGGAAGGGAGGTAATGGATATGCCGCTTAAGCGACAACTGGTTCAAGCCGGGAGGCATGCCGCCATTATCCTCCTCGGCCTGCTCATGCTGTACCCGGTGCTGTGGCTCATCTTCAGCTCGTTTAAACCGAATCATCTCATCTTCACCAACAGCAGCCTCATTCCGACAGCCTTTACGCTGGATCATTACGTGAACGGCTGGAAGGGGCTCCAGGGCATTTCCTTCGGCCGATTCTTCGGCAACTCCGTGCTGATTTCGGTCATGAGCGTCATCGGGAACATCGTTTCCTGCTCCCTGGCAGCCTATGCCTTCTCGCGATTGAAGTTCAAACTCAAGGGCCTATGGTTCAGCATCATGCTGGTGACGATAATGCTCCCTTACCATGTGACGCTGGTGCCCCAATACATTCTGTATAACGAGCTTCATTGGATCAATACGTATTTCCCGCTCATCCTGCCCAAATGGCTGGCGCATGACTCCTTCTTCATTCTGCTGATGGTTCAGTTCATCCGCGGCATTCCGCGGGAGCTGGACGAGAGCGCGACCATCGACGGCTGCGGACAATCGCAGATCTTCTTCCGCATCGTGGTGCCGCTTCTCGTCCCTGCGCTGATTACGACGGCCATCTTCACCTTCATCTGGAGCTGGGACGACTTCTTCAGCCAGATGATTTATTTAAGCAAGATTGATTTGTTCACTGTACAGTTAGGGATCCGATCCCTGTTCGATCCTTCGGGGCAATCGGATTGGGGAGCGCTTCTCGCCATGTCCACGCTGTCGCTGCTGCCTGTGACGATCATCTTTCTGGTGTTTCAACGGTATTTTCTCGAAGGCATTGCCACGACCGGCCTGAAGTAGCCTTAAAGGAGCTTCCTGTCGTGTTGCGAAAAAGCGTGCTGCAAATGAACCAATTATGATTAGACTGGGGGATTATCCATGTTAAAGAAATGTTTCGTTGGCATGTTGGCTTCGCTCCTATTATTCGTCACCGCCTGTTCCGGAACGGATCACACGGGAGAAGGCGGAAGTACGAACGCAGGGGCTGAGCCGAGCGGCCAGGTCGAGCTGCGTATGATGTGGTGGGGCGACCAGAATCGGGCCGATATTACGAACGAAGCCCTGAAGGTGTTTCAGAACAAACATCCGAACATTAAAATCGTCGGCGAATTCTCGCCTTCCTCCGGATATTTCGACAAGCTGAACACTCAGCTGGCTTCCGGCACCGCGCCGGATATCTTCTTCCTGGGTGGAAACGTGGTGGACTACGCCAAAAAAGATGTGCTGCTAAACCTGGATCCGTATGTCGGCAGCGAACTGAAGCTGGACGGCATGGATGCCGCCATGGTGGAATACGGCCGCCTGGATGGGAAGCTGCAGCATATTTCGGCCGGCGCAAACGCCCGGGGAATCGTCATCAACAAGGCACTGTTCGAAAAGGCAGGCATTCCTCTGCCGGAGCAGGATTGGGATTGGGAGGAATATGCCGCCATCAGCAAAGAACTGTCCGACAAACTCGGGGACGGCATATACGGCACCTATAATTTCACCGTCGACGGAATGGATATCTTTCTGAAGCAGCGCGGAAAACAGCTGTATGATATGGAGAACGGAAAGCTCGGCTTCGCGAAGGAAGACATTCAGGAATGGTTCGAGTATTGGGAACAGGCTTCGAAGGCCGGCGGTGTCGTTACGCCTGAACTTCAGGTGTCCAATCCGCACGATGATACCAGCAAATCCTTGCTGATTACGGGAAAAGCGGCCATGAGCCTCCTCCCTTCCAATCAGCTGGCCGCGTTCCAGAGCATGACGGAAGATCCGCTCATCCTCCACCCGGTTCCAAGAGGTCCGAAGGGTACGGGCGTGGTATTCGAGTCCAGCCAAGGACTATCGGGATATGCCAACACCAAGCATCCGAAGGAAGTCGCCGCGCTCATGGACTTCTGGATCAATGATCCCGAAGCGGCCAAAATCCTCGGCAACGACCGCGGCGTGCCGGTGACGGAAGCCAACCGCAACCTTCTCCAGGAGGAAGCGGGCCCTGTGGAAGAGATTGTGTACAATTATACGAGCCTCGTATCGGAAGCCACGAAGACCGAGCCTTTTGACGTAAGTTATAATCCACCGGGATTCGCCGAGTTCTCCAAGCTGGCCCAGACGACGACCCAGGAAATCGGTTTCGGCCGGAAGAACGTCGAGCAGGCCGTTGCGGACTTCTACAACGGCACCGTGCGCATATTTGAATCGAATCAATAACAAGCTTTCAAGGAGGCAGACATGACAGAAGCTATGCTGGACCGGCTGCGCCGGATTTCGATACCGGATCGGGTGCAGCCGGGTAAACCGGAAGACCGGAAGCTGCTGCAGGAGTGGCAGACAACTGGCGTCCGTTTCGCGGCATCGGGCGGATGGCTGGAAACGGCTTATTATACCGCGCTGGAAAAGCTGCTGACCTGCATCGTGCCGATGAACGGCAGCGATCCGATTCTGCAGGAGGGCGGGATCTATCTCGGCTGCTGGCTGGAGAGCACCGGCACCATCAACGCGGAACTGCTATCGCGACTGATCCCTTCGGTCTCGGAAACAACCTACCTCGCCTTTGCCGATCAGCAAAGAGAGGATGGGCTGCTCCCTTATAAACTGACGGAGAACGGGCCCTC
The DNA here is from genome assembly GCF_050279985.1 of Paenibacillus sp. NPDC093718. NCBI lineage: Bacteria > Bacillati > Bacillota > Bacilli > Caryophanales > Paenibacillaceae > Paenibacillus > Paenibacillus sp. NPDC093718. Next base: position 459,140 of record NZ_JBNNUS010000003.1, read on the forward strand.
GTTCCGCCAGATCCAGCTCGTCACGCCGCTGGGGCGCTGCGTCTGGAACCACTATGAGCTTCATGGAAGGGATCTCTCCTTCCTGAATACCATGTACCAAGCCATGTCGCGTTACGACGATTGGATCGCGCGATACCGCAACACCCGGGGAACCGGCTGCGTGGAGGCTTTCAGCACTTTTGATACCGGGCATGATCTGTCGCCCAGGTTCTGGCATGTTCCGGATACACCTTATAGGAACGATGCCGCCGCCTTCCACCCGGACTCCCCGGTTCTGCCCTTCCTGGCACCGGATTTGACGGCCAACATCTACTGTCAGCGCATGTATTTGGCCCGCATGGCCGAAGAGCTCGGCGAATCCGGAGCCGATTGGAGGGCCAAAGCCGAAGCCAGCCTGAACAGCCTCTTCCGTTACTGTTATGACGAAGAGGATCCATTCTTCTATGACCGGGATCGGAACGATGAGCTGGTCAGGGTCCAATCCGACGTGCTGCTGCGCGTGATGGCCTGCGAGGTGGGCGACCGCGAGCTGTTTGACAACATGCTGCGCCGGTATTTGCTGAATACCCGCAAATTCTTCGCCAAATATCCGTTTACGTCCATAGCGATGGACGATCCGCGGTTCGATCCGAACTCTTCTTACAACAGCTGGGGCGGGCCGTCCAATTTCTTGAGCTTGATCCGGGCGCCGCATGCCTTTGAACATCACCACCGCTATGTCGAGCTGACCTGGGTGCTGCAACCGATTCTGTCCGCCTTGTCCAAGGCGAAGCGCTTCCCGCAAACCTTGAGCCCTTGGACCGGTGAAGAGGGCTTTACCGAGGTGTATTCCCCCTCCATTCTGTGCCTGCTGGATTACGTGGAACGGCTCTGCGGCATCATGCCGATCGGATCGGATCGGCTGTGGTTTACAGGACTGCTTCCGGTCGATATGGACCATGGCGAGGAAGTCGCCGGCAACACGGCCTATAGCCGAACCGTGGACGGGCTGCACTACGAATTGGTGAATACCCCGGACAACGTCACCGTATACCGAGAAGGCCGCGTTCATATTCAAGGGCCTGCCGGGATTCGGCTGGTTACGGACCGCAGCGGACAATTGGAGGGCGTGATCGGCATGAGCGTGCGTACCGTTGAAGGCGAGCTTCGCTATCAAGAGACGTCCATTCCGATCCGGATCAAAGGCAATGAATTGCAGCTGTATTCAGGCGGAGATTTGAAGACAAAGAGGGATATCGGCATCATTTATCCTGCCTATCGTTAATTGAAGGAGGTGAACGCTTAAGCGTGAAAACGGGAGACATTCAGCTTCGGGACCCCTACGTACTGCCTGATCCGGCACAGCGAATATACTACATGTACGGCAGCACCGACAAAAATATATGGAAGGAAGGAAACGGCTTCGATGTCTATATCAGCCCGGATCTAAACGATTGGGAGGGCCCTTATCCGGTCTTTCGCAAACCGGGACGGTTTCTTCGCGGACGTGAACGCACCCGAAGTCTACTATTACCATGGGCGTTACATCATGTTTGCCACCTTCCGCCGAAAAGATAACGATCTGCTGGGCACTGCGGTGCTGTCGGCTGAGCTGCCGACAGGGCCCTTCTCCCTTCATAGCAAAGGGGCCGTGACCCCTGTCGACTGGAGTTCCCTGGACGGGGCGCTCTATATCGACGATACGGATCAGCCGTGGATGGTGTTCTGCCACGAGTGGCAGCAGGTCGGCAACGGCGAGATTTGCGCCATGCGCCTGAGTCCCGATCTCATGGAAGCCGCCTCAGAGCCCGTGACCCTGTTCCGTGCCTCCGAGGCCGCTTGGGCCACGCCGTTCCGCTCGCCTCGCTTTCCCGGATCGGGCAACTATGTCACAGACGGCCCGTTTCTGTTTCGGACAACGTCGGGGGGTCTGCTCATGTTATGGGCCAGCTTTGTGGATGGCCGATACGCGCTCGGCGTTGCCAAGTCGCCAACCGGCAAGCTGACGGGTCCCTGGCTTCAAGAGCCCGAACCCTTATATTCCAGCGACGGCGGGCACGGCATGGTGTTCCGTACCTGGGATGGGCAGCTGATGCTGACCGTGCATACCCCCAACCGCACGCCAGATGAACGGCCGATCTTTATTCCCGTCGTGGAGGACGGAGACAGCATCAAGTTGGATGGGATGTATCGGACAACACGTATGCCCAAGTAAAGTCTCTAAACAAAAAGGCCGCTCTCCATGAAAATGGCAGAGCGTCCTTTTTAATACTTTTTTTGCATCCCTAAGTTATGCTTTGCTTTACTATCCCGTACAAACAAAAGGAAGCCGTACGCATACGGCTCCCCTCTACACTCATCTATTACAGCTTTACGATTTTACCAGTCTCTTGGGATTCGAATGCACCCAGGATCACGTTCAAGGAACGCAGTCCTTCCTCACCCGAAATGCTAGGCGGCGTGTTCGTGAGAATGGATTCGACAAAAGCGTCGATGACGCCGCTCGGAACCTGCTTCTCATTGGTTGCCATGGCTCCGACCTTGTAGGTCTCTACCGTACCGTCGGTCAGCTCAACAACCACCTCATCGCCGTTAACGGTACCGATCTTCATGGCACCTTTCTCGCACCACAATACCGTACCGTTATCGCCAGATCTGTAATGCGTCCAGCTTGCCATCAGCGTGCCCACAGCCCCGCTCTTCATACGAACGATGCAAGTCGCGTTGTCGTCCACATCGGTTCCTTCTTTATGGACCGTACCGATGAAACCTGCCACTTCCACGATTTCATCGTTCAGCAAATAACGGATAAAGTCGGATTTGTGCACGCCGAGATCGCCCATGGCGCCCATAATCGCTTCTTCTTTGCGGAAGAACCAGCTGTCGCGACCATCCAGACTCCAGCTCTCCGGACCGCCGTGGCCGAAGGAAGTACGGAAGGTAAGCACTTTGCCTAGCTTGCCGGAATCCAGAATTTCCTTCGCTTTTACGTGCGGAGGCATGAGACGCTGATTGTGGCCGACCATCAGGTAAACCCCATTTTTGCGGGCTGCCTCGATCATTTGCACTCCCTCTTCAGCCGTTGTTGCCATCGGCTTCTCCACCAGGACATGAAGGCCGGCATTCGCAGCTGCGATGCTCATTGGAGCATGCAGATAGTTCGGCGTACATACGCTAACAGCGTCGAGTTTCTCGTTCTTCAGCAGTTCTTGATAGTCTGTATAGGCTTTACCGCCGTACTGAGCTGCCATCTCTTCGACGCGTTCTTTTACCGGATCGGCAAAAGCAACCAGCTCCACGTTAGCATTGTTCGCATATTCAGGAATATGTCTGCGCTGGGCGATCGCGCCGCAGCCAAACACAGCCACTTTAATTTTACTCATCGATAGTCTCCTTTGTGCTCATAAATTAAAATTGGTTCAGGTAGTTCTGCTTCAGCCAGTTCATGCTGTTCTCCACGCTTTGCAGCGGTGGATTCTGACATACGTCCTGCTCGACGATCAGCCATTCCGTGCCTGCATCGGATGCAGCCTGAATGACGCCCGGCAGGTTAACCGAGCCTTGGCTCAGCTCAAGTGTCTTCATGTTGCCTTCCGCATCCTTGCTGAAATCTTTCAGGTGAAGCAGCGGAAGACGTCCGGCGTATTTCGGAATGTAGGCAAGCGGATCTTGTCCGGCGAATTGTACCCAGCATACGTCCATCTCCACTTGCACGGCTTCCGGCGTCGTTGCGGAATACATCGCATCAAAAACGAACTGGCCATCAACCTCGGCTTCGAATTCAAATGCATGATTATGGTATCCAAAGATCAGTCCCTGCTTGCGGGCTTCGGCCCCCACTTCCTCCAAGAAGGAGAAGAGGTTCTTCCAATCCTCGGCATCTTTACGATCTTCTTCGGCCACATATGGACACATCATATATTTAGCGCCAATGGTTTTCAGGTAATCAATCTCTTTCTGCAGATCTGCACGAAGCAGATGCAGGCCCACGTGACTGCCGATCGCTTTCAGGCCAAGCTCTTGAAGAAGCGTTTTCATTTCCTCGGCCGGAATGTCTCCATAACCTGCGAATTCCACGCCTTCATAACCCAATTCAGCGACTTTGCGGAGCGTACCGCGAAAATCCTGTGCCGTTTCATCGCGCAGCGTATACATTTGCAAACCAATGTTCATTCTTCTCATTATAGCGCACCTCGATTCCAAAAATGAGTTACTGCTCTATCTGCTACTATCATACATGCAAATAGGCTAAAATGAACATAAACAATATTGCTGCAACATGAACTATCTGCTTATATTTTTACTGGGGGTTGTTACCATTATGGAAGCTAGGCTGCTCATCTGCGACTATTCCTATCACTTTCAGCAATTCAGCAACAGCCATCGGGGCGGCTTGACCACCTATCTGTTCCGACTCCAAACCGAAGGCTCCTGCGAAATCTACTGCAACGGCATCGAGCACCACGTGCAGGCAGGCGACCTGCTACTGCTGAAGCCCGGCGATGAATACGAGCTGCGGGTGAAGGAAGACGGTGAGGATGGCCGGGTGTCCAGCGGGGATTATTTTATATTCTGCGACGGCTCCTGGATTGATGATTGGTGGAACCGCATCCCCCGCCCTGTCGTCAGTCACGTCGGGCTCGACGATTATTTGCTGGGTCTGTGGAGACAGATGCTGCTGGAGAAGCGGCGCGGACTTGAAGGAGAAATCGGGGAGTTGACCGACTACCTGCTGCGCAGTCTCTGCCTCTGCCTGGACCGCGCCATTACCGAGATCAAGCCGACCGACCGCCTTGCCTTCACTGCCCTGCGGCTGAAGCGATTCGTGGAGGAGCATGCCACCCTAACCTTCAAGCTGGAGGAAGCTGCTTCCCATGTCGGGCTCAGCTTATCCCGGGCGGTCAAACTGTTCAAGGAGTATTACGGAAAAACCATGATCCAGTACGCCCTCGAGATCAGGCTGAACGCAGCCGTCGAGCGCATCAAATACAGTACGATGACGCTGGAGGAAATCGCGGAAACCTGCGGCTTTGCCAGCTACTCCTATTTTCACCGGGTATTCCGGGCCAACTATGGCGTATCCCCGGTCAAATTCCGGGAAACGGCAACGGTGCCGGCAAGGCCGGGACAGGAGAAAAGCCCCCGCTGATATTTTTCTACTATAATAATGAAGTAATAAAAAAGCAGCTTATGCTCACCCAAAAAGGAGGAGCTTGGCTGCTTTGCACATTAATAACCTCGATATATTCTCCTAAATGCCTTTTCAGGCCACACCATTTCATATTATCGCGGCTCCGGCGACGGCAAAGACCAGCGCGAAATAAACGCCTACCCTATGTCGCCTTTCCCTCTCTTTCGTACCTGCTGAACCGTACTGTGTGTGGTTGAAATTGAAATCGTGCGGGAGCACTAAGATCCCACAGGTAACGGCACAATGACCGCACAGAAAGTAACGATCTAATGACTCACATCCGTCGTATCATCCATCCGGGCAGCCCGCATCGGTGAGAACACGAACCAAACTCCAACTACAGCCAGTCCGGTGACAACGACGCTTAATGCTGTGCGAAATCCATATACATCTGCGATTAAGCCACCCAGAGGCGCTCCAATAACGATCATACTGCGGTTGATAGACCTCATGGTGGCATTCATACGCCCATGCAAGTGTGCAGGTGTGATCGTCTGCCGGTAACCCATCTCAATCGGACCCTCAATCCCTAATGCAAAACCATAAAACAGTTGCCCACATCCGATCAAGAGGAAGGTCTGAATCGACAGATCACCGTTGTCAGTGGTTGGTGCCAGAACCATGAACAGGACCGCAGGTGCATACAAGAGTCTGGCAAACGTAATGCTGCGTCCAATTCCAAATCGCCTGCTGACCCGGGTTGATAACGTCGTGCCTATAACAGCGCCAATCCCGGCTGATGTCATGACCAGTCCCAGGGTTGACGCATTAAACCCTAATTCGGTGAGAGCGTAAGTTACCAGCACCGTACCCAGCATACTGTTAAATAGAAACCACACATGGGTATTGAGTGCCAGCGTGCTAAGAAACGGATGCCGGTAGACCCAGTGCAATCCTTCCTTTATCAATTCAACAATGCGTTCATTCGAGGCCTTTTCCTGTATGGGCTGATGTTTAATGAAAGCCATCACCAGCCCTGAAAACAGATACGAAGCTGCGTTAACCAAGATGGCAAACGGAGCCGTAACGATGGAGACTAATAAACCGGCAGCTGCGGGGCCGCTGGTTTCCGCAACGGCTGCGCTTTGCTCTAACCGTGCATAAGCGGGCAATAACAACCTTCTCGGCACGAGTTGGGGCACAATAGATTGAGATGCGGCATCATTGAATAACGACATCGCCCCGAAGAGTATCATGATGATCATCAGAATGCCCACATTGATTCCATCGAACAATGCCAGTAGGCAAATCGCTACGAGCAAGATCCCCCGTCCCATATCGGTCAGTACCAGGATGTTCCGACGACTGACGCGATCAATAATCACTCCCGCCACCAATCCCAGCAGAACATAGGGTAGCCACCTCGAGGAATTGATCCACCCCACATCAACGGTACTGCCTTCCAGGTTAACCACCACCAGCACTTGGAGAGCGAGTGTGGTTATATACGTACCAAAATATGAAATGGTGGAGGCTAACCAGAAAAATACGTAACTCTTATTGTTGGTGAGATTCATCTCTAACCTCCATCTGAGCGCCGTATTTTTCGGGTTAATTGTATATTGGAGTCACTGCTGAATGAAGTCACGAGCGCTATAACTAGTTAGATTGTAGCATATCCGTAACAGATAGAGTCGTGCTCATTCCAATCGATTCCACGATCAAACCATACGTCGACTTATCGACAGAATGAATGTGTATGTTTCCAACGTTCTACTCAAGGGAATTCGTTATGGCGCTTCCCTTAAAAATATCATATCCGAGTTCCTGAAGAACCTTCACGGCATCTTCAATAGGCAGCTTGGGAAGACGAAATTCCTGATCAATAACCTCTCGCAGCTCGCTGAGATCGGATAAAATGCGCTTTTCTACCTTCCCGTTTGCATACCGGATACTCAGTACATTATCGACCAGAGACAGCGAGCGCTGCTGATCCAATTGCCAGAGCTGGCAGCGTAATGCAGAGGTGAAGAGATCATTAGGCTTGAAGTACTCCCTTATGGCAGGTTGGAAGTCATCGAATTGATACGTTTCCCGCGTGTCGAATGACCAAACCAATTCTGTAATCAGCCGACCATCCACATACCGATAATACGTATATGTTCCCGGTTCATCCCCTGGGCGCAATCTGACTTCAATCCCGGCATATTGGGAAACCTGCCCGGGGTCGGTTTCCAAACGAACGGGTTCGAAAAAAGGCGCAGAGTTCCCGCAATCGACGTAAACCTCTTCGCTTTCGTTGGGCAGACGAACAAGCAATCCAACATGCCCTCCGCCCAGCAATGTATAACGCGTTTGGAAACCAAGCTGGTTCAATAGCTGATGAAGACTACTGTTAATCATATAACAAGTGCCTCCTGCATTTAGCTGCCACAGCTGATCTACGAATCTCTTCTCATCCTGCTCTAATCTGCCTTTTTGATGATATTCCCGATACTGCAGCAACGTGGTAACGTTCTCGAACGGTACACGCTGATGATGTGCAGTGCAAATTTCGGTTAAATATTCCAATGAAGCCTCCCTTATCGGGACTTCAATATATTGCAAATAGTTGTTTGCCCACTGAGGCAGTTGTCCTTGATTCTGCACAATGTTCACGCTCCCTTTTCCTCTGATGTAAGGTATGCTCTTTATTTTAAACATTCTATATATCATTACGTCATACCAATGACTGCATGATCTATACAAAAATGGTCTTACCTATAGGTAAGACCATTTTCTACGACGAAAGTCTACTATTCATGTATGGTTGCATTGCTCATCGATTTCTCATGATGCAGCAGCCACTGCTTGCGAGACAATCCTCCGCCGTATCCGCCCAATTCGCCGCTCGTATTGATCACACGGTGGCATGGAATGACAATCGCGAGTTGGTTGGCGCCATTCGCTTGGGCAACGGCACGATAAGCGGTGGGTCTTCCCATTGTTGCTGCGATTTCGCCATACGAAAACGTTTGTCCGGGTGGAATCTGCAGTAACTGGTCCCATACTTCTTTTTGAAACGGCGATCCTAACAGGAACAAGGGCGTCTTGAATTCCGTTAATTTCCCGTCAAAATACGCGCCGAGCTCAAGCTCGATCGAACGAATCGGAGCTGTGTAACCCGGAACGATTGCTGACTTGGTTCTCTGCCGAAGACGCTCAACCTCACGCTCCAAGCCCCGACGGTCTACAAATTCGAGTAAATACAGCGCCTCCTCATCTGCGATGGCCATCATCGGTCCGAGACGCGTGTCGATCCATGAAGCTTTTAAGATGTTATGGTGCCCCGATCGGCTAGGCGCCGCGCCCATGATGCGGGAAAAGGCATCCCTAAAGCCGCTGCTGGACTCGTAGCCGGTTGACAGCTGCGCATCGATGACGGCATGCCCCTCCCGGATTTGCTTCAGGGCAAGTCCCATCCGCCGGGCACGTGCATATTCAACGAAGGTCATCCCGAACCGCTTCTTGAATTGGCGCCTTGCCGTCGAAGCATCCACGGACAGCTTCTGAAAGTCCTGGTTGGTCCATCTTTTCTCCGGGTTTTCTTCCACCGCCTCGACGAGCAGCCGGACCAGGTCTGACACTTGATTGGGGTGTGATAGCGGACGACATCGTTTACAGGGTCTGAAGGAAGCAAGCAGCGCTTCTTGAGCCGTCTCGTAAAATTCGCAATTTTCCATCTTCGGTTTCCGGGCTAGGCATGTCGGGCGACAGAATACACCGGTTGTCTTCACACCCACGTAAAAGACGCCTTCATACTCGGTTTTCTTATCCAGCAGCGCCTGATAATACTCCTGTTGGTTCGCGGCTGATATCATGTTTGGTTCCTCCCTGTATCTTTTGTCCATTCTATATGGCGATAATGATGTGTGCTGTGCTTCCCCTATTACAAATCATGTGCCTTACCTTTGTGTTCCTATTATATTTCTTTTGCCTACATGACGTAGCCGAAAATCGTGCATCAACAACTCATGACTAAGCCACGAGCTTGTAACTGCCCGGAAGTGAGAGCGGCGGTTAGGCCTCCTTCCTTAAAATGGCGTTACGATAGGCAGGTTGACCGCTGCCTGGCTGTACAGGAGGTATACCTACACAGCCACTTCAGCGATGTACTTCATTCCAATGCGCTGAAGATTCATGGCTCCAATTCGATCATCATTAGAACTGTAGCCGCACTCCCTACAACAGAAAAGGTGCTTTTTCCTGTCGCGGTTAGCTTTGTTCCTATGTAGGCACTTCGGGCACTTCTGAGACGTGTATTCCGGGTTCGCTGCAATCACCTTGGCGCCTGAACGAATCGCTTTGTACTCGATCATCTGACGAAGTTGGTAAAACGACCATGACACAGTCTCGTATCGATTCCGGATGCGAACACGTTCTGTCACTTGGCGAATGCCTGTTAAATCTTCCACGACAAATAAGGTGTTTGCTCCGTACCGGTTAACGAGTGCCTTCGATATCCGATGGTTGATATCGGTCATATAACGGTTTTCTCGTTGTCCGATTTGTTTGATCGCTCTACGTGCGGAAGCGGTTCCAACCTGTTGTAGTCGCTTTCGAAGCCTCTTGTACTTTGAACGCTGATTCTTGACCATTCTGCCGCGGAAAAATCCGGTTGTTCCTTGCGAATCATAGCTGACGGCGATAAAGTTGATGCCCATATCCACGCCAACAATTCTTTCGATGTCATGTACAGACGGTTCGTTTACAGCTTGGGTCACGGGGATATGCAAGAAGAACTTCCCGCGCTTATGGACCAGTTTGGCTGTGCCAAATGCCCATGTTCCATCCAAATAATGTTCCATGCCTTTGCTTTTAAAGGGTACTTTGATTCTCCCGGATAAGGTATTGACTGAAAACATTCGGTTACTCATGGAGTAATCGCGATTCCAGACCAAATCGAGTTCCGGCCTCTTGAACTGTACAAGAGTCCAAGGATGTCCATTTCCTTGAATGGACTTATAGCGGGCAATGACCGTCTTCATCACCGATTGCGCCATTTGAGAGCGAAGCTGAAAATCGGCACGTAGTTTGCGATACGTCAAGAAATGCAGCTTCTGTTGATGCAGCACCTTCTCATCAAAGACGAGCTTCGATACAAATTGGCTGGCCTGCCGATATGCACGGAGCGTCTGGCATAACAATTCTTTCTGCCCTGGTGAAGGTAATATTTTGATTTTGGCGGTAACCGTTAGCTTCAATATGGCCTCACCTATCCTTTCGAGAGGATTAAAAGTATAAGGAAAAAGGTACCTAGGGTAATATTCACCATTATAACAAACGTTTGTTCCTATCCAAAGTGATTGTTTGTTTTTTAGAGAACGAAAGGGCATTCGTGATGATTTAAAGGAGGTGAAACCTTCATGATTGAAGTCACGAGTGTCCTTAAGCAAAGCATGAATTTTTTTCGATTGAACACGTTGTATTAACCAACATCACGAGCGAATAAAAGAGCCCCTTCCGAATGCATCGGAAGAGGCTCTTTCCGCTTTACGTTAAATCGGACGTTCTGACGATTTAACCTTTGATGGATCCTGCCACCATACCCTTCATGATCTGCTCCTGCAAGATCAGGTAGGCCACGATCGTTGGAATGACTGCGATCGCCATCGCTCCCATCGTCAAGCTGTAATCCGTACCGAAGCCGTCCGAGAACAGGGACAAACTGAGCGGCAGCGTCTTCAATGCCTGCGTATTGATAAATACGAGGGCGAAGGAGAAATCATTCCAGAATCGGAGGAATGCTAGAATCGATATCGTTGCCACAATCGGCGTGCAGAGCGGAAGAATCATTCTGCCGAAGATTCCCCACCAGCCGCTGCCGTCGATCATTGCCGCTTCTTCAATCTCTCTAGGAATGGATGACATGTAGGCCATCGCCAAGAAGATCGCGATCGGCAGCTCAAACGCCGTATACGGCAGAATGAGCGCACCGTACGTGTCGAGCAGGCCGATATTTTTCATCATAATAAACAGGGGCACCAGCGTGCTGTGAATCGGAATCAGCAGCCCGGTCGTAAACAACACGACCACCAGCTTTTTCAACCGAAACTCGAATCTGGACAGTACATACGCCGCAAGTACACTGAGCAGGATAGTCAGAACGACGGCCGTAATCGTCACAACCGTTGAATTCAGCATCGCTCTGCCCATATTTCCAAGCTCCCATGCCCGGAATAAATTCTCGGTCATCCACTCCTTCGGCAAGCCGTAAGGGTTGGTGAAGAAATCCTGATTCGATTTAAACGCGCTCGTAAAAAGCCAGTACAAGGGATAGAGCGTAAGAATCGCATACACAATCAGCAGCAATTTTACGAACCCGGTTAACCCCTTCGTGATGACGCGTTTCCCTGAGGCACTTCCGGTCCCGGTCGTCTGTAAATTCACATCGCTCCCTCCTTCATGTCAACTTGACTTTCTGCGCGTTGCGAAATAGTTAAGCGCGATAAGAATGGCGCTGACGATCATAATCATCGTGGAAACGGCGGAGCCGTAACCGTAACGGTACACGCTGAACGTGCTGTTGTACATATAGGTGGCAAGCAGCTCGGTCGACTGCGCCGGTCCGCCGCCCGTCATGACGATAACATGATCAAAAGCTTTCAGGCTTCCCGAGATACAGAGCACAATGGTTACGACAACCGTGCTCCAGATCATCGGCAGCGTGATTTGCATCAGCTTGTTCCAGCCGGTGGACCCATCGATTTTGGCCGCATCATGGATCTCCGGTGAAATATTTTGCAGTGCTGCGATAAAGATGACCAGATAAGGGCCGATGTTCGCCCAGTTAATCGGGATCGATATCGCCAGCATATTGACTTTTGGATCGGACAGCCAGGCACGGGTCCATGACTCCAGACCGAGCATCTCCAGCACATAGTTAGCGATCCCGAACTGCGGATGGTAAATGTAACCCCAGATGAGACCGACAACCACCGTGGAGAGAACCATCGGCATGAAGACGGCAGACCGGATGAACCTGGAGAAGAACGAATTCTTGAACAATACAATGGCCAGAATCAACGCGATTGGAACCTGACCGATAATGGATGATACGACCAGAATCAGGTTGTTTCGAAGCGCCCGCCAGAAGATCGGATCCTTGAACATCTCTTTATAATTATCAAGGCCGATAAATGTGGCGTCTCCGAACCCTTTCCAACTGAAAAATCCGTAGTAAGCTGACCAGAAGACCGGAATAATGACAAATATCAGAAACAACAGAAGCGCAGGAAGAAGAGCTATGGCTATAAATCCTTTGCTTCTCATCGCTGTAGGCATGGCAGCCTCCCCCCTCCTAATCCTTATGCAGTGGTGAACGGTTTCTTATGGAGTAGCGGATCTGGCTTGCGCGTCCTGCAGCTTCTGGGCCACACCTTCGACAGGACCGCCCATCATAATTTCCTGCAGACCGTTGTTGATGACTTCAGCCGCCTCTGCAGACAGATAGGCATCGTATACCGGCGTAATGCCTGTGGATTTCACCAGGTTAAAGGCTTTGTAGTACAAGGAAGTAACTTTGGACTGATCGATTTCGGTATCGTACATCACCATGGAGTTGCTTTCGGCAATCGCTTTTTGCGCTTCCGGTCCGCTGACCGCATAAATCAGCTCCAGCGCCAATTCTTTCGCTTTCCCTTCCGTTCTGCTGCTAAGAGCCAAACCGCCGCCGGCCCCGCCGGAGATCGTGTTAGCTTCACCTTTACCACCAGGAATCGAAGGTAATGTCGTGACTTCAATATCCTTCATTTGCTCTTCCGAGGAAGAAGCCGCCAGGTTCGTGAGTGTCCATGCACCGCTGATCATCATCGCTGCATTTCCTTGGATGAAATACTGCTCGGCTTGCGTGTTGTCGATGCTGTTCGCGCCTTCCTGGAAAGCCTTGTTATCCACCAGCTCTTTGAAGTATCCAAGCGCTTCGATAAACTCAGGATCGGTAAATTTCGCGCCATCCTGTGCTGCCGCTTTCTTGAACCATTCGGTGCCTGTCACACGGTCGGCAATCGATCCGATAATGGTGGATTGCGCAACCCATGGCGCTTTGTTTCCGAGCGCGATCGGCGTGATGCCGTTATCGTTGAACGTTTTAACCGCCGCCATCATTTCTTCCCAAGTCGTTGGAACTTTTACGTTATGTTTGTCAAACAATGCTTTGTTGTAATAGAGAATCGAAGTTGCCGACATGCCTAGTGGAGCGGAGTAGATCTGGCCGTCCTCGAACTCGTACGGATCAAACGCTCCCGGCAGGAATTTATCTTTCCAATCCGAATGCGCATCGAGCACCTCTGTAATCGGCTGAAGCAGTTTCGCCTGATGAAGCTCGGCCGACTGACTTCCTGCATATACGAAAAATACATCCGGCATTTCATTCGCAGCCGCAACCGTACTCAGACGTTGACGGTAACCGTCCGGCGGAATCGCTTGTGCATCGAGCGTCACTTCAGGATGATCCTGAGCAAACTGATCGATAAAGCTTCGGACTGATTTTGCGCGCAGGTCATCACCGGCAAAGTTATGCCAGATGGTCAGCTTGACCTTCTCTTGATTGCCTTCATTTCCTCCCGCCTGCTCTTTGCTTTGCCCGCCTCCGCAAGCTGCAAGGACCAGTGACATCATCAGCAGTACAAGACCTATTTTACGTTTTGGTCTCATGGTCAATCCCCCTTTTTAATATACGAAAATGATGAAACGTCTTAGATGATTAATCCAAGTATATAAAAGGATGTAACGCTTACATAGGGGATATAATTCAGTCCATAGAGGGACAAAATTCAGGATTTGCCCGATACTCCGAGGGGGTTTGTCCCGTCCATTTCTTGAACAGGCGGTTAAAATACTTAATATCCTCATAGCCGACTTCATTCGCGATTTCACTGATTTTGGCTGGCGTTTCCCTTAGCAGATGCATCGCTTTTCGCAGTTTCGCCTGGGTCACGAATTCGATATAATTCTGTCCGGTTTCCTTCTTGAACATCTCGCTGAAATAGTTGGGGTTCATATGAACATGCTTGGCCACTTGTTGGAGAGACAAGCTCTGTCCCAGATGCTCATGAATGAAGGAGATCGCTCGCTGGACGGGACTTGTCGTCGACACCATATCACGGTACTCCTTCATGATGAGCCCGAGCGAATCGACCAGCACCTTCTTTGGATTCTTGGTCAACTCGCGGATATCGTACGTCTCTTCCACTTTCACCGGACTGGTATAGCCGATAGACGTCGCAGCCCGTATAAGCCAGCGCTGTGCCGAGACGATCAGGGAATGCAGGTAAGCCTGAACCGAGCCGGGCGTTGCCTGGCCCTGACTTTGGATGCGCCGCAGCAAATCCGTCACCCATGCCTGCAAGTCGGCGGATTCTCCCGAACGCAGCAGGGATGACAGCTTGGTTTCTTCTTCCATCGAACAGACCGTGCGGATGCCTGTACGTCCTTCGATATCTTCATAACGGATATGCCGTTCCGATTGCAGCAGCCACTCGTAGGAGCTGGCCTCTACCGCGGTAGCCAGCGCAATGTGCAGCTCCCTGGCGTTTGCGACCCGTCGGCCGCTGGCAGCCGTGATGCGGCAGGCGTGCGTGGATTCCATCTTCCGCAGAGCGGAATCTACCCGCCCCCAGCCATTATTCGGCTCTGCCCGCACCAACAGAAGCAGGGAGCCGTTCCACTCCAGCCACGCGCATTGCAGCATTTCGGCCAGCTCCGTGCCGATTAATCGATGCAGCTCGCTGACGTTCGATTGTTCCGCCTCTTCTGGATGCAGCGGATATACCGACAGCATCCAGATCTGCAGCACCGAGCCATTCGATTCCAAACGCAGCTCCGGGTATCGCTCACACAATTCGGCCTCGGCAGGCTCATCCAACGGTGTGCCGGAAGCAAGCAGCCTTCTCAGGAAACCCCGGCTGACAACCAACTCCTGCGCCCTTCCCTTCGCTTGTGTAAGCCTGCGCTGCAACAGCCGTTCCCTGGCTTGGACAGCAGCCTCGATAATTTCCCCGGGCCTGCTCGTCTTCAGCAAATAGTCACTTACGCCTTCCCGCATCGCCTGCTGCGCATATGAAAATTCATCATATCCCGATATAACAATGATTTCGATCTCGGGATACTGCTGCTTGACTTCATGTGCCATATCCAGTCCGCTCAAGCCTGTCATGCGAATATCGGTAAAAATAATTTCGGGCATTTCAACGGGAATACGCTGAAGGGCTTCCTCCGCTGAAGCCGCGGGCGTCAGCACCGTAAAGCCGTTATCGGCCCAATTGATCACTGTACTCAGACCATTACGAATGATCACTTCATCATCAACGATCAGTACCTTCAATGTCGCCATCCCCTTTGCCGGATAATTCAGATTGTTGAATTTCAGGTAAATCAGGTATCGTAAACATCACACGTGTTCCGGCTCCTTCCGTACTCTCCACACGCAAGCCCGCATCCTTGCCGTAATGAAGGAGCAGCCGTTTATGGACATTTCGCAGCCCGTAGCTTCCGCGCGGGGTCTGTCCCTTCTCGTACTGCAGCGGATTCTCAACCAGCTGATCCTGAAGCCATTTCAGGCGATCCGTTGTCATTCCGATGCCATCATCCTCCACCACGAAGTGAATCCCTTCAGGCTCGCGGTGTCCGCGAATCGTAATCGTCCCCATCCCGTCACGGCTCAAAATACCATGCAGCATGGAGTTTTCAACCAACGGCTGCAGCAGCAGCTTTAACATGGTGTGCTGATACAGCTCTTCCTCCACATGAACCTCAAACTTGAACTTTTCCGGATAGCGGATGGTTTGGATATTCACGTAATGACGGACATGCATAATTTCCTGCTGAATCGTGCAATATTCCTGCCCGTTATTGAGGCTGAACCTCAGGAAATCGCTGAGCGATCCCACCATCTCGGCAATTTTCACATCCTGGTTCATCAGCGCCAGCCAATGGATGGATGACAGCGTATTGTAGAGGAAATGCGGATTGATCTGCACTTGCAGCGCATGCATATCGGCCTCCTTCTTCAGCGACTCGTTCAGCTTCACTTCATCGGTAAGCTTCACGATCCGGGAGCTGAGCCGGTTATAACTGATAATGAGCTGTCCGACCTCATCGACCGTCTTAACCGGGAGCGCAGGCAGCGGCTCTTCAGGGCTCGAGTTCTTGAGGAATTTCGTTAAGACGGACAGAGGATTCGTAATTTTCTGGATCAGGAAAAGTACGAGTATAATGGCGAGCAGGATGGCCACCGAGACCGCAACCGCCGTCAATTTGATAAAGTACTGGTTCTGGGAACGGTATTCCTGTGAGGGAATGATGCCGACCAGTTTCCAGTTCACGCTGGACATTTTCTTATAGAGAATGGTCTTCTTGTTGCTCCCCTCGCCATAGTCTATATTTCCGCTGAGCCCCTCAAATTCTCCAATCGCAGGATAATAATCTGCAAGTGTAAGATTGGTCTCCATATCCGGCGGACCGGCGATAATCCGATTATTCTCGTCAAGAAGAAGGACAAACCCGGTCTTCTCTAGAACGGCCTGCCGGAATTGATTGGCAATGACACCCTGGTCCAGATTGATCTGCAGATTCCCGATCGGCTTATATTTATCCGTGCTCCGGATCGGTCTGGCCAACGTAATGACTTTCCTAACGCCTTCGAAGGTCCACTGACGATGAACAAAGGACCACCATTTGGGATGCTGCTCGTAATAGTCGGGAACCATTTCGGTAATATTCCGGAACTCGGAGCGTACCAAGGATTTATGCGAGATCGCATCTTTGCTGCCGAGCGGTTCGACGATGATGTTGGCGATATAATCTTTGGAAAAGGCCAGATTCGTCAAAAAATTGATAACCGTCGTCTGCTGGACATAGTTGCTCTGCTCGGTCTTCAGATAGGCCTGAACTCCGGTATGCCCGATGAGAAACAGCGAGATGTTCTCCACGTCTTTGACCATCGTATCCAAGTAAGCTTCCAGCTGCCGAAGCGTATTCATTCCTGTAATCTTGGCCTTCTCCTCCGTCAGGCTCTTGGCTATGTTAAAAGAGAAAATACCCAGAAACAGCAGCGGCACCAGCGTAGCGACAATAATAAGTAACGACAATTTATGCTTTAGCGATTTCCCAAGCCATTGCTGCATAAAAACACCTCGTTCAAAGTCCCTATGGTATGGGCTTGTTATATTACTTGACATTGAATGCGTTTACTTCGAAATCATTCTCTTTTCCTAGCAAAAATGTGTCAGGTTTATTAACTATCTTAGAGGAATCTTTAGACTCAAGTAAATGGTAATAAAGGCCTATGAATGGGGATGAAATCTTCTTGCATATGTTCTATATGTGCCACTTCCATTCGTTCCTTTTGGAGGTCGGGGAGGGGATAAATCAGGATGGATGGATGGAAAAACGTAAAAAAAGGGCGCAGCAGCACCCTTTTTATTAGCAAGCCCTATCATTCTATCAAGATTAATGGCTTCTCGTTCAAGTTTATACCCTCTTATTGGATATGCGTTTATATGTAGTTCTAAAGTTAGGTGTGCAATAAACGATTACTTCTCCTACTCTTCCAGACTGTATTCCATGCTATCCACCACAAACCGGTTCAACTCTTCTTGAAATCGATACGTTATTTGCAGATTCCCAGCGAAGCCGGCAGGGCTGATGCTTCCCGCAGCTTCCGTAACAAGCTGGCCTTCCGCTAGTTTGTGTCTGACAACAGCCCCGAAGCCAACCTTATCATATAAGTAGCTTTTATCCTTGGAATCATCCTCGACCCTTTGGACATACTCCTTCCCGTCGATTAAAAGCTTGATAACAAAGTGATCCGCATACTTCTCGATGTTGGATTGCACATGGCTCAATACCGCCTGTTCCAATGATTCGATAGGGATTTCCTTCAGAGTCTCTGCGTCAACAACATGCATCTCCCCCATGTAAAGCCCCGTGCCGGTCCCGTCCACATAGAACACCACAACATCAGGCTTGCCATCGCCTGTCACATCCTGGTATTGAATGACGGGTTTACGCGTACCGTCTCCACCGGTCCAGTCTTCAAAGACCCGCTTCCTTCCTTCAACCTCGACCACCATGCCTTCATATCTGCCGTATTTCGTTGCGCTTACCGGATACAGCTTTACATACCCGTTCTCCTCTGCCGTTGACACGTCGACATCCGGAGTATAGATGTAAATCATTCTCTCCTTCGTATCCCAGCCTACTTCTGCATCATACAGCTCCGCTATAAATCGGATCGGAACCATAACGTGGCCATCCTTTAACTCTGCGGGAATGGATAGTGAATATGCCTTCCCTATTCCCTTGGCCTTCAGGCTTCCCATCTCTAATGTGACTTGATCGGCACCTGTGTTGACAGTTACCGTCTTGTTCTTGTTGTTCCAGTGAAGCTGCATAGGTTTCATGTAGTACTTCATAACGCGCAAGGGAACCAGCGTGGTCTGATTCACGATGACGGGATTAACATCCGTCGTAACAATCCAATGATTGATGTTTAATTCCATTTCCTTCTTGGGTACAGCTTCAGCCTGAGCCTGTACGATGGTACTCATCAGCATCGTGGCCGCTATAGCACAGCTTACTGCTATTCTTGTCCATTTCCGGGTGATCATGTTCTCTAAATCTCCTTGAGTTGTAATATTCGGTAATGCTTATATAACTAAAACACATCGTGACCGGGATTGGTTCGTTCATATCCATAAATGATATAAATACTTCCTCTGTCGTCCCCTTCCTGCCAGGCCTCCAATTATTCACCCCATTCAATGTCAAAAATCATGACCACGCTCCTTCTGTTATGTTAGAATCAGATATGATTGTTATATTATGGAATAAAGTGTTCGAGGTTATCATTCCGGTTCCGGGAGAACCCTGCAAGGAAAATGTAGAAGGGAGGCGAGCCATATGAGTATAGGTAGTTCCAGTTCCATGTTTAATTTATGGCCCATGTTGATCTTAATCATAAACGGACTTTTTATGCTGCTTGGTTTGTATGCATTGTATCTGCTCATTAAACTTTTGATTCGTGCCATAACAGCTGTCGAACTCTACATCGATGAGAAAAGAAACCGGCGGTTGTGAGGTAAACTTCAGTTAATTCAGGGTTGAAACCATTGAATCTCCTGTGGTAAAGTCTAGGCAACCACAAATGAAAGGGTGAACCAAAAGCCAATGATCTACTAATCCTGTCCCAAGCATTTGGAAAACACTTCGATTCGATACGAGGTTTTCGGGATAGGATTCGTGCGGCTTTTTTTATATGTGACAGGTGGATGTTTGAGACTTCTACATGAAAGTCCGCATCTTCCTTGTTCATATTAGCCTCCTATTCCGAAATCTCGGAGTGGGAGGTTTTTTCTATTTTAAAAACACCAATTGAGAGAATGGAGGTTATCCATGACAGGAATTCATCCAAGCCTCCAAGACCGAACCTTCCCGATTACGGGCAACCGAGCGAGAGACTTGTTTACGCTCAGACAAATGAAGAATCCGTCTTAAAGCATTCCTAACAATTTTATATACAGGAGGCGTGTTTGCATGCAGATCACCGCACAGGAGTACAAGACAGCGAATCGGGAATCGGGACCTTATGGTATTACGACAAGACAAGATGGGACCATATGGTTCACGGAACAAAAAGGAAACCGGATCGGACGGCTCACCAAGAATGGGGATATGCGCACGTTCGAAGTGCCGACTCCAGATGCCGGGGTCATGTCCATCCTCTCTGCCCATACCGGTGACCTCTGGTTTACGGAGTACAAAGCGAATAAAATCGGAAGAATGACAATGGAAGGAACATTTACGGAATTCGAACTGCCTGAAGCCAACTCGTCTCCTTACGGCTTGACGGAGGGTCCGAATGGAGCCATATGGTTCACCGAGCTAAACGGCAACCGAATCGGAAATATAACGCCGGCAGGCGTTATCACGGAATATGACTTACCATGCGAAGGCTCTTACCCTTCCTATATTACAGCCGGTCCGGATGGCGCGTTGTGGTTCACGGAAAACCAGAACAACTCCATCGGACGGATTACGGTGGACGGGAAGATTACCGAGTACCGGATTCCAACAGAGCAATCCGGACCTGTCGGCATCACGACAGGTGCCGATGGCGCTCTATGGTTTGTCCAAATCAACGGCAATCAAATCGGTCGGATCACAACGGCCGGGGAAATTACGGAATTTAAGCTCCCGTCCGAGAATGCAAGACCCCATGCCATCACGGCAGGGGTTTCCGGGGATCTATGGTTTACCGAATGGGGAGCCAATCAAATCGGACGAATTACCTGTACCGGGGACATTACCGAGTATCCAATCCCTACCCCCTCCGCAGAGCCTCATGGCATCACCGTGGATTCCGGCGGCGAGGTCTGGTTCGCCGAGGAATGCGATCAGATCGGCCGGTTTACGATTCAGTATTAGGTTTAGGACGAAAACATATTGCTCCGCCCATAAAAGAAAGCCCGTGCAGCCTATTGCCGGGCTTTTCCAGTGCGAAGCTGCCCTGGCTTGTTTCTTCATCTATGGGAATGTGATAGATTAAATGGATACTTAGAATTATTTCTCTTAGGAGACCGTCCGATGATGAACTCAAACGAAACGTTAGATGATATACAATGGCAGACGCTGATTCAACAAACCGCCGGATTTTTCAGCGATTTGACCATTAAACGGGGATTTCAGTATTACAAGCAAGGTCGTGTCCACGACAGCGAGTCGGCGAATGAATCCGGTGTGGTCGAGGCTTCCGTGGATGGAACGGAAACCTACCGTACCAAGCTTCATCTTCACTCCCTGAGTGACAGCGAGTGCAGTTGTCCCGTTAACGAAGGCTGCAAGCATATGGTGGCTGTTCTGCTTGACTATGCTCAGCTTCAGGGTCGTTCCATTCACGCCCTGGTTAATGCGCATTCTACCACGTATGCTTCCACCTCTTCATATGACCGAAGCGAGACCGGCTTCAGCCCAGCGCAGGACCGACCGTCTGCCGGAGCATCAAAATGGAGAGTCAAGGCGGACCATTTGCCCGAACTGCCGATCACCGCATGGCATGAGCTGTTCGAAGTTTGCACGGCTTCGCTGGGAACTAATACGCAGAATTCGTTTTACGCCAAAAATGCGCTGGCTTCCCTCCATCACATTAAACCCCCGCTTCCGCCAGATCTGGATCCGTTATACGAGCTCCATGCGCATCTCTTCATTCTCGAGAAGCTCGTCAAGCAGCCCGCCAGTGCCTGGAATTCCTCCGGCTCCTACATCGGTTATCATACGCAGGTGGCAGCGGATCATATCCTGGCCAGAATCGAGCGCATCTTCCACGAAGGGCTGGAGGTCAGCGAACATGGGGAGGCATTCAGGCAGCGACTGACCGAGACCATTTCGCATGCCCGGCGGAGCATGCTGAGCGAGCCGCGGAACCGCAAATTTTACGCCCAGGTCTATATGCAGCTCTGGATGTACTGGATCTATCCTTTTGCGAAAAAAGACAGCAGCTTAATCCAGGCGGAGTTAGAGCAGCTGCAGGCAGCCGAAGCCGAATTCGGGAGCAGCCTTTCGCGCGCCTCATGGTATATGGCGCAGAGCTTAATGTCCTTCTATCTCGGAGAAGACGAATCGTCCTGGGACCTGATCAGGGAAGCAGACAAGGTCAGCAGCCTGCCCCCGGCTTCCGTCCTGGGCTTCTTCGACATGCTGCATTCAGGGCAGCAATGGGACCGCTTGGCCCGCTGGCTCCCGGAGATCGGCCCGCTGCTTGGCAGTCACCGTAACGAGCACCTCAGCAGCTATCAATACTACTGGGATGCCGTCATAGAGCACTTGCCCGGGGAGGCTGAACGGATGTGGAGCAGTCTTGCCGACATGCTTCCTTATTCGAAGGACATCTACCAGAATGCCTTGATCGCGCACGGCAGATGGCGGGAATGGATCGACTATCAACTAAGCACAGGCCGGGAGCCGCTGGAGCTCCGGGTCAGCGAGCTGGCACCAATCGAGAAGAACGCCCCCGAACTGCTGCTGCCTTTTTACCATCAAGCCGTCGAGCGGTACATCCTTCATAAGAACCGAGCCGGCTATAAAGCAGCCGTCAAGCTGCTCAAACGGTTGGCCAAGCTATATAAAAAGCTCAAGCAGCAGGAGCGCTGGGATCTGTTCATTATCTCGTTATCTGTACGAAACAGCCGGCTTCGCGCATTCCAGGAAGAGCTGCGGAGAGGAAAGCTGATATCATGAGCAGACACACAGAAACCATCACGGTCCACATGGCGCTAAGCGAATACGGAGATGCCGTCATATACGGCTCTACCGTCATGCAGGGTTATGTGTCCGGACAATACCTGAAGCACCGTTTATTTGCGTGGCACGAAGCTTCCTTCTACGGAACAGAGCTTACCGTTCAATCCGTTCAGGATATGGAAGTGGTCATCCTGCCTTCCGAGCAGGTCATACCGTTCTTTGCGGATGGACGGCTGCTCGACCATATTGAATGGGTATGGGACGAGGATTGCCTTCCCTTCATTGAAATTGCGCCTTCACTGGCAGCTTGCATTCAGGATAAGCAATACGCGCCGAGCTTGAGCGCCTTCCAATCGGGCAAGCTGCAATGGATCTGGGATGCAGAGGCGTTCACAGCGGAAGAGTTGTCCCGTCTCTCCCTGCTGAATGCAGACGAGATATGGAATGAAGGCTTGCGGGCGGCGTTCTCCGCCGCCGTTGAAGATCTGTGTTACGGCAGCGAAGAGGCCGCCGCTGACCTGCGCAGAGAATACCCGCTTCTCTTCTCGTCGAACCGCACGGCAGCGGAGGGCATGGACAACAAGTCATGGCTGATCGCTATCGGATGGCGACCGGATACCGCTCCATTCCGGCCGCTGCTGCAATTGTTGGAGCCTGACGAGGACGAAGCCGCATGGCGTCTTCGTCTTGTATTGCAAGACAAGCAAGACGCCGCGGCACTTGCAGCCGTTCGTCTGGCCGAAGACGGGCAGGCATACGGATCGTGGCCGGAGACTTGGACCGCCCATATCAAGGAGCGGTCCCCCGGCTGGCTCCAAGGATTGCAGGCAGCACTGCCGGCAAGAGTGCTTCACGCTCCTGCTGAAGACGTGCTTGGTAGGCCGCTGTCCGACGAGGCCGCATGGCAGTTCCTGACCGACGACAGCCAGCGGCTGCTCCAATCAGGCTGGCTGGTCCTGCTCCCTGCATGGTGGGAAGCTGCCAGCAAGAAGAAGCCCAAGCTGCGGGCGAAGGTACGCTCGGGCGAGGGAGAGAACGCCGAGCGAAGCAGCGGAGGTTCCCTGTTCGGTTTGGACGCGCTGGTCAATTTCGATTGGCGCATCGCCATTGGGGAAGCTACCCTTTCCGAGGCGGAGTTTGCGGAGCTTGTTGCCCGGAACGAACGGCTTGTGCGGTTCCGGGGCCAATGGATTCCGCTGGACCCCGCCCTGGTCGCCCAAATCCGCCAGATGATGGCGGGCGTAGACCGTGAGGAAGGTCTATCGTTTCAAGATATTCTCCACCTGCATCTGCTCGGGAACAACGATGAGTCGGAGCAGATTCAGCAGGATGCGGATGAAACGCGGGACCCGGAACGGATCAAGCTTGAGGTGGAGCTGAACGAGCACCTCGTGAAGCTTATCGGCCAGCTTGGCCGACAAAGCGAATGGCCGAGCCTACCTGTCCCCGCCGGTCTGAAAGCCGAGCTCCGGTCGTACCAGCATGACGGCTTTGCCTGGCTTGCCTTTTTGCGGCGTTACGGGCTCGGTGCATGCCTTGCCGATGACATGGGTCTTGGCAAAACCGTGCAGTTCATTGCCTACCTGCTGCACGTGAAGGAGACGACGATGGAGCGGGAAGAGAGCCCCCTCCCTTCCCTGCTGATCTGTCCGACCTCGGTGCTGGGCAATTGGCAGAAGGAGCTTGAACGATTCGCCCCGTCGCTCCGGGTCATGCTGCACTACGGCGGGAAACGAAGCAGCAGCGAGGATTTCTATAAAGAGGCTTACCAAGCCGATATTATCCTTACATCTTATGCTACGGCGACGCTTGATCAAGAAATGTTAAGAGACATGAAGTGGGAAACGATCGGCATCGACGAGGCCCAGAACATCAAGAATGCCGACACCAAGCAATCCGCCGCCGTGCGAAGCTTCCCGGCAAGGCACCGCGTTGCGCTGACCGGCACACCAATTGAGAACCGGCTGTCCGAGTTGTGGTCCATCTATGACTTCATCAACCCTGGATATCTCGGCAGCCTGCGAGCATTCAATCTCCGGTTCATACAGGCCATCGAAAAAGACAAGAACGAGCAGCGCACGGCCGATCTGCAGAAGCTGATCAAGCCCTTCATGCTCCGCCGCAAGAAAAAGGATCCTTCGATTCAGCTCGACCTGCCGGACAAAAACGAGATGAAGACCTATATCCATCTTACGGCCGAGCAAGGGGCGCTTTACGATCAGACCGTGAACAGCCTGCTGGAACGCATGCAAAAGCTCGAGGGCATTGAGCGCAAAGGAGCTATCTTGGCAGCTCTTACGCAGTTCAAGCAGCTCTGCGACCATCCGGCTCTGCTGACAAAGGAGCCGCTTCCGGAATTGCCGGGAGACGGCGGCTTGCTCGACACCGAGGCCGTAGTCAACCGTTCGGCGAAGCTGGAGCGGCTGCTGTCCATGGTGAAGGAGCTGCGGGACGAAGGCGAGCGCTGCCTGATCTTCACCCAGTATATCGGCATGGGCGAGATGATGCGGCAGGTGCTGCATCAAGAGCTGGGTGAGCCGGTGCTATACTTGAACGGCAGCACACCGAAGCGGACGCGCGACCGCATGATCGAGCAGTTCCAATCCCAGACGCTGCCGCCCGAAGAGCAGCCGAATGTCATGATTCTCTCCATCAAGGCCGGAGGCGTAGGTCTGAATCTGACCGCGGCGAATCATGTGTTCCACTTCGACCGCTGGTGGAACCCCGCAGTGGAGAATCAGGCGACCGACCGCGCTTATCGGATGGGACAGACCAAGGATGTCCAAGTGTACAAGTTCATCTCCATGGGGACGCTCGAAGAGCGGATCGATGAGATGCTGGAGAGCAAGCAGCAGCTGAGCGATCAGGTTATCGCAAGCAGCGAGGGCTGGATTACCGAGCTGTCCACCGATGAGCTTAAGGATCTCTTTACACTGAGGCGCGACTGGGCTTAATCGTCATATCAAGGAGTAAACGGATAGGCGATTTTGAATACTCGGCGCCAAAGGGGTGGAGCACAGCGGAATGCCTGTGGAACTCCTAGGCGGCTTCCAGATGCAGCTCTATAACCATGTCGTTGAATAAAAGAAAGCCCCGTGTGCAGATAGGGCCACTGAAAAACTTGCGATTTTTCGGAGGCACTGAGCCGACACGGGGTTTTTGTTATTTGGAGGAGTTTAATGCTTAGCGGGATTTTGTTTTGTTTACGCGAATGAAGCTTGTATGACTAAGGATTCTAAGGTTCGAACCAGTTGAAGTCCTTGTCTTGGGTAATCCGGTTCAGCTTGAGGTACTCTTGCTTATGAGGGTAATTCGGTTCAACTTAAGATACTCTTGCTGAGAAGGTAATCCGCCTCAACTTGAGGTACTCTTGCTTAGAAGGTAATCCGGCTCACCTGCGCAAGATAGTCAGTGCCAGAACGTCGAACCTGGTAGCAGGTTAATAGGTGGCGATACCATATCCATAACCGGACACAGAATACGTTATTTAGGAAAAAATCCACCATTTTTGAACTCGAACGGACCCTGGTTCCGTTATTTGCTCCAAAAAACGATGAAAACGCCGAATATGAGCCTAATAACGTACCTAGTGTCCGCTAAGTTTGAAAATATGGCGTTATCTCATAGAATAGCGGAACTGGTGTCCGTTAGGTCGGGTGCAACAAGTAGTAGATGACTTCAAGAACAGTAAGTGTCGGCACGGAATCCGCCTCAACTGCGCAAGATAGTCAGTACCAGAACGTCGGGCCTCGTAGCAGGTTAATAGGTGGCGATACCATCCATAACCGGACATAGAATACGTTATTTAGGA
>NZ_JBNNUS010000003.1:485435-711968 GCF_050279985.1 Paenibacillus sp. NPDC093718
ACGTCGGGCCTCATAGCAGGGTAATAGGTGGTGATACCATCCATAACGGACACAGAATACGTTATTTAGGAAAAAACCCACCATTTTTGAAATCGATCGGACCCTAGTTCCGTTATTTACTCCAAAAAACGATGGAAACGCCGAATATGAGCCCAATAACGTACCTAGTGTCCGCTAAGTTTAAGTTTATGGCGTTATCTCATAGAATAGCGGAACTGGTGTCCGTTAGGTCGGGGGCAACAAGTAATTGATGACTTCAAGAACAGTAAGTGTCGGCACGGAATCCCTACTCTTGGCGCAGCTAGTGCAATCGGATAGCAACCGAGCCACTACACCGGGAGCAACAGGAGCAACAGGAGCACCCAGCACCGCCACTCCCTTTAATAGCGTCACCCGGCCCCGCTCCCTCCGCTTACTTCTCCTCCATCAGCTGCCGCAGCTTCGCTTCCGTGGTCGTATCGGGAGCTGGCGTATAGATGCTGCACCGCAGGTCATCATTTCCGTACACTTTGAGCGACGTGAGCTCATATACCATTTTCCCGGCCTTGGCATGCCGGAATTCCAGATGTACTTCCGGGGCATAGCTGACCTGGCTCTGCTCCCACATCCGATTGAAATCCGGATGCCCCTGCTTCATCTCTTCCAGAAAACGGTCATACCACTCATCCTCGACATATTGACCATAATAGGACCGGAACATCGACAAGAAGCCGCTGGCGAACTGCTCCCAATTTACCGCCAGCCGCTGAAACTCCCTGCGGGTGAAAAGCAGCCGGATCATATTCCGCTCCTCGGGCGGAATGCGGTCAAAATCCAGGAACACGTACGCAGCCGCACGGTTCCATCCCACGATGTTGCACATCCGATCCGATATCATGACGGGGCAATATTTCAGCTCGGTGATGATTTTTTGCAGGGACGGGCTGATCTGCACCGCTTCTTGTTTGACCGTATAAGGCTCCGCCCCGCTCTCCAGCGCCAGAGAATACAGATACCTCCGCTCATCCGCGTTCAGCTGAAGCGCATTGGCGACGCAATCCAGCACGGACGACGACACCTGGATGTCGCGTCCCTGCTCGAGCCAGGTGTACCAAGTGGTGCTGACACCCGCCAGCTGGGCCACCTCTTCCCTGCGCAAGCCCGGCGTTCTTCTTCGGGTCCCGGGCGGCAATCCGACGGACTCGGGCGAGATTTTGGCGCGCTGTCCTTTCAGGAAAGCCGACAAAGCTTGGAGTCTAACCTGGGAATTCATCTGATGGACCTCCTTCCTTCATTCAGGATAGCAGTATTTATACTAGGATAAACGGTATCTTGTAATAGGATACTTCACGTGACATTATAACCTTAAGATTGACAAGTTATAAAGTCTTAAAGGAGGCTGTTGAACCATGGAAAGAGTCGTTATCACCGGTATGGGCGTCATATCGCCGCTGGGCCATGATGTTGATACGTTCTGGTCCCGGCTTGTACGAGGAGAGTCCGGTATTACACATATAGAAACTTTGGACACATCAAGACAGAAGGTACAAATAGCAGGTGCCGTAAAGGAATTTGACGCAAACGCGCTGTTCGGCGCCAAGGAAGCCCGGCGTTTGGACCGCTTCTGCCAGTTTGCTCTGGCTGCGGCGGATCAAGCCATAAGTCAGTCGGGACTCAATCTTGATCAGATCGATCATGAGCGGATGGGGGTCTACGTCGGCTCCGGCATCGGCGGAATACAGACCTTGATGAATCAGAGCGACACGCTGTCGGCGCGGGGTCCCGAACGGATCAGTCCTACCCTGGTACCCATGATGATTCCCAATATGGCGGCAGCGCTCATCAGCATTAAGTACAAAGCGCTGGGCTCTACGCTTGCGCCGGTTACGGCATGTTCGATCGGTAATACCGCGATCGGCGAGGCTTTCTTTAACATCCAGGCGGGCCGGGCCGACGTGATTATTGCGGGAGGCTCCGAAGCGGCGTTGACCGATATCTCGCTGGCCAGCTTCGCGAATGCAACCGCCCTTTCATCCCGCAACGATGAACCGGGCCGGGCCAGCCGGCCGTTTGATACAGACCGGGACGGATTCGTCATGGCGGAAGGTGCCGGCATCCTCGTCATGGAATCCCTCTCCCACGCCTTGGGCAGAGGCGCCGAAATTCTGGGCGAGGTCATCGGTTACGGTGCCAGCTCGGATGCCTATCATATGGTCGCCACGCCGGAGGACGGCAACGGCGCGGCACGGGCGATGAAGCTGGCCCTGACCGAAGCGAAACTCGCCCCATCCGATGTGGATGTCATCAGCGCCCATGCCACAAGCACAGTCATCGGTGACCGTTCAGAGACAGCGGCCATTAAGCAAGTGTTTGGCAAGGATGCGTATCGCATTCCGGTAACGGCCAACAAGTCGATGACCGGACATATGCTGGGCGCATCCGGCGGTGTGGAGGCCATTGCCCTCGTGAAATCCTTGCAGGAAGGTGTCATACCGCCGACGATCAATCTGGAACATGCCGATCCGGCATGCGATTTGGATTACGTACCGAACCAGGCGAGAAACGCCGAGCTTCGGATTGGCATGTCCAATTCCTTCGGCTTCGGCGGACATAATTCGGCGATTGTGATCCAGAAATATGAGCACGAATAACCCATGAGTCCCGGACCCCAGTGAAAACTGGGGTCTTTTTCTTGTTGCGATTCTGGAAGGATGGGCTGAATAATGAGACAGACACGCTTTTTTGAATTTTTTTTCGCAAAATCAAACTTTTTGCAAGACTCGCACGTCTTGCTTCCGTAAGTCAATTGCAATTGATGGTTACCCGCGCGGGCCCAAAGGAGTGTCATATTTACATGAGAGGCGGCCGGAAGCTTGAGAAGCTTCTTATCCAATGCATAACCGAACATCAGAACAGCGCCTACCGGCTGGCATACAGCTACGTTAGAAATAAAGAGGATGCCCTCGATATCGTTCAGGACGCGATCCACAAAGCTTTTATATCCATGGAAAAGGTGAAGCAGACGGGTTCTTTAAAAAGCTGGTTTTTCCGAATTATTGTAACAACCTCCCTGGATTTCATTCGAAAACAGAAAAAAGTCCACGTCATGGACGACGAGAACCTGGAGGTTATATTACCCGGCAGCCATGATCACTATCCGAATCTGGATCTGGCCCAATCTTTGGAGGAATTACCCGACAAGTATCGGGTCGTCATTATACTCCGGTTTTTTGAAGATATGAAGATTGACGAAATTGCCGAAGTGCTCCACGAGAACGTCAGCACGGTGAAAACGAGATTATACCAAGGACTACAGAGACTGCGGGTGAACTTAAGCGAGGAAGATCAAGAGGAGGCACAACGATAATGCATGACAAGCTGAATAGGATGAAAGAGCAGTACGAGAGCACTCCTATTCCTGACGAACTAAGCTCGATTGTCAACAAGACCATTGCAACCAGACGAAAAAAAAATAGAGCGCTGCCCTGGCTCGCTAGTAGCGCAGCTGCATGCATCCTACTGTTCGCCGGAGTGAATGCCAGCCCTGCCTTGGCCCAGGCCATGTCCGACGTGCCGGTATTGGGCCATATCATCAAGGTGATCACCATCCGTGAATATGCCGAGTTAGACGATAACACGGAAGTGCATATCGAAACACCCGGCATTGCCAACCTAGGAAATACGGAGCTTGAGCAAACCCTGAATAACAAATACCTGGAAGAAAACAAGAAACTGTATGAGAACTTCAAAGACGAAGTGGCCCTGTTAAATAAAGAAGGCGGCGCGCATCTGAGTCTTACTAGCGGTTATGAAGTGATCACCGACAATGAACAGCTGCTGACGCTTTCGCGCTATATTGTCGAATCTGCTGGAGGCTCTGCCGAATCCAGAAAATACGATACGATCGACAAGAAGAACCAGATGGTGATCACGCTGCCGAGTCTGTTCAAGGATGATCGTTATATCCAGGTCATCAGCGACAATATCAAGGAGCAGATGCGCTACCAGATGCAGAATAATCCGGACAACATCTACTGGGTGGAGCAGCCTGGCATGGAGTCCGATGCACCAGAGGATCTGTTCCAAACGATCGCCAAGGACCAAAATTTCTATATCAACCAAGACGGCAAACTGGTCATCAGCTTCAATGAATACGAAGTTGCACCCGGCTATATGGGCGTCGTGGAATTTACGATCCCAACGGAAGTAATCGCAGACCAGCTCGTCAGCAGCGAATACATCCGATAGATCAAGGCGAATGCAGATCACAAATAGTAAATATCAAACCATAAACCTGGAGGTAATATATCATGAAAAAAACAATGAAGCACACAACCCCAATAACCAAAACCCTGGGGGCTGCCGGATTAGCGGGCATCCTGATGATCTCCGCTTCGGGTCTGCCATCCGCTCATGTCCATGCCGAAACTAAAGCTGCAGCGAGCACGAATCGGGTGACCGCTCCAACCGTTGCCCCGCAACTGGTAACATCCAAAACACTGCAATCCAAGGAAAAATGGCTGAAAACCAATATTAAGATCCCTGTATTCCAAGGTTTGACTGACACCAAATATCAAGACCAGTTGAATGACATTATCGAATCCCATGCTTCCAAGGATATGGACAAATGGGAGAAAGAAGCGGCGGAAGCTGCTGCAAATGCACAAAAGAACGGCTATACCATGCACCCTTATCAGTTGAACATCACTTATGAGCTGACATCGGATGGTAAAGACGGCTGTTTGATCTCCCTTAAGGTCATCACCGAAGGCATCGGGATGAACAATGGCGATCCCCGCGTGGATACGTACAACTTCACGAACGAAGCCGAAGCACAGCGCGTGACGCTTGAAGACCTGTTCGGCAAGGATTACAAATCCATCGTGGATAAAGCGGTCAAAACGGCGATTGCCGCGGATCAAGACCATTACTTCGCGAACAAAGACGGATTTCAAGGCATAGACACGGAGCAATCCTTCTATGTCGCGGACGGAAAAGCCTATATCGTATTCCAAAAATACAGCATCGCCCCTGGATCCACAGGTACACCGGAATTTGCCGTAAAGCTGCCGGGTAAAGGATCCGACATAAAGCCTGCTGCAGCCGTGTTGAAATCAGGCGCTTATTACAAAGATAACAACGGCAAGCTCATGGTTCAGGTATCCGTGCTGCGCCAGCTGCAGTTCAATGTCAAGTGGAACGGCAAGAGCAAAACCACGAAAATCTCCAAGGGAGTCGTCTGGAGCGCGGTGAAGCTGAACAAGGATGCTTACACTTGGGGCAAAATGGCCCCACGTTCGCTGGGCTCGGCTCCTGTCATGAAAAAAGGCCACGTCTATGTTCCGCTTGCTTTCCTGACAGACGTTCTGAATCTGAATGCAGATCAAAGCAAGCATGGCCAGATAACGGTGACCGCTGCAAAATAATAGATCCACTCATCCACTCTATTCAAAATCTATGCCTCCTGCACACGATCTTTCAAAGCAGGCACAGCACAGCATATGGTAAAAAAGAGGCCCTCTCCAACACGGAGACGGCCTCTTCATATTTTCATGTTAAGTTAAGAAGGTTTACCTCAACAAGGTTTTCCGTGCCCTGTTATAGCGCACAATCCCGTCAACAATACCCCAACGACAATGCTTCTCCGGCCTTGCCGCCCCATTCATCATCCATCAGGTACCGGGCTTGAACCCTTTCTCCCTCATATACAAACGTGAAGCGATAATACACTTCTTCGTCCTCGCAAATCTCAAAATACAGTGCATATCGCCCTGCTTGCAGCGGAAGCTCAATAGCGGCGTCCGACATGACGGACAACAGCTCGAGCTTCCCTGGGTCCAGAACGTCAAACGGCACGACCATCCGCCGCTGCGCGTTCGGATCTTCAATGAACGCCTCTTTCAAGGCCAGCTTCACCCAGGCGCCGAAAGCATCATCAGGGATGGGATCAAAGGTGAGATAACCGGGATGAATGACAACGCCTTGCTTAATATTGGTTTCTCCCCATTGGCACAAATCCTCATCAAATTCCCGTGAGCGGACTTGGATCTGATGGTGCGAGATGGTGAGATCCACCTCTTGAGTCATTTTCGTATGCTGCATATGTAAAACACCTCGCTTTTTTAGATACCTGCATTCTATTTAAGCCGCTCCATTTGGATCGTGGCCAACCTGCGTTCCCTATCAACCTGGACCCGCATGCTGATGCCCAGCTTCTCCTCGAACAATCGGGTGACATTCAGATACTTGTCCTCTACGACTCCCGATCCTCCTCGGCCGTTGGAACGCGTCATGCCTGCGGTGATTATCTCCTTCACCAAATCCCATCCGCTTTGGCGTCCGGATCATATGTAAATATGGGTTCCTTACGGTCGTTATAAAAGATCATGTTCTGCCGGTATTCCTTTGCGTTTACATACTCTTTTCGCGTCTCGATATAGTCGCTCTCCAGATGGTCATACTGGACCCTCCCTGCCAAGAAAGGATTTCCCTCCGAAGCCTCCACCTCAAACTGCCCATATGCCAATTGATACAGCATGTTGAGGTCCGACCCTTCCAGCCTGTAGTACAACGGACGAAGTTCCCCTTGTTTATCGGTTGCGGCAAATCCGGCCAGCAGCGGCCAAGCATCCACTTGTTGACCATCCACATCAACGGCCAGCTGGTATTTGGTCAGAACCACCTCATTCTGAAAAAGCCCATACGTGCGCGCAATAAAATAACCGAGTATCAACAGCGTGGCTGCCACCAGCATGATCACTCCCCAGAGGACCCGCCTGCCTTTCATGCTGTCACCTCCCTCGCTAGCGCTTCTTCAGAGCCACGTAAAGCAACATTATATGTAAGCGCAAGAACGCTTCCTGCTATTTCCATCAGTAGTCTACCTCTTCAATGTCGGTGCGCAGATTGCGATTGGACGCCCGGAGCAGCTCCGTGAAGGAAGGCGCGACATAATACACAAAATCAGGATCATGCACGTACATGATGATCTGCCCGGACGTTCCCGGCTCAGCCGGATCGAAATCCAGCATCAGATACAACGACCCGCCTGCCATTGTGGCAAACGGATACCACTCCTTGTGAAACAGGTAAGGTTTAAATTTCCGGATCAAGCTGCTGTATTTCCTCCGAACTGTAATACGTATCCAGCCGCTCGTCCCGCTCGCAGAAATAAGATTTGACCTCCCTCATCTCATCCAGACTCATCAGATAAAACGGCGTGTATTCCCCATCCCCCTCGTTGCCGGGATAGAGCACGTGAACCCCGTATCCGCTGCCGTTCTTCTTATTGTTAAACGAACGAAAGTCCTGCGGCAGCTCGATCCCGAACTCCGCTTCAAAAAGCTGAAATTGGTCAGGTGCCGCCCCCTCCAATTGTTTATATTCATCCAGCAAATCCCGAAGATCTTCAGCGACCTTCTCCTCCAACTGCTGCTCAAGCTTGAGCATCAGTCCATCCATGACAGCATTCATAAAATAACCTCCGTTGATTGCATGCTCACTCAAAGCCGAGTGCTTCCCTTTACTAAAAAGTATATAGAACGCTGCAATGAAAACAACATGTCCTGCGGCATGCAAAAAAAAGGGGCAAAATCCCTCTTGAGATGTTCGTTTTTGTTCTTTTATGAAAACACCCCGGGGTACTTATGGCTGCTGAAGCGCAGCTATTTCATGCCCGGAATCAGCTAATTCGATACCAGGGATAGGCATTGGGGGATAGAGGTAGCAACGCTCTCCTATCGGTGAGTTAACACAAGAATGCCGCACTGCAGATATAAAAATCCACCGATGCGGCCTTCTGGTTTATATGGATATGCTAAATGACATCGACAAACTCCAGCTTCCCAAAACGCGAAGGAATATGGTAATTCACCTCACCGGTCGGGCTCCATGCCTGATACTCCCGGTTTCCTTCGGTGTCCTCATCAATGCGGTAAAAATTCACGTTCCAGCTTCGTCCCGCTTGCGGAGGATTCTTGAAGATCGCAGCCGGAATGCGAATTTCATAAATTAAATTCCCCTTACCGTCATGCTCTACCGAGGTTTGAAGACCGGTAAGATCCCAATGAATATCGCTGCTTGTGATCGACTTCCCTCCATCATTACGGATCAGGGCGTCAAATATAATATTGTTCGGACTCACCTCAAGCTCGATATATTCCGTTCCCGTTCCTGCTTCGTCTATAAACAGTTCCACGACATCCTGTTCATACAGCGGATCATCCCGATGCTGGTACTCCGATACGATATGAGAATCCTGGCAAACAAACCGTACATAAAAGTATTCGGAGCTCCAGCAGGCGCGAACCTCGGTCGCTTCCTTCGTAGCAAGCCCAGTCACGGTATCGCTCAGGGCTACCGCTTCATACCGGTCCCAATCGATGTTCCCACGATGCTCTCCCTGCTGGATGTATATGGCGGGCTTGCATGGGTAAATTGCTGTATAATGCATGATCATCCCTCCGAAAAAAATTCAATGGTTAGTCTATCCTCTATGATAAGACATACAGATTCGGTTAGCTATTCCATGGTAAGAATAAAGAACATATGGGAAATCCCATCTTTTGCTCTATGTCCCCATAGTGAAAATAAGCGCATGCTGTGCTACAATAATAAAATTGCAAACTCTAGGGAGGGTTATGGATTCGCCATGCTCATAATTGGTATCGCCGGCGGCACCGGATCGGGCAAAACGACGGTTGCCCGCTCTGTCATTGACCGTCTTGGTTCAGATAAAGTCACGTTTATTTCGCAGGATAACTATTACAAGGATCATAAGGAACTCAGTTTCGAGGAACGCGAAGCGATTAACTATGATCATCCGTTCGCCTTTGACAACGAGCTGCTCGTCGAACATCTCGGCATTTTGAAAACCGGGCAACCCGCATTCGCACCGGTGTATGATTTTACCGCTCATGCCCGTTTCACGGATCAGACCATCGAACTGAAGCCGAACAACATCGTCATCATTGAAGGCCTGCACGTGCTGTCCGATGAGAATCTGCGCAAGCTGCTTCACATTAAAGTGTTTGTGGATACCGATCCCGATGTGCGCCTGCTTCGCCGGGTCGTACGCGATATTGAGGACCGCGGCCGGACCATCCAGTCGATCCATAATCAGTACCTGACAACCGTCAAGCCGATGCATGAGGCGTTCATCGAGCCCTCCAAGAAATATGCCGACCTGATCATTCCCGAAGGCGGAGAGAATGAAGTCGGCATTCGCCTGCTCTCCATCTTGACCGAGAAATATTTGACCGGCGACCGCACGCTGTCGGGGGAATAGGACAAGCCTGCGAATCGAGCCATTTGTCATTCTGGCAGCATGGAAAAAAGCCCGCGGATCTGTAATTACAGGTCCGTGGGCTTTTTGGTGTTATCCGTGTCGCTGGAGCTAGTATTGCTTAACCTGCGCGTATTGCTTGCGTTCGTGCGTTTCCGAGTGTGTTGTGTTCGCTCTGTTCTTGCGTTCTCCGGAATGTTGCGTTCCCCGCGTCTACTGCGGTTTCCTGCGTTTACTGCATTTCCTGCGTTTCCTGCATTTCCTGTACTTACAATATTTCCAACGTCTCTTGTGTCCCCGTTCCTCTTAAAACGTTCAGCTCCCTGCGCTTAAGCCGTCAAACGTGCGGATCGTAATCCGCAACCACCAGCACATCCATATGCCTTGCGCTTCTTAGCAGGCCCCGGATCATTCTCTGCTGGGCGTACAGCTTCCATCCGGCCATCTGCGGCTGTCCGATAATCAGTTGGGTGGCCTTGACCGCATCTGCTGCTGCAACCAATTGAGAAGAAACGGCGCGGGTTGGCCCCTTTTTTACCGGCAGCACGGTGAACGTTCCCCCGAGACGTTCCGTTAACGTCTGAAGCGCCGTCAAACGCTGTTCGTTGTCAAGAGACAGATTGTGATGCCGCTCCAGAGGGAATGCCACATACCAGGCCGCTTTCAGCCGATGGGCGATCCGGAAGCCGCGGCGAATGAGCCGCTCAGCCTGTTGGCCGCTGCCAACCATGACGTAGATAGCCTCCTCGCGCCGCCACGGCCCCCGCAGCGAGCTGCTGCGCTGCCATGACTCCAGTCTCTCGTCTACATCATCCGCAATTTCTCTTAAGGCAAGCTCTCTTAAGGCAATGAGGTTTCCCGTCTTAAAAAAATGGCCAAGGGCTTGCGGGATTTTCTCCGGCGCATAAATTTTCCCGTCCTTCATCCGCTGCCGCAGCGACTCCGGCGTAACGTCGATGAGCTGAACCTCATCGGCCAATTGCAGAATATGATCCGGCACCGTCTCGCGAACACGAACGCCGGTCATTTGCTTGACGGCATCATTCAAGCTCTCCAAATGCTGCACGTTCATGGTCGTAATGACGGAGATGCCGGCCGACAGAATATCCAGCACTTCTTCATAACGTTTCTTGTGCTTGCTTCCGGGAACATTCGTATGCGCCAGCTCATCCACAAGAACCACGTCAGGCCTGCGGCGAATGATCTCATCGGTATCCATCTCCTCAAGTCGAGATCCCTGGTAGTCCATCTCTTTGCGCGGAAGAACCTCAAGATCACCGATCTGTGACCGCGTATCCATCCGGCCGTGTGTCTCCAACAGTCCGGTAAGAACCGTCAATTCCTTCTTTAGCAGATCATTGCCTTCGCGCAGCATCGCATACGTCTTGCCCACGCCCGGAGCAGCCCCGATATAGACTTTAAACCGTCCGCGCTTGACCTGCTCCATCTTCCGGTCCAGCTCTTGCTCATTCAATCGGTGAAACGAATCGGAGGAAACTCGCCGTCGATGGATCTGCGCCGGGATGATCCGTTCTCCGTCATGCGCCGCCCGATCCGCCACAATAAAAATATCCATCCCGCGCGTTTTCTTGAGCAGATCCTGAATGATCGAACCCTGCCACAACTCCTGCCAGCGCGTCTGTTTCGAATGGCCAAGAACAATGCGGGTCGCATGGTGCTCCAGCGCATATTGAACAAGCACCCCAGCAAACTTCCTCCGCGAATGAAGAGGCCGCTCTTCAAGCTTGACGCCGATACGCTCCGACAGTTTCAGCAAAGATCGCTTGAAGGCCGCCTGCTCTTTCGTGAGCTCTAACCTCGGATTCACAAACGTAACGGCCATAAGCTCGCCGTTCAATCTCTTCGCGATCTGCTGTCCGCGCCGCATATAAATGGATCCGTTCCAATGATACTGGGTGGATACCAATATTCGCTCATGGGCTCCCGATGGGCCGACCAATCCCCGTTCCTTGCGGTGCCGCTCCAGCGAGTGGTTTACCCCTTCGGCTACGAGGCGAAGCGTTAGCTCCCGAAGCACGGCCAGATTACCCTCCTTCCATACGCTGCCATCCCCGAGCAAGCCGCCTTGTGCCCGCTCCAGCATCGTTTCAGGCGTTACATCAATGAGCACCACCTCGTCTGCGTTTTCTAGCGTATCGGCAGGAACCGTATAACTAGCCTTAATGCCTGTCAGCTTGACTGCAATATCTTGGACGTCCTCCAGCTCATACACATTGACCGTCGTGATGACGCTAATTCCCCGGCTTAACAGAAATCGGATGTCATCCAGCCGCGTGGCATGCTTCGCCCCCTTCCGATTCCGGTGGGCAAGCCCATCGACAAGCACCACCTCCGGGTTGCGCTGCACCAGCAGATCCAGATCAAGATCCTTCTTATTTATGCCGTCCTCCACCCAATGGATGCTGGGCACCCGCTCCAGATTCCGGACCTGCTCGACCGTTTCCGGACGCTGCATCGTGGATACCGCGCATATGACAACATCGATGCCTTGCAGTTTCAAGGTATGTCCTTCGCGAAGCATATGATAAGTTTTTCCCGAACCGCTTACGGCCCCGATATATACCTTAAGCCTTCCATGGTGGAGCTTCGCAATCGACCTTAAGATTTCCTCCGGTGATTTTCTCCGAAACGGGTCCATGATCAATCATGAAGCTCGGCAAGCGCCAGGTTCAGCTTCAACACATTGACGCGCGGTTCACCGAACACGCCCAAATCCCGTCCCTCTGTATGCTCCTCTACTAACTGATTAAGTTCTGCCTCCGTAATTCCGGTCAGCTTGCTGATCCGCGGAATCTGAATTTCCGCGGCCTGCGGCGAGATGTGTGGATCCAATCCGGAGCCGGAATTCGTAACCAGATCCATCGGCACCTCGCCCACCGGAACGTCCGGGTTGTTCTCCTTCCACGCTTCAATCGAGGCCTTCGTCCGATCGATCAGGTCCGGGTTGGAAGGTGCATAGTTATTGCTGCCTGAGCCGGCTCCGTTATATTCAATGCTGGACACCCTGCCGTGAAAATATTGAGGCTCCGTAAAGTTCTGGCCGATCAATTCCGATCCGACCACCTTTCCGCCGGAATCCGTGACCAAGCTGCCGCCGGCTTGCTTCGGCATGAGCAGCTGCGCGGCTCCCGTCGTAATCAGCGGATAGAGAACCCCGCATAACACGATAAATACAAGGCTCGTTCTTAGGGCCATGCCCAGGGAGATACGGGCCGCATCCGCCACAGCATGAGGTGCCGGTGATGATTTTTGCAATGGATTATTCATGGTTCCTCGATCCCTTCCTTCATATCTTCCACGTAAACCATTTTCGAGTTATCTCTATTCCCCGGTACGATTATCATATCTAGATCCATAGATGGACGATCATGTCGATCAGCTTAATCCCGAGGAACGGTACGATCACGCCGCCTAATCCGTAGACCAGCACATTGCGCTGCAGCAGCTTCGACGAGCTCATCGGTTTATAGGCCACGCCCTTCATCGCAAGCGGAATGAGCAGCGGAATGATGATCGCATTAAAGATCAGCGCCGACAGTATCGCCGACATGGGAGAACCCAGTCCCATGACATTCAGAACATTCATGCTTGGAATGGCGGCCGCGAACATCGCCGGAATGATGGCAAAATATTTGGCGACATCGTTCGCGACGCTGAACGTGGTCAGCGCGCCGCGCGTCATTAGCAGCTGCTTGCCGATGGCAACCACCTCGATAATCTTCGATGGATCCGAATCCAGATCCACCATATTGGCCGCTTCCTTGGCTGCGGTGGTACCGCTGTTCATCGCCAGCCCTACATCGGCCTGGGCCAGCGCCGGGGCGTCGTTCGTACCGTCACCAGTCATCGCAACCAGCTTGCCTTCGGCTTGTTCTCGGCGGATCACGGCAATCTTATCCTCGGGCTTGCTCTCGGCGATATAATCATCGACTCCCGCTTCTCGGGCAATCGTCGCTGCGGTGAGCGGATTGTCGCCCGTGCACATAATCGTCTTGATGCCCATCCGGCGCAGCTGACCAAACCGTTCCTTCATCCCCGGCTTCACGGTATCCTTCAAGTAGATTAGACCATAGATGCGGTAATCCACGGCAACAGCGAGCGGGGTTCCGCCCTCTGTCGCGATGGCGTCAGCGTTTGCCGTCAAATCCGAAGGGATGGAGCCTCCTTGCGACAGCACCCAAGCCTTGACGGCATCCACCGCACCCTTGCGGACTTTTCGCCCATCCTTGAGGTCCATCCCACTCATCCGGGTCTCTGCCTTAAATTCGATGAATTCCGCCTCAGCCGTCATGCCTTCATCTACTTCGAGACCTTCCTGCTTCAGCAGTTCCAGCACGGAACGTCCTTCCGGCGTTTCATCCAGTAGCGAGCTCACGCCCGCCCATTGCGAAAGGGATGCATGCGATTCACCGCCGACGGGAATCAACTGGCTGGCCATCCGGTTTCCGAACGTAATGGTACCCGTCTTATCCAGAATCATCGTGTTGATGTCACCGGCGGCCTCCACCGCCTTGCCCGACATCGCCAGCACATTGAACTGCGTCACCCGGTCCATGCCGGCAATCCCGATCGCCGACAGCAATCCCCCGATCGTGGTCGGGATGAGACATACCAGCAGCGAGATCAGCACCGGAACGGACAGCTCGATGCCAAGATACTTCGCAATCGGAGCGAGCGTAACGACAACGATCAGGAATATCAGCGTTAAGACGATCAACAGCGTATTCAGCGCAATTTCATTCGGCGTCTTCTGGCGAGAAGCTCCTTCAACAAGCGATATCATCCGGTCGATAAACGATTCCCCGGGATCGCTCGTAATCCGGACGCGGATCGTATCACTGACAACCCGCGTCCCCCCGGTGACCGAGCTGAAATCGCCGCCGGCTTCTTTAATGACGGGGGCGGACTCGCCGGTAATCGCCGATTCGTCAACGGAAGCAAGGCCCGCAATGACTTCCCCGTCCCCGGGAATCATCTCGCCCTGCGTGACGATCACGATATCTCCTTTGCGAAGATCCGTGGACGGCACGGATTGTACCCCTCCGTTCTCCATCACTTTATGTGCCGTCATTTCCTGCTTCGACTGCTTAAGGGAATCGGCCTGCGCCTTTCCGCGTCCTTCGGCAAGCGCCTCTGCGAAGTTTGCAAACAACAGCGTCAACAGCAGAATGACAAGTACCGTCACATTAAATCCGATACTGCCCTCTGTCCCGAAATAGGATGGAAATAACGTCATCAACAGAACAACCAGAGTCCCGGCCTCCACAACAAACATGACCGGATTTCTCATCATCAGGACGGGATTCAGCTTTGTGAAGCTGTCCTTCAGCGCCTGACGGACCATCTCTTTGGACATCGCTTTTTTTCTCGTATTATTCATGGAAATAGGCCACCTTTTCTATTAACGGATCGTCAGATGCTCAGCAATCGGACCGAGCACAAGTACTGGCAGGAAGGTCAATGCACCGATAATCTGAACCACCGCGATCAGAATGCCGGCAAACAGCTTATTATCTGTCCGGAACGTCCCGAGCGTCTCGGGAACCCATTGCTTCCGCATCAACGAGCCGCCCACTGCCAGCAAGGCAATCATCGAAATGTAACGCCCGAATAGCATGACCAGTCCGGTTGTAATGTTCCAGAACGGCGTGTTATCCGACAGACCCTCAAATCCGGAACCGTTATTGGCCGCGGAAGACGTGTATTCGTACAATACCTGTGAGATGCCGTGAAAGCCTGCATTGGTAATGCCTGCCTGCCCCGCATCCGTCATCAGCGCAAGTGCGGTCGGAGCCAGAATGATCAATGGATGCACCAGGATAACAACCGCAATTAGCTTCATCTCCCGCGCCTCTATTTTTCTCCCTAGAAATTCGGGTGTTCGGCCAACCATAAGACCAGCCAGGAACACTGCCAATATCGCATACATGAGCATGTTCATCAGCCCGACGCCTTTTCCGCCAAAAACGGAGTTCAGCATCATCAGGGATAGCGGCGTAATCCCGCCAAGCGGCGTGAGCGTATCATGCATGTTGTTGA
The DNA here is from genome assembly GCF_050279985.1 of Paenibacillus sp. NPDC093718. NCBI lineage: Bacteria > Bacillati > Bacillota > Bacilli > Caryophanales > Paenibacillaceae > Paenibacillus > Paenibacillus sp. NPDC093718. The sequence goes on from NZ_JBNNUS010000003.1 coordinate 500,758, forward strand.
CCGACCCGGTCGTGGCCGCGGTTGTCACCGTCGTAAACAGGGAGGATTGAGCGATCCCGAACCGGACCTCCTTGCCCTCCATGCTGCCCTGCGAGGCGTCGATGCCCAGCTGGTTTAATGCCGGGTTGCCGTTGGTTTCAGCGGCATAGTTCAAGGACAGGAATCCGATAAACAAGGTCATCATCACCGAAAAAATAATCCAGCCCTGCTTGCGGCTCTTCGCGAACAAACCAAATGTGTAAGGAAGCGCCGCCCCGAGGCTCCACATGCACAGAATCTCGATCACATTGGTCAGCGGGGACGGGTTCTCGAACGGATGCGCCGAGTTGGCCCCCATAAACCCGCCCCCATTGGTGCCCAGATGCTTGATCGATTCCAGCGCAGCCACCGGCCCCACAGCTATTTGCTGCTCGCTTCCTTGAAGCGTCGTGACGCTGAGCATAGGCTTCAAAGTCTGCGGCACCTGCAGCGCAACCAGTACCATCGCAATGATAAATGCGGCCGGGATGAACACCCGGGTGTGGGCTTTGACGAAATCCTCAAAAAAGTTGCCGACGGTTGTACCTTTGCTGGTCACCGCCCGGATAAACGCAATCGCCACGCACAGCCCGGTCGCCGCGGACGTGAACATCATCATCGTAATGACGGCCATCTGGGCCATATAGGATAATCCCGACTCCCCGCTGTAATGCTGGAGATTCGTATTCGTCATAAAGCTGATGATCGTATTGAGCGACAAGGTAGATTCCATATTGTCGATGCCGTTCGGGTTGAAGGGCAATACTCTCTGCAACCGAAGAATCAAATATCCCGCTGCGACCAGCACCATATTCGTTATCACAAAGCTGATGGCATACCCTTTCCATGTCATTCCCTTTCGTTCTTTCAACCCAATCAGTGCGAAGATCGGTTTCTCCAACCAGGAGAACCATTTATCCGTTCCATTCCCCTCATTGCGAAACACCTGATATAAATAAGTTCCGAGAGGCTTTACCAGCAGCACCAGAACAAGTATAACGATGGCAATTTGTAAAATGCCCATGACGAATGCCTTCCTCCTTCAGCTGTTTCCCTAGAATTTTTCAGGGTGAATCAGCGCGTAAATCAAATATAGAAAAATAAAGAGCGTGCATATTAAAATGATCATCACGACTAATCCACCTCCGTTTCCGAAATTACGCGTCCGCACCAGGACATAAACAGCATGAACAGTCCGTAGGTTCCTCCCAAGATAAGCACCATATATAAATCCTGCATGAAAATAACCTCCTAAAACCTCATTGTCACATCAGCCAAGGCGCTTAGCTGACAATGGATGAAATCAGGAAGGATACCTGATGATGGTTCGTATGAAGCACCACATCGGCACCCAGTCCCTTGTATATCAATCGAGGATTGCTGGAATGGGTAATCACATAAATCGACTCCGTCGTCCATGTCCGGCAGATCCGTAAATAGCGGCAGCACAGGTTCAAGCTGCTCTCAAACAAATACACCTTGCTGACGGGAAACTCGGGAATGATCCAGGTTTGTTCATCCCTTGTATCGATAAGAATCATGTTGGTGCAGCCTAGTTCTCGCAGCCTCTCCTGTTCAACCCGGTTGTTGGCTATGGCCGCAAACGAAATGCGCATATAGATCAGCTGGCGGATAAATTCTTCCCCGGCCTTGTTAGGCGCGGATACCAGGATAAACTCCTGCGGTTTCTCCATCTTTATTTCTCCTCCTAAGAAGTTCAGAAAGAGAAGACAACAACAAAGAAGCCTGGGGAAAGAGAAGAACTCTTCCCGCAGGCTTCTTCATCAGAACACGGTGAAATACACCGTGGCCCAAGTCCACGACAATCGTTGCCTCTCTCGATACGCTTACGAGGTTAGCTGACGGATTCGGGCGTGAGAGTCGCCCTACCCATAGACCGTTATCTTGTCCATGGGATTCACCCCTGAGAGATCAAGTTCATCTCCCGACTGGTTCCCCCGTTCCTTTTCCATTCAAGGACTCAGCGAAAATTAAAAACGAGTAGCATGTTATTCTATTAGCCATTGACTAACATCCAGGTCCGGCAAAACAGCACAGCATCAGGTTCGAGCGGTGAGAGTCGCATCATCCTGCATTTTCAGCGAAGGCCCATGGTGCCCTCGCCCGAGATTCGATCCATAAAAGCCCGGCAGCTCTCACACAGCCTTTAGGTCTTCATGGAACGGCTGCCCGTATGCCTGCCGCCGATGTCCGTCAATTCATAGTTCGTATCATACGTCCGGCCTTGCAGGAAGTAAATGTGAGCAAAAACACATGTAGCGTTATGTCGAACAGGATCTGACCGGTTTCGCCCCATTATCTCTTGAATTCTGCTCTATACTATGTATTTCTCTTGTTTTCTTGTATTTATCGCAATCTATCGAGATACCGAGATTTTGCCATGATAATAGATGTCACGACCGAATGTACGCGTTTTCTTTTACGGTTTTCATCGATTTTCGGAATGTATCCGTTCAATATGGCCATTTACTTTTAGAGTCCTCCGGCGTATGATTCATCCATCATTCGAAACATTCGTTTACGCTGAGCTCTCGACAGATCGGGAGACGGGGGAACCAAACCGCCAACGGAGCTTCTGTTGGTGAATGGGGTGAATCCGCAGGCCTGATGATCAGGCATCGCGGTAGGGTGCTCTCAAGCCCGAATCCGTCAGCTAACCTCGTAGGCGCGCTTTGAGAGAGAACACCACCCGAGCCTTAAGCGAAGCGGCCACTGTAGCAGGGCCTCTAACGATAAATAGGCCTGGAGAGCGGGGTTACTCTGCTCACCAGGCCTTTTTGCCGTGCATATAACATTCCTATAAAGGAGCGCAGATCATGACGAAACTCATCGAGGCCGCACTGGCCCCCGTCATCGAAACCGCATCGCCTGCATTAAATGCAGAGCTCATCAGCTACATGGAGATATTTCGTTTCGACCGGGGCTCAGCTGAACGCTTTATCCCCTGGAGCGACCGAGATTGGAACTGCGGGTTGTTCAAAATCAGCTGCAAAGACGCGGCCGGGTATGCCGAATATGCCCTGCCAAGCACGAGAGAATTCGCGGATCTGGTCCGCTGGGCATCCGTCTTTACGAGGCTGAGAGGTATGCCCGTGACCGAGGCCGTTCGCTATGCCCAGAAGCAGCAGCAATGGGGATCCGCACGAATGCAGCTCGCCGTATCGGCCCTCGCCGATCTGGAGACCAATCTGCAACAGCACATCACCCGTAAGCGGTTAGGCAGCCTGCCGCTGGAGCGTTCCTTCCTGATGGAATGCTCGGAGGCGTATTATTTCTTCTAGGACATCAGCTAGAAAGAACTACCGTCCTCGCTTCCATTGTTTTCACCTGCTCACTTGAACATATTTTTGAGCACCATCATCAGGTTGGCCGGCTTCTCTGCCAACCGCCGGGTGAAATACGGGTACCACATGGTTCCGTAGGGCATATAACACCGGATGCGATAGCCGTCCTGCGCAAGCGCCGCCTGATCGTTCATCCGTAGCCCGTACAGCATCTGAAACTCAAATTCCTGTTTGTCTATGCGGCTCTGCTCGGCAAATACCTTCACCCAGTCGATGATGTTGTCATCGTGCGAAGCAATCGCGACGTAAGCACCCTGATCAAAATGCATTTTGATCAATTTCTTATAGTTGTCCATAACCTCCCGCTTCTGCTGAAAGGCGATGGTTCCCGGCTCTTTGTACGCCCCCTTGACCAACCGCAGATTTACACCGGCATGCATCAAATTCTTGACGTCCTCCTCTGTACGGAACAAGTAGGCCTGCATTACGGTCCCCACGTTGGTCAGCCCCTCCTTATGGAGCCGCAGCGTCATATCAATCGTCGCCTGGGTGTACGGCGAATCCTCCATATCCAGGCGAACGAAATTGCGGTACTCTTTCGCCTTTTTCGCCACCATTTTGATGTTCTCATACGCCTTCTCCAGATCCAGTGCCATGCCCATCTGCGTCGGTTTCAGCGATACGTTCGACTGCACTCCACGCCTCGCGATCCCTTCCACCAGCTTCAAATATTCCTCCCGATACCCGGCTGCTTCATCCAGCGTCCGGATGCCCTCCCCCAGATGGTCCAGCGTGACAAGAATGCCCTTCGCGTTCAGCCTCTCGATTTCATCCAGTGCCTCATCCAAGGTATCGCCGGCAATGAATCGGCCCGCCAATTTCCGGCCGTACTTGATCGACAACCATTTCACGAGTTTATTGCCGGACACCGTCAGGATCACTTTACGGTAAAGCTCGGTTCCGTCCATGCGCGCGCCCCCTTTGCAAGGTAAACCAAAATCACTCTATCTAACTCATATGCAAAAATCATGACGGCATGCAGGAAGACATACATATCTTACATAGAGGTTTTCACCAGGAGTTCCTAACCATGCCACCATGACGCATTCGCAGCTGGACCATTGGCCTGAAGCTTCGATTCATATCATGTTAAGGAGGGGCCTCCCCATGCGAGCACCTTTTCGGAACGAACCATTTATGGACTTCAACGACGAATGGAACAACAAGTTATACGACGCGGCGTTATCCGGGGTCGAAGCCGAGCTTGGCCAATCGTACCCGCTGGTCATCGGCGGTGCCAAAATCCATACGGAGCGCACCGCAAATTCGGTCAATCCGTCGCGCAAACGCCAAGTCATCGGCGTCGTGTCCCAAGCGGATACCGAGCTTGCCGAACAAGCCATTCAGACGGCAGCGCGTACCTTTGAGACGTGGAAGCACACCGAGCCGAGCGAACGGGCACGCTATCTGTTCAAGGCCGCGGCGATCATGCGGCGGCGCAAGCTCGAGTTCTCCGCGCTCATGACTCTCGAAGCCGGCAAGACGCGTGCCGAAGCCGACGCGGATACGGCCGAAGCGATCGATTTCATGGAATTCTATGCACGCGAAATGCAGCGCCTGAGCACGCCCCAGCCGCTGACGGTCCACGAGGAGGAAGAGAATCATCTCTATTACCTCCCGCTTGGCGTCGGCATCGTCATTCCACCGTGGAACTTCCCGCTCGCGATTATGGCTGGCATGACCACGGCGGCCATCGTCTCCGGCAACACCGTTGTGCTGAAGCCGGCGAGCACCACGCCGATCATTGCCGCCAAATTCGTGGAGCTGCTGGAAGAAGTCAGCCTGCCTCCGGGCGTCGTCAACTTCCTGCCGGGACCGGGCCAGGAAGTGGGTGACTATCTGGTGGATCACCCGCTGACCAGGTTTATCAGCTTTACGGGGTCACGCGACGTCGGACTGCGGATTCAGGAGCGCGCGGCCAAGACGCAGCCGGGGCAGCGATGGATCAAGCGCGTCATTGCCGAAATGGGTGGAAAAGACGCCATTATTGTAGACAGTGAGGCCGATCTGGAGCTCGCGGCGGACGCGATTACTGCTTCCGCATTCGGCTTCTCCGGTCAGAAATGCTCTGCCTGCTCCAGAGCCATCGTTCACGAAGACGTCTATGATATCGTGCTGCAGAAGGTTATCGACCGCTCCAAGAAGCTGGTGATCGGCAGTCCGTCTCACGCCGAGGTGCAGGTAGGACCCGTTATTGACGATAAGGCCTACCGTAAAATTCTGGACTATATCGAAATCGGAAAAAGTGAAGGGAAGCTGGTACTGGGCGGGTTCCCGGGCGATCCGGAGGGGTATTTCATACAGCCGACGATCTTCGCGGACGTCGCCAGCACCGCTCGTATTTCCCAGGAGGAAATCTTTGGTCCGGTCGTGGCCTTCACGAAAGCCGCCTCCTTCGACGAAGCGATCCAATTCGCCAACAATACTGACTACGGGCTGACCGGCGCGGTAATCTCGAACAACCGCGCCCACCTGGAGCAAGCCCGGCGCGACTTCCATGTCGGCAACCTGTATTTGAACCGGAAATGCACCGGCGCCTTGGTGGGCATCCACCCGTTCGGCGGCTTCAATATGTCCGGGACCGATTCCAAAGCCGGCGGGCGCGACTACCTGCTCCTGTTTACGCAGGCGAAGGCGGTGTCGGAGCGATTCTGATTAAGACATGTAAAGAAACCTCTCCATGACAATGGAGAGGTTTCTTTATGTACAGCGATTCTTTTACTGGCTTTACACCTTGACCTTGCCCTTAATCTCCCGGACCACCTTGCCCTCGAACGATTGATTCATCCAGTACGCAAGATGAATGCCTTCCTCACCGAAGGTGCATTCCGTGGTTAAGTAGAATGGCGTCTCCGTCAGTCGGATGGTCAGCTTCAGCGTCCGTTCATCCCTCCAGGTCATGGAGGCAGCATATTCATTATCCGCCATCATCATCAGCTTCGTGGTTCCCGTCTTCCACGCGTTACGACCACAGACCACCGAATTGACGCCGTGTTCCCCCTCAAGCTCCATTACCGCGCAGTCTTCTTCAAACCGAACGGTGAACGTACGCAGCTTCTCCTCATTCTCTTCGAGATCATAGACGATCCCGGAGACATCCTCCTCAAGCGGGGATACCGCCTCTTCGCTTGGCGGATCTAGCTTAAGCTCTGCCAGCGTTCCGGCAAGGGAGGACGCTGCATCGGTGTCGATCGGCAGCGCATCAGGCCTCATCGAGGGTTGCAGATGCTCCCATGCTTCATCTAGCACGGCCTGCATGTCCCCAAGGCCGGAGGTAATCGCTATGACCGCATCCTGCTCCGGCAGCACGACGCAGAATTGTCCGAATGCGCCGTCGCCGCGGTAAGCCCCGTGTCGGCACATCCAGAATTGATAACCGTACCCTTCGGTCCAATCCGAAGAGGAATCCGCAGGTCCGTTGGATATCTGCTTGGAGGTCGCCTCCTCGATCCACGCCTCCGGGATCAGTCGCTGGCCTTCCCATACGCCCTTCTGAAGATAGAGCTGGCCAAACTTGGCGATGTCCTCGGTCTTCAGCTTAAGACCCCATCCGCCGGTGTTGATTCCCTGCGGGCAGCTCTCCCATGTAGCCCCCTGAATGCCGAGCGGTTCGAACAGACGGGGCTGCAAATAATCCAGCAGCGTAATGCCGGTGACCTTCTGCAGAATGGCCGAGAGCATGTACGTCGCTGCGCTGTTATATACAAAGTGGGTTCCAGGTTCATGCTCGACTGCCTGCTTGAAAAAATCATCCACCCAAATATCAGACTGGATGGCAGGCTCCTGGGCATGTCCCGTTCCCATAATCAGCAAGTCGCGTATCGTCATGGCGGACAGATTCGGGGATGGATTCTCCGGCGTATTTTCCGGGAAAAAGCCGATCACCTGATCCTCCAGCGTAATCTGGCCCTCCTGGACCAAAAGTCCAATCGCGGTGGAGGTAAAGCTCTTGCTTAACGAGAACAGCATATGCGGTTTGTCCGCCTGATACGGCTTCCACCAGCCTTCCGCCACGACATGTCCATGCCGTACCAGCATGAAGCTGTGGAGTTCAAGCTCCTTCTCCTGAATCAAGCCGATAAAACGTTCGATGGACTGAGATGAGATTCCTTGATTTTCGGGGGTACTTCTTGGCAATAATTGAACCGTATTCATGTTCATCCTTTTCCGCCTCTCCCTGTATAACAAGATAAATTCATCATGACCCTTCCATTATACACCAGGCAATGGTAACGCTTCATCATATCGTATAGCACGAAAACCCAGTCGCTCACTAATCTCATTCAAGTCTTCCCGCGCAAGAAAGGAAGCCTCCTGATCGCGTCCTCGCGCCAGCTCTTCCCCATCCACTTGAGCATTGCCGCACTCCACCATTTCCTCCGAATACCGTGCCGGATGGGACAGAAAGAAGTACTGGTCTTCCGTCAAGCCGCCAAGCACCCTTTCAAACGACTCGACCCCGTCCGGTACGCCGCCCGGGAAAAAATTGTAGTAATGGCGATGGTTGATTAGCCCCTTCGCTTCAATCCAGCGGTCCAGCTCTTCCTGCAGCCCGGGTATGAAGCGCTCCGGCAGCATATGAGAATCGACATAAGAAATGCTGAAGCCTGCTGCGGTCAGTTTATCAAGCTGGGCTTCGCATTCTAGGAGGATCTCCTGCAGCAAAGGCGGATGATCCTGGAACAGGAACGGATCCTGATAGAAATAACCGGCCCGATCAACAAGCGAAGGAACCTGTTCCTTCGCGGCAACAGGTCCCCAGCGTACGTTATCCCACTCCGCGTTCAGCGTCATATGGAAGCCGAAGCAGATGTCCTTGCGATGCGCCAACAGCTGCGCGGCCTCGGCAAGATAAGGACCGGGCGCCATGATGGACACGTTTTTAATGAATCCGGCCTCAACGGTCCGGGCAATCGCAGCATTAGCGGAACGGCTGGAAGCATAATCGTCGGCCCTCGTAATGATCCGCCTCATTTTACCGCACCTGCCGCAATCCCTTTGATGATGTATTTCTGAGCGAAAATATAGAAAATGACAACCGGGATGATCGTCAGCGTCAAACCGGCCATCGCCTGGTTCCACACAATCGTGAACTCCCCGAAGAAATAGAAGGTCGAGAGCGGAATCGTTCGCAGCCCTTTATCCGACAGCGTCAGCGATGGAAGCAGGTAGTCGTTCCACAGCGCGATGACGTTCAGGATCGCGATGGTCACGCTGATGTTTTTCAGCAGCGGGAACACGATTCGCCAGAACACGCCCAGCTTGGAGCAGCCGTCCAGCGTAGCTGCCTCCTCCAGCGCAACCGGTACGGATTTGATGAACCCGTGGTACAGGAAGACCGCCATACTGGACGTAAAGCCGACGTTCATATAGATCAAACCCTCATGGGTGTTGAGCATCGGAATGTGCAGATTGGTGCGAATCCAGTCCATCACCTGCATCAGCGGCATCATCAGCGTCTGGAACGGAATCAGCATGGTCGCCACGAAGGTGAAGAAAATAACTTTGCTCAGCTTATTATCCGTCCGGACCAGCATCCATGCCGTCATGGATGCGAGCACGATGACAATAATCACCGAGATGACGGTGACATACAGCGAGTTGCCCAGAGCGGTGAAGAAATTCATCTTCTCCATCGCGGATTTATAGTACTCGAAGCTGAAGGAAGAAGGCAGCGCAAGCGCATTCTCATACAGCTCCGCACGATCCTTAAAGGAGTTAATCAGCATGATGAAGACCGGAGACAGGAAGACCAGCGCAGCGAGGAACAGCAGGATGTCGAGCAGCCATTTCCCTGATTTCTTCATTACATCTGCACCTCTCTTCTCTTCGTGATGATAACTTGCGTCAGCGTGAGTCCGGCCACAATCAGGAAGAAGATGATCGCTTTCGCCTGACCTAATCCATAATTACCGTAAGCAAAAATCTCGTTGAAAATATTCATCGCAAACATCTCCGTTGCATTGCTCGGTCCGCCCTTGGTCAACGACAGGTTCACGTCATAGATTTTGAACGCCCCGGACAGCGTCAGGAACAGGCAGATCGTGAACGAAGGCATTAACAGAGGGAATACGATGCTCTTGAGACGCTGCCACAGATTGGCCCCATCGACCTTGGCTGCCTCCATCAGCTCATCCGGAATCCCCTGGATGCCCGCGATGTAGATGATCATGGTATAACCCGCCAGCTGCCAGGTGAATACCGCAACGATCGCGTACAGCGCAAACTGCGGATGCAGCAGCCAGTTAAAGAACACGCTGTCAAATCCGGTCTTCTCGCCCAGGAAGCTGAAGGCATCCGTAAAAATAAACTGCCAGATGTAGCCCAGGATCAGACCGCCGATGAGGTTGGGCATAAAGAACATTGTCCGGGCCGCATTTCTCGAGCGGAGCTTCGTCGTCACCAGCAGCGCAAAGCCCAGACCCAGAATATTGACGCATACCAGCGCGAGCAGCGTGAATTGAACCGTATGCCAAGCCGATGACAGGAATCGGTCGTCCTGGAACAGCTGAACGTAATTATCAAACCCTACGAATACTTTGGGATTTGCCGGAATGCCATCCCAATTCACGAAAGAGTACACAATCCCGATAATAAACGGGATGAGAACCACGGTCGTGAAAATAAACAGAAGCGGCACCGTAAACAGGGCAAACCAGGCTTTATCCTTTCTTTTGCTCATAATCCATACCTTCTTTCCGTTCCGGATGATTCCCGCAAGGCGGCATCAAACCTTGAATTCGTGTTAGAAAAAACAAAAGCCTAACGCTCATCATCAGAACGTCTGAGGCTAGGCTTTCATTTTCATGAAATTGTTATGATTTCAGGTGATTTTCGTTTCGCCTCGATTATTTCGATGCTTTCGCCCATACTTCATCCAGCTTCTGCAGGAACTGCTCCCCTGTCATGCTCGGATTCATGAAGTACTCCTGCGTAGCCGGAGCCAGGTCATTGGTAATGATTCCCGATGGGAAGTAGTTCAACGCCCAAGTGGTCGTCTCACCCTTCGTTGTTGCTTCGTGCACCGCTTGAGACAACGGATCCAGATCGCCTGCTTCAATGTTCGTTAAAGCCGGGATGAATTTGAAATCGTCCACGATGGCTTTCTTGCCTGTCTCGCTCGTGAAGAGCCAGTTTAGGAAAGCGTTTGCGGCTTTAACTTCCTCAGCGTCAGCCTGATTGTTTACGACCCAGTAGCTGGCGACGCCTACGGCGATTTTGTCGTTGCCGGCGAGCGGGAACGGCATCATGCCGACTTTGGAGCCGAAATCACCGAAGTCCGCAAGCATGGAATAACTCCAGTTGCCCTGATGCACCATAGCCGTTTTTTCCGTAGCAAAGTCGCCCATCTGGCTATCGTATTTCACTTCCAGCGGATTCTTGGTGTTGGCCTTGATCACGTCCATGAATTTCGCCCACTCTTGGAACTCCTTCGTATCGGCCATCTTCACTTCGCCCTTGTTAAGCTGCTCGATAAAGGCCAATGGATCGGATTGAAGCGCAAACGGCGTGTTGATGATGTGTCCGATCAGGAAGTATGCCTCTTGGGACAGGCTCAAACCGTTCTTGCCGTCCGCCTTCAGTTGCTCCAGCGTCTTAGTGAAGGAATCCAGGTCCTTCATGTTAGCCGGATCCACCAGATCCTTGTTATACACGAGACCGAAACCCTCTACGCCGTATGGAACGCCGACGGTTTTATCATCGACCTTCAATTCCATGTCAGGCGCGATGTTCTTCACATACTCTTCGCCGCTCAAATCGGAGAAATAGGATTTCAGCTTCTCGGACTCGGGTCCCGGAGCCACGCTGAATATCGTCGGGCCCTGGTTGCTGCTGAGCTTCGCTACCAGCTGCTGCGAATAAGCATCACCTGCGGCACCCCATACTTCAACCTCATTGCCGGTTTCTTCTTTATAGGTTTTAACCAAAGCTTCAAGAGGTTCTGTAATTTCAACTTTCGATTGGAAGAGCGTAATTTTCTTCAGCTTATCTCCCCCGTCTCCACCGGATGCTGCTCCAGAATCTTTGTCAGATGTACCACCGCAGGCTGCAAGTGTTGCAACCAAAGCCGTTGCTGTAAGTATGCTAAATACCTTTTTTACTTTTTTCAAGTGACACGCCTCCCCCTTAAGGACTCTATAAAGTAAAACGTTTACAAACCCATCATAGGGCGGTTTACCTAGATTGTCAATAAAAATTGTACGCGTTTTCATAAAAATACTAAGTAAAAAAACTAGTAAAATAGTTGATATTTTACTAGTTACAATCATAAAGTTTATCTCACCGTTTTTCTCCACTGGATGGTGGCATTCAGCTTAAAGGGCTCCCTGCCCGTTGTGCCCTTGATCATCTCTAGCAGCTCCTTCGCCGCCAAATAACCGCTTTCATAACGCGGGATCGCAATCGTGGTCAAGCCAGCCATCGCCGCCGCATCCGAGTTATCGAATCCGGTAATCGAGATATCCTCCGGGACCCGTATTCCGTTCTCTTCCAAAGCTTTGATCGCGCCGAGAGCCATATTGTCATTCGCACAGACCAGCACTTCGGGCAAGGCATTGCTCAGGATCAAAATTTTGGCGGCCTGATATCCGCTTTCCTCGCTGTAATCGCCATGGAAGTAATTGCGGCGGTCAAACACGATGCCATTCTTCGCAAGCGTATCCATAAATCCGGCGAACCGTTCCTTGTGATCCAGGGTAAACTCCAAGCCGCCAATGTATCCGAAATTCGTAAACTGTTTATCTACCAAGGCTTGGACCATTTCACACATGACGGGGTAATTGTCCACGATCACGCTTTTGGTGTTGGCGTACTCATTATCAATAATCCGATCCATGAGAACGACAGGAAACTGCGGCGTGGCTACCGAGACTAAATATTCGTCCGTCATATTCCGATCCAAACTTATGGTACCGCTTGCAAATTTGCTGCGCATAAAATTGGTGCTGGATTTGTTCGTACAGATGATAAGGTCGTATCCATTCTCCGTCAGGCAATGGCTGATCCCTTTGATGATCTTTAAATAATAATCGCGATCAAAGTCGCTGAAGACAAATATAATCGTGTTGCTTTTATCGGATTTGGTTGACTTATGCGGAAAATAACCGTGCTCCGAGCATAATCTCAGCACCCGCTCCCTCGTCTCCCGCCCCACGTTCTTGCGCCCGTTCAGCACGTTGGACACTGTCGACACCGAGACATCCGCGAGCTTTGCAATTTCCTTCAAACCACTCATGAATCCTATCCCCTCTCCAAAGGCGTTAGTAAATTTAATATAACATGGATTTATTTTTAATAAAATTTACTTATTTTGCTTGGACAAGATTTCCTTGCATTATCATCCTTGTCATTGCTTGTCATGATACTGCTCAGGCCAAGAACCCTTTGTTCGCCACAGCAAAAAGCAGGCCACGCGAATCCATCGCCGTGACCTGCTAAATCCGAAATTCATTAGAATTTATGCCCTTTATACCGTACCGCGCTGCCCTGATCGTGAATGGATCTCTTGTTCGTCCACTCGTCCAGGCCGATTCACCAGATAAATGCCAAGCCCAATACACACTGTGCCGGCCATGGTGTACCAATGCAGCTGCTCGCCTAGTATAAGCCATCCGGATAATACGCCAAACACGGGAATGAGGAACAGATACACGTTGGCTTTATTGGGATCACTATTACGCAGCACATAATACCAAGTGACGAACTGGGCAATCGAGCTCATCAGGATCATCCAGCCCAGAACAAAGAGCTCCTTGACGATCTGGGACGAATCCCATACAAAATGCGGCTGCTCCAGCAGTGGACTTGCGATGAGCAGAAGGATGCCTCCGATCAGCATCTGATAGGCAGCCATGACCCAAGCGTCAAACTCCTTGCCCCAACGGGAGCTTAACAGCGTCGCCATGCCCCAGGCCATCCCCGCCCCCAGCGCAAACCAGAATCCGCTCTGCATCTGCATCTCCAATCCTTGCGTAATGAACACGCCGATAAATCCGATGATCACGCCCACCCACTGAAGAAGACGGTAGCTTATACCGAAGATCAGGAAGCTGAACACGATGAACCAGATCGGGTTGCTGGAGGACAAAACCGAAGAGCTGCCGGAGGAAATGGTCTGCATGCTCAGGTAGATGCCACTCATCACGAGTCCCGATTGAAACAGACCGATCGTTGCCAGCTTCATCCAGGCAGCGCTGCTTCTGGGATGAGGCCGTCTTACAATGAATGGCAGCATCAGAAGGCCCGCGCCCACGAACCGGATCGCCAGCAGCACGAATGGGGAACCGAAGGACAGTGCCATTTTGCCGATCGGGAAGTTAAGTCCCGCGACCAGCATCGTAAATATCGTCAGAAACAGCATACGCGGTTTGCTCATGCCATGAATTCCCCTCTCCTTGACCGAATGTACCCTCAGTTTATTCCGACCTTCATATCATGTAAAATAATTAAATAAGATTTAAGCCATCACTGTGAATGATGGATATAAGGAGGCTGCTAATGTGGAGAGTGGGGATCTGAAGATATTCCAGGCTGTTGCCCGTGAAGGAAATATAACCAAGGCTGCCGCAAGCCTTGGTTACGTGCAATCGAACGTGACCGCTAGAATCCGGCAGCTTGAATCCGAGCTGAACACGCCTCTGTTCTATCGGCTCAGCCGCGGCGTCGCCTTAACTTCGGCCGGCTGTAATCTGCTCAAATATGCCGATCAGATTACGCGTTTGCTTGACGAAGCCGTGAAATCGACGCAATTCTCGGAAGAACCGTCGGGACCGCTGCGGATCGGCTCATCGGAAACCACAGCCGCGGTACATCTTCCCGGTATCATGCTGGATTATCATAGACGGTACCCTAATGTGAAACTGTCATTGATTACAGGCCACAGAGCTGACCTAGTCCGAGCCCTGAATGAGTATGAACTGGACGGGGCGTTTATCAGCGGACCTCTGGATTACCCGGACTTTGACGAAATCCGGGCCTTTGACGAGGAGCTTGTCCTCATCTCGGAACCGACGGAGGCTGCCCTTCGCGATTTGCTCACCAAACCGCTGCTGTTCTTTGGCAAGGGCTGCTACCACCGTAAACGGTTGGAGCAATGGCTTCATGAAGAGAACGTGGGGCCCATGAACATTATGGAGTTTGGCACGCTGGAAGCCATCATGGGCGGTGTTGCCGCCGGGCTGGGTATCTCGCTGCTAACGCGTTCTTCCGTTAAGGACTGGGTCGATGCCGGGAAATTGCAGGCCTTCCAAATCCCCAAGCGTTACCGCAGCTCCAAGGTCCATTTTGTATTCCGGCGCGACCTGTTTCGCACCAGCGCCTTTAATCATTTTATTGAACCGTTCGAGAAGACCGAATAAATGCTTCGACCGGAACGGGAGAAACCGTGGCCCTAAGGGTCACGGTTTCTTGACGAGCCAAGCACACTTATCTCGGTATTTGATCTGCCGAAGGCTGCAGAAAACCCGACACCTCGGGAGCCAGCACTTCCGGCGCCATCACGACGGCAGAATGGTCCTGACCAGGCAGCATTCGGTGCTCGCACTGAGGGAGCAAGTCGACCAAAGCGCTCGCGGCCCCATGGAACATAGCTCCGCTGTTCTCGCCCGTCATCACCATGACCGGAACGTCGACATCCCAGCGATCTGTCGGCAGCGGTTGACCGGATTGCGTGCTCCCCATTATCATGCCGTCATAGGCCAATGTATGCGCCATGCCCTCCATGACCTGCCAAGAAGGATCTGCCTTCATGAATTCTATATATTCCGCGGGGATTCCCAGCGCTGCCGTCATGAAATATTCTACGGCATCGCTGCGTCGATGCTCGGCCATCAGCGCATTCAAATGCTGCACGTATTCCGCCGGTACGGGCTCGCGGCTGTCGTCAATGATAAACGGCGGCTCGTATAGAAATAGTTTACTAACTTTACTGCGGCCAAGTCTGCTCGCCGCATCCAGCGCCAGAACAGCGCCCGAGGAACTTCCGAATACATACGCGCTGCCGCCTGCCTCCTGAATAAGGGCATCGATATCTTCGATCTCACGTTCAACGGCATACGGAGCCGTATCCGTACTGCTGCCTCGTCCCCGCCGGTCATAATTGTACACGGTGAAATGTTCAGACAGAAACTCTCCAAGACGCGTTGTATCGTTGTGATCCGAAGCTCCGGCAGCTACAAGAATGACAGCCGGACCAGTCCCTTTCTTTTCATAAAAAATACGAGTACCGTCATTAGACATTGCGTAATTCATAATCATCTCTCCTTTTATTGTTCTTTTATGTACAAACTTATTTCGTTCTCAAACCGTTCCAGCGTATCTGCGTATCCTTCCACCATTCCCATGCCTTCAGCCGCCTCCAGCTGCTCTACGCTCGCAAAATGGGTGATGATGCTTAGCCTGGTCCCTTCCCCGGCCTCTTCAAACGTAACCGAGGTCAACATGTCGCTGCCTGCCACGGGGCTCCAGTTCTGATCCGTGAATGTGCCTGTGTATACGAGCCTCGATAACTCCGCCACTTCGGAGTAGGTCGCCTTGCAGAAGGCTTCTTCCCCTTCTCCCACCGCATCGGGAGCCAGTCTATAGCGCCATACGCCGCCCGGTCTGACATCCATCTCATATACTGTGGCATTCCAGTTCTTTGGCCCCCACCAGCGTTCGATGTGTTCCGGCTTCGTCCATCCCTGCCAGGACAGCTTCAGAGGTATCGATACGACACGCTCCACAGTCAGCTTCCGCTGCTCCCGGTCTTTCGTGATGGTGGTTTTTCTGCTCATGTGAATTCCTCCTATCTGTGAAATCGGCTCTGTGTGCAGAGCCGAAATTTCCTGTGGATCTACTAAAAAATTGATTAACTCTCCTTTCCGTTGAAGTCGCTCATATAGTCCTCGAACTTGTCGAGTCGCTCTTCCCACAAACGACTGAAAGAATCGAGCCAGACGTCCAGCTCCTGAAACGGCTGGGCTTCAAGACTATAGATGCGCTGCTGCGCGTTCTTACGAACTTTCACCAGCCCGGCCTCGCTCAATATCCGCAGATGGCGGGATACTTGGGGCTGGCCGATACCTAGAGCCTCTACGATGTCGCTGACCGATCTCGAGCCTTGCTTTAAGAGCTCAACGATGTTGAAGCGGTTCGGCTCCGAGATCGTAAACAGGGTTAATTGCATAGCTGAAGTATTCATGGTTTTAATATACACTAATGTGTATATATGTGTCAACGTATATAAGATTTTTTTCAACATGCTTCTGACATCAAAAAACGAGATAGCACATCAACTCCCTTTCGCTCGCAAGCTGTATGATCGATGCAGATGCCCAACGAGGAAGATAATGAACCATTGGCTGGTTAGCCCTATCTTCTGTCCCAGCACTCAAACCACATCAAAAAAGAGGCCCCCGATAGGAGCCTCTTGCTGTAAATCCTCTTTATATCATGACGATTCAAAGCTATAAAGCTTTCAGGACGTCCTTATGGCTTAATGGACACTTGATGCAGCTGGATGATGCCGTTCGGATGCCGCCAGAAGCCTTCCACCTTGCTGCTGACTCCGTTTAAATACTCCTGATGATGGATATACAGCATCGGCGCTAACTCAACCAGCTTCTCCTGCGCCTGTTTATAGATGAGCTTGCGCTGCTCCGGATCATTCTCTTTGCGCCCGTCATCCAGCAGTTTATCCAGTTCCGGATCCTTCGTGAAGGTACGGTTGCCCGGCTCCCCTACATTTTTGGAATGGAATAATTCATACATGCCATAGTCGGCATCGGCCGTTACCGTGGACCATCCGAGAACAAACATATCATGCTTGCCTTCTGCGGTTTGGGCCAGATATGCTCCCCACTCCACCACTTCGATTTTGACTTCAACGTTCAATTCCTTCAGCTTGGATTGTACGTACTCGGCGATCTTAATCCGTTCCGGATTGTCATTGGTCCAGATGGTCGTCGAGAAGCCACCCTCGTAGCCGGCCTCCTTCAACAGCTCTTTCGCTTTGTCGATGTTATGTTCGATCGGCTTGACGGCAGCATCATAGCCGTTCACGTCCGGTGCCAGCGGACCGACGGCAGGGATGCCCGTGCCTTCGTAGATACCCGAGATGATCTCATCCTTATTGATGGCCATCGATAGGGCTTGCCGCACCCGCACATCGTTGAACGGCTCTTTGTTGTTGTTAAACCCAATATAAGACAAACTCAGCGATGCCTGACGGTTCAGGGACATGCCGTCCGTGCTCTCAATGCGGCTGATGCTGCTCGGCGACACCGGATCGATAATATGCGCATAGCCGGTTTCCAGCTCCGCGATCCGCGTTCCCTCTTCGCTTACGACCTTGAACGTGACCCGTTCAACCTTCGCTTTATCTCCCCAATAATCGGCATTCGCAACCAGCTTCACTTCCTGTCCAGGGTTCCAGCTCTCTAATTTGAATACGCCCGTGCCTACAGGGTTCTGTGCCAGATATGCCCCTGCTTTCTCTCCTGCCTTCAGCTTCTCGTAATCCAGCTTGATGGCTTCCGCACTAACCATGCTCACCGCAGAATGGGCCAGATGGGCAAGCAGCGGCGAGAAGGCATACTCGGTCACAAGCTGCACCGTGTATTCGTCAACCACTTTAATCTCTTTAATCATGCCGACAAGCGATGCGCGCGGAGAAGCAACCTCCGGATCCTGCATACGATCAATGTTGGCTTTGACCACCTCGGCATTGAATGGAGAGCCGTCTGTAAACCTCACGCCTTGTCTCAGCTTGAACTCCCAAGTCAATTCATCGACCGCTTTCCAGCTCTCGGCGAGCCCCGGCTGAATATTGAGATCCTTATCATGGATCACCAACGTGTTATAAATATGCGTTGTCATTACGCTCGTTTGCTGGTCCGTCGACATATGAGGGTCCATGGATGGCGGATCAGAAAGCCAGGCAATCACAAGCTCATTCGCACCGGTGTCGGTTGTTCCTTCGGGAGGATCTTTGGCCCCCGGCTCAGGAGCTGGTGTATTGGTACCGCTTGGCGGCGTTTCGGGGTTACTGCTCTTGCTTGGACTGCCGCACGCCGACATCATTACGGTAAGTATGAACAGGATGCAGACAAGCCATTTGAATCTTCTATTACCTGTCATGTGAAACAAACTCCCCCTTCAATCAAAATAGGAAAATATTTCATACACAGTTAACATATATTTTACTATTTGATATTTATACCAGTAGAATCCAGATTTACCTCACGTTTCTACGACACCAATTCTGACATCCATACTTGGAGAAAGGATGATTTCACGTGCCTAACATGACCGCTGATGCCAGAACACAAGAATCGCTCCCTAGTGGAACCCGCCTCGTACAATGGAAATCTTTCTACCACCGTCTGAAGAAGAACAAAGCGGCCTTATTCGGGGGGTATTTTCTCCTGCTGATGATTCTTGTCGCGATCATTGGCCCCCTGCTCACCCAGTATGATCCGACCAAAGTAGATTATTCTACGAAACTGCTGAAGCCGTCCGCAGACCATTGGTTTGGTACAGACCACAACGGGCGAGATATTTTCACAAGGATTATCCATGGCATGCGTCTTACGCTCTCGGTCGGTTTTATCTCGGTCATCATCGGAGCAGCCTTTGGTGTCGTGCTCGGAATCATATCCGGCTATTACGGAGGTAAATGGGATGCACTCATTATGAGAATTACCGATGTTATGCTGGCATTTCCCGGCATTCTGCTGGCATTGGCGGTTGTCAGCGTTCTTGGAAAAAATCTGTTCAACGTAATCATCGCTGTCAGCATCTTCTCGATCCCCACCTTTGCCAGAGTCGTGCGCGGCTCGACACTGGCCGTGCGCAAGCTCGAATATATTGATGCCATGCGTTCGCTGGGCGCGAGCGATGGACGAATCATCTTCGGGCATATTTTGCCGAATATCACATCCCCTATCATCGTGCAGGCTACGCTGCGGATTGCGGTTGCCATCCTGACCGCCAGCGGCCTGTCCTTCCTCGGTCTTGGCGCACAGCCGCCGACGCCAGAGTGGGGAGCCATGCTGAATGATGGGCGCAACTACATTATGGATCACCCCCATGTTGCCCTGTTCCCCGGCTTGTCGATCGTGTTCGTTGTCATCGCATTCAATCTGCTGGGTGACGGCTTGCGAGATGTTCTTGACCCGAAAATGAAAAAATAATGAAGGGAGCTGCCGGGCCATGCTCATCTATTCCATTCGAAGGCTGATTCAGACGATACCTGTTGTCATTGGCGTTACCATCGTTGTCTTCCTGCTAATGCACCTCATTCCGGGAGACGCGGCGCAGGTCATTATCGGGGAAGGGGCACCCAAGGAGCAGGTGGAGAAGATCCGTGAGAACCTGGGATTGAACGATCCGCTGCCGCTTCAGTATTGGAACTACGTCAGCGGCTTGCTGCAGGGAGATTTGGGAGATTCGATCCGCAGCAGCCGCCCCATCGCCGATGAAATATTCAAAAGCCGGTTCTGGATCACCGTCGAGCTTGCCGTATACTCTACGATCCTGGCTGTATTTCTCGGCATTCTGGCCGGCATCATCTCCGCCGTCAAAAAAAGCTCCCCTGCCGATATCGGCGTCATGTTTATCGCATTGTTCGGACTGTCGATGCCAAATTTCTGGCTGGGGCTGATGCTGATCCAATATTTTGCCGTCGATTTGGGCTGGTTCCGTCCCTCCGGCTGGGGCACGTGGTCGCAAACGATCCTTCCCGTGATCACGCTCGGGACCGGGGGCGCGGCGATTATTGCCCGAATGACCCGCTCCAGCATGCTGGAGGTCATCGGCCAGGATTACATCCGAACCGCTCAGGCGAAGGGCGTCCGGGAGCGTGTCATCATCTACCGGCATGCCTTGAAAAATGCCATGATTCCCGTCATTACCGTCATCGGCCTAGAATTTGGCGGCCTGCTGGGCGGTGCGGTGCTGACCGAGTCCGTATTCGCCGTGAACGGCATGGGGCGCTACGTCATCGACTCGATCCGGGCGCGGGATTTCCCGGTCGTACAGGCAACCGTGCTTGTGCTCTCGATCATGTTCGTGCTTGTGAACCTGCTCGTGGACATCTCCTACCGCTATTTCAACAAGCGCATTGATTTTGATTGACTGGCGATTTTTCGTCTATTAACTTGCAATAGCGGATCTCATGTCTTCATAACTTCACTAAAAGGCAGAAAACAAAGGAATAGCGGAACTACTGTCCTCAAATGTCCACAAACCTCGCTAATCCAGGTGAATCGAGCTGTTTGGGAGTACCATACGGACGCAGGATTGGCTACTTGCTGAAAACGAGCTGTTTGGGAGTCCATTCGGACACAGACCTGCTACTTTGCTGCAAAAATGAACTATTTGGGAGTCCACACGGACACACAATCCGCTATTTACCAAAAACCGATCCATTTGCGAGTCCATCCGGACAGAGGATCCGTTAATGCACCCAAAATCACGAATTTAGCCCGCAATATCTTGCAATAGCGGATCTCGTGTCCTCATACCTCCACTAAGAGGCAGAAAAAAAACAAATAGCGGAACTACAGTCCTCAAACTCGTCAATCCAGACCAATTGAACTGTTGGTGAGTACCATGCGGAGGTACGATCGGCTTTTACTAAGAACCAGCTCTTTTTGAGCCCAACCGGACATACGATCCGCTATTTGCCTAAAACCGATCTATTTGGGAGCCCATGCGGACACAGGATCCGTTAATGTACCCAAATTCGCGAATTTAGCCCGTAATAACTTGCAATAGCGGATCTCATGTCCTCGTACCTCCACTAAGTGGGAGAAAACAAACAAATAGCGGAACTACAGTCCTCAAACGTCCTCAAATATCGCGAATCTAGACCGATCGAGCTGTTGGTGAATACCATGCGGACGTACGATCGGCTATTTGCTGAAAACGAGCTGTTTTGAGGCCCGGCAGACATAGGATCCACTATTTACTGAAAATCAGTCCTATTTGAAGTCCACGTGGACACAGACCTGCAACTTTGCTGCAAAAACGAGCTGTTATGGAGTTACACGGACACACGATCCGCTATTTATCGAAATTCGAGCTAATTTTGAGCCAATGTGGACACAGGATCCGCTAATGTACCCAAAATCGCGAATTTAGCACGCAATATCTAGCGATAGCGGATCTCATGTCCTCATACCTCCATTAATAGGCAGAAAACAAAGGAATAGCGGAACTACAGTCCTCAAATATCAACAAATATCGCTAATCCAGACCAATCGAGCTAATTTTGAGTCCATGCGGACTTACGATCCGCTAGCAAATCAGCACAAACCTGGCTGATTTTGAGCCAATGCGCACACGATGCGCTATTTACTGAAAACCCATCCATTTGTGAATCCAAACGGACACACGATCGGCTATTTACCGAAAACCGATCCATTTGTGAGTACATCCGGACATACGATTTCAAAGCCAATTGAAAGCGAAGGGAGCTTAGACAAGATGGAACAGCACGCATCAAGTTTGCTTACGATCAAGAACCTGCGAACATCTTTTTTCACCGAATTGGGCGAAGTGAAAGCGGTGGATGATATCAGCCTAACCGTACGCAAGGGGAGGACGCTCGGGATCGTGGGCGAATCCGGTTCGGGAAAAAGCATTCTGTCCCTGTCCATCCTGCGGCTGATCTTTCATCCGGGACGAATCGTCGGAGGCCAAATCCTATATAACGGTGTGAATCTGCTCGAACAATCGGACCGACAGATGCACAAAATAAGGGGTAATCAGATCTCGATGATCTTCCAGGAGCCGATGACATCGCTCAACCCGGTCTTCACCGTCGGCGATCAGATCGCGGAGGCCTACCAAATCCATGAGAATCTGAGCAAAAAACAAGCCATGGACAAAGCCGTTGAGATGTTGAAACTGGTCGGCATCCCCTCCCCGGAAAAAAGGGTCCGGCAATACCCCTTCCAGTTGTCCGGCGGTATGCGCCAACGTGTCATGATTGCCATGGCGCTGGCATGCAATCCGGATCTGCTCATTGCAGACGAGCCGACCACAGCGCTGGACGTGACCATTCAGGCTCAGATTCTGGAACTTATGAAGGAGCTGCAGCGGAAGCTGCAGATGTCGATTATTTTTATCACACATGATCTGGGCATCGTCGCAGAAACCTGCGATGACGTGGCGGTTATGTACTGCGGAAAAGTGGTGGAGTATACCGATGTACGGACCCTCTTCAAGCATCCGAAGCACCCCTACACCATTGGCCTGATGAACTCGCTGCCACGGCATGATATCGATAAGGAAACGCTGGAGCCGATTAAAGGCTCGGTTCCAAGTCCCTATGACCCACAGGAAGGCTGCCGCTTCGCC
This sequence comes from Paenibacillus sp. NPDC093718, assembly GCF_050279985.1. Classification (NCBI taxonomy): domain Bacteria; kingdom Bacillati; phylum Bacillota; class Bacilli; order Caryophanales; family Paenibacillaceae; genus Paenibacillus; species Paenibacillus sp. NPDC093718. The sequence goes on from NZ_JBNNUS010000003.1 coordinate 523,485, forward strand.
CCCCGCTGTCCCCATGCAGCCAAGCTGTGCTATGACAAACTGCCGGAGCTTCAGGCGCTGGATGAAAACCAGCAAGTCAGGTGTTGGAAATATACCGATCAATGGGAGCCGGAAAGCGAGGTGAACGTTCTGCCATGAGCAAAGAGCTGTTAACGGTCAAGAATCTCAAGCAGTATTTTCCGATCAAGGGCGGCATCCTGGGCCGTACCGTCAACGTCGTAAAAGCCGTGGATGATATTTCGTTCTCCGTACATGAGGGAGAAACTGTCAGTATCGTGGGCGAATCCGGCTGCGGTAAATCAACCACGGGCCGGGCTATCCTGAGGCTGGACGAACCGACCTCCGGCGAGGTGATGTTCGAAGGAAGCGATCTGCTCTCCCTGAACAAAGCCCAGATGAACCGAAGGCGTAAAGACCTGCAGATGATTTTTCAGGACCCCTATGCTTCGCTGAATCCCAGGAAAACAGCGCTGCAAGTCCTGGAAGAAGCGATGGACATTCAGAATGTTGTTCCAAAGAAGGACCGGCGGGGACGGGCAATCGATCTTCTGGAAACGGTCGGCCTGGCCGCCTATCAAGCCAATCGGTATCCGCATGAATTCAGCGGCGGACAACGGCAGCGAATTGGGATCGCCCGCGCCTTATCCGTGAATCCCAAGCTGATCATCAGCGATGAAGCGGTCTCTGCGCTTGACGTGTCCATTCAGGCACAGGTGCTCAATCTAATGAAGTCGCTGCAAACCGAATTCAAGCTGACCTATCTGTTTATCTCTCATGATCTCGGGGTCGTTCGGCTTATTTCGGATCGGATTATCGTGATGTATCTGGGAACGATTGTGGAAATCGCGGATAAGCACTCCCTCTTCCGGCGCCCACAGCATCCTTACACCCGCGCTCTGCTGTCGGCCATCCCGACCCTGGATCCCGAGCGCAAAAAGGAACGCATCATTCTCAAGGGGGATGTTCCGTCCCCGATCAACCCGCCTTCCGGCTGCCGATTTCATACCCGCTGCATGTATGCCACGGATCGCTGTCGATCCGAGGCTCCGTTGCTTCGAGAAGTCGATGAGCGCGGAGGCCATCAGGCGGCCTGCCACTATATCCAAGAGATCGCTACCGGTGCACTGGAGAAGGTGTAGCTTATACGCCGCCGAACGGATAACGGCACCTCTCTATAAAAGAGAAAAAAGCGAGAGCCCAAGGTCTCGCTTTTTCTTTTGCAAAACTTTAGCCTGCTAGTCGAAATCGAAGGATGATCTTCCACCTCCACTAAGCCACCTTCATCGGGGCTGCTTCTCCCACCTCGCTCGGGATCATGTTTTTGCGTCTGTAAATGGAGAGGAGCAGGCCGACTGCTGCCATGTCCAGGATTTGGTTCATCCCGCTGTAAGAGAAGAAGGGTGGTTCCAATGTAACCTTTGGAAGAATACCCAGCCCCATGAGCATTGGCCAAAACAGCCGAAAACCAAAAACAACGATGAGTATTGCAGCGATATGCTTCGCATACGGATCCTTGTGAACCGTAGAAATATTCCATAGTCTAACGAGGAACAGCAGAATCAGCACGCCAACTCCTATCCCAAACAACCAGCCGAAGCAATAGATGAGGTATGGAAACACGTTATCATAAAGGACATATGGGATCCTCGGTGTAGCTTGGCCAAAACCTTGCCCAAACCAGCCTGCTGCTTGGATGGCATCCGCGTTATTTCCCATATACCACATTTCTTTGGCAGAAGGGTTCATAAATTCTCTCCACCGGAGCAGTAAATGATCTGTCCGGGTGCTGAGAAAAATAACTACTCCGACAAGAGGCAGCGCCGCGATCATAGCGAATTGTTTCAAGCTTTTACTTGTTCTCCATGTCAAAACCAGGAACCCGATCACATAGATGTAGGTGTATATAATAGAGCTGCTCATGCTATACAGGACCACAGGCAGTACTCCTCGATAAAGGATATTCAATACCGTCTACCACCGTCCCCACTGGCTGGCAGGCTTCATCCCTGCCAAAGCGAGTAGAAGCGGTATCAAGGAGAAGGTGGTGATATTGACTCCAATGGGACCTATGTTGATATAGGCAGTTCCTATATCGTGCAGTTGCCCATATGCCAATGAAACGGCCATTAAAATAACGATAAAGAAAAACACAGGGGCCGAGTATTTGTGCAGCTTCCGATAATCCAGAAAATAAAAACCAATAAGGAATAAAACTCCGATTCCGAAGTAAAACAACTTCCTTTCTATTAGGCTAACGGAATACCTTTCATCCGCGTAATACACACTCAGCATGCCAACCAGTCCAATGATTAAGAACAGGGCCAGCATAAGAAGCAGCTTCCAATCCAACTGAGGCCGATGAGCCATATGCAGGCTTTTGCCGATATCCCCCGGATCCCCCATTTGTTTCACCGCTTCCTGTACAGCTAACTCTTCAGGATGTCCCTCCAGCATCAACAGTTCGACCCGATCCTCAATATGACCCAGCAGCTCCTCTCGAATTTCATGATGCATTTGCTTCGTGCGCACTTGCTTGCACACCCGGTCCAAAAATTGCCGGACAACCATATTCTCCTCCATTTGCCGCATGTGGTTCCTCCTTGACCAGAATGTAAGTTATCGTTTAAATTACATAAGTTTGATGGCATAGCCTCGAATATAGATAGGGGTTATTAGTTAAAAAATGAATCTTTTTACAGCCTTTTTCGATAAAAAAAGATAACTCTCATCAAGATGGGTCTGGCGCTCAATCATACCTCGGATGAACATCCGTGGTTTATTGAATCCCGTTCCTCCTGAACCAATCCGAAGAGAGTTATCTAGTCATCATGTAAGTTAAAAACAGTTAGGTATTGTACGATAAGTCTGTCCGATTAAGATAGAGGCTGCCTAGATAGAACATTCAACTAAGCCACCTTCATCGGGGCTGCTTCTCCCACCTCGCTTGGGATCATGTTTTTGCGTCTGTAAATGGAGAGGAGCAGGCCGACTATGGCAATATCCAGCATGTTGTTGACGCCGCCATACGAGATAAAAGGAAAGTCCAGGCTCACAATGGGTACCACGCCAAGTCCCATAATGATCGGTATGAGCAGACGCAGCCCCAATACCACGATGACACCGATCACGATATTTTTCCCGTAGGAATCGTGAAGTACATTGGCTATGCTCCACATTCTGGCGAGGAACAAAAGAACGACCATGCCAACCAGGATACCAAACATCCAGCCAAAGCAATAAATCAGATAGGGGTATATGGAGTCGCTATAAACGTATGGGATCCCCGGATTCGGCGCAGCAAAGCCTTGGCCGAACCAACCGGCAGAAGAAACGGCATCCGCGATAACTCGCATGAAATATCCACCGTCCCCCTCACGGTCTGCGAGCCCCTCAAGTCTCCACATAATATAAAACCTTTTTAAAAATAAAATATAGGCTAATCCAATGAACGGCAGCATTACCAGTAAGGCAAATTGTTTACTACTCTTTTTCGTCGTCCAGGTCAGTACCAGGAATCCTAGCAGGTAGATGAACATATACACCATGGAACCGCTCAAGCTGTATAGTACGATCGGCAGCACACCCCGATATAGAATGTGGAATGCACTCTCCCACGGTCCCCACTGGCTAGCAGGCTTCATGCCTGCCAAGGCGATAAGGAGAAGAAAAACAGATGTTACACCGAGCATTGGGACCGCTATTGGACCGAAAACCAAGAAAATCTTAAGTCCATTGACGTCGACACCCCGAATTAACGTAAGTGCCATCAGGCATAGCGTAATAAAAAACAAAACCCCGGAGTATTTCTTGAGCTTTCTGTAGTCCAGGAAATAGAAACTGATGAGAAGGATCAGTCCTATACCGAAGAAAAATGCCTTTCTAATGAAAAAGCCCGCCACAAATTCCGTATCAGCATAATCCACCGTAAGTGAACCGATCAACCCAACGATCGAAAGCAAAGCCAGCAGGACGAGCAGCTTCCAATCCATCTGAGGCCGGTGAGCCAAATGCAGGCTTTTGCCGATATCCCCCGGATCCCCCATTTGCTTCACCGCTTCCTGCACCGCAGGCTCCTCCGCATTGCCCTCCAGCATCAGAAGCTCCGTCCGCTCCTCGATATGGCCGAGCAGCTCTTCGCGGATTTCCGGATGCATGGCTCTTGCGCGTACCTGCTTGCACACCCGGGCCAAGAAGTCTTGGACAACCTTGTATTCTTCAACCGGTCGCACGCTAGCTTCCCTCCCCGATGACCGTATCCACCGCCGTGCGGAATTTGACCCATTCCTTGGTCTTCTCATGGAGCTGCTCCCTGCCGCGCTCGGTAATCCGGTAATATTTCCGTTTGCGTCCATCATGCTGGCTCCAGGAGGAATCCAGCCAACCTTCCGCCTCCAGCGTGTGCAGAATCGGGTATAACGTGCCTTCCTTCATCAGAAACACCCCGTCCGAGCTTTGCTCGATCTCCTTGATCAGCTCGTACCCGTACATTTCCCGCTTGTTCAACACGGTAAGCAATAAAATAACAGTGCTGCCCTTCAGCAGCTCTTTGTTAATGCCCATTCCCCTATCACTCCAATACCTAGTTAATCTATGTATCGTAAATCTATGTATATGAGTATAAAATAAGCGTCTCCACAATGCAACGTATGTTTTGGAATCATTTGGCGGTTCATGCATCTACATCTTCCGTCCAATAAACAAGTCGTAGCACTCGTCGAGCTACCTTTTCTACGAGAACATCATCCGCAGTCTATAAACAAAATCGCAGCAGTTTCAGAAGACTTTAATTGCATCCAAATGCGGCAATCACTCCTTATCGCTCGGAGTAGCCAGTACCACCGAAAAGCCCGGCAGCTTCCGCCGCCAGGCTAATTTATCAGCAATTCAGTTCTTCACTTTTCAACGGGCTACCGCCTCCATATTCACCATTTGGAGTTAGGAGCTTACAACCTGTCCTTTTGCCCACCCGTCAACCATAATTCGAACCATCACTGCAGCAGTTGCACGCTTTCGATAGTAACCCTTATCTGGATCTCACCGCTCCTGTAACGTACCTGGCAAAATCCTCCGCATGACGCCGCAGCTCTTCATCCGTCAGCTGCATGGCATTATGAACGGTATATACCGGCAAATAAATCGCGCCTACCAGGTTCGCCGTCACTTCATAGGGCCGGGTCAGCTCTTCCACCGTGTAGCGGTTGTATCCTTCGCTGCCATAAGCCTCCGCTGCTCCGCCGGCGTAACCGCTATGCCCCACTCTTTTCCCTGAAGCTTGTCACCGCCGGGACCATACGCCCATCCAAAGGTCAGCACCTCGTCGAACCAATGCTTCAGAAGGGGCGGAGAACTGTACCACCAAAAAGGGAACTGAAACACGATGCGGTCATGCTGGAGCAGCAATTGATGTTCGGCCTCGATATCGATGCCTCCATCCGGATACCGCTGATAGAGGTCATTCACCGTCACCTCATGATGATGTCTCACCGTTTCGGTTAGTTCGCGATTGATCCGTGATCCCTCGTGCAGACCCGGATGTGCAACGATCACCAGTGTTCTCATATATGATCCCCCACTCTTTTCAGTCTCGTGTATGTATACAAAAGGTATCAATCCCGGATAACGCCTGAATATGAGAAATGTCACAGGTAGCGTTATCGGTCTGTGATACTGTAGCAAGGAACATAACGGGCGGAAAAAATACGCCAAGGGAGGAAAATGAGAACGTGGCCCTTGTTATTCAAAATGTCAGACTGGCCCATCGCATCTATCGACTTACCGTTCAAGGCAGCTATTCGGCACGAATGGGACAGTTCTTCATGCTTCGCTGCTGGGATGCCTATCCCGTGCTGTCACGACCGATCAGCATCCATAATCTGACGGAGGACTCCGTTTCCTTCTTATATCGCGTGCACGGAACAGGCACATGGCTGCTGTCAGCGCTTCAAGCGGGTGACAAGATTCAGCTGGAGGGGCCTTTCGGCCAAGGATTCCCTGAACCCCAGGGCCGGACGGCACTGGTAGGAGGCGGCATTGGAGCAGCCCCGCTGCTGCTGGCAGCGAAGGAAATTCCTGAATCCAGCGTCTATCTGGGATATACCGGGGTGCCCTTCGCGGTCAACGGATTTCACGAAATAAGCCGCAATGTCACCGTCAAATCCGGCGGCACCATTGTAGATGCCGTGGACCCGAGCCGCTATGACACGATATTCGCATGCGGACCGGTTGCCATGATGCACAGTCTGGCCCAAAAAGCGGAGGGGACAAACGCCAAGCTCCACGTCTCCATCGAGAAGCGAATGGGCTGCGGCATCGGGGCATGCAACAGCTGCACGTTAACCTCCGCTGGCTCTAGCCGCAAGGTATGCACCGATGGCCCCGTATTTCCGGCGAAGGAGGTGAACTGGAATGATCTCCATCGATTGTGAACTGGCGGGCGTACCGCTGGCTAACCCGATTTTGGCGGCATCGGGCACGTTTGGATTCGGCAAACCGTATGCGGATCTGTATCCGCTTCGCAAGCTTGGAGGCATTATCTCCAAGGGACTGACCCTGACTCCACGAATCGGCAATTCAGGAACACGGCTTTATGAAACGCCATCCGGCATCATGAACAGCATTGGCCTTGAGAATCCGGGCATTCACGCTTTTCTGGAGCATGAATTATCCGAGATGACCTCGCACGGGACGGCGGTCGTCGTCAATCTTGCCGGCGGCACCATACGGGAATATACGGAGGGGGCCGAGCTGCTTACCGAAGCCAGCCTCAAGTTACGGTCATCCGGCAAACGAGCCGTGGACATGATTGAGCTCAACATCTCCTGCCCCAACATCAAGGAAGGCGGGCTGGCCTTCGGCGTTGAGAATGAGCAGGCTCAAGAGGTGGTTCGCGCAGTCCGGAAAGCGACCACACTGCCGCTGCTCGTCAAGCTTTCTCCCGGTGCAAGGGATTTAAAGGAAATGGCACGCATGTGTGAGGCCGAAGGCGCTGATGGTCTTTCGCTCATTAATACGATCCAAGCGATGGCGATTGATATTCGGGAACGGCGAAGCGTTTTTGACAGAGCCTACGCCGGGTTGTCCGGACCGGCAATAAAGCCGATCGCGCTCCGCATGGTCCATCAGGTAGCACGGTCAGTATCCATCCCGGTTGTTGGAATCGGCGGAATCAGCAGCGCCGAGGACATCCTCGAATTCATCATGGCAGGTGCGGCAGCCGTACAGATCGGAACCTACAACTTCATCAACCTGCGCGCAGGCGATACCCTGGCAGAAGAATTGATTGAATTGATGGAAAGCGAAGGCATCCAATCGCTGGATGACATTCGAGGCATTATCTGACCCATGGTGCTTCATGTGCAATCAACGGAAATCAATCCGAACATGAAGCACCGACACTATTTGTGATTTTTTTCACCGATAACTATTCCTTTTAAGAATAAAATGAACTCAAGAACAATATTTGTGAAGTAATTCACAAAATTATAGGAGGAAACCAGAATGAAAAGGACACTCTCTCTATCCCTCTCCGTCATGTTGATGTTTGCGCTGCTCGTAGGCTGCGGAGGCAACGGAGACAAAGAGCCTGTCACCACGGACAAACCGGCAGAGAGCCAAAACACGGATAACGCAAGTAATGCGGAACAGCCTTCACCAGAAGGAACCCTGCAGAACGGCTTATATTACGCTGAAGGCGATTTTGCCGAAGATTCCGGCTGGAAGGAACTTGTTGCGATTAAGGTCGAAGGCGGCAAGATCGTCAGCGCCAACTGGAACGGACTTCATAAGGACGGCGGCTTAGACAAGAAGATGTTTTCCGAAAAAGGCTTCTACGGCATGAAGGAAAAAGGCGGCGCTCAAACGGAATGGCATGAGCAGGCAGCCAAAATGGAGGAATACCTGGTGGCTCAGCAGTCGGTTGAAGGCTTGACCTTAAACGACGAAGGCCGCACGGATGCCGTGTCCGGGGTGTCGATCCATGTCAACGGATTTACGGAACTGGCAGCAAAAGCGCTGGCGGCGGGACCTGTTGAAGCAGGACCATACAAAGACGGCAGCTATCACGCGGAAGCGGCTGACTTTGATGCCAAGTCCGGTTGGAAAGAAACCGTCGACGTTACCGTTATTAACGGCAAGATCGCCGCGGTCAGCTGGAACGGCATTCATAAAGACGGCGGTACCGATAAAGTTACCCGTTCCAAATCCGGTGAATACGGCATGAAGAACGGCGGAGCTCAATCCGAATGGCATGAACAGGCTTATCAAGCCGAGCAGTATTTGATTGAAAAGCAAGATCCGCAAGCCATCGTAACGGCGGAAGACGGCAAAACCGATGCCATCTCCGGTGTGTCGATCCACGTCAACGGATTTGTAGAACTGGCAACAAAAGCACTCGAAGGCGCCAAATAAGAACAAGAGCGATAGATAGAAGACAACTATTCCTTGAGGGGAGATTCGCATGAAACAGATTATCGTGCTGGGCGGCGGATATGGCGGTATACTTACCGCCAAGAAGCTGGCTAAACGACTGCGCAAACAGAAGGATTTGCGGATAACACTCATCGACCGCAAGCCGTATCATACACTGCTGACCGAGCTGCATGAAGTAGCCGCGAACCGGGTCGAGGAGGATTCCATCAAAATCGACCTGAAGAAAGTGTTCTCCGGATTCCGAAATGTAGACGTGGTGCTGGATGAAATCGGTGGCATTGACTTTGACGGCCAAACACTCCGCGGAGAGAAACAAACCTACACCTACGATTATCTGGTCATCGGAACAGGCAGCAAGCCAACCTTCTTTGGCATACCGGGCGCAGATCAACACGCCTTTACCTTATGGTCGTATGACGATGCGGTCCGTCTGAAAGAACACACCCTGAATATGTTCCGAAGAGCCGTGCTGGAGCGCGACCCGCAGGTCCGCAAAGAAATGCTGACCTTCGTCGTGGTCGGCGGCGGATTCACCGGGGTTGAGATGATCGGCGAGTTGGCCGAGTTCACGCAGCAATTATGTAAGGAATTCTACGTGGATCCAAACGAGGTTACGCTGCACGTTGCCGACATGGTCGACAAAATCCTGCCGATCCTGCCCGAGCCATTGATCCGCAAAGCCGAGAAACGGCTGCGCAAAATGAACGTCAACATCATCACAGGCTCCAAGATTACGGAAGTGAAACCGGACGGCGTTACCGTCGGCGGCAGCGACATCAAATCCCGAACCGTTATCTGGACCGCAGGGGTGGAAGGCTCCGATGTGGTCGGCAATATGGATGTCGAGCAAAAAGGCCGCAAGCGCATTTTGACCAACGATAAGCTTCAAGTTCCTGCCCATCCGAACGTTTATGTCGTCGGGGACAATATTTTCTACATTCCTGAAGGCGCGGCTGCACCCGTACCTCAAATGGTAGAAAATGCGGAACTCGCCGCCCCGGTCATTGCGCATAACATCGTGGCCGAACTGTTAAACAAACCGATGAAATCCTACAAACCGACGTTCCACGGAACGATGGTCTGTATCGGCAGCCGCTACGGGGTAGCCAACGTGGGCGTGCCGGGCCACATGTTCAGGCTCAGCGGCTTCCCGGCTATGCTGGTTAAACATATGATCAATATGCTCTATTTGTTCCAGGTTTGCGGCTTCAACAAGGTATATCACTACCTGCTGCATGAATTCTTCCACGTCCGGAACAACCGCAGCTTTGTGGGCGGACATTTTGCCAAACGGTCTCCGAATTTCTGGCTCGTTCCGCTGCGGATTTTTGCCGGATGGATGTGGCTCTCACATGGATGGGATAAAATCCACAAGATTATCGAGGATCCGGATAAAGTGTTCCTCATTCCTGCCAAAGCAGCCGACGGCGTAAGTGCAGCTTCCGCTGCAGGCGCCGATGCAGCCGGAGCCGGAGCGGCAGATGCGGTGTCCGCCGCCTCCGCTTATACTGCCGAAGCGGTATCCGCACTGCCGGTTCCGAATTTTATGAAATCCATTGTCGATTGGTCGATGGACCTGATGTTCTACACTGGCGACGGCGGCTATACCTCGCTCGCCTATGTGTTTCAGACCTCGATGGTCCTGGCTGAGCTGATCGTCGGCATTCTGCTGATCGTCGGATTGTTCACGGCACCTGCAGCCGTAGCCAGCGTTGCCATGGGCGCGATGGTTTGGGTATCGGGTATGGCACCTAACGAAATGCTGTGGTATCTGGCAGCCGGGATCGCCTTAATCGGCGGATCAGGCAGCACGTTCGGACTTGACTACTATGTGTATCCTTGGCTGAAAAAAGCATGGAAACGAATACCGATCGTAAGGCGCTGGTACGTGTATACGGACTAATTCTTCTCTATTCAATAGAACGGGCTAACCGTATCGCGCTTTGCCGTATCAAACTCAAGCCCTAACCGTTCTGCCGGCATTCACACTCTTAATCAACACGAGCCTTCCGGAAGGAGTCAATAACGATGGATATGAAGCTATTACAGGATACGATCGACCTGCTTCGGTCGCATATCGATTCCGGAACGGATATCGATTGGATGGAGATGGATAACAGACCGGTAAGGGACATCGCCGATATGCTCAACGCTTATGAACTTGCCTATTCACGCAAAATGACGGTGCTGGCTTGCTGCATCCTGATTCATACTGCACTGAGCAAGCACGGCAAGCTGCAGACACAGGATAACGAGAGATTGACGTGTATGCTGCTGGACGGCGATTATTTGACCGGGCTCATGTACCGGATTGCCGTCAAACGGAAGGAATGGAAGCTGCTGTCCCGGCTTCTCCCCCTCCATAAGCGCATGCAGCTGAAACTAATGAAGAACGTCTCACCCGAAATCCTGCTTAAAGAGCTGAAGCGTGAAATCCGCAGCTATCTGGAGCAACGGAGCGCGTAAGGAGCTGTCCGGGGAAAGGAGCGCTGATACAGATGAACATTCATAACCAAATTGGAGTGGATCTCGCTTCCTTCGACCGCCTGCTCCGGGAGGTGGTCACCTCAGACCGTGACCTCACTCCTCCCTCCGTTGTGCTGAGCAGCGTCATGGATCTCATTAACGCTGGCGGCAAGCGGCTGCGCCCGCTTATGGTCGTGCTCGGCAGCCGTTTCGGGAAAAGCGGCCATGAGCCGGCCGTCATGAAAACCGCCGTACTGCTTGAATATTTGCACATGGCCTCGCTGGTGCACGATGACATTATCGATCAATCCGATATGCGGCGCGGCATGCCGACCCTGCATGAAACAACGGATGTCCAGACGGCCGTGCACATCGGCAACTACATGATTGCCCGCGCCATCGAATGGGCCGCGGGTCATCCGAATGACGAGTCCGACAAGAGCAGTGAAGACATCTCCGAAGACGAGGCCTACCGATTAGCCGAGCTTGCGGCGTTGGTGACCGAGCTCTGCATGGGAGAATACGATCAGCTGCATCACCGCTTCGACTTCGGACTGACGATGGAGCAGTATTTGGAGAAAACACGCTGCAAAACCGCCCTGTTGATGGCCCACTGCCTGAAAGCGGGTGCGGATGCAGCCAAAGCGGATGCCGGAACCGCTGAACGGCTTTTTCAATTCGGAGAGTCGCTCGGCATGGCATTTCAAATCCGGGATGACCTGCTCGATTTCACGAAGCCCAAAGAGGCCATCGGCAAGCCGGCTGGCGCAGACCTGCGAAACGGCAACATTACGCTGCCGGTGATTTACGCCCTCAACGATCCAGCCCTTGCACCTGGAATCAGACAGCTTGGCCCCCACTCTGCGGCGGCTGCCATGGACGAGGTCATCCAGCGTATCGCCGCAAGCGGCGCCATTGAGCAAAGCGAGGAGCTTGCCCGATCGTATGCGGAACAGGCTCAGCGGATGATCGGCGACTTGGCGGATCATCCCGCCCAGCAGGATTTGCAGACCCTGCTCCATTATTTTCTGCCCTAAAGACATGAATCCATATACTCCAAATGAACAGGGATACATCCGTCATGGATGCATCCCTGTTCGATATGAAAGGATGTGTTAGAACATGAATCGTACACGAATCTGGCGGTGGAGAATTGCGCTGGCGACCTTCCTGATCCTGCTTGGTGCAGGGGGCTTCATGCTGTTCAAGACATCCCCTCTCGCAGAACAGAGGACTGGTGATACACAAGTGAGCTCCATCGCCATCTTTGCGCTCAAGGGCTGCGGCGGCTGTTCCAAAGCACTGGGTGTCATGGAACAGATGGAAGCTGCCTCGCCAGCCTACCGTTACCAGTATTTCAGCATATCGGAGGATACGGGAGCCGTTAATAGGTACGGCATTACGGAGCACCCGACCATCCTGTTCCTGAACGCTCAGGATGAAGAACTCGGGAGACTGACCGAGGATATATCAAGCGACAGGATCCTGCTTGAACTGGAAGATATCGCTGCAAACGGTGCACGTCCGCCCAAGGGGACGATTCTTTCCGCCATCCCAAGCACGATGCCCAGCGTAACCCTCCATGCCTATGACCCGCATTCCGGTTTATTCACGCCCGTATCCCAGTATGTGCAGACAGATACCTCCGTCCGCTATCCCAAGGTCAGTGCCATGACGATGCTGACCCAGCTTGGAGATCTGCTGCCGCCTGTACTTGAAAGCGCCATCCCTAATGGTGTAACCTTCGTGGAAATCCGAACCGAGCACGGGGTGACCGTGGTAGAGCTGTCCCCATCGTTTCGTTCCTTTACCGGCTCTGAGGAGGGAAAACGGGCTGAAGAAGCCATCGCGCTTACGCTGCAAACCTTTGAAGGCGTGAACGGCGTTCAAGTAGTAAGCGGCGCGTATCGCAGCGACATCCTCTATGTGGAAGCTCTTGCTGGCCGTTCCGACGGAAAAACCGACTACCTGCTGCATCCCGATACGCCTCTTCCGCATATGTCCAGCCTGAAGGAATACAATGCAGCCATCCTCCATGCCAGCCACTTGGCCTTCATGCCCTGCTTCTGCGGATGCGGTGACGCAGGCCACAGCAGCAACCTGAATTGCTACTATGCTCAAGAGGACGATGGTCGGCTAACGCCAACCACGCACGCAAAGTTCTGCCAGACCTGCCTGGACGTCACGAACATGTACCTGGACGGCAGGCATCAGGGGCTGAGCCTGAAGGAAATCCGGCAGTCCGTGGACCGGGCCTACGAGGGATTCGAGCCGACGGATACGCCGATGCCGATGAATGAATAGGTATGACAAAAACACCGTTCCGTAAAGGATCGGTGTTTATTATCTATATTTTCCGCGAGATGCATTGTAAAACTCACAAAAGATCGGACAATTACCCAGTTCACTGATTTAATTTCCATATTATAACTTTACGGCAGGCATGAATCTCATCTATGATTTGACTGGGTAAATCATCCATCGATGGTATACGCCAGAAATTAAAAATTGGCAGATTAGAGGAGACGTATTACAACGTGATCAGAAAATTTCTAAGCTTTCTTACATTAGCATTGCTGTTTCTTTTGTTTACCCATGAGGAAACGGAAGCTTCAAACCAAAAAGTGAGTTTGACCCTCCCAAACGGAGCAACCTATTACGGAGAAGTGAAGAACAACAAACCCCACGGGAAAGGCACGATGAGATGGGGACCTTCCAAAGTGTACAGCGGCGATTGGTACAATGGACAAAGATCCGGCACAGGCAGATACATATCGGACAGGCTTCCGGGGGATATGAAAATCGTATATGAGGGTGAATGGCGAAACGATCGTCCTAACGGAACGGGAATTCGGAGCGAAAGCAACCCTGATTTTGAATTTTATGTAATCTCGAAGGGCATTTTCAAGGATCATGACTTGCTGTCGGGTCATGCCGTGATGCAATCCATAGACTCCCTTTGGTTTGAATATCGGGATGGGAACACTCTATTGGAGTTTTCCGTATCGGATCGGGAGCAGGCAAATGAACTGATGCAATCCAAATTGGCTCGCGGTCATATTCAACTGCTGAATTACTACAAACGGGATAAGTCCACGCCTGATTACAAAGGGTTCGAATATGCAAACGAGATGGAGGATTACGGGAGTTCCATCAGAGAAGGCGTATATCGAACGGGTGACTATGGGGTTATGGAGCTCTATACTGGACTGAATCAACGCTTCGAGGATGAAGAGTACTATAGAGTAGAGAATTACAAGAACGGTAGACTCGTTTCTACAAAAGAAGTACCGGAGAACGGACGGTTTGCCGGGATCGTTCAAGGGAAAATCAATAACAAGAAGCATGTCCTGCAGCCTTATCTAGGTGAATTCTCAAAGCTATTAAAAGACATTAAAAACGAAACAGAGCCGAAAGACTGCAGCAACTCGTCCACCAGTGTTTGCGTGACCTTTCCTATCAAATTCGAGTAACAATAAACCACAAACCGCAGTCCTTAAGGACTGCGGTTTTCATGCTCTTCAGTCCGCTGTTACAGTAGCGCGGCTGCGGCCACAGGCAGCAGGAACAATGCGACAAACAGCGTGTCTGCCCGCTTCCATACAAAAGCCCTGAACCTGCTTCGCCGAGCACCCAGCCGGTAGCCTCTGGCTTCCATGGAATCGGCCAGCCCGATGGCACGCCGGAACGCGCCTGTCGTTACAGGCACCAGCAGGGCAATGATCAGCCGTGCCTTCTCCCTCAGCGGCCGCGACGACAGGTCAAGTCCCCTGGACTGCTGTGCCTTCCACAGCCGCTCCGCTTCCTCGAAGATGGTCGGAATGAACCGGAGGGCAATGCCGAGCATCAGCACCAGCCGATCGGTCGGCACGCCGATGTAAGTCAGGGGCCGCAGGAGGCTGCCGAGCCCCTGGGCCAACTGCTCCGGCTGGGTCGTGAAGGTCAGCACCGCCGCCAACATGATGAAGAGTCCCATCCGGGAGGCGGACACGATGCCTTTTTCCAATCCGCCGACATATACCTTGAACGCGCCCACATCCAGTAGTTTCCCGCCTCCCGCATCATAAAGGATGTGAAATACCAGAATGAACAACAGCAGGAACATCAGCGGCTTCATGGCTCTGATGTAATAGCGATACGGGATACCCGTAGCCCGGATCACCGCCGCAGTGAACAGCAGCAGCGCGAGCACCCCCATATATCCGTCCACCAGGAACACGGCCACCATAAAGAGAGGCATGGCAGCCGTCTTGGCACGCGGATCCAGACGGTGAACCCATGAATTGCCTTCCATATATCGGCCCAGGATGATTTTTCGTTTCATCCATGCTTCCTCCTTTCGCCTCTGCTTCGCCCTGCCCTACATTTCAAGCTGCCCTGCGTACCAATCCGCCAGCGCAGCCGCATCCGGCGGCATCTCCGGAGGCTGTACTCCAAGCTGCGATGCCAGCTTGCCCGCCATCCGCACAGACGACGGAGCCATCAATCCCGCCTGCTCTAGCACCTCCTGCCGGTGTACCAGTTCCTTGGCCGTCCCTTGAAATACGACTCGGCCATCTTTAATTACAACGAACTCGTCCGCATAGGCAGCGATTTCCTCCAACCGATGGGAGACGATGAGAACCGTCTTGCCCTGGGTCCTCGTTAATCCATGCAATCGCTCCAGCAAATCCACGCGGCTGGCAGGATCAAGGGAGGCCGTAGGCTCATCCAAAGCCAAAATGTCGGGGTTAGCCGCCAGTACGGCGGCCACAGCCGCTTTTCGCATCTGACCCGAGCTTAACTTGAAGGGACTCTGTGTCAGCAGCTCCTCGTCCAATCCGACGAAGGATGCCGCTCTGCGGACCGCCTCGGCGGCTTCAGCTGGGCTCCGCCCGAAATTAAGCGGCCCGAACAGCAAATCCTTCTCCACCGTCTCTTCAAACAGCTGCTGTTCCGGGTATTGAAAAACAAGGCCGACGCGCTGCCGCAGACCGGCAGGGACTTTCTTGCTGTCACCCGGTTCAAGGCGGAAATCCAATATGCGAATCAAGCCCTCATCAGCCCGTATCAATCCGTTCATATGCTGGAGAAGCGTTGATTTTCCCGAACCCGGCGCACCGAGAACGGCAATCATTCTGCCTTCCTCCAGCTCCAGATGAAGGCCGTCGAGTCCAAGAATCGGACTCATCCCCCGGTCCCGGTAGCGGTAAGAAACCTCTTCGAATGATATGACCATAACGCCTCCAGCACCTCCTTCTCCCTAACCAGCTCGCCGATATCGATCCCCCGCGCTTTGAGCTCCCGGCACAGCTGGAGGGCAAAAGGCACCTTTAGCCTGCAACGCTGGAGCAGCTCTTCCTGCAGCAGCAGTTCCCTTGGACTTCCGTCCGCCGTCACCATTCCGCCATCCAGCACGATCATTCGGTCTGCTTCGGCCATCTCTTCTACGTCATGGGTGATGGAGATGATGGTGTATCGGCCTTCGGCATGCATGGTTCGCATGAAATCCAGCAGCTCATGCTTAGCCTTCTCATCCAGCATGGAAGCTGCCTCGTCCAAGACAATGATGGAAGGCTCCATGGCCAGCACGGCAGCAATGGCAGCGCGCTGCTTCTGTCCGCCGGACAGGGTTGCCGGATGCCGGTCCAACAAATGGACAATGTCCAGCCGCTCCGCGTACGCCCGAATCCGCTGCAGCATCTCTTCCCGGCTCAGGCACAGATTTTCCAGGCCGAACGCAATGTCATCCTCTACCGTCAGGCCGACAAACTGATCATCGGGATTGGCAAACACCATGCCGATATGACGGCGAATCTCCCCCAGCGTACGGCCGTTCAGTTCCAACCCATCGATAAGAATGCGTCCCCGGCTCATGAGGAGCAGACCGTTTAACAGCCGAATCAGCGTAGACTTGCCTGCCCCGTTCCTTCCGGCGATGCATACCCACTGCCCATGGGGAATCGTCAGCGAGACGTCCTTGAGCACGTTCGTGCAGCCCTGTCCGTAATATACATGCTTCAATTGGACTGCATGCTCTGACTTATCCATTATGCCCATGCCTAACGCCTCCTCCTTAGGTTTCCGTATGAAACATGCCAAACGGATCGATACGTCGCAGGGATTCGATCAGATATTTTGCAGCCCATCCCACAAAAATCCCCGTCACGACACCCGCCCCGAGCAGAAATGGCAGGTAATAATAAATTTTGGTTGTTCCCAATACCAGCGAGGCAGCCGTTAATTGGCCAATATTATGAGCGATGCCGCCTGCGATGCTCACGCCGGTTAAGCTGAAATTAAGGCCCCCGAGCCTAAGCATGACATACATCACCAGATAACTTGCCAGCGCGCCGAACATACTGAACAGGAAGGTCGAGAAGCTTCCGAGTATAAAGGCAGTCAGCAATGTCTTTAAAACAATAAGCCACAGGGCATCCCTGCCCCCCAGGCAGACTAGACAGGTCAGAACCAAAATATTGCCAAGCCCCAGCTTGGCACCGGGTATCGTGACCGCGAATGGAATCAGGGCTTCCACAATGCCAAGCACCACCGATAAGGAGGCGCAGATGGCAATCACGACCAGCTTGCGGAGAGCATAGGGATCAGGAGACAACGGCATCCGGCTCACTTCCTTCATCTTGATCTCCGGTCACTTCGACGAACACGCGATTAGGCAAACATACGATGGTATCATGAACATCGTGAACGTGACCGAACCCAACGCAGAGCTGATCCGGACAATCCGACTTCACCATCTCGATACCCTGGCGGGAAACCCTCAAGAGGTTATATCCCCGCTCTGTCCGGATTTCTATATCTCGGGGCTCTTCCGTAAGCGCCACCGTATCATAATGCTTTCCATTCACCTCGATCATGGCATAGGTTCCCTTCGCCGCTCCGTCTCCTCCCATAAACTTGGATATTCCAAACCAGGCGACAACCGCTATCAGCACGAGCGCTATTCCAATATCTCCGCGTTTCATCAGCATCTCTCCACTTCGCTTTGCTTATCTTCATTATCAGGGCTGCACCAAGTGCCAGAAATGATTTTTCTCACATTCAGCAAGGTACGGGTCTGATACGCTGGGATCAAAGGAACTCGATTTAGAACAGCACCAGAACTGAAAAAGAGGAGGCACTGTCATGTATAGGAAGCTTCTTTCCTACAGCAGCCTGTTGATCATGCTCACCCTGTTGATGACGGGATCGATTGGCTGCACAAACAAAGCAGATCAGAAGGTAGCCGCCAGTAACGAACCGGCAACCGAACGTTACTTTATATTCGATACCATTGTAAGTCTCCGCGTTTACGATGAACGGATGACGTCCCAGCATTTCGATGAGGTAGGCGTACTGCTGGAGCGGATTGACCAACGCATGAACCGGCAGCTGGCGGACAGCGAGATCGATCGGGTCAATCAAGCGGCGGGCAAGTCCGAAGTGAGCGTATCCGAGGAAACCTTCAAGGTTGTCCAAACCGCCATCGATTACGCAGCGGCTTCCGGTGGACATTTCGAACCGACCGTAGGCCCGCTGGTGGACCTCTGGGGAATCGGGGGCGAACACCCCGCTGTGCCGAAAGAGGACGAGCTGACAGCCGCCATGCAGCGAATGAACTACAAGGATGTCATTTTGAATCCGGCATCGCACGCCATCCAACTGAAGAGGGAAGGCATGTCGCTGGATCTGGGGGCCATCGCCAAAGGGTATGCTGCGGACGTCATCGCGGAATATTTGCAGCAGCAGGATTTCCACTCGGCCATCATCGACCTCGGGGGCAATATCCTTGCCATGGGTGCTAAACCGGACGGATCGCCATGGAATATCGGTATCCAGGACCCCGGGAAAGATCGCGGGCAGTCCCTGGGTACGCTTGAAGTCGTCAATAAGACCATCGTGACCTCCGGCGTGTACGAACGTTTCTTTGAAACAGAGGGGAAGGTGTACCACCATATCCTGAGCCCTTTCACCGGTTATCCGGTCGATAATGACCTGCTCAGCGTTACCATTGTGACCGACACATCCATGGACGCTGACGCCATGTCGACTTCCGTCTTCTCGCTTGGACTAACGGAAGGACGGAAACTGGTAGAGAGCCGCGGCGATGCCGAAGCTATTTTCGTCACCACCGATCATCAAATCTATCTCACCTCAGGTCTGACCCATACATTTAAACTGGCCAATGGCGATTACCAGCTTGCCGAATAAACTTATGGAAGGAGAAGATGGTATGAAACAGAATCATGCTGTAAGTTCCGATGCATGGAATGGAGGGCTGTTTCCAGCAGGCACTTCCTGCGTCTATTCACAACCGCATCTCGCTCTGATCCGGGAATTGGCTGAGCCTGTCCGTTTGTTTGCCGGCGATTATCTATACCAGGAGAACGATCCTGCAGACCGGCTGTACTTTGTAAACCGCGGAAGCTTGAAGGTATCCAAGCTGCTGGAAGGCGGATTGTCGGCCACCTTATCGCTTCACATTCCCGGCGATCTGTTCGGTGAACCCGATCCGTTCGGACGAGCCGTTCATCAATTCGAAGCCAAAGCCTTGGAGGATAGTGAAGTCGGAATTGTGCCGCAGGCCGAACTGGATAAAGTCATCCGCACCAACGGTGACTTTGCCGTGGAATATATGGGCTGGATGGCACTCATGCAGCGAACCGCTCAAAGCAAATTACGCGACCTGCTGCTGCATGGTAAATCCGGCGCCCTGTGCTCTCTGCTCCTGCGGCTGTACAATATGTACGGGACGAGCGGGACAAACAAGGAAGCACGAGCCATCATCGGCAAGCGGATTACGAATCTGGAAATGGCGGAGATGATTGGTTCTACCCGTGAAAGCGTTAACCGGATATTGAACGAGCTTAAGGATCTTGGCGTCATTTCTACCGAACGGGGACGCATCGTTCTCAATGATCCCGACTATTTAAGGAATATTTGCCACTGCGAGGACTGTCCCAGAGAGATTTGCCGAATGTAACGGACGAAAGAGAAGAAACCTCTCACGAAGAAACGAAAGGCGCTTAAGCATCCCTTTTCATCAGAGAGGTTTCATATTTCCTGCGTTCATTCCGCGGTTCATCTTTTTCAGCTTCTAAGTTACAGGCATTCTAACAGCTTTTTCAAAAAGCCATGTAGATAGCTGATCAAAAACCTCCTTTTCCCTATCAACCATCTTATACATTTTCTTTCCTTCCCTTAAAACATAGCCCCCTTGATTCATATCCAAAAAATAATCATTCATTTCTCCGTCACGATCACGGTAAAAGATAATGAATGCAAACGTAGGACCCCCATCATTTCTTATGTTCCTGCTGAAAAACGATCTCGGCGATCTTGTATACGAAACGGAATCCAAAATGCTCATTAATTGGTTAAGCTCTTCATTTTTGTCCCCGAATTCGATGAGGTAAGGTGTCATGTTAGTTCCTTTCAGGTAAAGAAAAGAGATTTTTTCTATTTTAGCAGAATGGGCAATGACGCTTTTAGAAGGCAATCGAACAGAATAATAGATAATCGCCATAGTAACTGCTAGGAGCACCACTGCTATGGCCATTATGATTTTCTTTTCTCTTGGAATAAAATCAACCCCTCCCCTTCGCTTCCTCCATTCATTTCATTCATTAATCTAAACGCTTAATCTAATGACTGGGTTACACAAGGTACAGGGCGATTCTCGGCAGCCGTTCATCCTCCAGCTTCCTGGAGCCCTTCCCACTCATCAAACACCAGGTTACCGGCTGAGGCGCGAAGGCGATGAGATGTCAAACCAGCTGTCCGAAGGAATCGAAATTTTCACATGAAAACTGTGCTAATTCTCGGTGTATTACGTCTCCGCTTTGCACGCTATGATGGAGTTGGTTTAATGGTTTT
The DNA here is from genome assembly GCF_050279985.1 of Paenibacillus sp. NPDC093718. NCBI lineage: Bacteria > Bacillati > Bacillota > Bacilli > Caryophanales > Paenibacillaceae > Paenibacillus > Paenibacillus sp. NPDC093718. The sequence goes on from NZ_JBNNUS010000003.1 coordinate 544,233, forward strand.
AAGAGAAGCACGAACTTACCGCATGTATAACTGAGAGCGTTTCCATTCCAACTATGCATAGAAATGAGGTTTTGCTCCATGAAATATCCATTCCAGAATCCGGATCTTCCGCTGGAAGAACGGGTTAACGATCTTGTATCCCGATTGACCTTGGACGAGAAAATCGAATTAATGTGCCAATACCAGGCGGAAATCCCCCGCCTCGGTGTGCAAAAATATAAACATGGCACCGAAGGCGCTCACGGCGTGGCATGGCTTGGCGAAGCGACCGTGTTCCCGCAAAATACCGGGCTTGCGTGCACCTGGAATCCCGAGCTAATGCGGGAGATCGGATCCGTCATCGCGGAGGAAGCCCGCGTCTATTACCAGCGCGACCGGGCCATCAACGGACTGACCATCTGGGCGCCTACGGTGGATTTGGAACGCGACCCTCGCTGGGGACGCACGGAAGAAGCCTACGGGGAAGACCCGCATCTGACCGGGGAACTCGCCACCGAGCTTGTGAAGGGCATGCAGGGAGACCATCCCTTCTACTATAAAACCGTAGCTACCCTAAAACACTTCTACGGCAATAACAACGAAGTTGACCGCGGCAGCGCCTCGGTAAGCATCGATCCGAGAAACAAGCGCGAGTATTATCTGAAAGCTTTCGAGGCACCGTTCCGGGAAGGGAAAGCCGGTTCCATGATGACCGCGTATAACGGCATCAACGGCACGCCGTGCAACCTGAACCATGAAGTAAACGATATCGTCAAACAGGAATGGGGCATGGACGGATTCGTGGTTGGAGACGCCGGTGACGTTTTGGGCACCGTTATGGACCATCATTATGTCTCTTCCTATGCAGAGGCCGTTGCCGGCTCCGTTAAAGCCGGAATCGACAGTATCACCGACGACCAGGACATCTCCTTCCGCGCGCTCCGTGACGCATTGGAGCAAGGGTTATTGGAAGAGCAGGATCTCGATCATGCCATCCGCAATTCCTTCCGTGTCCGGTTCCGTCTCGGCGAGTTCGATCCGGTAGAACGGAATCCTTACAGCCATGTTCCGGAGTCGAAGCTCTGCGCGTCCGAGCATGCCGAACTATCTCTGCGAGCTGCCCGGGAATCGATTGTGCTGCTGAAAAACGACGGATTGCTGCCCCTTCAGCGTGATCATTTGAAATCCGCTGCTGTCATCGGCCCCCTGGCTAACGAAGCATTTACGGATTGGTACAGCGGCACGCCTCCATACCGGATTACGCCGCTTCAGGGCGTGCAGGAGAAAATGGGGGACCGCAGCGTCCATTTTCATACGGGATTAGACCAGGTACGTCTTCGTTCTGCTGTTAGCGGCCAATATGCAGCCCTATCTTCGGAAGAGGATGGCGGGCTGTTTGCAAGCACGGCTGAGCCCTCCGAAGCAGCGGTGTTCGAGCGGAACGATTGGGGCTGGGGCTCCGTCACGCTCCGGCTCGCCAGCAGCGGCAAATTCGTAACCGAAACCGAGACGGGACTGCACGCAACGGCTGACGAGGCTCGCGGCTGGTTCGTGAAAGAGGCATTCAGCTTTGAGGCGTTACCGGATGGAAGCTTTATGATGAAGAATTGGGAAGGCAAACCGATCCTGCTGGATGAGCATGGACGGCTTGTCGTTGGCGGCATCGAGGATACGGGAACGCCATTTGCCATCGAGACGGTTCAGGACGGCATCGCCGAAGCCGTCGCGGCGGCAGCATCGGCTGAAACCGCCCTGGTATTCGTGGGGAACAGTCCGTTCATTAACGGCAAGGAAACGATTGACCGTCCCGACATCACCCTCCCGCCCGCCCAGCAAGCCTTAATTCAAGCGGTGTATGAAGCCAATCCCAATACAGTGGTTGTCATTATCGGCGGGTATCCGTTCGCCGTGAACTGGGAACAGGAGCATGTGCCATCCATCCTCTTTACGTCTCACGCCGGACAGGAGCTGGGCCATGCGATAGCCGACGTTCTGTATGGAGATTATAATCCGGGCGGCCGCTTAAACATGACGTGGTATAAGTCGACCGAACAGCTTCCGGACCTTATGGATTACGACATCATCAAGGGGAAACGGACCTATCAATATTTCGACGGGGATGTGCTGTATCCGTTCGGTCATGGTCTCAGCTATTCCCGCTTCCATTACAGCGGTCTGTCGCTAAGCCAGGCGGAAATCACGGCTGAAGGCAGCGTAACCGTCACCGTTGCCGTGAGGAATGAGAGCCAGCTGGCCGGGGATGAGGTGGTTCAGCTGTATGTGAAGGCTGACTCCTCCCGCGTCATCCGTCCTCTCAAATCGTTGAAAGGCTTCCGTCGCATCCATCTGTCCCCGGGCGCTTCGGAAAACGTAAGCTTTGAGCTCAATGCGGAGGATCTGGCTTTCTGGGATGTCACCCGGGATCGCTATTGCGTTGAAAAGGGGACCTATACGCTCATGGCTGGACCGTCCTCCAGCCAATTGCCGGTCACCGCAGCCCTTCAAGTGGAAGGAGAGACAATCCCTCCACGCACGCTGCGCGAGCCAGTTCGAGCGGTGAATTATGACGATTACCAGGGTGTCTTCCTGGATGAATGCCGTGAAGGCGGCGAAAGCATTCGTTTAACCAGCGAAACGGGATGGATCGCTTTCCATGACGCGGATCTCGGCGATTCCCCGGCAATGTTCGAGGCCAGGGTGAGCGGGCATATTAAGGGCGGCGAAATCGTCATTACGACCGGCAGCCCGGATGGTCCTGCAGCCGGATGCTGCAAGGTTCTGCCGACCGGAGGACGCCAAGCCTGGACGACGGTTCAGGCCGAACTGACAGGATTAACAGGACGGGCTGACGTCTTCCTCATCATGAAAGGCGAAGTGCAAATCAGCTGGTTCCGCATAGCTTAAGCCAAAGCGATAACCCCCTATAAGCAAGTGCCTAATCGTTAGGCTCCAATTGAGCCTGTCAGCGGCTTCTAATCTTACAAAGATATCTAGAACATCTGCCCTTCGTTTTATACGGTGAGCAGATGTTCTTTTTTGTTAGAATGAAATCAATTAACCGTTACGGAGACGGACTCAGACCTTCGCTGATTACGGCAGCAAAAAAAGATGAACCCTTTCCAAGGGTCATTTGTTTATTAGACATAACGCAAAGAAAGGAGTGCCTTGGATTGACGGAACGCGAGTTATTCGATTCTTACAACAAGGATGTGTACCGTACCTGCTACTACATGCTGCGGAACGCGCAAGATGCGGAAGATCTCTGCCACGACGTATTCGTCACCGTATTTCGTCAGGATTGGAGAAGCGTTGAGCATACACGCGCCTGGATCATGCGCATCGCGATGAATCATTGCTTGAACTTGCTTAGAAGGAATCAGACCCAGCGTGACAAGCAAAGCCAGGTCGAGTGGCTCCACGAGCAGACCACGGCATCGGTTAAATCCGTAGACACCATCGTATTGGAAAAAGCAGTGGCGGCGGAATGGGAGAAACTGCTGCGGCAGCTGCCGGAGAAGCACATGGCCGTTGTGACGCTCCGCTATATCGGCGAGCTGTCGATGACGGAAATTGCCGAAACGTTGAAGATCCCTGTAGGGACGGTTAAATCAAGGCTTCACAAAGCATTGAAAATCATGCGAAAAAAGCTCGAACAGAATAACGGCTTTTGGCTGAAGGGAGAGAAACAATTTGGAACGTTTTGAGAACAATCTGAAGGACCAGATGAAAACAGCGAATAACGTGTCTTATCCTGATTTTGACCGCATGTGGAGCAGCATCCAGCAGAACGAATTGAAGGTTGCCGGGGGTGAATCGGTTCCGCTTCGTCCGCGCAGACGAAAACGGATTGCGATCATCACGGGAATATCCGTCGCCTTGATGGCAACGCCGGTCTATGCAGCATTGAATTATGATTGGTCCAACCTTCTATCTTACAGGGCTGGTATCCAGTCCGCATTGGAGCAGGGGCTTGGCCAGACGATTGAACAATCCGTTACGAGGGACGGCATTACCTTAACGGTGCACACGGCGTTTATCGATGAGAACCGGACCTTCCTGCTCTACAGTCTGGATCCAGGCTCAACACGAGCTAGCGAACAAGTAGCCTTTGATCATATTGGGCTTAAAGATAAGGAGGGCCATTCCATCGAGGGCCGTTATTCCCATCAGTGGAATGAGGATGTAGGCGTATTCCAGGGGTATTTTGAGACCGATTGGGTCGCTGAAGGCCAGATGGCGGATGTCGAGTTTATGATGGAGAATATCCATTTTACCGGTGAGGGAAAACAGTCGATCAACTACGACCCACAAGACCCGAATACTCAGGCATTTCCCATTCAGAAGAATGGCATTGACAGCGTGACCCTGCAGTCTTTCGAGCAAGCCGAAGGCGAGGTACTGCTCCGATCGGCCATTACGTTTACGGATCCTGAGATGAAGAGCAGAAGCTGGGTGCGAGTGGAAGCCGTCAATGACAATAAAGAGATCATCAAGGAAACCCGGCCTTCCGTCTTTGGAACTCCGGGATCCTCCGGAGAATACTTAAGTCAGCAAATATTCAAGTCAGACCTTTTGCGTGCAGAAGGCACTGGTTTCCAGCTTGCTTACGATCGCACGCTCGGTACCGCAGAGGGTACTTGGAGCTTAAATATGGCCTTGTCCAAGAAACAAATGGACAACGGCACATTCAAGGAAGCGTTGAATATCCCTGTTGATCAAGTGCCTGGCGGAACGAAGATCCGTGAAATGATCGTGACACCAACCCAGGTCCGGCTGATCCTAACCCATGAAGAGAAACACATCCGTGTTCCTTACATGGACTACCAGCTGGATGTAGGCGGGAAGCTGTTAAGCGGATGGCATGTGCCTGGGCAATCCGACAAGACGGAGCTGCGCTTTGAAATGGCCGGGCTGAAGGCGGCCTCTCTGGCGAACCAACCGGTGTCTCTGATCGCCAAGCACCGCGTCGATGAATATGCCGGAGACAAGAATCCGATCCGCTTGACCGGCATTTCGGCTGAACATCAAAGCTTAACTTCCAGCATTGCAGGTTATCCGATTACATGGACCTATTACCTGAAGGACAACAATCTTTACGTAGAATCCTTAAGCTCCGATCCGACATTCGGCGGCGTCAACCAAACCTATTATCTTGACGGCGAAGACCGAAATTATGGAATGCCGGCCATGATCGGGCTGCTCGGAGATGACAATAATAAACATATGGACGTGTATAAGAATTTTGACAAGACCGAGCTCGAAGTGTACATTTCGAATTATACCACCCATAAGCGAGACGATGTCCTGCGCGTTCCGCTTAAGGCCGGAAAGTAACATATAGAGCGTAATAAACGACAAAGAAACCCCTTGGATGAATATGAACGTTACCCGGGGCGGCGCTTCTGCCAAGAAGCGCCGTTCCTTATTCGGTCTTTCGTTCTCCACCTTATAAGGGTTTCTTTCTTTTTTCCGTTTGAACATGTCACAATTTTGGAAGGTCAACTGTCATATGGGTGAACATCAAAAATCATACCGTAAAGGGGAACTGAACATGGAACTGCGAATGAATTACCGGTCGGCCAATCCCGAAGCCTTCAAAACGCTGCTTGCCCTGGAGCAAGCGGCCCAAAAAAGCGGACTCGATCACAAGCTGTACGAAATCATTAAGCTCCGGGCGTCCCAGATCAACGGCTGCTCCTTCTGCGTGGATATGCATTCCAAGGATCTTCTCTCCATGGGCGAAAGCGTGGATCGCCTCCTCCTTCTGCCGATGTGGCGCGAAGTCCCGATTTATTCCGAAGAGGAACGGGCCGTTATCGAATTAACGGAATACGTGACCAAGCTGTCCGAGGCCGGCGTTCCGGCCGAGGTATACGAGCGCGTGCGCAAGCATTTTGACGAGAAGCAATTCGTCGATCTGGTCATGGCGATCACAACGATCAATGCCTGGAACCGGATCGGCGTCGCTACAGGGCTGTTCCCGGGCTGTTTTGATTAAACAGCTGCAATTTATCCGGATTTACCATAAGAAAAATCCGGCTGATGCAGGATAAGTCGGGTTCCCACTCTACCGTCAGCACCATGGAGACCCTGCCGTCCCGCTTCAGCAATAAGCCGGGCTCTCCGTTTACGGAGACAGGCTCAAAGCCTTCCCGAAACGAGCCTTTGGCAGACAACCCCTCGAAAAATGCACGTACCCGCTCTATACCCCGTATTGGGTTGATGGCTGCCTTTGCTTTGCCGCCGCCATCCGATAGCAGCGTAACCTCTTCCTTCAGGAATGATAACAGCGGCTTAAAATTGCCCATATCGGACGCCCGCAGGAATGCTTCAACGAAGCGTTCCTGCGTTTCGGTCCGGGCGGTTTCTCCATTAGGCCTCACCGTGGCCTGCCCCATTTTCTGCTTGGCACGGCTGAAGGTCTTACGGCAGCTGATCTCCGTCTTTCCAAGCATCTCCGCGATATTATGATATTCCAGACCCAATGTTTCTTTAGCAATATAAATGGCGCGCTCCAGCGGCGTTAATCGTTGAAGCAGCACCAGATAGGCATAACCAATCGTTTCGCGGCGTTCCGCAGGATCGGACCGCGTCAGCATGTCATAGTCCGGCATCGGCTCCGGCAGCCAGGGACCGGTATACGTTTCGCGCTGGCGTCTGGACGATTTCAACAGGTTGATGCAGCGGTTCGTTGTCATTTTGGCCAAATACGCTTTCTCATTCAGCACTTCTCCCCGATCCATCTGCACGAATTGAGAAAAAACATCCTGTACGATGTCCTCCGCATCCGCCGCGCTCCCCAGCATCCGATAGGCCAGGCCGAACATCATCGGTTTGTATTCTGTATAAATTTGATCCAATAACATCAGGCACACCTTCTTACTCTGTATATTTTCGGCATGTACAGCTGCACCTATAAGACAGATGAGCGACACCGTCTGTGACATCAGGACGCATTATAGGGCATACCAGAATCCTTTCTACTGTTGAACTATTCCTAAATACATTCATAACAAGTGGTATGATTAGAGGAGAACTCTTTTCTACCTAGTGTGCCAAAGCCCTCCTTCTACTCTATCCTATATATCCTGATTCCTGAAAGGGTCAGTTGAACAGGAGAATTTCAGGGTCAATGGGCATTACATTCGTGATCCAATATGTAGATTATGATAACATTCGATAAATCTATCGACATTTGGGTAATTTTTAAATACCATATGGAATGGCTTAACTACAGCGATAAAAGGTTGAAGCGTTTAGAAAGTAGGTAAAACATGAAAAAATCCACCCCTTTACGTCGCGTCGAACTCGGTTATTTTCTGCTGATTGCTCTCGCCGTGGTCCAGCAGTTATTCATATTCTGGAACATCTATGTAAACCAAAGTTATACTTTCACGGAATTCTTGTTCAGCGTTGGTACACTAGCCGCCTTATTGATCGGTTTCTTTCTTCCGGTAGGCGTTTCGACGGTTGCCGTTTTTGTGTATCTGGTCACTTACTTCGTATGGTTGTCCACGCTAGCCCCGGTCAATGCACTCACCCTATCCTGGATTCTGCTCCTGCCCGCCAATACCGCCGTTGCCATCTTCATCAAGCTGGCTCTGGTGCGAAGCCGAAGGTTCATCCGGCGTCTCGAGCAATTGAGGAAAACCAACCCGGATATCGATATCGACACCTCGCTTGGCAGCAAGGATGCTTTTGAAAGCACGCTGGTGAAACAAGCCAATCTGGCCAATCGGTATGCGGATCAGTACAGCTTCTGCATCATGATGTTTAAGCTCGATTTTCTCCCCCTGACCAGGGAGTCTGTCGGATCACACCGTTTTGCCAAGCTGATTACGGAACTGTCGAGCACGATTCAGAAGCAGATTCGTTACGAAGACTATAAATTCTCTATTGGAGAAGGACGCTTTATCATTCTGTGCCCGCTCACCAAGCCGGAATATCTCAAAAGCCTTATGGAGCGCATCAAAGTCGCCATGATGAACGTACCCTTCCGTGACAAGAAAGGCATGTCCCTCAAGCTTGTGGTCCGTGCCGGCGGCCTTGTGTTCCAGAAGGAGCAATTCAGCCGATACGAAAATATCGATGACGTCATCTCTGCATTAGAACGGAATACCGAAACCGACCTCATCGGGGAATATATTTAATCAAGTTACGTTGCCACCATCCATCAAAAGGAGGGCTTCCAGCCGATGTCGTATACCAACTGGTTTATCCCTCTGTGCATCGGGGTCAGCATCATGTTCTCCATAGCCATCGTTATTCTAACGATAGCCACCTTAAGCTTCCGTTCAAAAGTTAAACGAAAATACGATCGGGGGAAGTTCAGTGACTGATTTTTTCCTGGTCATCTCCATTATCAGTATATGGATTGCCGTGCTGGAATCGATCATTATTATGGCCGGGGCCATCGTGTTCATTCATAAACAAAACCGGCTTAAGCTGGTGAATCCGAGCAATCTGGAGAATTTCCCCACCGTGACGGTCATGGTGCCCGCGCATAACGAGGAATTGGTCATCCAGGCAACGGTGGAGCACATTCTGCAGATGAATTACCCGCATCACAAAATGCAGGTGATTGTCATCGCTGACAATTGCAAAGATCATACGGCCGAGCGCTTAAGAGCGCTGAAAGCCAATGAACGTTACCTGGACCGCGACTTTCTTATTCTGGAGAGAACCGGAACCGGCGGCAAATCGGGCGCCCTGAACGATGCGCTCAAGCAGGCAACAGGCGAATGGATCTGTGTCTACGACGCGGATGCCGCACCCGAGAAAAATGCGCTGTTATTCCTGACGCAGAAAGCGATGGAGCAGCCCCAACGCTATGGGGCCGTCTTCGGCCGCAACAAGGCTCGGAACCGCGGACAGAATTTTCTGTCCCGCTGCATCAATCTGGAGCTGGTGACCATTCAGCGCGTGCATCATACCGGGTTATGGCAGCTGTTTAAGCTGGGTACCATTCCCGGGACGAACTTTATCGTGAAAACCGCGCTCATTCAGGACATCGGCGGATGGGATGAGCATGCGATCACCGAAGATACCGCGATTTCGTTCGAGATCCTGACAAGAGGGCAGCTGATTGCGCTGGCACCCCAAGCCGAAGCTTATCAGCAAGAGCCCGAGGATCTGAAGGTATACATGAAGCAGCGCGAACGCTGGGCCAAAGGCAACTACAGCGTCGTTACGGATAACATTCATCATTTGTTCGATCGGACAAGCTGGCGGATTAAGCTGCATGTGCTGTATTACGCAGCAAGTTACTTCTGGTTTATGATTGCCATCATCATCTCGGATATTATATTTGTGGCCAATATCGTGTATCAGATCATCGCGCTGTTTAATCCGGCCGTCGTCTCTCCCTTCAGGTTCGAGGGCGATGTCTATATGTATCTCATTATTGCCTGGGCCTTAATGTATTACATCTACGTCCTGCAGGTTAACCTGGCACTTGCAACGGACATCGGCCAAAGCAACACACGCAACTTCATTCTATCCTGCGTGTCGTACTTCACCTACGCCCAGCTGTTCCTCGTCATATCCGTTAAGGCCTTCTACTCCTTGATCGTGGATAAAATCACGGGCAGGGAGTCCAAGTGGTACAAGACGGAGCGGTTTGGATAGAGGAGCCCCCACGTATCTATGTTTAAAATAAAGAAGGGATTACCATGATACATGGCGATCCCTTCTTCTTGTTTCATTATGTTCATCATATTGTGTAAGGGCGTTACACAGTCACGGAAATTTAATTTTCTCTCAGCTTCTTCTGCTCATTACGAAGTTTCTCAGGTGTCACGTCATTTCCGGCGGGATCCACGATGCTTAATCCCGAGAAGGTGCTTAGCACCTGTCCGCGAATTTCACGCAGATAGTCCGTGCGCAAAACTTGCTGTTCGGCTCTTTCCGCGGCAGTGAGCACGCCCTCCCGCTGTTTTTTAGCCAATTCATTAATCCGGGTTAAGCTTTGAATCATGATATCCCTCTTTTCCGTATGATTTTGATTCGTTAATTATCTTAATATAAAGATATATCAATCTAATATATTTGTCAACCCCTGCCAACTTTCATTATCAACAGGCGCATTTGTGATTTTTTCCCTACCCAAAGTCTCTTCATTTCCTTAAAATTGGTGTTTAAGGTTTATTTATTTACAAATCGTGGTTAATGTTAGTATTGAAAACTTGGTGCTCGCAGCATAATACAAATGCAGGTCCTCATCCCTTAGGAAAAATTACTTATGCCTTTCTGGCACAACATGAAATATAATAGAGGAACTTAACTTTAATCAACTGGGGGAACATCTATGAAATCTCAGCTCAACAACCCAGCTTCAACCGGGAAAAATGATCGTTTTTCCTCTGCTGGTTTTATTCTGGCCGCGATCGGGAGTTCTGTCGGCCTCGGAAACATGTGGAAGTTCCCTTACATTACGGGAGAACATGGCGGCGCAGCATTCTTCCTGCTCTTTATCATCTGTCTCATCGTGATCGGTTTGCCCGTCCTCCTGGCGGAGCTTGCCATCGGACGAGCCGGCCGCGGGAGTGCCGCAACTTCCTTCGTTAAAGCGGGCGGACCGAAAGTCTTCGGGCAGCTTGGATTGCTCCAGGTTATTGCTCCGTTTCTCATTCTGACCTTCTATGTCATTGTGGCAGGCTGGACGCTTCATTATGCCGTTATGTCGTTTAGCGGCAATCTGTACAACAATACTGATTTCGGTGGTCAATTTACTACGTTTACGGAAGGCTACATGCCGATCATATGGCAAATTGTCGCTATTGCGATCACAGGATGGGTAGTGGCTAAAGGCATCTCCGGCGGAATCGAAAAATTCAACAAGGTTCTGATTCCAGGCCTGATCATTCTGTTAATTGTGTTAATGATCCGTGCGGTAACCTTGCCAGGGGCCGGAGCAGGCGTATCCTTCTTCTTGAATCCTGACTTCTCGAAGCTGAGCCCGGAAGCGGCGCTGGTCGCGTTGGGACATGCCTTCTTCTCCCTCTCGCTGGGAATGGGGATTCTGTTGACCTACGGCGCTTACGTGGATAAGCGGCAATCTCTGGGTCCGGCAACCCTTGCCATCGGCGCCGGAGACCTGATTTATGCGTTTATTGCCGGACTTATTATATTCCCAACAACCGCTTCCTTCGGGATTGAGCCCAATGCCGGCCCTTCTCTTGTCTTCATTGCCTTGCCGGCTGCCTTCTCGGCCATGCCGCTGGGTGCTTTTTTCGGGGGATTGTTCTTCGTTCTTCTAGCCATCGCCGCATTAACCTCCTCCGTCTCACTGCTGGAGGTCCCAACCTCGTATGTCATGGACCGCTGGAATTGGGGACGCACCAAAGCCGTAGTTGTCATTAGCGCGCTGGTTATGCTGATCGGTCTACCCTCGGCGTTGTCATTCGGCATCGTACCCGGGCTTACCGATATCGGCGGTAAAAACTTCTTCGATTGGCTGGATTTCATCACATCCAATATTCTGCTTCCGGTCGGAGGGCTAATCACCACCCTCTTTGCAGGATACTTTTGGAAGAAGGCGGCAGATGCCGCCGGTCTGAAAGCCGGCTGGTTCCGGGTATGGCTATTCATGCTCCGTTATATCGCACCAGTACTCGTATTTTTGGTGCTGCTTCATACCACAGGAGTGATCAAGTTCGATTAATTGGCAGCCAAGGCAATCTCATCGCCACATGGGGGCGAATGGGGTTGCCTTTTTCAGTAAAAAAGGGGGGGGAGCAAGTAATGAATTTTGAGGATGTGTTGGGTGTTGGATTAACCTTTATTCAATACCTCCTACTGTTCTTCTGGGCATATTGGATGCTTATCAGTCTCTTCGGCTTTGGAAAACCAAAGAGACTGAAAGAACATAAGCCTTTGAAAAGATTTCTTCTGATGATTCCTGCGCACAACGAAGAAGCGGTTATCGGACACCTTGTAGAGAATCTTCATAACATGGACTACCCGAAGGAGCTTTATGAAGTGTGCGTTGTTGCTGATGGATGTAAGGATAAAACAAGTGAAATCGCTGGAAAACTCGGTGCTACCGTTATTGAACATACATACCTGCCAGGAGAGCAAAAAGGGAAACCTTATGGAATCAAATACGCAATTGAGCAGTATGGCGACAGGTTAATCGATGATTTTGACGGTATCGCCTTCTTCGATGCGGACAACCTGGTTTCGTTGAACTACTTAAGGGAAATGAATAACCACTTGTTAAACGGGGATCAATTAATACAATGTTACCTGGATTCCAAGAATCCAGATGACAACTGGGTGACCATAGGTTACTCCGTGAGCTACATTTTCATGAACCGCTCATGGCAGCTTGCCAAGTCCAGATTGGGCTTAGGAAACGCGATCGGTGGAACCGGGTTCTGCGTAGACACGACTCTATTCAAAACCATCGGTTGGACCGCTCGATCCTTAACGGAAGACCTTGAGTTTACTATGCAGTGTTTGCTTGAAGGGGTACCAGCTAAATGGTGTCACTTTGCGCGCGTGTACGATGAAAAGCCGGAGAGTTTTAAATCTTCCTGCATTCAACGTCTCCGATGGGCAAGAGGGCATTGGGATGTCTGCTTCAAATACGCTCACAAATTAATTTGGAGATTCATTAGCAAGCTGGACTTCAAAGCTTTTGATGGTTTCATGTACCTTATTAATCCTGGCAAGATTGTCTTAAGTGCAGCAACAGGCCTCCTTGTTATCATGTCTATGGCTACCGACTTATTAGATGCTCATCATTTGATTCCTTGGCAAGTTTGGATGATGTGCTTGTTATTCCAATTCATTTACGTAGGATACGCACAGTTTCTCGACTCGAAAAATAAAGTAAGCCTCTTTCGGAGCTATGCATACCTGTACTTCTTCAATCTAACATACGTACCCCTGTTCCTTTGGTCACTAATCACGATGAAGAACGTAAATTGGAATCCTACAAAGCATACAAGAGCTATTCATTTGAGCGATATTGAAGTAGAAGAATAGAAATGAAAATACTATGGGTGCGAATGTGAGGCGAACATTGTTGGAGCTAAAGACGAAGGAATCAGAGGGCTTCCGATGAAGTCAGCTGCGACACCCGGCTATGCCGCTTCTCTGCAAGCCCTAGCCGCTTCAATAACAAATCCATATCCAGCTTCGCCTCGTAGAGAGGAGCGTAGTATTGAAGGAATTCGCTAACCTTCAGACGCTCTTGCTGTCGCTTTAAGGTCGATATGCGGAATTATTACACTGCCGGTGTCTTCTGCACATGTAGCTGTACTACGCGCATCTGATATGTTATCCCCCTGGAATGTTGATTCAACAGGCCTATTTTAGTGGAATTATTTTAGACGAAACTATTGTTTAGTTCGGACATTTCGCTAACAGATGCTATTTCCCGAGAAATAATGACATATGCCGGATTTACCGGATAACTGCACGTAGATGGTTATTCCGGCTACAACAAAGTATCCGGCGTCACTTTGGTCGGGTGCTAGGCGTATGCGAGGCGTAAATTTAATGAGGCGCTGAAGGCGTTGCCAGCCTTGCGTCCCCGATAGGAACAATGGCTCAGGAGGGGCATAATTCATGTTCGTCATTATTTAATCATTTATGAGCTTTTGATTATTTTTTGAATTTCCAGCGTAATCAAATATTGGGCTTCGTAAACTAAATGTAAAAGAATCTCTATTGATGGCACCTACCGTTTGATCGCTGTCGTACAGCTCTAATAAGAAATCTGCCATTTGTACACTGGTATGGTAATTGCCAAAATTCTTGTCATAATCGTATTCGGGAACATTATTAGCAGTCTGCCCAAACTCTGTTTGAGTAGCTGCCGGGGCTAACACTTTCGCTTGTAGTTTAGCTTGCTCCGCTTTTAATTCATGCGCCAGCCCCTCGGTAAAAGCGCTCACATAGAATTTAGTGGCGCAATAGGTTACGGCATTGGGTACAATGACATATCCGCCCCCGGAAGAAATATTAATAAGCTGTGTTCCCTCTACATTTTTGTAATCCCGGACATAGAGAGAGGTTAATACTGTCAGGGTTTCAACGTTCAGTCGCAGCATGGTTCCGACTTTATTCAAATCCATTAGTGAAACGCTGCTGTAATCTCCGAAACCAGCGTTGTTGATCCATGTTTCAATACAGTATTCTGTTAGCTCATCATAAAGATGGTAGGCGTTTTGAAGTATAGACAAATCGCATACTTTTATTACAACATCCAAAGCCGGATTAAATTCCAAAACCTCTTTTTTCAGATGTTCAAGCTGCTCTTTGCGCCTGGCTACAATAATTAGGTTTTTTCCTCGCTTCGCAAAAGCCTTTGCAGTTGCATAACCAATTCCAGAGCTAGCCCCTGTTATCACTGTATATTTTTTGTTATTTTCCACTTGTACAGCCTCCTTAATATGATATGGTTATACTCTATAATGTAGAGTTAACTCTAAGTCAAGAGTATTTTAGGAGTGATTTTAATGGAATATATAATTAGTGAGTTTTCAGCGATTACCGGAATTAGCATTTACACCTTACGGTACTATGAGAAAGAAAAACTAATTATTCCGAATCGAAAAGAGAATGGTAGACGTTGTTATTCCGATGGCGATATTACATGGATACAGTTTATTAAACGTTTGAAAGACACAGGTATGCCAATCAAGGAAATCCAGAAGTACGCCGAGCTTCGAGCTAAAGGCGATACCACTTTGGTAGAGAGGATGGAAATGCTGGTTCAACATCGGGTCGTTCTCAAAGAGAAAACCGTAAAACTGCTAGAACATCTTGACAATCTTGATGACAAAATTAGCTATTATCAAACAGAAATTAATAAGGAGAACTTAAACAAATAACTCTATAACAAAAAACCAGCCGGAGATAACTGGTCAAGCCCCATTTAATAGACATTGAAAAACACCTAGGCTGCAAACTGGCGTCGGTACTCTACCAGCGTCAGTTTGTTTAATTTCCGCTGTGGTCGTCTTCGGCTATAAATCGTATGTATTTCTCAATTCGCCTTTGTGCCTCCGCCAGATTTCATAGGAATGGCAAAGAATTCACCCGAAAGCTCATATACGTTTTTTTGCCTACAGTTGGACAAATAACAGGAAAACCAGCCAGAACATTTGCCCAATGGGTGCTGAAAACAAACTCTTCTTTGAGTAAATATATAAAACAACGAAATGTTATATCATATTATCTGCAAACTCCACTTGAATATCGAATCCGTCATCCATTCAAAAGAAAAACAACAAACCATGCGCTCACACTTACGCGAGCGCATGGTTTGTTCTTGTACACTTATAGCGGACAAGGATACAAATATATCGCCTTCACAAACTCTTTACAGGCCCGGTTGATGCTCCAACCACCAATTCCGCCGGCAATCGCTTCTCAACTGCTACATCATCGTGATTCATAATGCCCAGCACCGTCTCAATCGCAAGCCTCCCCATTTCTTCCTCGTTCTGCCGCATATGGGTAAACAAATAGCCTTCACCGATATTTAGCTGGGGACTGTCAAAGCACACGATAGATAGATCCTCCGGCACCCGCAGACCGAGGCGCTCTGCCGCGACCTTGGCCAGCAAAGCAATGTTATATTCGATCGCAAAAAAGGCAGTAATTGCCGGGTGATCCTGCAAGTGCTGCACGATCCGCTGGATTTCCCGTTCAATATTGCTCTCGTGGAAGGCATTAGGCAAAGTAGCCGTCACGTCACTAATCCAGATCTCCTTATCAAATGCGATGCCCCGGGCGGCATGAGCCTGCACGAACCCTTCAATCCGCTCTTCAACCGCTGTCGTGTCTCTCGGCGGAGGAGACAGCAGGGATATATGACGATGTCCCAAATCAAATAAATGCTCCACTACCTGAACGGCTGCTCCCAGATTATCTGTACTGATGGAAGCGGCTGCAACTCCCTTCAGCTTGCGATCAATCAGGACAAGCGGAAAACGGGCGATGACCATCTTCAATATTTCGGCATTGAAATATTCCCCCTGAGCGGGAAAAACGATGAGACCATTCACGCCGAGATTACGCAGCTTCTGAATGGATAATTCCTCATTATCTTGGTCTCCAAACGTTCTGCGCAGTACCAGAAAACAGTCATTCTCTCTCGAATACTGCTCCATACTGTAGACAAGGCGTGTTCCGTAGCTTGAAGAAAAGTCAGTAATGACAAGACCGATCATCTTCTCTTGGCTGGCTGCTCTGACATTTCCGCCTTCTGAGGAAAATGATTCTCTCTGTGCCACGGGCTCATCCGGGTCAGCTACGAAGGATCCCTTGCCCGGCTTACGCACAATCACACCTTCAGCTGCCAGCATATCTAATGCCTTCTTGCTTGTGATTCGACTAACTCCGTATTCGTCCGCGAGTTCCTTCTCCGAAGGGACTTTATCGCCAATGCGGAAAATATGCGTGGAGATCTTTCGCTTCATCTCGTTAAAAATCTGTTCATACATCGGCTTTGCGGAAGCTGCGTCTTTCAAATTGATATCCCTCCAACGGTACTCCAAAACATGCTGATTTATATAACAATATAACATGATATATTTAATTTGTCCATGTTGCGCGGATAACCGCTTAGAAAAATAATCATATCATCATTCCCTTTAAACAATCCCATTCATGACAAAACAGCGCCGCAAGATCTTTCGCCCCGAAAGATTCATGCAGAAGCGCTGTTCCTCTGTCGACTACCTACTCCGTTTATTGAACTATTCCTTCACGGCCCCCAGGACGATTCCGTGGATTAAATAACGCTGCAAAAATGGATAGATGAGCAGAATTGGAATCATGGAAACCAGAATTTTGGCGGAGTTCAGTGTCGTGTTGGAGATTTTATTAAACTGCTGAAGCTGTTCGACCGAGAGATTCTGCATCTGGTCGCGCGTCAGGCTGAGCTGCTGCAGATAAGTCTGAAGCGGTATTTTCTCGCTGTCATTGATCAGGATGATCCCGTCAAAGAAATTGTTCCAGTGACCGACGATGACAAACAGCGTAATGGTCGCCAGACTGGGCATGGAGATCGGGATGAAGATCTTGAGCAGGATTTTCAGCGGACCGGCACCGTCTATGAATGCAGCCTCCTCCAGCTCCTTCGGAATGCCCTTGAAGAAGTTCATCAGGAGTATCACATTGAAGACAGGAACCGCACCCGGCAGAACCAGCGCCCAGATGCTGTTGATCAACCCCAGCTTGCTGATCACTATATACCAGGGAACGATCCCGCCACTGAAGAGCATCGTAAATACGATAATCCACATATATTTGTTTCTCGATCGGAACTGCGCAACGCTCCGCGACAATGGATAGGCCATGAGGATGGTCAAAATCATGTTGATTGCGCCCCCAAGCAGCACCCGTTCCACCGATATGAAGAAGGCCTTCCAAAACTTCGTGTCATTCAGTATCTGCCCGTAGGATGAGAAGTTCAGCTCCACCGGAAAAAAGTAGACCCGGCCAGCATTCACAGCCGTGCTGCTGCTGACGGACACCATAATCGTATTGACGATGGGGGCCAGCGACACAAATGTAATCAGAACGAGCGCGAGCATAATCATCAGGCGGGACAGCCTTGAGCCCAGCGTTTTGGATTGAATCATGCTAACCCTCCTAGAAAATCTTGTACCCCGCATACCTTGAGGCCAGCCTGTAGGATATAACGATCAGAACAAAGCTGATGACCGACTTCATCAGTCCAATTGCCGTTGCGAACGAATACTGCATATTGATCAGACCCATACGGTACACAAATGTATCGATAATATCACCCGTCTCATAGACTAGCGGATTATACAAGTTGAACACCTGGTCAAATCCCGCATTCAGCACATTGCCGAGACTCAGCGTGCCCAGCAGGATGATCGTCAGAAACATGCCCGGCAATGTGATATTCAGGGTCTGCTTCCAGCGGCTTGCGCCGTCCATTGCGGCGGATTCATACAAAGCCGGATTTATCGCCGTCAACGCAGCCAGATACACAATCGTCCCGTAGCCGAATTCCTTCCAGGTATCCGTCACGATGAGCAGCGGCCTGAACCAGTCGTTGCTTGCCAGAAACATGATCCGCTCCAGCCCCAGAAACTCAAGGAAATTGTTAATCATGCCGTCAAAGGAAAAGATCATGGTCAGCATCGTACCCAGGACCACCCATGACATAAAATGCGGCAAATACACAATGGTTTGAATCGTGCTTTTGAAGAGCTTCAGACGCACCTCATTAAGCAGCAGGGCGAATACGATCGGCACAATCAATCCGAGAACAATCTTCCCGACCGCGATGACCAGCGTATTGACGAAGATCTGCTTGGCATCCGGCAGTTGAAACATATACGTGAAATTGTCAAGACCTGCCCATGCGGAGCCGAGTATCCCTTTCGCGGGGATGAACTTTTGAAAAGCCATGACCACCCCGAACATCGGCACAATCGAGAAAATAAACAGCATGGCCATGCCAGGCAGCAGCATCGCATGATAGGTCATTTCGTCAAAGGTTTTACGTTTCTTTTTCCTCCGGTATCTTACTTCCGGCTCTTGATTGACGGTTGTTTCCATTTGAGCCATCGTCCGCTCCACCTCCATCATGTCCCTGTCAGGACAAGCCTTATCGAATAAAAAAGCCCGCGCGGCTGACCACCAATAGCCCTCCGCGCCATGGCCATGCTATCTTTATCTGCTGCTCATCTGGTTGACCTCTTCCGTAATCTCATCGCCTCCGGTACGCTTCCAGGTGTCCACGAACTTATCGAATTCATCGACGGGGGCTTGTCCCATAATGATTTTCAATATGGTCTCCTCTTCGAGCTTTTGGAGGTTGGCCCACTTCAGCTTCATCGTCTCGGTGGTTCCATAAAAGCCGGCAGGAATCACTTCCAGATTCGGATTGTTCGCTTCGCGCTGGCCTTCGATACGGGAGAGGTATTCGCCGTATGTGTTCACGTCGATGGCATTTCCTTTTTCCTTGAATTCCTGATACGCCTTGAAGGACACCACCCGATCTTCCTGCACGGAGGAAGCATCACCGGATTCATCCGCCTTCATAAGATCCTCGTAATAACGTTTCAACACATCGTCATAATCCACTTGCATCGGAATTTGTGTCGGATCATTATTCCAGCGGCTTGCGTCTGTCAGCATCTCATCGGGGTGCTCTTTCTTGTAATTGACCGCATCATCGGTTAAGGAGTACAGGAAATCCGTTGTTAAATTGACCGATTTCATGATTGCTTCGGGATGGGCGAAATCCTTCTTTACTACGACGATACCGCCGCCCACCGGATCCTGACGGATTGTCTTGAACTTGCCGTTCTCATCCACGGGTGCCGATATGGCAACCCAGACAGCATCGGGATCCTGCTTGATGGAATCCTTGTAGTTGGTGTAGCCGATCCACCATGGGTTAAACAGCATCCCTACCTGCCCGTTGATCACAAGCGCTTCCTTCTCTTCATTCGTTCGGACAGCGAACTGTTTATCAATCAGACCTTCTTTGTACATGGCGCTCAGCTCTGCCAACGCTTGCTTCATCTCGGGCTGAACCGATCCATACACAACCTGGCCATCCTTCTCGATCCAATTCATTGGAAAAGCACCGCGTGCAGCAAAAACCGGTGTAAAGTTCATGGCATTGGAATCCATCACCATGCCAACCGTTTTGCCTGTTCCCGAGGCATCCTTCTCTACGAACGTTCTGGCGAGATTCCATACATCCTCAACAGATTCCGGCATCTGTGCGCCGACTTTATCCACCCAGTCCTTCCGTACCCACAGCAGCTGGTGCTGGTTCCCGATATTCGTCATCGGAAGGCCCATGATTTTACCATCCACCTTGACTTGGTCCAGCAGCAAGTCGCCATAAGAAGCGTAGATATTCTTGACGCCGTCGGATGCGGTCTTCTCGTACACCTCCGTCATATCGGCAATCAGGTCGTTATCCACCAGCTGATTGAAGATATCGCGGCTGACCAGCATAACATCCGGCAGATCACCCGTTGTCATCGATAGCGACAGCTTTTGATCCATATCGTCCGTCTCCCAAGCCACCTTGGCTTTTACGTTCACCCGGTCTTCCACATAGCGGGTAGCCAAATTGTCCTCAATCGTATCGCCGGGAGGCAGGTTGTTCACATGATTGGTATTCCGGCCAATCGTAAATTCTACCTGTGTTTCGTATTTCCCGTAAGGCTCATAGTCATGTTCTGAAATTTGCGGCTGTGCGCTGTCACCCGCACTCCCGCCGCAGCCGCTGAATACAGTCAGCATCATGCAGCCGAGCAGCAGCGAAGCCATCTTTTTACGCTTGTTCATCCTGTCATCCCCTTTTTTCTCGTTTTGGTTGATAACCAAATTGTATGCGGTTTCATAATTGGCGTATATGCAACATTTTTTGGATATGTATCACTTTTTTCATGACCTTCTTTGCTCTCAACTTCAAACCCCAAAAAAGCGGCTGCTTCAGCACACCGCTTTCATTAACGACGCTATGAATAATGGATGGAATAACGCTCGCTGTTCAGGAAGCCGGAATGACCATGGATACTTCCGTTCCGCTGCCTGGTTTGCTATGAATATCGAGTCCGTAATCCAGTCCGTAATACAGCTTGATCCGGTCGTTCACGTTCCGAACGCCGCAGCCGCCGCTCTCTCCGGCCAGCAGCCTCGCCGCCTGCGCGGGAGTCATGCCTACCCCGTTATCGTTGACGATTAGTTTAATACCCCCTTCGACCCGGCTAACCCCAATGTGAATTTGGTAATCTGCTCCTTCAGGCTCCACAAAACCGTGCTTGATTGCATTCTCCACGATCGGCTGCAGAATAAAATGAATGATCTCGGTATCTAATACTTCCTCATCGATAAAGTAATCCACGTCAAATCGGCCATCGTTCATGATAAGCTGCAAATCGAGGTAAGCCTTGATATGCTGCACCTCATCCTTGATCGTAGCCAACTGCCTCCCCTGATTCAGCGTCGTTCTATAGAACCGGGCCAATGCCGATACCATATAACTCGTCTCGATATCCGCTTTCTTCTCGGCCCTCCACCGGATAAAGGAGAGGGTATTGTATAGGAAGTGCGGATTAATCTGATTAATCAGCTTGTTATATTCGCTTTCCCTCTTGGCGATTTCCGCTTGATACACCTGGGAGATGAGACTGTTAATCCGTTTCAGCATTTTGCCGATGCCATTGGTCAACTCGCCGAATTCGTCCCGAGAAGAGCTCTGGATGATCACCTCGAGGTTGTTCTGCTCCACCTTGTCTACCTTGTTCTTGATATGGATAATTCGGCGTGTAAAGTTGTTGGAGATCACATAAATGAGCAGAAATGTAATGATCAAGCTGAGGATCATGACAAACAACGTAATTTGAAAAATACCCAGCGCATTTGCATATGCATTCGTATTCAGCAGATTATAGTGAATCGTCCATCCATTATTGGCGAGCGACCGGCTTAAGTTCAGACCGCCCGTCTCCCCACTCTCCAAATCGGCTGAAGCATCGGACTCCTTCCTTTCCTTGAAAATCACACGCTGCTCAGCATCCTCGATATGAACCGCTACATGCTCCGACAGTTTGTCCATATCAGCAAAGATGCTGTCATGCTGAATGGAAATTACCATGAAATTGCTGTCCTTGGGATTGCTGATCAATTCCTGGACGAGATAAAGCTTCTCCCCGTCCACAATCCAGCGCCTTCCCCGAAATCCATCGTACCAAGACTTGCTCTTGAGTTCCCCGATCGGCAAAATATTATCGCGAATCCCCAGCAGCTCGCCGGAAGTATAAAAGGTAATGGCCTCAATGTCGTCATCCATCAGCCGGATATTCGAAATCAACGGCTCCAGGATGTCTCGAAAATCCAGGTACATGTTAAAATAGTTCTCTTCGTAATCCTTAATGAAAATTTGAGATAAGTCCCGATTCAGCACCATGAACTCGCTCAGCGTATTATACCGGTTAATCTTATAGTCCATAATGTTCGCTACCTGTTCCAGGCTGGCCTCAGCCTCGCTCCGGAGTTCCTTCATCTGAATGCGATAGGACTGAATGAAGGAGAGCAGCCCGAGCAGCAAAATCGGAATGAGCGCAATGACCAGATGGGACAGCAGCAGCTTGTTGCGGAACCGGATATCATTGAACTTGCTCTTTATCCATCCGATCATGGAGCACCCCGCACTCTCTGTATTGTAAGGGACTTACGCCGAACTTGCTCTTGAACAGCTTGGCAAAATAAGAGTGGTTGTCTATACCAACCGCTCCTGCAATATCATTGACTTTCATATTTGAGTGTTTCAGTAGATAGCTTGCCCTCTGCAGGCGGTAGTCGGTCAAATACTTCGAGAAGTTCTCCCCGGTTTCTTTCTTAAATAAAATGCTCAAATACCCCGGGGACAGGTACACATCCTGGGCTGCATCCGACAACGAAATATCCCGCTGATGATGATCCTTCACATAGTCTTTAACCTGACGGATGACTTTCGATTCGATCGTTCCCTGTTCAAGCTCCCCGCCATAAGGACTGATCTGTGTAATATCCTCCATCACCTGCAGAAACTCTTCCCTGACAAGCGGTTTTAGCAAGTAATTTACCACGCCTAATCGGATAGCGCTGCGGGCATACTCAAATTCGTCATACCCGCTGCAGATGACAATTTTTAAATCCTGCTGGGTCTTTCGGGCTTGCTTGCTCAGTTCCAGTCCGTCCATAAGAGGCATTCTGACGTCGGTGATAAGAATGTCAATCGCGTTTTGCAGCAGAATACGCTTCGCACTTATTCCGTTCTCGGCTTCCAATACTTGAAAGGGGAAGCGGTACTGAAAGATCAAATCCTTAATGCCTTCTCTTTGAACGGACTCATCGTCAACAATAAGAACATTTAACATCAGAAAATCTCCTTTGCTTGTGAAAGTATGGGGCTGATATAGGAAAATATAGGTTGTTATAAATGGTATACCTGTTTTGTCGTAGTATATCACAGTTTCAAGAAAGGGCTTTCAAAATCATGTTTAAGACTGTGCAGCCGTCAAACCTTTTGCTTACTTCGACAATGCATGATTGCCATGCCCACTGCCAATCCTATACATCATATTCTTTATTTAGCGGGAGGTCAGATTATTGGAGCGTTTTGACCCGGAACTGGTCTTTTTTGAGCCGGACGCATTAGAGTATCCTCTTGGAAAGAAGCTGTATGCATGGTTTGAAGAATTAGGCACCCCCATTAAAATGACTACCTCTCACAATAGAGTGACTGGCATTCCAGGAGAAACAGAAACGGAGAAATACCGCAACGCCAAGAGAACCCTGGTTGTCGGGATCAGGAAAACATTGGATTTTGATACCTCCAAGCCGTCAGCGGAATATGCCATCCCGCTAACCACAGGATGTGCGGGACATTGCCATTACTGCTATTTGCAAACCACTATGAGCTCGAAGCCTTATGTCCGGATATATGTCAACCTGGATGAAATTCTGGATCGGGCGAAGCAGTATATCGGAGAGCGAGCACCGGAAATCACCCGATTCGAGGCGGCTTGTACTGGTGACCCCGTATCGCTTGAGCATTTAACCGGAGCACTGGCCTATTACATTGATTTTATGGCCAAGCAGGAATACGGCAGACTGCGGTTCGTGACGAAGTTCGCTAACATCGATTCCCTGCTGAATATCCATCACGGCGGTCATACCCGGGTACGCTTTTCCATCAATTCCGATTATGTGATCCGTTATTTTGAGCCGGGTACCTCTACCTTCGATGAACGAATTGAAGCTGCAGGTAAAATTGCCGAAGCCGGATATCCGTTAGGTTTCATCATTGCCCCGATCGTCAAATATGACGGATGGCAGGAGGGATACTGGCATTTGTTAGAGAAGCTTCATGAGCGATTGAGCCATGTGGAGGTCAAGGATCTGACGTTCGAGCTCATTCAGCACCGCTTTACCAAAACGGCCAAAAACACGATTTTAAAACGTTACCCCAAAACCAAACTGAATATGGACGAGGAAGATCGGCAGTTAAAATGGGGAAGGTACGGAAAATTCAAATACGTCTATAAGGCCGAAACCGTCGAGGAGTTCCAGCAATTGTTCGAGAAGGGGATCCAAGAATATTTCCCACGCGCGAAAATTGCCTATTTTGTTTAATTGCAGAGACTTGAGGGGCCCAGGCGGTTATTATATGTCTCCAATGACAACATAACGGACACCTCACGGTGCCCGTTATTCGTATGATCTGTATCTATTTTTCATCGCAGGGTTATGAGCTCTTCGTTCTTGTGATCTTGGTCGTACATCCAAACCTTAATCTCATTGATATCCATTGGCTTCCCGTAATAATAACCCTGCATGACATGGCAGCCAAGTCCGGTCAAAAAGTCGATATGCTCCTTGTTCTCTACACCTTCCGCAATGACATCCAGGTTCAAATTCTCTGCCATAAGGACGATGGCGTTAACGATGGCGCGCTTGCTGGGCGTGTCCAAATCATTGGTAAACTGTCGGTCCAGCTTTAAAGCATCAATCGGAATCCGGTCCAGGAGCCCAATCGAGGAATAGCCGGTTCCGAAATCATCCATGGAGACCTTAACCCCCAAGGACCTGATATTCCCAAGCTGGCGGATAATATCATTGACATCGTGCAGCACCATGGACTCCGCTATTTCAAGCTCTAACAAGCGAGGTTCCAGATTCGCCTTATCCAGCACGTTCTGAATAAGCTCCAGCAGATTGTCGCCATGGAATAAACGAACCGATAAATTCACCGAGACCGGCTGGACAATCCCTCTCTCCTGCCAAATTCTGCACTGTTTGCACGCTTCCTCAAGCGTCCATCGGGTCATCGGAATAATGAGTCCCGTCTCTTCGGCAATCGGAATGAATTCAAGCGGGGATATCACGCCTAAGCGGGGGTGCTTCCACCGGAGCAGCGCCTCGAATCCGACCAAGCGATCACTTTGCACATTCCATTTGGGCTGATACACAATAAAGAACTCCTTCAGTTCAAGCGCTCGTTGCAGGTCCTTCTCCAATTCCATTTTGCGAACCTCTTGAAGACCCATCTCCTCGTCATAGAGGCACTGCTGATTCTTGCCGAGTCCCTTCGCTTTATACATGGCGGTATCCGCATTCTTGAGCAGCGTTGTACGGTCAGAGCTATGGACGGAGCCAATGCTGATTCCGATACTCGCTGTCACATACAACTCGTTACCGTCGATATAGTACACGTTTTTTATTTGTTGGAGTATATCATCAGCTAAATGCTGGGCATATACCGGGTCGCTTTGCTTCAGAATAATCAGAAATTCGTCCCCGCCGATCCGGAATACCTGCTGGCCGCTTCCAATGAATTGACGCAGGCGCTTACCTACTTCCTGGACCAGCAAATCCCCAACATTATGACCCAGCGTATCGTTGATCGCCTTAAATTGATCCAAATCCAGAAACAGGATCGTAATCTGCTCTGTCTCGGAATTCGTCTCGAAGAATCGGTTCATTTCATTGCGATTAGGCAATCCCGTGATCGTATCCTGATAGGCCAGCTTTTCCAGCACATGCCGATCAAAGAACATCGCCCCCCAGGAGATCAGCAGGATGGCAAAAATCGCGACCGTTACACCATACAGAAGCAGAAAATCCACAGACTGCGGCTGCTGCGTGAGCATACCGGCATGAGCCTCAAACCGTGCAGCTTTCATTCCTGTATAATGCATCCCGCATACGGCGAATCCCATAACAACCGCCGAACCCCACTTGGGAAAGCTGGACTTGGGATGATTCCGAAAACGGAGAAACAATAATAAAGCCGCATAGGAGGCTACCAATGCAATGATGGCGGACAGTACCCAAATGCCGGGATCATAACTAATTTCGGCATGTATGACCATGGCCTCCATTCCCGTGTAATGCATGGTAACGATGCCGCTTCCCATAATGAAGCCGCCAATGGCGATTTTGAACCAGTTAATATTTTTGGGCATCGTAATATAAAACGCGATGAAGGAGGAAACCACGCTGACAAGCATCGACATGATGGTCAAAAAGACATCGTACCTCACATTCATATTCATGTGCATCGCCAGCATGCCGACAAAATGCATGGACCAAATGCCGCTTCCCATGACCATGGCCCCGCCGAATAGCCAAAAAAACTTGGACTTGCCGTTCGCATCCGAAATTTTGGACGTAATATTTAAAGCCGAGTATGAAGCAAGTATAGCAATCGCAATTGAGAGCCCAACAATATAATAGTTATAATTGCCGACCATCTGAGCTGTACACACCCCTTTTGTATGTAATTCTTAAGTCCTATGAAGATCATACGTTTCCTAGCGGATAACGTTTCTATTAATTCACGGTGACTCGCCCCGGTGCATATCAGTGAAAGCAATTTTTATTCCCGCGGCTTCCTAGCCCTGCACCATATCCACATTATATCTTTAGTAGCTATTCAATTTCTCGACAAAACACAGAAATGTTCGAACGCTCCCGGACTGAGATGAGTCTAAAGAACTAAATTATTCTGCGGGTATCTGGACTTATCCTCTGCCCTATGAGAAATTTGAGCGACAACACTCTATTTGGAAAATAAAAAAAGCTGCAGGGCCTTTATTAGGTCAGCAGCTTTTATTTTGTCTGTCCTCAAGGTGTAACTACCTTCGATTTCCCATTCAAGTACATCTCGCCCCATTCACAGATTTGATCAAGGATCGGTTGCAGCGAAACGCCCATTTCACTCAGCTCGTACACAACCTTAGGCGGCACTTGATTAAAGACCGTTCGCGTGATAATCCCATCCTCCTCCAGCTCCCGCAGCGTCTGGGTCAACATTTTCTGCGTAATATCCGGCATCTGCTTCTTAATTTCACTCGTTCGCTTGGGGCCATAACTTAAGTGACACAGCACAATGACCTTCCACTTGCCGCCGATTACGTCCATGGTCGCCTCAGACGGAATATTGTATTGTCGCTCCCCATTCATAAGAACTTCTCTCCTTTTTGAACGTAAGTGGCATATCTCTGACAACAGGCACTTTGGGGTACTAATGATACTTTTAGGTGCTTATAGAACAATTAAGTGCGTACTTCCTTTCCGTCATTATATGTTACATAATCCCCTTATACCAGTACTGCATCATAAAAACATAGGGGTGAAATAACATGCAGCGTATTTACATTGCCGGAGGTTATGGCGTAATCGGGAGTGCCGTTGCCCGGCATATCCGAACGATCAATCAAGATGCCGAGATTATACTCGCCGGAAGGAATCCCGAGAAGGGGAGCTTATTAGTGCAAGAGCTAGGGAACGCCCGCACCGCTTTTTTAGATATCCGCCAAGGTCTGTCTCCAGCTGAGCTCAATCAAGTCGACCTCATCGTTTCTACGATTCAGGATCCGGCCGACCTCCTCATTCAAGAAGCCCTTGCAAAAGGAATCGCACATATCGGGATCACGAAGCTTACCGACGAGCTGACACCTTTGCTGTTCACTATGCAAAGCCATCCCCCTCAAGCACCGATTGTCCCTCTGGGACATTCGCAAGCGGGAATCCTGACCTTGGTCGCGTATCAGGAAGCGAAGTCTTTCCAAAGCGTCCAATCGATCGGCTTGGCGGGTCACTATGATGAACGCGATCCGATGGGCCCTATGACGCTGGAGGAAACCGAAGGGTTTATCAACCGTGCCCTTATCCGGGAAAACGGGATATGGAAATGGGTTGAGGCTGCGAAGTATCCGAGAAGCATAAGTCTTTCAGATGGTTCCCGGGTAGAAGGCCATCCCATGAGTTTATTGGATGTTCCAAGCCTCGCGGCTGTTACGGGAGCGCCTAATATTCGATTCGACTTCGCCATCCATGACTCCATAGGAACACGGGCTGGAGGCAGGGCATCCCAAGATCTCTACATTGACCTTGAAGGCGTACTTCTTGACGGCCGTTACGCGAAACGGAGAATCACGTTGACCGATCCGAAGGGACAGGCGCATTTTACGGCCCTCGGTATTCTCCTGTCCATTGAGCGCATTCTGGGCTGGGACGGCTCACCTCCTGCTCCTGGAGGCTTCTATCTACCGGAAACGCTGGTTCCTCTCGAAACTGCAATGGCACGTATTGAACATTTTGGCATTCAAATTCGAAGAGAAGAAAGAGAAGGTGAACCCTCATGAAGGTATTAACAGTTGTTACACATCCACGTGAAAATTCCTTTACATTTGCAGTTACCGAGAAGTTTGTACAAGGGCTTAGGGACGCCGGGCATGAAGCGGAAATTCTGGACCTCCACCGCATCGGTTTCGATCCGGTCCTGTGGGAGGCAGACGAACCCGATTGGTCTGATCCTTCCAAGATCTATTCTCCTGAGGTTGAGGCCGAAATCGCACGGATGAAGGAGCACGATGCGCTGGCCTATATCTTCCCGGTATGGTGGTACGGAGTCCCTGCCATGCTGAAAGGGTATATCGACCGTGTCTGGAATCATGGCTTCGCTTACGGCGGCGGCTCAAAGCTTCATCACCAACAGGTGTTATGGCTAGCGCTCGCGGGAGCTTCGGAAGATCATTTTGCCAAGAGGGGCTATGATCAGATGTTATCCCTTTCCCTCAATGTTGGAATGGCCGACTACTCCGGAATCAAGAATTCCCGTGTGGAATTCTTCTATGATACGCTGGAGGCCAGACCGGAGCATATGGAGAGTTTACTCGAACGAGCTTATCAGCTGGGATTGCATTATGCGGATTCTGGAGTAAGTGTGAAATGATTGCTTTATAATAGAAGCAGAGCTTAAATTTATAAATTATAAATTATAAATAAATCGACCTTAAGAGAGGTCGATTTTTATTTACTACATTTCTGATCGTTCGATCTATGCCATCTGAGCGACAGTCCAATTCTTTTCTTAAACAGGTGGGAATTCTTTTAGAATCTTTTCCTTACGCCCTTTCATATACCATTGTCCCCACGGATGGAGCTTGTCGAATGCTCCGCCGCAGGCATGGAACAGCTTGATATACCGACCCATTTCTCTCAGCTTCATGAAATACGGGATTTCTCGAAACCATTTCTCCTCCAGATGATGCTCCAGACGATATCCTTCCAGGAACGGGATCAGAAACTGATCCGGCAACGCATCCGCACCTTCCGTTAAACCCGAGAAAAACGCGGCCACCGCAATATCATCAACGAACCATGAATAACGGCTCGCATCAAAATCAATCAGACACAATGAATCCTCATGCACGAAAAAATTGCCGTAATGAAAATCCGCATGGATCAGTCCATAAGCGTCCGCAGCAATCGGAAGCTCCGATATATAATGGAGCAATCTCTGATAACGAAGGGTGATCTCCTTCTCGGATGGCGGTAAATCAATACGTCGAACTTTTTCCGCCTCATCCGACCAATCAGGACGTTTTGTGACGGGTTCCAGATGGATGTACCTCTTGGTGATGCCGTGCATGCGCCCCATGAATTGGCCCATTCGCCTGTATAAGCCCTCATTGGCATCGTTCTCCCCGACCGGACGCCCCCTGGCTTCCTCATAACAGACCGCCGTATAGTCATGATCCTCCGACCGAATCCGCTCCGCAAGATTTCCTGCCACCGAATAGTGCGGCCTCGCAACGCAAACGCCGTTTCTCCCGAGAAACTCCACCCACTGCACCTCGCCTGCAATCTTTGCATACGGTTTATGGGACTCGTCGGTCAAGCGTACATACACGGTCTCCGCACCCCTTCGATAAGAACAGACAAGGCTGTGTTCGGAAAAATGCGTCTGAAGTCTATCCCGCTCCAAAAGTCCGAACCTGCTTACAGCGGCGGCCATAAGTTCCCTTCTTCGTTCCAATTGCATCGCCTCCCTTCATCATCCGGATGATCAAACATTTCACTGATCATTGATTTCTGCATATGGATAGCCGGCTCCTGCATTTAACCGCTACTACAAGAATCGAGATTTATCTTATTTCTCAGTCTATATATAATTGTTATAACAGTTGAATAATATAATAAAAGAGGAATACTTTATATGAGCAGGGTGAACGAAATGGAACGGAAAGTCACTAAGTTTGGCAACAGCCTTGGCATTACAATGACGGATGCCCTCAAACAGATTGGTCTAGAACTAGGCGATACGGTACAAATAGATGTTAATCAAACAGATGGTGAGATCATCATTAAAAAAGCTAACAAAGTCTCCCTACCTGACGGCATCAGCCCTGATTTCTTGGATACTCTGTCTGAGATCATGAGTGAATACGACCAGACCCTAAAAGGGTTAAAAGATCGATGAACCCTATACGTTATCTACCCTCCCAAGAGATTATCGCCATTAACGTCGCTATGATACAGAAATATAGTGGCGGCGAGCATATCGGTGTAAAGAATCCGCATTTGCTTGAGTCGATCCTCCGTCGGCCTCAATCGTCAGCTTTTAGAGAGGACGCCTATTTATCTATCTGGGAAAAGTCAGCTGCATTATTTGAATCACTGGGACAAAATCACCCATTTCAAAACGCCAATAAAAGAACCGCCTTCACGGCTCTTCTCCTATTTTTACGCTATAACGGATATCGATTTATCATGGATCAAAAACAAGCAGAGAATTTCACGGTCGATATGGTTAATCACAAATTCACCTTTCAAGAGCTTACGTCCCTTATCAAAGAATACTCCATTGAAATAACGTAATAAAAAGCGACCATTTACGGGTCGCTTCTTCTGCTGATGTATATGTTGTTGTGGACCAAATGGCAGGAGGATATAATACGGGAGAGATAGACTACATTGTCATGTTTGAAAGAAGGCCCGATTATGAATCCCGAAACCCGAAATGCCCGAACCCAACGCATCGTCGAAGCAGCAGAGTGCGTATTTACCCATAAAGGCATTGAAACAGCCACTATGCAGGATGTCGCCACCGAGGCCAAAATGGGCATAGCCACCATATTTCGATTTTTTCCGCGTAAGGAGAAACTCGTCGTTGCCGTCGCTACGAAAAACCTGGAGACCGTTCTCGAAACCTTCCGTTCCATCGCGGAACGGCCGATTTCCTGCATGGAGAAGCTGGAGCTGCTGTTCGACCACTTCATTTCCCTGCTGGAGCAGCCGGCCAGCTCGAACGTCAAGCTGCTTGAGAACTTCGAGAGTTATGCCGCACAGTTCACGGAGCCCCTTGAGGATATCGAGCTGTTTAACGACGTCTATCGGAACATATCCCAGGTATTCTCGACCATTGTGGAGCAAGGCATTGAAGACGGATCGCTTCAAGCCGATCTTCCGATTTCCGAGACGCTGTCCACCATCGTGAATACGTTCGGCATTTTTGCCAGAAAGCTGTCCCTTCAGAAAAACATTCTGGTGGTTGAGCCCGACCTCGCGCCGGAGAAGCAGTTGGCGATTCTCAAGCACATTCTGCTCAATTATTTGCGAGCCTAGGCTCGGGCCAAATCAAAAAAGAGTGCGCAGCCTCACGACTGCACACTCTTTTTTGATGATATCCCTGGCTTCCCCTACAAGCCCAGCTTCTGCCCCCGCTCCAGGCGCTGGATCTGCTGCTCGCCCGTGACCGCCAGCTCACTGAACTGATGGATCGTCTCACGCATCCGCGGGAGAGCCTCCTGCTTGTATGTGCTGATGGAATCAAGCGCCGACAGCACATTCGTGAACGCTTGTTTCAAGGTGTCGACGGAAATGCTCGTTTCCAGCGACTGCTTGTGGATCGCCGCGCCTTGATCCTTCAGCATTTTGGAGGTAGCGCTGATCAGATTGTTTGTGGTTTCGTTCAGCAGCTCGATTTTCTTCAGGACAATCTTCTGGTTGTACAGGGCACTAGCCACCGTTACCGAGATTTTCAGCGCCGTTACCGTTACGTTTCTCGCCCGATCCACGCCGCGAATTAATTCTTTGTTGTTCCGAATAACCACTTCAATAGCCATGATTCCCTGCTGGTTCACGACCAGCATCTGCTGCAGGTCCATCACGCGCTGGCGCAGCGGAAACAGCACCTCTTCGGTGATAAACCGGATTTTGTCCTCCGACTCCTGACGGATTTTGGCCGCCTCGACCTGGGACTCGATCTCCGCGTCCATGAGCATGCCCA
Organism: Paenibacillus sp. NPDC093718; assembly: GCF_050279985.1. NCBI lineage: Bacteria > Bacillati > Bacillota > Bacilli > Caryophanales > Paenibacillaceae > Paenibacillus > Paenibacillus sp. NPDC093718. The sequence goes on from NZ_JBNNUS010000003.1 coordinate 576,298, forward strand.
GTTGAATTTCCTTTTGCAGTTTTTTGGTGAGCTCGCGGAGGGTTTGCTGTTCAATCTCCAGCGTGGTGTTGTCATTCTTTAATACGGTTTTTCCTTTATCAAGAGAAATGATGATATCCGAAATGACGGCATCCGCCTTTTGAAACTTGGCAAAATATCGGCGCAGCGGGTTAAATACCATGCCCAGCAGTCCGCTTTTCGCAAAATCCACAACGCTCGGATCCAGATCCTTCAGCTGCAGCTGCAGCTCCGTTAACCCTTTGGCCACTTGACCGCCTTCATCCCCGGTTTTCGATAATCTCCCCACCTGAACCTGGAGGAGCGCATTCTTCTCCGAGGAGGATCTCATCGTGCTGATGCCAAAGCTTTCAATGGATTGCAGCACCTGTCTTCGCTTCTCGAGCGATTCCATATCCAGCTCCATGATGGCCTGCACATTATTAGCCGCCAGCTCCTTCAGCTGCGTAACTTCTTCCGGCTCAGGCTTCACCTGCTCTTCAATCGCCGTCTTAATCTCTTCGGGACTAATGACTTCCATCGTAAATGACAAAATAACCCCTCCTACAAGTTTCTTGTGTAACTCTTATAACGCTTGTAATGATGCTACATCTGCACATTCAACAGCTGGCCGATTTTGTATACGACATCGTCGGTATCCGCGTTGATGCTGGCTGCTTCATTGATGCTGGAAATGCTCTGGAGCGCCTGAATGTCGGCATTATAACCAATCGTATATACCGGGATTTTGAAGGTTTGGATCAGTTCCCAAATATCGTCTAGGGAGTGCCCGACGTTCGTCTCCCCGTCACTCAGCACAAAAATCAAAGGCTTCACGTCCGGATTCACCGCCATCTCGTCCTGAAGCATTTTCATCGCCACCACAATGCCGTCAAAGGTCGCGGTATTCCCACTGGCTTCAAGGCTGTTAATCGCCCCGACAAACATCGACTGCTGATTCAAGTCGTACTTGCCGATCGGCAGATTGATCGTAACGTCCGTGGAATACGATACAAAGCCGATGCTGTTGTCTCTGCCCAAATATTTCTGTCCCGTCAACAGCGACTCCTTGAGGCGGTTTAACGGCTCGCCGTCCATGCTCCCCGACACGTCCGCCACAAACACAGCCGCAACCGGCTTGTTGCCGTCCTTCTTCTCTTTCCACAGCTTCTGGGCAGACGGCAGCAGGCTGCTGTCAACAACTTCAAGCTCGGATTGGTAATCATTCAGGCCGTTGAACCCTTTTTTGTCGGCCAACTTCTGGTATTTGTCCTGCTCGACAAACGCCGCGAATTTCTTAATGATCTCCAGCTTCTCCTTCGGCAATTTCCCGAGCGCATACAAAGGGCTGTCGTGCCTTACGCCAAACGGGGTAAAGACGTAACCGCTCTTCATATCCGCCGCGTTGACATAGGTCTGATACTCCAGGACAAAGGCATCCAGCATGCCGGACTTCGCCGCATCGCGCATCTGGATCGTGGTGGAAGCCGTGAAAGGAACGTTCGCTTGGAATTTCTCGAAGCCCTGTACCGCCTTCTCACCCAGTATGTCGTCGCTGTCGAACGTTTCAAGGGCCGTGATCAGGAAGTTGAGACCCGTGGAGCTGGCAAAAGGATCCGTGTAACCCATCGCCAATTCGTTATTCGCTATCGCATCCGTCAGCGTCTTGACGTTCAAGGAGCCGTACTTTTCCACCAGCTCGTCGTATTTGGCCTTTCGGGTGACGACGCCGGTGACGTTCCCTTACTGAAGTCGGCGGTAGGCAGGGAGTACATACTTTCTATTTATAAGGCGCATGAATAAGAAAAAAGGCAAATGCTATCGTATGACGGTAAAAAGAGCCGCCGGGATCATCCAGGGCTCTTTTCCTTATTAAATCTACTTGCTTAAGAATATCTGGTGCTACTTCAGTTGATTCAACAGATTAAGCACCGCCTGCGCGCTTTCCGCACGGGTGGTCTTGGCTTGAGGCGAAAACGTGCCATTGGCATCCCCCTTCATCAAGCCAAGGGCCAAGGCTTCATTCACCTCTTGAAGTGCCCATGCAGAAATTAGCTTCCTATCCTTCATACCCGGTGCTTCCGGTGAAGGAGAGGCGTCCCCCTTGGTTCCATATGCACGGTAGAGCATGACCGCCAGCTCCTCGCGGGTGATGGCCACGTTCGGTGCGAACGTGCCCTTGCCTCTGCCGTTCACCAGCCCGTGCTGGAAAGCCGCTGCGACCGCCGAAGCATACCATGCATCGCCGTCCACATCCGTGAAGGTCGTGTCTTGCGTGCCTTCAAGGCCCAGGGCACGAACGAGCATCGCAGCGAACTGCGCACGTGTCAGCGGCTGATGCGGACTGAATTTCGTATCGCTGGTGCCATTCACAATATGCTTGGCTGCCAGCTCTTTTACCGCTTGCTCCGCCCAATGACCGGCAAGGTCGGCAAACGATTTGTCGTATTCCAACACGACGTAGTAGCTGAAATGGCTCGCTTCAGCCGTCAGTTGCCCGTTTACCGGCTTGCCGCCGGCATACTTCAATTGACCCGTATCCGTGATGTGGTAGATGCCGCCCAGATTGCGGTGAATGGCGCTGTCGACAGCAAAGCCAATCGTTACAGGTGTTATGAAATGCTCCAGCTTATATGCCTTGTCGTCTTTCGTGCGGACGGATAGCTGGAAACCATACATCTTGCTGCCCTGCTTCAGTTTAGCCTTCTCGGCAGCAGCTGCTTTGGCTACGAGAGAGGCAGCTGTCTGCGATCCGACCTCCTCCAGCTTAAACGAGATGACCGCATCCTTAGTCTGCCCTGCCGGTACGAGCTGGCGCAGCGCTTTGAGCAGCGCGGACGGAAGCTGTACCATCACGCCGTCCTGCTTCAGTTCCAGCGGCTTCGTCCCCAGGATATCCCCTGCCGTCAGCGGCAGGAGAACTTCGATATCCTCAGCACCGAGCTGAATCGTCACTTTCTCTTTCCCGCCGAGCAGCGATTCTTCGTTAACGATCCGCTGACCCTGATTTGGCTTCGTTCCCGGATCGGTTGGCGGATTGCCGCCTGCTCCTCCGCTTCCGTTTCCGTTTCCACTGCCAGGGTTGCCGCCGTTCCCGCCGCCTTCAGTCTTAGCATTCATTTTGATCACAACGGCCATCAACGGCTCAAGCGTGATCGAGCCGGAGGTTAACGTGAAGCCGGACTTCGCTTTGACGCCGGTCGTGCCTGCTTCATCGTTATCGACTACCACCGTGCCGGAGCTCAGATCTTCGCTTAGCGTAAGCGTTCTCGACTGGTTATCCGCATTAACGAACACATAATAATGGCCGGTTCCGTCCGTCGCTTTATTCTTAAATGCAATGACCAGATCCTGCGCCTTTACTTCGGGAATCTGCAGCAGCGTCACGTTCGAATTCACCATGGACTGATCGCCGAGGCGGAAAGCGTCGGACGATTTTCTTAACTCGATCAGTCCGGTCGTATATTCCCGCGTCTTGTTATTCTCCGGATATTTGGCTTCATCCGTCGCTTTCTCCCAATCGAACATGTTGATGGCATCGGAAGAGTCGTAGGAATCATGGATGAAATAACCGAAACGGTTTCCTGCCTCGTCCTCTAATTCATGGTATTTTTGCTCGGGAACCCCTGGGCCCAGCCATTGCTTGGTCCGCCCGTACTCCTGTCCTGCATGGAGGAACGCCGTTCCTTGCGAGGTCAAGGTGAGCAGGTTGCCTAGGCGAATGCGCTTATGGATCTCCAGATTATTCGCTGCAATCGACGGGTCCTTTTTGATGGACTGCGCAATAATGTCGTACAGCGGCAGATTGTCATGGGCTTCAATGTATTGAACCATGTCACCCGGATCATCTTCCTTCGTGTTGCTCGGCTGCGCCTTGATATTGTTGAAAATGGTTTGGATGTCGCGCGCGCCGCCCGTAATGAATCGCGGCTCGCCTTCATTGCCGAAGCCGGATTTCAGCTCGTTGCGGAACTCGTCGGAGAAAACGCCGACGTCGTCCGTTTTATCCATCCAATTCTGGTCCGCGCCCTTGCCTGCCAGGGAGGGATCCGATAGATGACCGCCGAACGTGACCCAGCCCTCGCCGATAAACAGCGCTTTCGGGTTGATGGCTGCAGCGGCATCATAGGCGTTCTGCACGGCTTCATATGTGGCGTCGCCCATCATGTCCCAGCGCATGCCGTCGATTTTGTATTCGTCGAACCAGTATTTCACGGAGTCCACCATCAGCTTCTCGGCCATCTTGTGGTTGGTCGCCAGATTGTTGCCGAAGCCGCCGATGAAATTGCCATTGGCATCCTGGAACGCATAATAGTTCGGCACGATATCATTCAAGAGATCTGCCTTGGCCATATGAGTGTAGACCACGTCCAATACGACGCCCATTTCGGCCTCGTGAATGGCGTTGATCATCGCCTTCAATTCTTTGATGCGAAGCTCGGGATCCGTTGGATCCTCGGAGTAAGCACCGTCAGGTGAGAAATAGCCGTGCGGGTCATACCCCCAGTTGTACTCATTGTCTTTGGCCGAATAATCCAGCTCCCTGTTCTTCATGGCCGCTTCGTCACCGTAATACCAAGCCATCACGGGCAGCAGCTGAACATGGGTAACGCCCAGGGACTTGATGTATTCGAGCTTCTCTTTGAACGCGTTGTAGGATCCCCAAGTCGCGTTATGCAGGTCGTTCTCTATTGTCGGATCCGACGTGAAATCCCGGACGTGAATCTCCCAGATGATGGCGTCTTCCCGCTGCTCGTAGCCCGGAATGTCCGCAAAATCAAATCCGGCGGGATCCGTTTGGCTCAAATCGACGATCGCGGCTTTGCCGACGGAATCGCCGTCCGGTCCAACTTCACCCTTGGTGTTCACTCTGAATTGCGCCATGGATTTGGCATATGGATCCAGCACGGTTTCCGTCACGCCGTTGTTGGTCACTTCGTATTGATAAAAATATCCTCTAAAATCTTGGATACCGAGGTCTCCCGGCTTCAACTGAACCGACCATACCCCTTTATCCCCCTTTTGGAGAGCGACATTGCCGATAAACTGCGTGGCATCATCCTTGCTGTACACATTTGCGGTGACTTCGGTCGCCGTCGGTGCCCACAGCTTAAACTCGGCTCCTCCAGCCTGATAAGTCGCCCCGAGGTCATCGCCGTCGTAAGCGTACATCTCATCCAGCATTCTCCAGCCGGTGGAGGCTGATACAGTTTTTCCGGCGTAAGTTACGCTTAGCGGTATCTGATCCAGTTGAAATGATGCCGACACTTCGATGGTCGTGTTTCCGGTAATCTTTACGCTTTGAATGGCAACCGGATGGCCGTCCTTATCCTTAATCTGCAGCTCATTCTTCATCGTATCCGCTTCCAAACCATCGGTCATGGTAAATCCGAGCTGGAGCTTTCCGGGAGCCAATACCTCGGCCGAGACCAACCCGGTAGGCACTTCCCCATACGGAGATGTGTAGACGGTGTTGTCGCCTTCTTGAATAAACAGATGCTGGTATCGGTCTACCAGGGTGAAGGCTTTGTCGCCTCCGTCTTTGCCGGCGTCTCCTTTGGCCGGATCCAGCACGAGGAAGTTAATCTTCTGGGCCCCCGGCTTCATTGGAATGTCCACATAAGCGCCATATCGGTCGGTTTGGCCTGAAGGGAACATGGTAACCCCCGTCGGCCAGTCTTTCGAAGGCGCAGCGACATCGTCGCCCCATATCCACAAACCGTACGGATCATAGTTCTGATCCTGCCGTTGATAGTGGATGCGCACGGTATCCGCCGGCAGGTCAACAGGCTCAAAGCTGTATACCGTATCGGAGCCTTCCTTGAGCCATACTTCGTTCATGTCCGGCGAGGCTAGCGGGAATTTCTTGTCGCCGCCGTCTTTATTGCCGCTGATGCGATCGACAACGACGATGCCGACTTTTTGGGCGCCGTCCTTGAGCGGAATGTCGACGAAGGCCCCGTAGGCGTCCTGCTGCCCGCCAGGGAATGGCGTTGCGCCTGCCGGCCAATTGGTGGACGGGGATGCAACGTCATCGAATATCCACAGTCCGATGCTGCCGTAATTCGCGTCCGCCCGGTTGTAATGGACGCGCAGATGGTTAGCCGGCACCGGTGTTCCCGGATCAGCGGGTACCGTAAAATGAGCGGCAACGCCGTGATTGTCCGCATCGTAGCTGAACGTAACCTTCACGTCCTGCGGCAGCTGAAGTGCTTTCCGATTAGCGGGGTGAACCGGGCTTGCCGCTTCGCTGCCCAATGCGATTTGGTACTCATGCTCCCCATCGTACACGTCGGCCGTCACCGTGTATACGTTGTCATAATCGGAATCCTGCATGATTAATCTCGCATCCGCAGGCGACCAGTCGGCCGCTTCGCCGATGCCTGATTGGAAGCTGCCGATCACTCGGGGAAGCTTATCCGCTTCGATCGGAGCATAGTATGTAGAATCCGCGATCCGGTGGGTCCCATGATTGTAATAAAAGGTAACCTGGGAATCTTGGGCGAGCGTTATGAGGATGTTGCCATCCTTGTTTGCTCCGCTGGGATTGGAATAATGGGCGGAGCCGTAATTCTCGTCCCACTTGCCGTCGATCGCGATCTTGTATTCGTACGATCCCGCGGGCAAGCTGCCGGTAAACCTATATTCTCCGTTCCCCATATCGTGCAGGGTTGTCGCGGCGGCCGCCGGATCCCAATCCGCGCTATGGCCTAGTTCGGATTGCAGAGTCCCCACCAGCGTAACCTGGCTTGGCGCGCTATCGGCATCGGCCGTTGATTGCGGAATGCCGAGCATGGAGAAAATCAGCGAAACAATCATGATGATGGACCACGTTCGTTTGCTTGAAACCGTCATTCTCATGAAACAAATAGCCTCCTTCTGTTCCTGGATTAGGTGCAGCTGTTACGATGTTGATGCCACTCATTGCGCAAACGCTTGCATAAACAGGTTTGAGCTTCCATCAAGTAAAGTACGACAATTACTGACAATGATTAGAGAATATGTTCGAAATATAGAATGAAACCAATATAGATAAAAGCGATTACAATGGAAACGTTTGCATCATTAATTGTAGTATCGAGGCTCCTTCTCGTCAACCACATTTTGACCTGTTTTCATCATGAATGTTGCGGCTCAAGCGGGTATTGCAAACAAAAGATTGATTTCCCGCGACGATTCCCATAACATTAAACATTATAATGATATAATGTTTAATGTTCGTAAAATCATTGATGCAGGGGAATTTCATATGAAATTTCGTTTCGAGGGCACTGTTACGGATGTTATGGCAGGCATTCAGCTGCTGCTGGATGAGCTTGGCGTCGAGCTTGGGGAAGACGGCATCCCCGTTGAGTTAGCCTTGTCCGAAGGCGATCTGGAGGTCGGCAGGGATCGAGACCACGCCTATATTCGTTACGGTCGAAAACATCAATTTTTCCGGGGGCTCGGCTTGCTGGTTCAACACAGCCGCCAAAGCGATAGGTTTTTCCTACAGGAACGCCAGCAATTTGACCAGATCGGCCCGATGTTCGACCTGTCCCGCAACGCCGTGCTCACCGTGGACAGCTTCAAACTCATGCTGAACAAGATGGCCCTGATGGGAATGAACAGCGTGATGTTATACATGGAGGATACTTACGAGATCGAAGACGAGCCGTATTTCGGTTATATGCGCGGTCGCTACACGCAGGCGGAGCTGAAAGCGATAGACGATTATGCCGATCAATTTGGCATCGAGGCTTTTCCGAGCATCCAAACCTTGGCGCACCTGGAGGAGTTTCTGAAATGGGAGCCCATCAAGCATTACCGCGATACGAAGGGTGCCCTGCTCGTCGGCAGCGAGCAGACCGACTCCCTGATTGAACGGATGATCGAGGCTGCCAGCGCTCCGTTCCGCAGCAACAAGATTCATATCGGGATGGACGAAGCGGAGGAGCTCGGACGAGGTAAATATTTGGATCACAACGGTTATGTGAGCCGTTTCGACATTATGATCGCCCATCTGGACAAAGTCCTGGCTGCCGTCCGCAAGCGCGGCCTGAAGCCGATGATGTGGAGCGACATGTTCCTGAAGCTCGCTGCCGGCGGAGGCGGCGATGCGGCGTATTACGACAAGGACACCTCGATTCCGGAGGATATGGCCCGCCGCATCCCGAAGGATGTGGACATGGTGTACTGGGACTACACCCATATGGAGCCGGAGGACTATGAGAAGCTGATCGCCAATCACCGTACGCTGGGCTGCAACCTCGTGTTTGCGGGAGCCGTCTGGATCTTCAACACATTCGGCGTCAACTACGGGCTGTCCCTGAACGCTTCGAATGTTGCGCTTCAAGTGTGCAAGCAGGAAGGAATCCGTGAGGTATACGCCACGATGTGGGGTGACGACGGCAACGAAGGAAATCCGTTCGCGGCGCTGCTCGGTCTGCAACTTTATGCCGAGCATGCCTACTCGGAACAGGAGCCTTCCCCGGTTCAGTTGGCAGAACGGGTGAAATTCTGTACGGGCATCGATATGGATACGTTCCTCCTACTGAAGGATCTGGACGAGATTCCCGGCCAGGAGCCGAACAACGCCAAGCAGAGCAACCCATCCAAATTTTTGCTGTATCAGGACGTGCTCCTCGGGATGTTCGATAAACAGATCGAAGGCCTGGACCTCTCGAACCACTATGCCGAGCTGGAGCAAAACCTCCACGCGAAGCGCGATAGCACCGCCGAGCTGGACTATCTGTTCGAGATGCCGGAGAAGCTCAGCGCCGTTCTCAAACGAAAGAGCGAAATCGGCATTCTGCTAAAGCAAGCCTATGATGCCAAGGACGCCGACACCTTAAGGCATATGGCCAAGAACGTGCTCCCTGCCATCTCCAAAGCCGTGCAAGAGCTGCGCATTGCCCACCGCACGCAATGGCACCGGATGTTTAAGCCCTTTGGCTGGGAGGTCATCGACATCCGCTATGGCGGCGTCATCACCCGCCTGGATACCGCATCGTTCCGCATTCTGGATTACGTTGAGGGACGGACGGCACGGATTGAGGAGCTTGAGCAGGAACGGCTGGTATTCAGCACGACCAACCGCAGCAATCACAAGGGTGTCGGCTGGTGCAGCCATTATTACCGCATGGCTTCGCCGAACGTGTTCTACCATGTGCTGAATCCTTTTTAAGGGTCTTAGCTGCTTGAATCTGCGGACACCTGTCGACAACACATGATGAAGCCCCGGTTCCCGGGGCTTTTTAGCATAATCGCCGGGGCGAGGAGCTTGCCGCCTGGGCCGGCGTGCATCGAAGCCACTTCACCCGCGCGTTTACCCGCCGATACGGCATCTCTCCGTCCCGCTACATGCAGCAATTAATCATGGAGAAAGCGACCCGCCTGTTATCCGCCGAGGGAACCAGCATCACGCAGACCGCTTTATCCCTGGGTTACTCGGATTTGTTTGCGTTCTCCCGCGCCTTTACCCGGTATTTCGGAATGACGCCGAGCGCATTCGTGAAAGCGAACCGCCCATCATCGAGTACAAGCGAATAACACGGAACCTCCATACGATAAACGATAAAGGTATCGCCATTAGCGATCCTACGTCAAACGATAAGAGGCTATCCGATTAGGGATAGCCTCTAGTCTTTTTACATTATCTTTTTTTCGTTGCGTTAAACGGTAGGACGACCTACTCCTCCATTAGCTCCCACAGCGTGATGAATGCCGCACCTTCCAATTGAAAGAACACAGGCGCATTGGCATATCGCACATATCGGCCGCCTTTAAACAGTCTTAACTGGACTTCCGTCCCGTCCTGCAGTTGGATATACAGAAACTTCTGCTCGCCCGACCCGGTCTCGTAGATCCCTTGCTCAAACAAAGCATCCGCCGCTACCGGCTTTGCCTCATATAAAGCCTCAACGAAGGCTTGCACCTCCGCATCGGCGGAAAGCTCGCGCAGCTTGTTCTCGCCCATGTTCCAGCTGTCGAAATCCTGCCATTTGACCGAAGTCATGTTCCTCATCAGATTCAGCTTACCAATGATATCCTCGCCTTTAGCCACCGTAATCCCGTTTAGATGCTCATACAATTCGGCGTAGACTTCCCCGTCGTGCTCCATGTAGGACATGATTCTAAAATCGGCGTCATATCCCTTAACCGTGAAGATGTCCATTTCGCCGACCGTCGAAGCAAGTTCCGTATAATCGTCGGAGGAGCTCCATTCCGTAATTCCTGATTTCGACCGTCCGAGCTTGTCGCCCCGCAGCTGCTTGGCGATTTCCGGCGAGATTTGCGTACTAGTTTGGGTGTAGATATTGCCCTGGTATACAACCAAACCGATCATGTCGGCTTTGACGTTGCTCTCGCCCGGAAGCTCGATTTTCGGAATGGTTACCGGATCGTGACCAACCTTCGCGGTCGGCGGGGTATTGTCCCCAATCCCTTGCGTTTGCGGAGTATACGTTAATGCGGGAGTATCTTTACGATCTATTATGATCGAAATAACCAAGACTATCCCCAGCATGACAGCCATACTTACGCCGGCCATACCCCATCGATTCCTTCTTGTCGTTTGACGCTGATTTTGTTTCATTCCTTTCATAATCCGCTCCTCCAATCCTTTATCAGGTTCTATTCGATCTATCAATGATTTGTAGTCATTCCGATTCATCAATCGTCCTCTCCTTCCAAGTCCATGCGCAGCAGCTTCCTGCCCCGCTGAAGACGCATCTTGACCGCAGACTCGTTAATCTGCAAAATCCCGGCGATTTCCTTAACGGAATAATCCTCGTAATAAAACAGATGGATGACCGACTTATACTTGAACGGCAAACTCATGACGTGGTCCATCAGGGTCCGTTCCGACGGTTCGACAAAATAATCGTTCATATGCTCCATCTTGGTTACCCGCTTGCGCCACAGGCTCCCTTGCATGTTCTTGCAGTGGTTGGTAATCACCCGAATGAGCCAAGCTTTCTTATGCTCCTGGTCCCGGAAGTCGGGCGCTTTATATATCAGTTTAATGAACGTCTCCTGAATGGCTTCTTCGACATCCTGTTTGTTCCCAAGGTACACCATCGCTATTTTAAAAAGCATATCGCCATATAATTTATAGGTTTCCGTAATATCTCCGCCCGGCCGGAGCGAATCGATCTGCATCGCCTGTAGACCTCCTTTTACCCTTAACACAGTTATGGACGCGGATCGGTCACATTTTGTTTTTAAGTTTTTCGGATTAAAAAAAGAGGGGGGCCCAATAGATGGGACTATCTCCTTCTCCTGTTAGGAGACACTCCGTGTACGAATCGTTCCTCCCCATTTACGAAAGAAACGGTTTAACGAACCGAAAAAGCAAGAATGGCGGTGCTAAGGATGTGATCCTTAGCACCGCCATTTCTATTTTCTACTTTTTGATCAGCTGGAGCATTCTTCACGCAGATTTGCTGTTGTCCCACTCGTATATCACAAAAATGCTAACCTAGCATGCATCAGCCTCTATAGATCCTGTTTATTTTACGTACGTCAAATCCTGCATCAAACGATGGAGCACAGCGGCGCTTTCGCCGCGGGTGGCATTCGATTTAGGATTGAATTGCTGTTTCGGATCTCCGTTCAGAATATCAAGTGCCGCCAATTCATACACCGCTGCCTGAGACCAAGCGCCGATCGAGGACGCATCGGCAAAATGGGCTTTTGCTGCGTCAACTGGATTGTATCCGGCATACTCCAGTGCGTTGTAGGCCATCACGGCCATCTCTTCGCGCGTGATCGTCCGGTTCGGCTTAAAAGTGCCGTCCGTGTAGCCCTTAATGATATCAGCATCGACTGCTGCCTGGATCGCTCCAGCGTACCAGTCGGATGATGCTACATCTTTAAATCCGCTTGATCCAGCATCTGCAGTAAGGCCCATCGCCCGAACTACAAGCGCTGCGAACTCGGCCCGAGTGACCGGAGCGTTCGGAACAAAGGTCTGCTCCGTTCGCCCAGCTGCGATCATTTTGGCCGCAAGCGATTCAACGTCACCCTTCGACCAATGCGATACGATGTCCTGGAACGTTACCGGGTTCTGCAACACCAGGTATGTGCTGTTGGTTTGGCTATAGATATCGATTCGTTGGCCGTTCACCTTGAATGGTACCGGCGTGTATTCATTACCGTTACCGTCCACTCGAACAACCGCGATGTCCGTCAAAGCATGCGATTTGTCGACATTCAGAGACCGCTTCACATACGATCGGAATGAATCCAGCGTGAAAGTCTTGCTATTGCCGGACTTCACTGCCACGGTATAGCTCACGGCTTGCAGCGCTTTATATCCTTTGGAAGCCGCTGATTTAAGGGCATCCTCATCGATAGCAAGCTGAATGACCAATTGAAGGCTGCTAATGTCCGAGCCGGCTTGGTCTGCCAGCGCTTGAAGATCGATCTCCTTCTTCGGAAGCTCATAGCTTCCGTAAGGCGTTGCTATTACCAGTACTTGTGCGTTTGTTTGATCAAGCCACGCCCGCAGCGCTTCATTCTCGATGGTAACGGATGAAGAGGAGATTGGCTGCGTGCTTGTTACCTCCACGGTGACTTTTCCGTCAACAGGCTGTTTCAGGGCTTCCTTCATGGCCGCTCCGGTCACGCTGCCTGCTGCCGCACCGTTCTCCACCTTAACCGGTACCTTGATCTTGCCTGGTTCCGCCGGTGGCGTCGTGCCAGGGTTGGAAGGATTCACGGGAGGTGTCGTCGGACCTGGAGTTCCAGGCGTGCTCGGATTTCCAGGGTTGCCCGGCCCAGGCTCTCCCGGACCACCCGGAAGCGGCGCTCCCTTCAAGTCCGTAATCCGTCCTTCGACAGCGGAGGTCTTGGCCGTGATAGTGCCTACTTTTTTCACGTAATTCGAGAATACTTCATAGTCAGGCTTATAAAGCAGGTTCACGCGCCCTTCCAGATAGGCCTTCTCGAGCGAAGCATAGAAATCGCCGCCCTTAGCGGTAAATGCGTTCGTCGCTACCTCATACGATTTGTTCATGTCGATCGGTTCGTATCCGTTCTTGCCTTTCACCTCTATGCGGAGCACCCGCTGCCCGGCCGGTTTGGTCGAATCATAGAAGAACTTCATACCCGCGATATGCGGGAAGCGGCCATCCGCAGCAGGCGTCTTGGAAACCCCGTTCTCCATGGCTTCTTTAATCTCGGCGCCCGTCAGCGTGATCGTAACCAGATCATTGTTAAACGGAAGCACCGTCATGACGTCACCCATCGTGATTTTGCCTGCTTCAATAGATTCGCGGATGCCTCCGCCGTTCTGCAAGGCAATGACCGCATTCGTTCCGGCGGCTTGCGCCGCATCCAGCATGCCATCGGCAATCAGATTGCCGAGATTCGTTTCCTTCGTGCGGACATCGGCGCGGACGCCGTTCAGCTTCACTTCGGTCGTGCCAACCTCCGTTTGTTTTAACTGCTCTACGCCCGGCTTATATTTGGTATTCAGAATTTGAAGCGCCTCTTGGTCTGGCTGTACCACGTATTGGCCAGCGCTATCTTTCTCATCAACGGAAATGAGGCTGCTGTTCCACTCTTGCAGAACACCCTCGTCGTCAAATACGACCTCAAGCTGGCCTAAGAATTGACCTTTTTCACCTGTCTGCACGATCAGCTTCGGTTCGCTGTCCGAACGGTCCACGACCGCCTCATCCAGCTTGGTATGACTATGGCCGCCCACGATGATGTCGATGCCCTCGACTTCCTTCGCAAGGTTGACGTCCACATCATAACCGAGGTGCGACAGTACGACGATTTTGTTGATGCCTTCCTTCTGCAGCATTGCTACAGTGTCTTTTGCCTTTTGCACCGCATCATCGAAGGTGACGTCTCCAGGCGAAGCGATGTTGGCCGTGTCTTCGGTTGTAAGTCCGATGAGGCCAACCTGCTCCCCGTCTACCTCCGTGATGATGGCCGGGTAGATGGTTGTATCCTTGGCATCCCGGGTCACTTCATTCTTGAATTTCTGGCTCAATAAAGCATCAGCCGAAAAATTCACGTTCGAGGAAACAAATGGGAATTCCGCATGCTCGATGAAATCGTTCAGCACCTCGGATCCTTTATCGAACTCATGGTTACCGAAGGTCATGGCGTCATATTGAACCAAATTCATGAACTCCAGATCGGCGAGTCCCAAATATTGATTAAAATACAGCGTGCCGGAGAATACGTCCCCTGCATCCACGAGCAAAGGATTGACCGCATTCGCTTTGGCTTCCTTGATTGCCGTAACCCGGCGGGCAATGTTATCCGGCGAGCTTACGGTGTCCAGATTGGCATGCGTGTCATTGGTATGCAAAATGGTCAGCGGGAAGCCGTTTACGGCCACTCCCTTTAGGTCAATCTGGGCTACGACTGGATCATGATCCGATACGCGGCCCTTGGAAGCCGGGAAGTCGGCGTTCAGATGCACGATATCGACTTGTGTAGAACGAGTCAGGTTCTTGCTGACGAGAATATGATCCAGCACCTGCGAATTCCCGTCATACGTGTAGGTATACCGCTCCGCGGGCGGAAGCGTCTCGATCAGATTGTCCAGCTCGTTGCCCTTCAAAATGTTCGCCGTCTCGGTAAATTGGAAATCATTCAAATCCCCCAGAACGACGACGTTAGCGTCAGGGTTAGCAGACACAACGCTTTTCACGAATCCGTTCACGACCGCTGCGATCTGATGGCGCTGGGTTTCGCTGGAGAGAACCGGCGGCTGGGTATTGCCGAATGGTCCTTGGTCTCCGGATTTCGAGTTAAAATGATTCGCAATGACGATCACTCTTTCCCCTTGGAATTCGAACTGCGCGGCCAGAGGCTTGCGCGATGCGTTGAATGCAGGGTTCAGCGGTTCGATCCGGCCCGGATTCAGAGTCAGCTGATCCTTTGCCCCATCATACGCAACCGATTCCGTCGGCGATCCCTTCTTGCCGTTTACACTGTCCGATAACTGGACACGATCGGCGTTATAGAGGAATCCGACCCGGATGTTGGCTCCGGGAGCTCCACCATCGTTATTATTCACCGGCTCAATGTCGGTAAAGTTGTAGGTTGGTCCGCCAGCTGCCTTGATGGCGTTAATCAAAGTCTGGTAGCTTTGATCAGCAGCGGTAGTTCCGTTGTTCTGCTCTCCGTTATTATCCTGTATTTCTACGAGACCGATAATATCCGGCGACTTGATGTTGTTTACGATCGACTCCGCCAGCTTATTGATTTTGGCGGAGTTTACGCCCGGATAGAAATTTTCGATATTATACGTCGCTACTCTGAGCTGTTCGGCATTCACGTCGATGGTGGATACCTCTTGCTTAAAAGAGCTGCTGTGGATTGCAGGCAAGCTATCTTTGGCAGGGATCACCTTGAAGTTCCCGCCGTTATACCCGATCACGCCGATCACATCATCGGCAAATGTATCGCCTGTGCCCACTTCTTGTCCCGGATTGCCGTAAGCAATCAGGAGACGCTGCGGATTGAAATTGCCCTGCTCTTTCAGAACCAGTCCGCCGGCTGGCGTAATGACATCCGCGATATCGTTCTCGACACGGGTCGCAATGTTGTAGGTGCCGCCGCTTGTCCAATACGGACTAATGATCGTTGGCTGCGGAAGTCTGACCAGCATGCCCTCTAAAGATTCGTAGAAGTCGATGGCATCTTCCTCCGGATCGAACGTTGTCATGCTGTCATTATCAATTATGGCGGCAGGAATCGGGCGCCCGCCTTTACCTAAGGTAACAGGGTCTGGCAGTTGTTGACCCTGACCCAGATTCTTGATGGATTGCAGCTCGATTTGAGTGGAAGTCAGGTTGCTGGAGCTTCCCTCGTTATACTCGGCCACTTTACCGGTTACGCTCACCAAATCTCCGATTTGAGGCCGGTTTGGATCCGTGGAATACACAAAAATGGCGTCCGAGGTATCCGGATCGGAATCAGGCTGCGGATCCTGGATGTAGAATCCCTTGATATTGCCGTTAGAGAACGTGTATCCGTACTGGGTTACAACGCCTTCAATATCACTTACCGTCTGTCCGGTATACGGCGACGTATGGTCCTCGCCTTGGATATCCGCGATGCGCGGCTGCTGAGTAGCTTTGTAAGCAAATTCGTATACCTTGCTCACATCATTACCTGAGACAACGATTGCTTTGATGGTCGTATCTCGGTCAATTTGAATCGGCGAGCTGTACTGTGTACTTGCTGTCGTCGGGACTGACCCGTCGAGCGTATAATAGATGCTTGCCCCTTGCGTAGGGCTGGACAGCGTCACCGTTCCCCCGATGATTATCGGTCCGGCACCCGGACTTGCGATCACAGAGAACATGTCCTCGATTAAGGCATTCTCGCCTAAAGGAATTAGCTCATAGATGTTGCCGAACTGCTTCACCACACCCGTGACGCGGCTGAAGGTCTTCACCGTCTTCAGCTTGGACAATCCGGAATAGATGATGAATTCATGACCGCCTTGCTCGGCCGTATATTCCCCAGGTCTGTTTTCGGACTTGATGGTGACATCGTCCAGGTAGACAAGTCTTGCTTCATAGGCCTCCCCTGCAGGAAAGGATAAATCAGCTCCGGTTATTTGAAGAGCCTGCGGCACTCCTGCATTTGCACCCGTTACGTCATGGGGCAGCAGGGCGTGCGGTTTGATCTCCTGCAGATTGTTGTAAATCTCCATCACGCCGGCCACGCTCACCCGGTCGCCAACGCTGGCATTAAGCGGGTAATCATAGAGCACGATACCGGCCGTGTCATCTTGAATGTAGGTTTCTCTGCCTTCGATATGGGTAATAATACCTTCCGTCCACACATGCTCGCCTTTTGCCTTGCTGCGGGCTTCAGCGACGGACGTTTGCGTTAAAATATCATATTGGAACGAGGAGACCGGTCCATCCGGTAAACCATCCTGGACTGCATAGGCATCCACCCGCGTAGGCTCGTTAATCTCGATCGGGCCGTTCACGAACTGATATCCCGAATTTCCACTGGACAGATATACATCCGCATAAACGGAAGCGCCCACCGTAGGCGGATTCAGCGTAATCTCTGTTCCGGCAGGCCAGGCATTAGGCTCCGGATTGGCCGTTACGGCTCCCAAGCCCGAGCCAGCCGTGACCGGCGTAGCTGGACTCGAGCTGTTCCGAGGTTCCGGTGTGTTAACTGTGAAATCCGCCGCATTGTTATCCGTGTCGAGGCCGCGATCATTTTGACCAACGGTCAATTCCTTGCGGATCGCAGCCGTGCTGTTGGATAAAGCTGCTGTCGGCGAGTCTTCGAATACTTTCGCAGTTCCATAGCCAACAAGATCGATGCGGTCGCCAGCAGTGTTCACCAGGTCCACTATGCCGTTAGAGCCGCCTAAGCTCAATGATCCTTGAAAATCAGGTGTCGGTAGAATAGCACCCGTCGTGCCACCACTGTTTTGGATCAAATAATAAGCATAAGGCTCAATGGTACCAGTTAAAGAGGTCGTGTTGTTAAATGCACCTGTGCTAGCGCTTGCATAACGAACCTTCCAGCCTGTCAGGTCGACCGGACTGCCAGTCGGATTGAACAATTCGATAAAATCATGCGTATACGTGGCCCCGCTATTCCCGCCGCCACCGTACACCTGGCTGATCACAATCTGGTCATGCCGGGGGGAAGCCTCCGCCACCTTTACAGGGCTGAAAGGAACGATGATACTCAGAAGCATCACGATTGCCAGAAGCATGCTTAACGGTCTTTGGCACCGATGTAATCGAATGCGCATTCAGGTTTTCACTCCTCTATTCTATTAAATTTTCTTAGCTTATTTACTATATATACCAGATATGTTTTGGGAGTTCTAACCTAAAGTATGCTAGATGTAAAAAAACCTCCGATAGACCTAAACCCAAAGCTGAATAGGCATATCAGAGGTTCTATTTGTCTTACATCAACTTGCGCAATACGTTACCGTTTACCTGAATCGAACGGCTCCCCTACGGCTTTCGGCGCATTCGAGGATTTGGAGAAAATCACGAGCGCGATCAGTGTAACTACATAAGGGAATATCTTGAGAATGACCGGCGGGATTACCGCCAAAGACGGAATGACCTGTGATACGTTGGCTACCGTCGTGGCAAATCCGAAGAACAAGGTGGCCAGCAGGATACCGAGCGGCTTCCATTGTCCGAAAATTAAGGACGCCAGCGCCAGGAACCCGAGTCCCGCTACGTTCCCCGTAAATTCACCGGAATACGTTAACAGAATTACTGCCCCCCCGAGTCCGGAAAAAGCACCCGAGATCATGACGCCGACATACCTCATGGACTGCACCTTAATACCTGCTGCTTCGGCCGCGTGCGGATGCTCGCCGCAGGACCGGAGCCGCAGACCGAACGGCGTTCTGTACAGTACAAATGCACTTACCAAAAGCAAGATCAGAACCAACCACGTCGTGGCATAGGTTTTCGTGAAGAATAAATCCCCGATGATCGGAATCTTGGACAGACCCGGGAAATCAAACGGTGCAAAACCATTCGTGATGCTGATCTTTCCGCTCCCCGTAATGTTACGGGCAAGGAAAATCGTCAGGGCACCCGCGATCATATTGATCGCCGTACCGCTTATAATCTGGTTTGCACTGAGATTAATGCTGGCAAAGGCATGCAATAGCGAGAATAGCGCACTCGCTGCAGCCGCTGCCAATAGTCCTACCCATAATACCCACGATTGGCCGGGCCATTGGGCCTGCATTTTGAATATGACAAAGGCTCCGATGAAAGAACCGACAATCATCAAGCCGTCAAGGCCGATATTGACGACCCCGCTTCGTTCACTGAACAGCGCGCCCAGGGCGGTAATCAAAAGCGGGATTGTGTAAGCGATGGCATACGGAAAAATCTGTTCAATCGTTGTCCACATATGTCCTTACTCCCCCTGCTTTTTATTAGCCGCGCGACGCAGCTTCAATTTACGGTATAGTCGTTCGATCAAGATACTGGTTGCCGCAAAATAGATAATGATGGCGATAATCGAATCGGCGATTTCCGGCGGAATCTCTGTCATGGCATTCATAAACCCTCTGCCCGAGTAGAGAATCCCGAAGAACAGCGCCGATACCAAAACACCGATAGGTGCGTTGATTCCGAGCAGAGCGACGGCAATCCCGTCAAATCCCTGGCTCGGCAGAATGCCGATCTGCATGCTGGAGGCATTCCCCGCATACTGTGCAACTCCCGCGAGGCCCGCGAGGCCGCCGGAGATGAACATGGACAGCACGATGCTGCGTTTGACAGCGATACCCGCATATTCGGAAGCGTGACGGTTGAATCCGACCGCCTTCAATTCGTATCCAAGCGTTGTTTTGTTAATAAGGAAAGCGACGACCAGAACAGCAATGACCGCGATAAAAAAGCCCAGATTGACATAGGAGCCTTGGAACATATCGCTGAGCCACTGCTGATGCAGCATGGCTTCCGGCGGAAGCTGACGCGATTCCGTCTCCAGACTCGCCCCTTTGAAATAACCCGGAATGACATAATACACGGTCCAGTAGGCGGTCCAGTTCATCATGATCGTAGATACAACCTCATGTACGTTATATTTAGCCTTCAGGAAACCGGGGACAACCGCCCATAGCGCACCGCCGATAAACCCGACCAGTACCATGATCAACAGGAGCAGAGCTCGCGGCAGGTCCAGCGAGAGGCCGACAGCCGTCGCGCAAAAGCCACCGAACAGCATCTGGCCCGCGGCACCGATATTAAACAGTCCGGTACGGAAGGCAAATGCCACAGACAAACCGGTCAAAATAAGCGGAGTCGCCGTCGCCAGCGTATTTCCGATCCGCTCCGGGTTCTTGAGTCCACCCTGGATGAGATACTTATACCCTTCTACCGGATTATGTCCGGTCAGCGCCATAAGCAGTGCCCCCGCAATGAGTCCGAACAGGACGGCAAGCAACGATTTTACGCTGTTATTCATGTGGTGCCTCCTCTTTTTGATACCCGGCCATCATTAGTCCGAGCTCTCTTTCGTTCGTTTCGGAGGTTTTAACGATACCTACCAGTTCACCGTTATTGATAACGGCAATGCGGTCCGACAAATTCAGCACTTCATCAAGTTCCAGGGAAACCAGCAGAACGGCTTTCCCCTTGTCCCGCTGTTCGATCAGACGACGGTGAATATATTCAATCGAGCCTACGTCAAGGCCCCGGGTCGGCTGAACGGCAATAAGCAGATCCGGATCGCGCTCTACCTCACGGCCGATGATCGCTTTTTGCTGGTTACCGCCGGACATCGAACGCACGATCGACCGGCCGCCCGTTCCGGAACGCACATCAAAGCTCTGTATGATATGCTCCGCATGCTTGCGGATCGCTGCTGGCTGCAGCAACCCGTTCTTGGAATACGGTGGGCGGTTGTACACCTCGAGGATCAAATTCTCTTCAATGGTATAGTCCAGCACGAGTCCCCTCTTTTGACGATCCTCCGGAATGTGGCCGATTCCGCTTTCATTCCGTTGACGGACAGAAAGACCGTTGAGCGTTTTACCATTCAAGCTCACCGTTCCGCTCTCGGCCTCGCGAAGTCCGGTAATGGCTTCGATTAGTTCCGATTGACCGTTACCATCCACGCCGGCAATACCCACAATCTCCCCGGCATGCAGGTCCAGACTAAAGCCTTTGAGCGCATCGACTTTCTTGCTGTTCTTTACCGTAAGCGATTTAATCTCGAGAACGGTCTTGCCCGGGCGACTCTCCTGCTTATCCACCTTAAAGGAGACGCTGCGGCCCACCATCATTTCGGCCATAGCCTCGCGGCTCGTGTCTGCCACCTCAACGGTGCCGATCGTCTTGCCGCGGCGGATGACGGTGCAGCGGTCCGCAACCGCTTTAATTTCTTTCAATTTATGGGTGATCAGAATAATGGATTTGCCTTCATTGACCAGGTTCTTCATAATGCCCTGCAAATCTTCGATTTCCTGAGGGGTCAGAACCGCGGTAGGCTCGTCAAATATGAGCACTTCCGCATCGCGGTACAGCATTTTGAGAATTTCCACGCGCTGCTGCATCCCGACCGAGATATCCTCGATTTTGGCATAAGGGTCTACATTGAGGCCGTACCGCTTGGACAGCTCCTCGACCCGTTTGGCAGCCGATCTCACGTCCAAGCCGAAGAAGTACTTGCGTGTCTCGCTGCCCAGAATAATATTCTCGGTCACGGTAAACGGCTCGACCAATTTAAAATGCTGATGCACCATCCCGATTCCGAGTTTATTCGCGACATTCGGATTCGAGATCTTCACGTCCTTGCCGTTGACTTTGATTACGCCACGGTCAGGCTGATACATGCCAAACAGGATACTCATCAAGGTGGACTTGCCCGCCCCGTTCTCACCGAGCAGCGCATGAATCTCGCCTTTTTTCAGCCTAATCGTGATATCGTCATTGGCCACGATCCCGGGAAATTCCTTGCGGATGCCCACCATCTCGACAACATAGTCCATGGTTTTGGGTCCTCTCCTTCTTTTGTGTTGAATATTTTCCTGTGCATAAACTGCTTTAAAAAACGCGGATCGACTCACTTCGAAACAGCCAGAACGCAGTTACATAGATCGATTCTACATTCCATATCAGGATGCAATCGCTTGCGCCGGTGATACGGTCTGATACCTAAAATAGCCCCACAAAGTGGAGCCTATGATTCGATGCTTGTTCCAAATACTTTGCGGGGGCCCCAAAACATATAAATGCAATTACAGAATTGCTTACGCTTCGCTGAAATAACTTATAAATTCTAATACCTTAAAAAAAGACGGAGGGAATCCGTCTTTTTTCATGCGGTATCGCTGCTTTTCAAGTAAGTCTATCCACGTCGTAGATGACCTTGGTATCTTGGATTACTTAATCAAATCGCCTTGCTCAGCGGCTACTTTAATTTCGCCGGCTTTAATTTTGCCAAACACTTCGTCCACTTGCTTAAGAACGTCATCGCTCAGGTTCGGGTTCTTCTCAGGAAGACCGACGCCGTCATTAGTTGCATCCAGCGTAAGTGTCTGTCCGCCTGGGAATTTACCTTCCATTTCAGCTTTGATCATATCGTAAGCCGCATGGTCGATTTTCTTCACGGCCGAAGTCAGGACAACGGATTTGTCGCCTTCATAAACGCCATCTTGATACTGGTCAACGTCTACGCCAACGATCCATACTTCAGATCCGTTCTGTACGCGAGTCTTCGCTTCGTTAATCGCACCAACGCCCACGCCGCCTGCTGCTGCGAAGATAACGTTGACGCCGCGGTCATACATTTGAGCCGCCAATTGGCTGCCTGCTGCAACATCGTCAAAAGATCCTTGGTAGACAACGTTCTCTTTGTTAATTACCAGTTTCGTGCCGAGATTCTCGTTGGCATAAGCTACACCCTGCTGGAAGCCCCAGTTGAACTTCTGTACAGGAGGAATTTCCATGCCGCCGATAAATCCAGCTTGTCCATCCTTCACATGAAGCGCAGTCGCTACGCCAGCCAGGAAACCGGACTCTTGCTCAGCGAAGAAGATGGATACGGTATTTTCCTTAACGACTGGATTGCTGTCGCCGGAATGAGGCGTTCCATCAATAATAACGAATTTAGCATCTTTATACTTGTCTTGTGCTTTAAACACGGCTGTTTCAAATTTGAAGCCTGGGGTTACAATGAACTTAAATCCGGCATCATACAGGTTCCCGATCTCTTTTGAATAGTCGGCTTCTGTCGTTCCGGCTGGCTTCAGGTATTTATACTCCATTTTGAAGTCCTCGTTGGCCTTCACGATACCTTCATATGTTCCTTGGTTAAACGACTTGTCATCAATGGTTCCTGCGTCCGTAACCATCCCTACCTTGAAGTTTGCCTTAGGTGCGTCGCCGCCTGCGCCACCGCTTGGTTCCGACGCTGGCTTGTCGCCGCAACCTGCCAGCATTGTGACAGATAACGCCAAACTGATTAAAGATATGACCCCTTTTTTCATTAAGGATAACCCTCCTAGGTATATATGCCCGAATACTAGATTCGCGCTATTTACAATATATTAATAAAACAGACCCTTTTCAACATAAATTTGGGTGAATCTGTCAAACTGCATCTGTGCCGCGGTGAAACGTTTAAGACATGTTTTATTCCAATTCTAGTAGATATAGGAACCCCCAGTTAACACGCTGTTGATATCACGGTTTTTATAGATAACATGGGAGTTACAGTGAGTGTGATACGCCAAGCGCGCAAGTGATCAGACCCTTCCATTTGGAAAAAAATAATAGCGCTTTATGAAAGAAAGCACCTCGGCAAGGTGCTTACAACATGCTGCTCATTTCGATGAACGTTATGAATGATTATTCATTTGCGACGGGACTTCATCATGCGATTATACGTAATTAATCCGGCAATAATCATGGCGACTACACCCAAACTGCTTGCCGACTCCGGCGTCATGCCAAATACACCAGCCAAATTCGTAACCAAGCTGTTCGTAAGCAGCGCCACCGCAATTAGCATAATTGGACGCCACACGCTATACCTTCTCATCCTCGCAACACCCCCAGGCCAGATTTACGACATTATAAGAACCCCAAATTACTAAAATCGCCTAATCTATTAGATGCATTATACCATGAATAAGTATGCGTTTACATTAATGAATAGATTTATAGAATAATATAAATTGCGGATGGAGTACATAAGACTCAGGACAGTCGGAGGATAAATCAGGACGGAAAGATATAATAGTAGAAAGTTAGCGACCATACAGAACAGCACCCCCGCTCAATGAGCAGAGGTGCTGTCTGCAGTGAATTCGCATATCATATCCTCATGTTGTGCAACTAGAAAGACTACCGTTGCAACTCAACTCAGCTTCTGCCCACAATTCGGACAGAAGTTCGCCCCTTCATTCTTCGCGCCGCAGTTCGGGCAGAAGTTAGGTTTCTTGTTTCCTTCAGATGGGGATGGTGCAGCAGGAGCGGCTGGCTCCTGCTCGGCCGGAGGTTGTTGGCTTTGATTCGGATTGTTCCGGTTCTGATTGTTCTGGTTTGGATTATTCTGATTCTGGTTCTGATTCATGTTTTTCATCATTTCATTAGCCATGTTCATCCCCATCATCATGCCTGCCATATCCGAAGCCGCGCCGCCGCCTTGCACCTTGCCGGATGCGATCCCATCCGTCATGCTCACTTGCTGGTATTTTTGCAGATTGCCGATCATTTCATGGGAAGCCGTCTTGGTGATCATATCCTGAATTTCCTTCGGATAATTGAAGCTCATCACCTGGAAGCCGGTGATCGTTATCCCGTTGTCCATCACTTCCATGTCAAGGTCTTCTTGAATCCCTCTCGCGATATCGGAGGCGTTGGCCTGCAGATTGAACATGTCCTTGCCTTCGTGGCTGATCCATTTCATCAACAATTGATCGAGCACCGAAGTGATCCGGATCTTAACGTCCTCAACTAAGTAGCTTTCTTTCATCCCGGCTATTTTATCGATCAGCGTCACATAATCATTCACTTTAAAATTGAACGTGCCGTTGGCACGGATCGGCATACCGCCCGGAAGCTGAGGCGTCGGAATGAGGATCGGATTCTGCGTCCCCCATCGGACAGTGAATTCCTTCGTGTTAACGAACAGGACTTCTACGCGCATCCCGCTGTTAAATCCGAATTTAAATCCCTTTAAAGTAGAAAGGAACGGAATGATATCCGAGTCGATGTTATATACGCCTTCATCCTCAAAAATCCCCTCGATCTTGCCATTATTGACAAAAATCGCGTCCTGACCGGAGCGGATGACCAGCTTACTCCCTTTTTTAATCTCCCGGTTGCTCCATTTCCAGAAAATCATATCGTCCCTAAACTCTTCCCATTCCACGACATTAGAAAATTGGTTCTTGAAAAATCCCATCGATGTTATCCATCCCTTCCCTTAAAATTTCCCGCTGCTGCTGCTATGCGAATGGCCGCCACTGCTGACGCCACCTCCGCCGCCTCCGCCCGAGCCGCTGCTCGTATTTCGCTCGATCTTCTGCTTCGTTACAGTTGTTCTAATATAACGGTCCTGCTGGTTCAGTATCCCCGATGTGCTGGTATCCTCATAGGTGCGAGAATTGACCGTCACCCGTCCACCGGAACGGTAAGCCATCACACCCACGGCGATCGCGCCGATGGCAGCGGAAGCTCCCAGTTGAAACCAAATATTAAACAGAATATTATCCGGGTTCACGTCAGGCTCGAAGCCCATATACCGATGAGCGGTTTTAATGTATTTTTCAAAAGCCTTTTTATAATCGCCGCTGGACAAGTCCGGCGTAATCTTGTGACGTATTTTAGTCAGCCTACCTGGATCCAGATACTTCTCGGCCTTATAATAACCTTCCAAATGCACGTTACGAGAACCGTCACGAGCACTCATTACTATGGTCAAAATAACGGTATTGCCGTGCGGCTTATCATACCCGGGTGCATACTCATCGTAAAAGTTTTCCGTCCATGTCTCATAATCGTCATTCTCGACACGGTCAACCGTAAGGATCATAAAGTCCGTTTCGCGTTCGGCACCGTACTCATTCGCCATCGCATTCAGCTCAGCTCGTTCTTCCGGACTCAGCAGATTGGCCTCATCAAAGATCAATGGCTTATCATCAGCAGCTTTGACCATCCCGGCCGGAACCATCAGGTAGGCAACCAGGAAGAACAGAACAGCCCCTAATACATATCGTCTTCTCACAGGAAACCTCCTCCCATCGCCCAGGAAATCAGCTTCAATGACAGTAACGAGACGCCCGAAATGCCTGCAAACCACGCAGCTACTTTCGCTTTGCTAATCGGCGGCTTGCCGACCACTTTTCCCGTCTGGCCGTTCATCGCAAAGGTATGCTCCGATTTATTGTAATCATAATGCACCATCCATACCGGAAGGAGGACATAATCGGCCTGTTTCAAGGTGGTATCGATCTGCTTGTTGGTATAATTCACGGTTGTGTATCCTGACACCGCTGACGAAATATACGAATCAATGTAGGAGCTGATCTTTTCCTTGGCACGCGGAAGAAGCTGCTCCTCATCATGACTGTATTTTTCGGCAATATACCCGGCGAGATAAGGCGTCTTGAATTCCTTCAGCTGCTGATAGGGAAAAGGCTCCAGCTTATCCATCAGCTCATCGTTCATTTTTTCCGAAGCATCGATCGGCACCTTTACATAGTTTAAGCGAATCTTCCGGTAGATGTCGAAATGCTGGGTCTCCGTGTACTGGTAATCTCCTTGCGTATAGGTTCTCACCTTGGTGCCGTGGCCATGAACTTCAACCCGATTATGTAACTCATATAGCCAAAAGGGCACATAAATCCCGGTCATTTCCTTGATCCGGTTCGCTGTCATAAATCCGCTTGGTGTCAGGAGGCCATTCCTGCACCATTTCTTGAAAGCCTTCATCGCTTCTTCCTTGGTAATCGAAAAAGGGATGACCATGACCGGTGCCAGATCCCCGCTCAGTCGGTCGCTGAGTACAACGGCGGATCCGCAGAAGCTGCAGGTCGTGGCGCTGGTCTCAGGCTCCGTCACGATGACGGCCCCGCAGCTGTTGCAGTGATACTCCTTCACTTCGTTTTCAACAAAAACCTGCTTTTTCAGCGGGTCGGGAATTTCTTCGATATTATCTTTTCTTCCGCAGCTCGGGCAAGACAACATTCCTGTATCGCCGTCAAAAACCATGCTGCTGCCACAGTTCGGGCATTTGTATTCGATAACCGGCATTTCTTCACCTCGATAACAATGAAATGATTATTCCTTCTTTTTCAGCTTGACTTTGATTGCCTCCAGTTCATCCTCGGCAGAGGGAGTCTCCATTGGAACAGCTCCGTCCTTCCCCATGTTCTTCTCCAATTCAGCGATCAGATCGTCCAGATCGTCTACCTTGGCTCCGGCGCGAAGCTCGGCCAGGGCCAGCGCTTCATCCAATGCACGGTTTGCCTTCTCTTCCAGCTTGTTAAATGCCGCATTCGCACCGCCTGAGGATGCATGGCCGGCGTTTATATTCTGCTGGACTTTGGCAGCCGCTATCTTCCCTTTCAACTCCGCATAGCGAGCTTCCAGCTGACTCATGTCCGACACCAGTTTATCCTGCATTTGTTTCATCCTGACGGCGTTTGCGGAAGCCGATTCGTAGGCTGCCTGCAGTTCGCTCAGCTTCTCGGCCTGAGCCGCTTTTCGTTCCAGGAACTTCAGGGCATCGCCTTCATTTCCCGCTTCCACGGCCTTCTCCGCATATCGCTGCAGCTTCTTGATCTCGCTACTGCACTCATCAAGCGCCCGCTTCGCTCTTCGCTCTTCCGAGAGCACGGAAGCCGTCTCCGCTTTCACCTTACCCAAGTCCGTATTTAAGCTGCGCATATAAGTATCAACTGTTTTCTCTGGATCTTCCGTCCGATCCAACAGCGCGATCACATTCACCTTCATAACATCCTTAAACCTCGATAAGATTCCCACAATGAGTGTCCCCCTCGAAAAGTTTACATTTAAACTATAATACCCTATATACCGACAAAAGGTTTCAATTGCCGAAATTCGATGGAATATATGTAAATTTATTGCTATGTATAACCAAAAAATACCCTCCGACCTAATGATCGGAGGGTGTATATATTAGATATCATCCCGAATCTGGATACGCTTCTTACCGGGATTCGGCTGCTTCGGTATTTCAAGCTTAAGGACTCCATCCTTCAGGGAAGCAGCAATTTGGTCCTCGGCTATGTTCTGCACGTAAAATCTGCGCACATACTCGCCATAACGGCGTTCCTTCCGGACGATCTGCTGCTTCGTATCCTCTACGCTGTGATCTTCCTTGCGAACGGCTTTGATCGTTAAGTAAGGGTCAGCGTAGCTGATTTCGATGTCGTCTTTTTGAAATCCTGGAAGCTCCGCCTCAACCAGATAAGCGCGCTCCGTCTCTTTAACGTCTGTTTTGAAAGACATCATCGAACCTTTGAACGGTGCAAACACCTCGTCTTGAAACGCATCGTTAAAGACATCGTGAAATGACTTCACCAACTGTCCGAATGCATCCTCTCTGCGCTTTCCAAACGGCATCAAATCAAACATCATAGATTTCCCCTTTCTAATTTGACCTTATTTGACCTTACGCCTTTATTATATGCCTTGAACGAATATATGCCAAAACCGATTACGAAGAAAATAGGACTAAAATAGCGTGTTTTCCACTGATTTTCCGAATGAATTCGTTTCGATCTTTCGATTTGACCTTTTTTGACCTTTGGACTATATGGTACCTACCGTCATCAAGCAGCCCGAGATCGTGGCGAATCTTTAGATCAAGAAAAAGGCACCCTAAAGGGTGCCTTACACATTATATATATGGGAGACTGAGGAAATTCGATACATCATGGAAGATAGCCTCGACACCGTCTTTTGCAAGAGCGGCAAACAGCTGAGGTTACCGTTTATTCACAATACGTTCGATTTCACTTTTCAACAAAAGGTATCGATGCACGCTTCTCATGATCGGAACTTTGGTCAGCTTATTCTGATCGACATAGCTTTTCATTTGATCTTTGGACAAACCTAACAATTGACCTGCCTCAGAAACGGTTAATACTTCTTCATTACTGGTTGCATTAAACGTTTTTTTCACCTTTAAATTCCAATCTTCGAACACCTGCATGAGATCTCAACCTTTCTTTAACGCAACGAATAAAACAAAATGGTGAAGGAGCCGTGAGAGCTGCTCCCTACGATTTGGTATCCTTGCGCTGGTTCTTACGGTAAAGCTTGATCTGCTGATCCGACGAAACAAGGATCGGCAGGATTTTATTGCTGCTGACCATGGATGACGCGCATTGTGAACAAACGGGAACTTCCTTGAACGAAAAGCTATCTCGAATCCAACCGTTACACCCTTCCTTCGTACAAGACCAGATCGCGGTCATCTCTTCCGGCAGATTTTCCAGTGGTTTATTCCAAGAATAAGACAATGAACTTCCCCCTTTAGCTACATTTTTAACGCCTTCATGCTGGTTGAGCTCTATTATAAAAAAAACCCCAAACGGTACGTTTGGGGATTTTTTCTCGAATCTACAGTTTTACAACGTTCTCGGCTTGCTGTCCGCGGTTGCCTTGAACTACGTTAAATTCAACACGTTGTCCTTCATCAAGCGACTTGAAGCCGTCACCAGTGATTGCACTGAAGTGTACGAATACATCTTCGCCACCTTGAACCTCGATGAAACCAAAGCCTTTTTCTGCGTTAAACCATTTTACTGTTCCTGTTTGCATAGAAACACCTCCTAAATTTATATGATTTTCTCATTTTTGGTTAAAAAACAAAAAATTCACATATTGCACAAGGTTCCTAATCAAAATAATAACCCTCTGCAATATGTGAATCTCAGGTCAAAATCCCAATAAACTTATTATACCCCATTCGATCTGAAATAGCAAACGTCTTATTTCATTCTTACAACGCGAATGAATTTTTCCTGCCATCCAAACAAAAGTTTCCGCGCAAAAAAGGCCATTCCCCGGCAGAATACCGGGAAATGGCCGAAGATTGCAGCTTTATACACGTATTATGAATCCAGCATAGTTATGCGATCCCATCAGTGGTTACATCTGAGCACCTGTCTGATAACTGAGCAGCTGCCGGAAAGTGCCTTTGTGATCCTGGGACAGCTGCTGATAACCTCCCTGCTGGATAACCCGCCCTTGCTCCATCACGATGACCTGGTCCGCATGGCGAATGGTGGAGAGCCGGTGAGCGATCACGATGATCGTCATGCTCCCTTTCAGCTGTTCCAACGCTTCCTGAATCCGCTGCTCGTTCTCACTGTCGAGCGCGCTTGTTGCTTCGTCCAACACCAGAATCGAAGGCTTTTTCAAGATAGCTCTCGCCAGCACAATCCGCTGACGTTCTCCCCCGGACAGCCGGATACCTCGGTCACCGATGACGGTATCGAGGCCTAGCGGAAGCCCGTGCACGAATTCGTCGGAGGCTGAAAACCTCAGCGCTTCCCACAGCTCGTTATCCGAGGCATCGGGAGCAACCAGTTTCAGGTTATCCCGAATGCTCTCATTGAACAGAAAAGGATCCTGCGCCACATATCCGATCCCCCCTCGGAGCGACATCAGTTGACGTTCGTCTTCCATGGAAACGCCGTCCACAAGAACCTGCCCGCTCTCCGGTTGGATCAGTCCCATAAGAAGATCGATAAGCGTGCTCTTGCCCGCGCCTGATTTGCCGACGATGGCCGTCATGCGATTGGCCGGAATATGTAAGTTGATATCTCGTAAAGCATAGACAGGGCTAGAGGCATCGTACCGATAGTCTACATGACGACAATCGATTCCACGCTGCAGCTGAAGTCGCTCACCGCCGGTCATCGGAACCGATTCGGCGATCTCCCTGTCTTCCTCGTATTCCGCTTGCAGCTCGCGAATCGCCCGGAAGGCCGGGAAATTCGACACGAGCTGCTCGGTGCTCGATTGAATGCTGATAAATCTAGGCCATAGGCGCGAAAAGATAAGAACGATCATCAGCAGCTGCTCGGCAGGCGTACGCAGCACTTCCAGCGCCAAATACACAAACCCGGCTACCAGCAAGACGGACGAGAGCCGATAAATCAGCTGGGACAAAGAATTGATTTTGCCAAATTGGATGAAGTTATGCTCCATCTTTCGCGACAGCCTGTCAAACCAGTTCATATGAAACGGCTCCAACCGGTTGCTCTTGATATCCTTGATGCCGTTGAAATGTTCGCTGATGCCCGCAAAATAATATTTTGACAGCTCTGTGGTCTGCTCGCCGATCCGCTTCGATCGCCGGATGAATCTGCGTCCGAACAGGGCAAGGAGCCCGCCGCTCAACAGGACGATGAGAGTCAGCAGCGGAGCCAGCCATAGGGCAAGGCCGATCTGAATAACCGTGAACAAGAAAGACGAGACCATCTGTAAGAACAGGAACGTGCCCTGATTCACGCGCCCGAGCTCATTGGTCATGACATGGTTGAAGTCCGACCTGCGGTGGCGAAGGAAAAATTCCCATTTGGCATGCAGCAGCCCTTGATACGTTTCCATGCGCAGTTTGCGAATGAATCGCTGCAGTATTTTTGCATTTAACAGGTTCTGGCTGCGCTGGAGCAAGGCCTGCCCGCCTACAATCACAACATAGAGGGCCAGCACCATCGGCAAATTGAGCTGCAATGACCATGAACCCGCAAGGTCCATCAAGGTTGAAACGAGCGGCACCCCGCTCAAATCGGTCTCGAATACGCCAATGACACCGAGAAGCGGGACGATCAAATAGATGCCGATGCCGTCCAGGACACTGATGACCAGGATCATACTCATATTGAGGTAGAGCTTAAACCCGGCCATCCCATGCATTTTACGGATAAAATATAAGAGATCCTTCAATGTAAAAACTCCTTATCGGATGACCGCTTCAAGTTCAAGTCTCCGGCCCTCATATCCTTACCGAATATACCGACGACGGCATACCGTTCGTGCCCTTCTCTCCCCGTTACAATATAAGAGCCGCAGCGGAGCCAGGCATGGGCCACCATCATTCCTTTGTCGTCCCGGCCGCTTCCCAGATAAAGCGTGCTCGGAATCCCTCTTCGCTCCAGCATCTTCATCGCGGCAACGGCTTTAACCAGGCACTGGCTCTCCCACCATGTGACACGGCTCATGGTATGGACGGCTCTTGAGATTTGGCGGACAAGCGAAAGCTCCTGCTCCGTATAGCCAACATACGGCGTCTCCTTCATATGTTCTCCCAGAGAAGGGGATACCTTTTGAAAAGGAAACATCTTAAACACCCTTCCCCAGGCCAGATAAACATAAGCTTCTGCCAACATAAGCTTCATGCTAACAGGATAAGACATGAATCGGCGTGCTTTCCGGTAAAGGCTCATTGCTATTTATCCACCTGAACAAGACCTTCCGTGGCTAATTGCTTGAGGAATAATCGTACCTGCTGCTCACAGAGCTCTGGCTCGATCTCATACTCCATTACCAATTGGTCCACCATGTTGGAGATCGTAACAGGAGACGAAATAAGTTCCCATATCCGCCCACCAATCCGTCCCAGATTATAATACTTGCCGTTTTCGATGCTCAGCATCACCTTCTCGCCATCCATATCACTGACGAGGAAACCTTCGGATTGCACGATCAAATCTTCAGACGTTATGAAATCAACGCTCATGGACATGTCCTCCTTAATTATGAAAGATACAATTTGTATCAATTATAACAACGGCATACCAATTTGTATACAACCTGCTATTAAAATCCTACTTTATAACAACAATCAATTAACAAATCAATATAACTAGATATTTTTACGGTTATTAAAATGCACTTCTTACTTTATATATAAAAAAATACTATATTCTTGGATTCGACATATCCATTATCACGGCTAATTACTAACAGTAAATCGTTAATTGCCTATTTATCAGTTAACACTAATTAACCTCATCAGTAATACACTAATGTAATTCAATATAAATAATTATTTGTTCATTCATTACAAAATTCAATGTACTTACCCAGCTTACGATAACAACAATTAGTGAGGGGTTGGTAAAGATATGAATAGTGTGCCAGGTAATGTTTATGTTGAAAATTTCCCCAGGGACGTAAATGAGAACGACGATACGCAAAGAATTCAACGAGCGATTGATTATGCCAAGAAACAAATTACTGGAGAGAATTCCATTGGAGGAAGTGCATATTACAGTAATGCCATATCGGTCGTATTTAAAGCGGCGAAGTATATAACAAGCGCACCTATTAAGGTATACAAAGGCATCTACCTTGTGTCAGAAGGGCAAACCTACTTGGTAGCCAGCCCCAGCGATAACTCAGTTGATTGTATCGATGCAACGAATCAAGCAACCCAATTCAGAGCAAAAAATCTTAGCTTTATTGGTTACAACACTGCACTTCATATTACTACAGGTAACGTTGATGTATCTAATATCCAACTGGAAGGCCTATACTTTCACATGTGCAACGTTGGAGTTGATACAGGGAGTTTCAAATCAAGTCGGAGTACTATATTAACAATAAATGATTGCAGATCCTGGAAAACATCCGTTTTCTTAAAAAACTATTGTGACATGGCTTCAATGAATGATTGCTGGATTACTCATAATGGCTCAGATGGAGCAGCTATCTATAACGATGGGTTACTTAACATTAGAGGGGGTATTTTCGTACCACTCCCACCACAATCTGAATCGAATCCTAGGTGGATCGATTGCTATGAAAGTTCAGGACAACATAGTGGTTTATTCATTGATGGGGCACGCTTTGGAGCTGAAGGAGGAGGAGGATATCCAATTGTATATAATTTCATGCCCCCTGTCCTTGATTTAGCAAAGAACGAAGGTAATGTGATTTCTATACAGAATTGTTTACTTTCTTCAGCATCAGGATCAAGGGATTCCAATATTATTTTATTTAACCTCCCTAATAGAATTAGCATTAAAAATTGTTTTGGATTCACTGATTTGCTAAACGGAATTGTATCATGCGCACCTTCGTTTAATCCCGATCTGTTACCATATACCCCCTATATATCGATTGACTTCGATGACTCTGTCTACCAAACACTAGGTTATAAAAGGCTCGATTCCCGATTAGAACGCTTCTTTTCTAGTGGTTATCGTAAGTTCAGGCGTACTTTCGGCATAAGTGAGAGACAATTAATACCTTCAAAATCAACAAATGGAAAAGCAATGATAACCATTGATATTGAGCAACTTACCGGTAATACACTCGAACAGCAGAGACAACTCGGATTTGCCATGATGGTTATTACAACTGCCCCTGGATCATCTAGCAATACGGGATATAAATGCATATCCACTGCCTTGATTACATGTGTTGGTGGAAGTGAACAGTCCCGCGTAATAAAGCGCCTCAACTATGTTATAAAAGACTCTATACCTGGAGGGCAAAATTTCTCTGAAACATGTGATATTACCTCTGTGCATTGGGGAGTAGGTGAAACGGGGAGTAGAGATCAAGCACAATCATCAACCAACACAAAAATCACAATTATCTTTAACTGTCCAGGAAACGTAGCAGCAGCAGGAGCTACATTTACTCCATTACTCGGTCTGGATTTATAAAGAAAAAGGGCACGATGAGCAAATTAGCATGGCAATAATCAAAATGCGATTCATGGTGCCCATAAAGAGACTTTTTCTAATTAGGGACTCGCTAGATTTAAATTAAGTCTTTCTCAATAGCCTCCAAAACCATAAGAAAGGCCGAAGTGGAATGTATAGAAAATAAAATGGCTTGGATAAAGGAAGCATTTCTGCGTCCAAGGAACTTGGGAGAAGCCTCTTCATTAAGAGGTGCAATTTCTGTTTTCCGGTCAATGCTGAAACCATGCTTCGTTTGTATTTAGGATTAGATGCCTGTGGTAGATCAGTACTATTTTTTATTCCCTCCAAAGCCATTTGAGCCAGTTCGACTGCTTTCTCACTCACTACTAACGATTTTATTTCTATAGGAACTTTAGACGATAACAACAATTTGCTCAATAGAGCGGCTTGTTCTACATAAATTCTCCCTCCATATAGCTTGAAGTAGTTATGCAGTCTGAAGGGATCTATTTGATTGTGAAACAATCGATCCATATCGACCAACCAGCGAAGGCGAAACCATCCATGTCTAGCACCATGATCAGCAAGATAAGCCAATAAATCTTCATTCCCTAATTGGTTAAATTGCTGGCTATAAATCATCATTGTTTTTTTGTTCTGCCAAAGCTCTTCAAATGAAGGTGATTTTATTATTTCGGGATTAAGTCGCCAATGAACTTCTATTTGAGTAGCATGTTCTGAATGAATGAAGGAAATATGATGCGATTTCTTTTTCCAAAATAAGTGAGCATCTGTATTGTCCGGACGATACCCGAGTTGAGTTAATACTTCTTTGCTTTTCTCAACATCACTGGAATCAATGAGGATATCTAAATCCTTAGAGGTTCTGTGAGATAACTCTCCATACAGTTGAAGAGTAAGCACAGGACCCTTTAACACCATTGATCGAATTCCATTGTCTTGAAGCGCTTTACAAGCTGTTCCTAATTCTCGCGTTAACTGTAACATCTTTATTGTGTTTTTCCTATATAGTTGTTGAAGCGTTAACATAACGTTTTCATGAATTAATCTTGAACCATTATTACTCAATTTGATATATACCAAAGGATACACGCGATGATGCATCACTAAATTTAGGAACTTACTCCAATCGATATCGGAAATATACGTTTGCATCTTCCCTTCTTCCAAGGTTACGTCTTCGCGTAATATATAGAGCATGAAAGACAGTTCAGCTGACAGATCACTTTTACCAACACTCATAACACTAAGCATAGAAAGAACCTCTCTCTAATTACATTAATAAAATAGGACTCATTTCCTTAACACCTTTGTTCATATTTGGTCTTCCTACGGAATAGTAGTTCAGTTGGGTTTCTGCAAGTTCTTCTTCGCTATAAATATTTCGACCATCAATTAAATAAGGTTGTTTCAACCATGACTGAATAAGAGAAGGCGCAATTTTTTGAAATTCCCCCCATTCTGTTAGTATGCATAATGCATCTGCGTCTTTAGCTGCTTCACGTGCATCTTGGCAATATTTTATGTTTGCAATATTATAGCTTTTGATAAAGTTATCTGTTGCAATCGGATCGTAAGTTTTTACATTTACTCCTCTCTCTAAAAGAGAAGTTATTATTTCAAAAGCAGGTGCGTCCCTTACATCGTCTGTTTCCGGTTTAAAAGCAAGCCCCCACAAAGCAATCGTCTTTCCTGCTAGCTCCCCTAAAACTGATTCGAGTTTTCTAATCATATTAAATCGTTGATCACGATTCACTTCTACAACCGATTTCAATAACTTAAAATCGTAATCCATCTGCCCTGCAATCTGAATTAATGCTTGAGTATCTTTCGGAAAGCATGATCCGCCATAACCAATACCAGCCTTCAAAAATGAAGTGCCGATTCGTTTATCGTGTCCCATTCCAGTGGCAACCTCTGTAACGTCAGCTCCCACCTTTTCGCATATATTAGCGATTTCATTAATAAATGAAATTTTGGTGGCAAGAAACGCATTCGAAGCATATTTAATCATCTCCGCACTTCGAATATCCGTTACAAATATATTACTTGTTAAAGGGGCATGGAGTTCAATTAACCTTAATTTTGTACATTCATCAGAAGTACCAATAATAATTCTGTCCGGAAAAAGGGTATCTTGAACCGCTGTTCCTTCCCGTAAAAATTCAGGAACAGAGGCAACCTCAAATGGGAAAAGTGAGTGTGTAGAGATAATGTTCTGTATCTTCTCATTTGTACCCACGGGTACTGTACTCTTGGTGACAATGATTTTAAAACCATTTAGTGAATTACCAATTTCCTTAGCGGCTTGCTCAATATAACTTAAATCTGCTTGCCCACTAGCTAGCGAAGGGGTTCCTACCGCAATTAAAATGATATCTGATGTTTGGACAGCTTCAGTTAGATCTGTCGTGAAACGCAGACGCCCCTGAGTTCTATTTTTATCTATGAGTTGTTTCAGACCTGGTTCATATATGGGTACTTCTCCCTGATTGAGCATCTCAATTTTAGCTTCCACCTTATCGACACATATAACATCATTTCCGAGTTCTGAAAAGCACACTCCCGATACCAATCCGACATATCCCGTACCAATCACAGCCAGTTTCATTCTACCAGCCCCTCCTAAAATAATTAGCTGTAGCACTATTTTCACAAGTCAAAATATAAGCATTATAGCTACTTATGCTTCTATTGCGAGACACGACAAAAAAGCATGAATTCCCCTGCCTCATCTTTTCAGAATCAAGATTAAAGGCTTGAATACTCATACCAATAGATAAATACTATTGAATTTTACAAACAACTACCTGATCAACAAGCTGCAATTAAATTGCCCAACGCTGTCATGACTAAATCTTAATGCAATGTTGTGCTATTTCATCCCAAGTATGGTATAGCTCAACGACTTGATTCTCCTCTTGTTTGACTCCACTCTGAACCACGATGATTTCCAATTCAGATAGAGCCCTAATACTGTGCAGGGTTTTCATAGGAGTATGAAGGACATTTCCAACATTTACCTCCATAAAATTTCCATTTTGGATAAATTCCCCCTTGCCTTTTACAATAGTCCATACCTCTTCCCGACTTGTATGCATTCGATAACTCAAATTTTTGCCCTTTTGAATGCTTACCCGTTTGGTTGTTACACAACGTCCGTCTTCGTACTGATTATCGTCTAAAATCCGAATGGATCCCCACTGCCGCTCCTCGTACATCGGGCCCTGGTCGAAATTGATAAAGTCTTTTAGACGAGGGCTTGCACTTTTGTCGGATACTAAAATACCGTCTGGACTTACTGCTACAACTATATTGGATAACCCAAGTATTGAAACCGGAATGTCAATTTCATTAATAAGATGTGTATTAGAACAGTCTTCACTTATGATTCCCTTACCAATTTGATGGTTTTGCATTTCTTCAGTTAGTGTGTTCCATGTGCCAAGGTCTTTCCAATAACCTTCATAAGGAAGAACCACTAATTCAGACGCATTCTCCAGCACTTCGTAATCAAAGCTAATTTGGGGAAGCTTATTGTATTGCTTGGATAACTCTTCGAATTGAATAGGCAGTCCTTTTCGCTCCAGCAACTCAATAACATATCCAAGCTTAAACGCAAATACCCCACAGTTCCAAAGTGCATTTTGACTTATCAAACGTTCTGCCATTGCTTCCGTTGGCTTCTCTTGAAAGTGACTAACTGACATATATGTGTCGTTTAATCTTTTCTCATTATATTCATCGGTTTTTGTAGGAATGATGTATCCATACTTCGTAGAAGGATACGTTGGTTGTACTCCAATAAGTGCTATGTCAGCATTAGAGCAATTCAGTACCTCCTCTAGTTGCTTTATCGATTCAAAAAAATGATTCTCTACATAAGGATCAACCGGCAATATGACAATCACTTCATCCAGCCCAACTGTTGCATGAGAATACAAAAAAGTTGATGCCAACATAATAGCCGCAAATGTGTCTCTCCGCTCAGGTTCTACAATAAGAGGAATATCATTTCCGATTTGACTTCGCATAATTTCAATTTGAGAGCTACTGGTGGCGATGAAGCAGGAATCTGCCAGACCATTTCCTTCTATTTGTCCCCATACACGTTGAACCATGGAAACAAGCTGGTTGTTTCCATTTTCGAGCACTTTAAGAAACTGTTTGGATCTCGCATCGTTAGATAGGGGCCATAATCTTTTACCGGATCCCCCGGACAACAGAACTAATTTCATTTTCGCGCCTCCTTATATTCCTCATTTTTATATTGATATCAAGAGACTACGATACTTATCCAACGATTGTTCTTTTCTTAAATGCTCTTCTAAATATTCTCTTCCTTGTAAGCCTGTGCTCTCTAACACATTACGTTCAAGTTCATAGAAAGATCTTATTTCCTTCACTATCATCGAATAGTTTTGTGGTTCCACAACAACACCACACCCACTTTTTTTAATTAATAAACTTGCTTCACTACCTTTTTCAAGAACCCCTAAGATCGGCTTACCTGCAGCCATGACACCATAAATCTTACTGGGCACCGAAACCCCTTTAATTCCTTTTTGGTTTACTACCAAATGCACATCTGCCGCATTCAATGTATATTTAATCTCTGATTTCGGTTGAAATGGTAAAAAGAAAACATTTCTTAATTTATTTTGTCTTACATAGGACTCCATTTTGGATTTCACTGCCCCATCTCCTATAAAAGAAAAGACAATATCATCAAAATTGGATAAATCCTTTGCTATCCTTATCAAGTTTTCTAAATCGTAATACAAGCCCATATTTCCCGAATACATAATAATGAACTTATCTTCCCAACCGTTACTCTTTATGAATTCGTGGACTTTAGGATGATCTTTCGTCAGAGGAACAATCTCTTGCTCATCCGTCCAATTATTAATAACCGTGCTATTGGTAATTGCCTGGTTAGCAAATCTTTTATACAATGTTTCTTGCATATCGTGGCCTACAGTAATTATATGATCCGCATATTTACAATTCATTGTATCCAGCCATCTCGCAACTCGGTAAAGGGACTTGTTTTTTATATAGCTTACTGCCTCCGCTTGTTCAGGGTTAAAATCCTGAATATTGTAAATATGTTTGGCCCGTTTGAATAATTTACCTATGGATCCTATCAGCCCACCTAATATCGGGGGTGTAGAGATCGTATAGAGAATCTGAATATCCTTTTGCTTAAAAACACATAAATTTGCATAAAAAAAATAAGCCGCAATATATCGCAACCTACTCCATTTACTCCGCTTGTCTTGCTTGGGAAGCCGAATTCTTATAATTTCAATATTCTCCAATTTATCTTTCACGAACCTATTCCTTATGTGTTGTTCCCCCGTAACTTCTTCCGGCTGAGCCGCAATAACGGTTATTTCAAAATCATGTTGTAAATGAAGGCAAAGTTCTGTTAAAAGTTGCCCGGTGGATGCATAGTCAGGATAAAAATAATTGATTACGAAAACCATTTTTTGCTTCATATTAGAACCTCTTTCAATCGTTGTATCTCTTCCGTCACTTCGAATCTATTCTTAACGAACCGCGCGGGTAATCCAGCATGAATTTCATTTGAGGGTACATCACGGGTGACCGTGCTTCTTGCGGCTACTATCGACATTACACCAATTGTTATACCGGGATTAACAAATACATCACTTGCAATCCAAGCACCATCACAAATTTTTATGGGTTTTGTAATTAATCCGAATTTAACATCATGAATATTATGAGTTCCCGTACACAGATAAGAATTTTGAGATACTATGCAATGCTCACCCACTTCAATATGATCCAGGCTATAGAATTCGACATGATCACCAACCCAGGAATAATCACCAATAGTTACCTTCCATGGATATGTAAATCTTGCTGTGGGTCTTACTTGAACTCCTTTCCCTATACGAGCACCAAATAAACGTAAAAGAAAATTACGCCATTGATACATAGGATGTAACGAGAATCGAAATAGGCTCCCTTGAACAAGCCACCAAAGTAATATAAACCACCCACTCTTTCCTCTTGAGTAGCCATCTTGATTATACTGATCTAATCTAATCCTGTTATTTTTCATGGGCTATCTTTCTCCCATTAGAAATGGTTTCTCTGTTTAACAAAGTATTGTACACTTTTAATGTTGAATTCAAATATTGTTCGTGAGTAAACTGCTCTAGAACTCGCGATTTACTATGAATACCATATTGATTCCTATCCACATTTTTAAAGATATGCATAATTGCCTCAGCAAGAGCTTCTTCATTCTTCGGAGGCACCAAACACCCTATATCGGGAGTAACCATTTCGGGAACGCCTCCAACATCTGTGGCTACAATCGGCAATGATGCTGCCATCGCTTCAAGAATAACGGTTGGGAATATATCGTATACAGAAGGAAGTACAAACAAATCTGCTTGCAACAATAACTCAGGAACATCTCTGCGAAGCCCTAAAAAGTAAACATTATTCAAATCTAATTCCTTGGCTAAAGTTTGTAATTGTTCTTTATACCCCTTCTCTGATTCAAATGCTACGTCACCTATAATCAGGTACTTTATATCTGGGTTTGTTTGTTTAGTAATGTGCGCTGCTTTAAGTAAGTATTCTATTCCCTTCATAGGAGAAAGTCTTGCCACAGTAACAGCAATCTTATCTCCACTATTTAATGCTAATTCCTGCTTCACTCTATTGGTTTCAAGCTTATTCTCAGAATTCTTCTTGATTTCAATGCCATTATAAATTTTAATAAGCTTCTTCGAATAGCCTTTTCCCCACTTAAACATTACTTTACTTCTGTCGCATAAAACGATTACTTTGTCATTAAACAAATGATTCAGGTAGGCTACACATTTATAAGCAAATAGAGGCTTTCTAGGCAATTCATGAACGGTTTGGAGGGTCGGAACGCCTAGAAGCTTTCCAACAATATTCCCCCCCATCAGTTCCATCTTATGAGAATGAATAATATGAATTTTATTCTTTTGGATAATGACTCTAAGGGCTTTCATGGATCGAAACAAATTTATTGCATTACGAATGTAGTACGTGGAATCCGTCGGTTTGCCAAAAACAGCTAATGTAGTAAAAATCACCTCTGCACCGGCAGCCTCATACTTTTCAACATACGGACTTGGGGAAGGTAATACGACATAAGGTTTAAACTTTTTTTTATCCAATCCTTGAACCAGTTGAAGCAGTACAGTATCCACTCCGCCAACGTGACTAGCATAAGGCTG
The DNA here is from genome assembly GCF_050279985.1 of Paenibacillus sp. NPDC093718. Lineage (NCBI taxonomy): Bacteria > Bacillati > Bacillota > Bacilli > Caryophanales > Paenibacillaceae > Paenibacillus > Paenibacillus sp. NPDC093718. Next base: position 617,692 of record NZ_JBNNUS010000003.1, read on the forward strand.
AATGTAAAGTATGTTATTCATTTTTCTCACACCTCACGAAATGACCTTTTTAATCGCTGTTGAAACAGCTTTAGCATAAGAATCAGGATGTAATTTTCTCCATAAACCTAAGCTCATTTTCCAACCAGTACGTACATAATCTTGATGATCCATCAACCAATGAAAAGCCCTCAGCAAGTCATTCTCATCCATCGGATCAATGATTAAACCGTTCTGTTGATCCAGAATAATATCTTTTGTTGCTCCAGCATATTTAGATGCGAGTACAAATGTATTTGAAGCTAGTGCTTCATTTACAACCAAGCCCCAAACTTCAATTAATGAAGGAAACAGCAAACAATGACTCTGAACTAAATAATTCGTCAGTTCTTCCTTTTGCTTATATCCTTCAAAGTAGATTTGTTTTTCTAAACCAAACTCCCTAACTTTTTGTTTCAGTTTCTGTTCATCGGGGCCAGAACCCACAATTCTTAATTCCCATTGTGAATTATTCAGCAATCGAAGAGCATCTATAATTTGATCTAATCCTTTACGCTCAATAAGTTGACCAATAAATAGCATCTTGATCTTATCGCTCTGAACGAAGTCCATTCCTTCATTAACTAGGCTCTCATAATATTTGTTACGATAATATCTCACATCCACCGTATTGTAGCCGACAACTATTTTCCTTTCTTCTACGCCATAATGTTTCAGGCATTTTGCAGATTCAGTACCGTAAGTTACAAAGGAATCCGCTGACTTAAAAAAGAACTTTCGAACCCGATTTACAATGGTGTTCTGCACCCTGCTACTATCTAGAGTACTCCCCCACCATACAATAAATTTTTTTCTGAATAGTCGACAATATACGAGAGCAGACCAATATCCAAGCGAGTCATATCCGGAAGTAATAATTACATCCGGATTTTCTCGAATCAACTTAAAAAAAATACCCGGATTAATGTGCACACCCATATCCAATTTCTGAATATATGTATGAACTCCAGGTAAACATTGATAATCGTATTTAATTTCTTGATGGTTTATATTCCATTGCCGATTTCTTTCACGCTCTTCCAAATACCAAACCTTTAACTTAATTTCCTTATTCTCTTTTAGCTTATTAAGGACTGGAATCCTGTAAGGAGCAATCGTATTCGTAAGGATAAGAGTTTTGATCATATGCTCACCTCAATATAATATCTCTTCCCTTAAGCGACCGGAAGAACTATGGCCTAATCCTTCTGCGAAAAAGCAGGAATATTATCACAGGAAGTATTGCAAATTGAAAAGAAAGCTTCGTTAATACGGATAGTCCACCTCTATTTAGTTGGATAATGACGAAAGGAATAACAGCAGCAAATAAAATCTGCCCAATATAATGATTTGATTCCAGAACCTTCCTCATCTTATTATTTAGCGCATTGGAGACATATCCGATGACGAATGAAAAAATTACGATAAAAGTCATTCCACCGTTCACAAAAAGCTCTGTAAGTAAATGAGCGGTACCGACCGGTTTTAAATTTTCTAACGCTTCATTCTCCATAATAAACCGTTCAAAAAACTGATAGTTATTTTTGTTGTTCAAGATAAAGGATGGGACCTGTTCCACGATAGGATCCAGTAACGTTTTTCCGTATAAAAAACTTATTGTATGCTCCTTAAACAGCTCTATACACTTCAGAAAACTAATATAGTTAAAAGTTGTTTCGTAAAAGAAAAATCGGATCGGAGCCTTCAGTAGAGAAAGGAAAGTAAAGGCTTGTTCCCCCCCTGATTTTCTTATCATCCCGATCAAGCCTAGAAATAACAATAACGAGATCCCAAAAATAATTTCCTTGGCTTTAAATTTCCTTTTGTAATTTACCAACTTATACAATAATACGATCTGGAATATAAAGGTGAATGTTAATTGCCTTATTCCTAGAGGAAACAATAATAAATGAAATAATCCAGCAAACAGTAAATATTTTTTTTGGAAACCTGTCACTCGTATTAGAATTAATGTCCCTATGTCGATAGCAAATACTGCAGTAAACAAATATACGTATCCAACATTCTTTAAACTATATCCTGCGCTAATTGCACTAAGATAATCTATTTTGTATAAGCCAAAAAAGAACAAACCCATCGCTGCTAACAGCCAATAGTGAATGAAAAACCTCGAATGGAAATAATTATATTTTTTTGCAGCCAGGTCAACTTTCTCATGTGTAGTATCTTCTATATCCTTAGTTGATTTTTTATTAAATAAGAAATAGGAGAAGTAAAATAAAGAAAGAAATAAACAATTATAGTACAGTGATTCTGATACGGTAGCAAATGTATAAACTTCATTGAAGTGTATTTTTGTGCCGATAAACCCTTCCAATCCACCATCGGTTAACAAGTATAACGGCACACCTACAGAATATGCGAAAAATGACCATCCCACTATTTTGTCCCAGGTTATACCTTTTGATGTAACGATAATATTGGATAACCCAATAATTATGTACATAATGTAAGACATCAGCAGATTTGTCTTTAAATACAGATCGTATTGAATAAAAATAATCGAGTGCACGATGACTGCAAACAAAACTAGCAAATAAATGACCTTTAATTGTGATTTATACAAATAAGATGAATCTGTTCTGGCGGGTAAGGAAATTCTCATCATTTTTCACCAATCCATCATATAAATTATTGCAGTGTATCATTGATTTATATCTTATGAGCACTTAATTATCCAAGCAATGAGGATTGTTTGATAACACCGCCTTCTTCTGTATTCACACTCCCATTCGATATTTTCCTGTTAACAAAAATAATTGAGAATACAACAAGTGGTATTGCAACAAATCTTGATAAGCCTGCAGCAGAATCCCCAAAATAAGGAATGAGTATAGACATTATGGTGAAAATGGATACCGATGTTGATAACGAAAGTGCTGTGTTAATTTTGATGAACCCTGTTCCATTCAAATAATAATTTGGAATTATGGCAAAAGCTCCGATAGCTACTGAAAGAACTAGCAAGCGGAAAAGATCAGTATGAAGATTGGCAAATTCCAAACTAATCCATAACGTTAAGATTGAATGTGCAAACACATAAGCAACGAGGGATGCAATAATAATGAATATTGATTTGCACATAAATGCTATTGAGTAAACTTTCCTTATCTGTGCGGTTTGCTTACTCTCATATAATGAACTAAATTTCGCAAATAAAAATGCGGATGCAGCAGCTGGGATTTCATGTATCTTTATAACAAGTTGCATACAAACCGCATAATACCCTAATACGCTAGGACCTAATAATGAGCCGATGACAAGTTTATCAGCTTGATTATTTAATGCACTGATTATCATTTGAAGCCACGAATAAATCCCATACTTGAAAATTTCCATAAATATGGATCGGTTTAATCGAAGTCTGAAGAGTAGGTTGGAGTTAACTTTTTTTGCTATAAAGGCATTGATAAGCAAAAGCAACACGGTTGAAATGAATAAAAATATAACCAGTAATTTAATATCTTTATAAATAAGTGCAAGTCCTGTAAAAAGAATAGATGTTAATACGTTGTAGACAATATTTACCTTGCTGTTGATATCATACCTTTGCTTTGCCATATAAGACCCAGAGATTACGCTATTAATAATTCTTAGCCCTACAACACCGCCTATTAAATGAATGACTGGAAGGATTGAATTCACATCAGAAGTTCCAAAAAACATTGGGAATACGAAAGTATCGAATAACAGTGTTAGTGTAATTATGACAAGCGACAAAATTATTGAGAGTGTGAACGCTACAGAAAATAATTGATTAAACATTGAATCATTTTCAGACGACTCGTATTCCGATCCAATCTTAATGAATGCATTACCTAAACCGAAATTAGATATGCCAAGTATATTAATCAGCGAGTTAATCAGCACCCATATTCCGTAATTGGCACTTCCTAGGTTTTTTAAAAGCATTGGTGTTGTTATGATGATTACGATGGGCGTTATAAAATAGGATGAAATACTAAATAGCACATTATTAAAATCCCTATTTTTTTTAATAGATGCTATTCTATCTATTAGTTTCATAAAATGAGTGCTCCACTCTAAATTTTATACAACTTGCAACTAACCGGTAAATTTGATAAACGTCTAGATAGATAACAGTCTCTCCTTATTCGTTATCTGTGTGTGAACTCTTCTCATGTCCACATCAACCATCATTTGAATCAGCTCTTCAAATCCAATTTCAAGTTCCCAACCTAATTTTTCTTTCGCCTTTGAACAATCACCGAGCAAAAGGTCTACTTCAGCTGGGCGTACAAATTCGGGATCTATTACAACATAATCTCTATAATCCAATCCGACATAAGAAAATGCTACCTCGAGAAGTTCTTTAACCGTATGCATTTCACCAGTAGAAATTACGTAGTCATCTGGCTCATCCTGCTGTAACATTAACCACATTGCTCTCACATAATCCCCCGCGAATCCCCAGTCACGAAGAGAATCCAAGTTTCCCATACGGAGCTCATTTTGAAGTCCGAGCTTTATCCTGGCTACACCGTCAGTGACTTTTCTTGTGACAAATTCTAGCCCACGTCTTGGAGATTCATGATTAAACAGAATGCCCGAACAAGCGAACATATTAAAGCTCTCACGGTAGTTTACAGTAATCCAGTGGCCATAGACTTTTGCCACACCATATGGGCTGCGCGGATAGAAGGGGGTCGTCTCTTTCTGCGGGGTTTCTACTACTTTCCCGAACATTTCAGAACTAGATGCTTGATAAAATCTAGCCTCCGGCTTCATGATTCGAACAGCCTCTAACATATTCGTAACTGCGATGGCCGTATATTGTCCAGTAGCTATAGGTTGCGGCCAGGATGCTGCTACAAATGATTGAGCAGCCAGATTGTACACTTCATCCGGATCTGAAATTTTTACCGCTTCAATTAGAGATGCCATATCAGTCAAATCTCCAGAGATCCATCTGATTTCATCTTTGATATGATTAACATTCTCATAATTGGGGGTACTTGTGCGTCTTCGCAAACCGTATACTTCGTATCCTTTTTCTAATAAAAGCTCAGCTAAATAAGAACCATCTTGCCCTGTAACACCGGTGATTAACGCTCTTTTCATGTATGTTCCCTCCCACGGACTACGGTTATTGTTTGATTAAATATTCCTTCTGAAACGCTTGATACACGGACCGTAATCCGCTCTCCAAAGAAATCTTGGCTTTCCACCCAAGATTGTTTATCCTCGTCACATCTACCAATTTTCTCGGAGTCCCGTCAGGTATAGTGCTATTGAACATAATTCCTCCGTCATAACCGACAGTGGACCGAATGAGTTCGGCCAGTTCTCGAATGGAGATATCTTGACCAACGCCTACATTAATTATTTCGCTTTCGTTATAATGCTCCATTAGAAATAAACACGCCTCTGCCAAATCATCTGAATGAAGAAACTCACGCCTAGGGTTTCCTGTCCCCCACACTTCTACTTCAGGGATGTTATTTTCTTTTGCATCATGAAACTTTCGTATCAATGCTGGTAACACATGAGAAGTCTTCAAGTCGAAGTTGTCACGCGGACCATACATATTGGTAGGCATTACGGATATATACTTTGTTCCATATTGACGATTATAAGACTGACACATGTTAATGCCCGCTATCTTAGCAATGGCATAGGGCTGATTCGTTGGTTCTAATTCACCAGTAAGTAAATATTCCTCTCTAAGTGGCTGTGGAGCAAATTTAGGATATATACACGTAGAACCTAGGAACAAGAGTTTCTTGACATTAAATTGATAGGCTGCATCAATAACATTAGTTTGAATAAATAAGTTATCTCTTATGAAATCGGCAGGATAGTCATTATTTGCTGCAATTCCGCCCACCCTAGCTGCCGCTAGAAACACATAATCAATCTTCTCTTGCTGGAACAGGTTAAGGACCTCTCCTCTATCCCTTAAGTCCAATTCGGAACTGTTACGGTACACCAAATTATGGTACCCACTACTTTGTAATGCTCTTAGAATGGCAGACCCCACCAAACCATTATGTCCTGCAACATAAATTTTTGAATCTAACTCCATATTATGATCAACTCCTACCTTTCATTAAAATGCATCTTTAGTTCCAAATAAGACCCTTACTGTGTTTAAAATAATTTTTATATCTGTAATGACTCCTCTTTGTTCGATATACTTTAGATCCAGCTCTACCATTTCATAAAAACTCAAATTATTTCTCCCACTTACCTGCCACAAACCAGTGCACCCAGGAATAACGCTCAAACGCAGCTTGTCATAGCTGCTATATTGATCAACTTCTCTAGGCAATGCTGGTCGTGGTCCTACAAGTGACATCTCACCCCGAATTACATTCCATAACTGCGGAAGTTCATCTATGCTGGTTCTGCGAATAAATTTCCCGATTTTTGTAATACGCGGATCTTCTTTCATCTTGAACATAGCGCCACTTATCTCATTCTGGTCCAGTAATTCCCCCAACAATTCTTCTGCATTTGAAACCATAGAGCGAAATTTGTACATTCGGAATGCCTTTTCATCCTTACCGATACGGGTCTGATAAAAAAAAATAGATCCTTTCGGATCCTCTAACTTAATTAGTATGGATATGATTAGAAAGAGTGGTGACAATAGAACAAGCCCCATCAGGGCAAAAATGAAATCCATAGTCCGCTTTATCATACGATATAAAACTTTGCCTTTTTGCTTCTCTTGAGCATAATTTGTATATATCGAGTTCCCCTCGAGAACAACTTCTATATCATTTCGTTGAGGAGTGGGAGACACTTCGTTCACCTCATTAGCGATTTATTTTACCCAGATGTTCTCGTTCGAGAATAGTTTCCAAACTGTGCAGTAATGGTTTACGCAAGTCCTCATTTTGAAGGGCAAAGTCAACTGTTGTCATTATAAATCCAAGCTTTTCACCAACATCATAACGGACCCCTTCGAAATCATATGCAAATACGCCCTGGGCCTCGTTCAGCTTTTGTATTGCATCCGTCAACTGAATTTCCCCACCGGCACCTTCCTCCTGATCTTCGAGAAATTCAAATATTTCAGGAGTTAATATGTATCTTCCCATAATTGCCAACTGGGATGGGGCTTGGCCTGTAGGAGGTTTCTCTACAAAATAATTCACCTTATATAAACGGTTCATTTTGTCCAGGGGAGCTACGATGCCATAACGATGCGTTTGGTCATACGCCACAGTTTGGACTCCAATCACGGATTTTTGTAATTGTTCAAACTGTTCTGCCAACTGCCGAATACAGGGTTTCTGGGACTGTACGATATCATCCCCAAGGAGCACAGCGAACGGTTCATCTCCTATGAAGTTGCGGGCACACCATACAGCATGGCCAAGTCCTTTCGCTTCTTTCTGACGAATATAATGAATATCCACGTTGGATGAACGGCGCACTTCATCAAGCAATTCAAATTTCCCTTTGCTAAACAAATTGTTTTCCAACTCAAACGCATGGTCAAAATGATCTTCGATGGCACGTTTCCCTTTACCAGTCACAATAATAATGTCCTCAATTCCAGAAGCTATTGCTTCCTCCACAATATATTGAATAGTGGGTTTGTCAACAATTGGAAGCATCTCCTTTGGCATGGCTTTTGTTGCAGGCAAGAAACGAGTACCCAGACCTGCTGCAGGGATAATCGCTTTTTTCACTTTCTTCATCATTCATTCACTACCCATCTCTGTTTATTCTTTATACATTTATCAATATGAATGTCTATGTAGTAGAACAGCCTAGCTATACACTCTTCAATCAGGAAGAGAACATAGCTAAACTCTCTAAAAAGGGCATTTAACCCATCCTCACATCACACCATCGACAATAATGTCTAAGGTCTTTAAGACCCACAGCATGACCGAGTGTCTACAGTGAAAAAGGTGCAGTAGACATTACCTTATTACTACTTCCGTTAGCTCTATTGACTTTTTGGAAATTTTCACACTACCCGATTAATTACAATGCCAAGCATTCGGGCGTTTACATGTGTTAATTGTTCTTGGGCTTTCTTCAACCTTTCCCTCTTCACTTTGCCTGCAGCAACAACCATAATAATGCCATCGCATAAGGCGCTAACTATGACACTATCTGAAACAGATAGTACAGAGGGCGTATCCATGAGAATAACGTCATATTGCTCTTTCATTTGATCCAGAAGATTACGCATCGCGATGGAATCCATAAGCTCCGACGGATTCGAAGGTACTGGCCCGGAAGGAAGTAGTGAAAGTTGGTTGACCGATGTCTCCTGAATGACTTCATCTGTATTCGCTTGCCCTGCTAATAGTGTGCTTAGGCCTTGGTAGTTTAAACGTGAGAAAATACGGTGCAAAGAAGGCTTGCGCAAATCGGCATCGATAAGAAGGACTCTCTTCCCCTCCTGTGCATAAGTCACGGCCAAATTGCTGATTGTTGTACTTTTTCCTTCCCCAGTCTGGGATGAAGTCACCATAATCGTCTTTAATTCCATATCCTTTGAGGAAAAAGGGATTTTTGTTCGAAGTAGCCTATACACTTCTGATATAGGGGATTTCGGATTCGTAGATACAATTAAACTGCTGTCATTGGTTGAGCGTCGCATGCTGACCGTCACCTACTTTTGAGTTTTGTAATGCTTTCATTCTGGCGTTTTTTTTCAGGTCACTTTTCGTGATTCTACCTACGACCGCAAGTACGGGTACGTCCAGCATCTCGGTAATATCAGCTTCTGTTTTTAACGTATCGTCCAGATAATCTAAAAGAAAAATCAGTCCGATTGCCACCATCAACGAAACAACAAAGCTGATTAACAGATTCATGATTGGGTTGAAATTGATAGGTCCAGGGGTGGCTGTCATATCCGCTTCGCTTAGAATAGTGATATTATCAACCTTCATAATATGAGGGATTTGTTCCTTAAACACGGTCGAGACCGCATTTACGACTTCAGCGGCTTTGGCATAGGATGTATCCTCGTACACCAAGTTCATAACTTGTGAATTATTTGCCGATGTAACGGAAATCCTAGCGGATAATTGCCCCGCAGTCTGTCCCAGATCAGGAAATTTCTCAACAACCTTGTTCATAATAGCTGAGGATTTGATAATTTCTTTGTAAGAATTTATAAGGAATATACTTGTTTGAATTGTACTCGTATTAAGTGTTCCTCCCCCTTCTCCAGATGACTGGTTCACGATCAGCTTGGCATTGGCAGCATAGATCGGTGTTGTAAAGAAGTAGCTTTTCACTCCGGTTGCAGCCATTGCAACGATCACAATAATCGCGATTAACCACCATTTTTTCTGTATGACTCCAAAATACTGTTTGAGTTCCATCTGCGTTTGCCCCCCGTAGGATTCAAGTTTCTACAATACTTTGATCTCGTTTTTTTATTTAATTACCGGTTATACATTCATGCATCGTTCATAATTTGCAACTCTTCGATACAATTTGTATAATTTATATTCCATAATTTACGATACAGTTTGTATCATGTCAAGGAGAACTTTCTTTTCTTTCTCTATAAAAAGACACGTTTTGTAACGCAACGGTTGATGTGGATAATATGTTAACGCTTACTTATATATAAGAAATAAATTCAACTGTCCGTACCTAACTTTATGATTACCTCTAGCACATTACTGAGTTTTGTAAAAAACTTGACTTGCTCTCGTCCCTAGTTCATACATTTCAAATTACGAACTCGTTACCGAGTGCGGAAGCAGTTTATCTTTAACTTGAACTCATACAAATACTGATATATGATATCCACCTGTAGATACGTTTTGTATCTAAATTAATTTTCCATCACACATATATTCCAAACTGAGAGCTTTTCTTAAAAAGGAGTTATATTATGCGCATCATTATTACCGTAATATGGGCCCTGGCCTTGTTCGTCTTCACTTGCTCTCTAAATTTCCAGCTCCTGATCCAGTACCATATTGTAAATTTTCAGTTCAACCCCTCCCCCGACTGGTCCGAGCTTACAAAACTGGATTTCCAATGGTACAGCAGCGATTGGATTCTGCGAAAAATCGGGCATTTTATCGGGTTCTTCATTCTTGCCCTTCTCGCATCCGACTTTGGCAGGAGAAGGACCGCCTTTTTCTGGTCAGTCGCCTATGCAGCGCTAACTGAAATTCTCCAGCTCTTCTTCTTCCGAGGCGGTCGAATCTACGATGTGATCAATGATTCACTCGGCATTCTCCTTGCTTACCTACTCTGTATGATCCTATTCCGCAAAAGTTCAAGGCGCACAAGAAGGTGAAGCCATTTAAAGCCGCCCAATTCTACCCACCAAAAAGGTTAAAAAAAGTATTGATACATTTTGTATACTTGTATTATAATGATGACGATACGGAATGTATCAATGAGATGCTTACTTAGTCGTAATGAGTTGCAACGAAAGGAAGATCGAATGGGCGCACTTGCGGGTATTTATCGTTTTCATGGAGAGCCGATTCCAACGGATAACAGCGAACTCATCATGTCGGCATTAAGCAAGTATCCTGCCGATCAAAGCGCCGTTTGGCAACAGGATTACATAATGATGGGGTCTCATTCCCAATGGATTACGGAGCAAGCCGTACAAGAAATACTGCCTTATTACGATCCGCAGCGCGGGCTTGCCATCACGGCCGACGCCATCTTAGACAATCGGGATGAGCTCATGGAACAGCTGCATGTGTCGCATGTCCACAGGCCGCACATGACAGACAGTGAAATTCTGCTGCAGGCTTATGAGAAATGGTCCGAACGGATGCCAGAGCGACTGGTCGGAGATTTTGCTTTTGCCATATGGGATGCACGCAAGCAGCTGCTGTTCGGAGCAAGGGATTTCTCAGGCGCAAGAACGCTATATTATCATCACGATGAGCAGCAATTCTCCTTCTGTACGATGATGACTCCCTTGCTCACTTTACCTTATATACATAAAGAGCTTAACGAGCGTTGGCTAGCCGAGTTTCTGGCGATCCGCGGTGTGTTCGAACCCCCGGATGCTTCAACCACTGTGTACAATCATATTTATCAGATCCCGCCTTCCCACTCCTTCATCGTTACACATAACCGGTTATTGATCAGCCGATATGACAGCCTGGCTAATGTGCAGCCTTTGCAGCTCCGTTCGTCCGAGGAGTATGAAGAAGCCTTTCGTGAGGTATTTCATAAAGCCGTAACCTCAAGGCTTCGTCGTTCAAGCCTGCAAATCGGCGCTCATCTTAGTGGTGGTTTGGATTCGGGCTCTGTTGCAAGCTTTGCAGCCAGAGCGCTTCAGCAGGAAAACCGGATGCTTCATACCTTCAGCTACATACCGGAAGATGAATTCATAGATTGGACGCCAAAACACAGATTCGCTGACGAGAGGCCTCTCATCAAGCAAACCGTACAGTTTGTGGGCAACATCCATGATCATTACTTGGATTTCAAAGGTCACAGTCCCTTTACGGAAATCGACGACTGGATTGACATCCTGGAATCTCCTTATAAGTTCTTTGATAATTCGTTCTGGCTAAGAGGAATTTATGCGCAGGCGCAGCAGCGCGGGATCGGAATTCTGTTGAATGGAGCAAGGGGGAATTACAGCATCTCTTGGGGACCCGCGATGGAGTATTACACGCGACTTATGAAAAAATTCAACTGGCTCCATCTATCCCGCGAGATCAATCAGTATAGCAGGAACGTTGGAGTTGGACGTAAGCGGCTATACTCCATCCTTTGCCGTAGAGCATTGCCTTCCCTTACAAGGATAAGGCCATCCGGATCATCAGCTGAGTTGCCGCAGCTCATCCATTCTGACTTTGCTGAACGCACAGGGATCTACGACAAGCTGCAGGATCGCGCGTTTACCGGAATTGGTTCAACAGACGATCTTCCAGATGATCCACTGGAAGCAAGAACTCAGCATTTCAACCGGGTTAACATGTGGAGCGCCACCGGGTCAAGCGGCTGCAAACTGTCCCTTCGTTATTCCGTATGGAGTCACGATCCGACCAATGATCTGCGCGTTATTCGATTCTGCCTGTCAACGCCAATGGAGCAATTCGTTCATAATGGCATGGATCGGGCTTTAATTAGACGCTCTACTTCAGGCTGGCTCCCCGATTCCATCCGGCTTAACCAGAGAACAAGAGGCATCCAGGCAGCCGATTCTATCCATCGTATGCGAAGTGACTGGCCAGCATTTATCGATGAACTGGATCATCTGAGTCGTGATTCTAGAATGCAGCAGTTCATTAACATGCCTGTTCTCGAAGAAGCTCTATCGGAGGCCCGTCAGGGAATGGATCCAAATCAAGCCTATTGCCCGTCCATTAAACTCCTAATGCGCAGCCTCATTCTGTATCGATTTCTTCAAAAAAACTTTTGAAAGGAGGTGAATCTATATGAAAAAGGAATGGAGCGTACCTGCTTTGGAGGTTCTTGACATCAAAATGACCATGGCTGGTCCTGGTAGTGCAATTCCGGATGGAGTGCAACCGGATCCGGACGAAATAGTTCACACCAGCTAACATATAAAGTCATCATTTTCTGATAAAAAGAGCCCCTATACGCCTGATCGGGTATATGGGCTATCTTTTTTTATTCGCATATTAATCATTGGAGTGAGGACCATGCTTCAAACGTTTAAGCCAACTGCATATAAGGCTTTCGGGTTTTCCATTCATAGTGACATTCCCATGCCTGAGTTACAGCCCGTCGTCCTCCCGGATGATTTTGCCGATATTGTCGTCCGTTATGCCGATCTGACCGAAAAATGGCTTGGAAGATCTGATAAATCGAATAAAACATGGGTATGTACTGAAGATATGGTCATGTTCAGAGTGCCTGAACTCGCTGTTTTTGCAATAGAGAACGGGACGACCATCTCTGTCTCCCCAGAGAAGGGGGCCGCGGAGGATAAAATCCGGCTGTACGTGCTGGGATCTTGTATGGGTGCCCTTTTATTGCAGCGTAGAATACTCCCCCTGCACGGCAGCGCGGTAGTGATTGACCATAAAGCCTACGCCTTCATCGGCCATTCCGGACACGGGAAGTCGACGCTGGCCTCTGCCTTTCTGCAGAAAGGATACCAGTTATTAACGGATGACATTATCGCTGTGACGCTGGATCAACAAAATATTCCTTACGCAACGCCAGCTTATCCTCAACAAAAGCTTTGGCAGGAAAGCCTTGAAGTCTTCGGTATGGATTCCAGGCATTTTCGGCCTTTGTTCGAGCGTGAAACCAAGTACGCCGTCCCTGTCACATCTCAATTCTCCAATGATCCCCTGCCGCTGGCTGGCATTTTTGAGCTCGTTAAGACGGATTGCTGTCAACTACATATACGTGAGATTGATAAATTAGAGAAGCTGCCGCTGTTGCATCGACATACCTATCGAAACCAACTTCTATCCGGCAGCGGATTAACGAAGTGGCATTTTGACATCACAGCGCGCATGTCCGGGAGTATGGCTATGTACCAGATTCAGCGTCCATTAAACGAACATACCGTGCACGAGCTAACGGCCATGGTTTTAGATGCCATCCGTCAATAAAGATGGACCGCATGGGTCGTTTCTTGAATCATATCCTTCATCCCTCAAACACCCTCGATTACATTTGTCCCCTCTATTAAGAATCCCCAAACGACAGGTTTGGGGATCATTTCACTATTCCACAGCTCAACCTCGACAAGTCAAAGCCTCGTGTGCGTTACACCCTTTCGCTGCGTGCTCATGATGGCAAGTATTCTGGGGCAATCAAAATATGAGGCATCGGCTTCAACTGAAGTGGAGAGCGAAGTTTTGCTTATTTCGGTAGGTGTATGTATCATCACCCTTTAGTCGTCCAGCGGAATCCTCTCAATAGCGGTAAAAAATACGTCCAGCAGCTCTTTGTCAAACGTTTGTTTTACGTATTCCGATATTCGCGCTAGCTCTTCCTCACTGTTATATTCCAGGCATGCACGCCCTTCACACCATAATACCGTGCAATGAAATCGCTGCTTCACATGCTCAATAACATAGTCTTGTTCCACACATTCACGGATCGATGCTGCCAAACGCCTCACACCCTTTCAAGTTTTTAAGTTCTTGCATCATCCTTATTATTCGAATTTTAAATATTTTTTCGATGACATTCGTCACATGTAAACGAGTTCAATCAGTCGATCAGTAAGCAGGGCTTGACGAAACCCAGCTTCATCTCATAATAACCCGCTTTCAGCCCCACTTTGACAAGCTTCTATCTGATCCATCAGCCGTCGTTAACGTTCGTTTGAAATCGTGAATACCTTTATGCGGCCTACGAATAGCCCTTCCTAAGCCAGCACATAATAAACTTCATAACCAAAAAAAGCAAACAAGGAGGTGCTTTCCATTGAGCACGAACCAACCGGACAAGAACCTGATCAACACAGTGGAACAACTGGCAGAAACACCTGTAAACAGCCAAGAGGCCCAGCAACAGCAACAAGCCCGCAACGATCGCCGGAAACAAGCGCTGCATAACAGCGATGACAAATACAAAGAAAATGAATCCAAGAACTATCATTAGGAGCCTCAGTAACAAACCTTTATGATCTTCCTTCCCAATGAGTAATGTAAAAAGTGACCCTTAGCGGTCGCTTTTCTTATGGTATACTTGCTACTTTTTTATGTTCATGTGTAAGGATTTTATTACTTTTGTTATGATGGCATAGAGGTGAGTTCGATGATAATTCGAGAAAAATGTACCTGCCCATTGGAGATTGCTCATGACATTATAAAAGGCAAATGGAAAACCATGATCATATATCAATTGAAAAATGGGAACACGTCCTTAGCCCAACTGGAGCGGGATATTGACCAGATCACCCAAAAGATGTTGTTACAGCATTTAAGAGAACTTATTTCCTGCGGGATCGTGGATAAAATGAAAACGGAAGGGTATCCGTTACACGTAGAATACTATCTTACGGAACGCGGGAGGAAGCTGTTGGATGCGGTACTGATTATGCAAGAGATCGGCATTGAATATATGGTGGAACGGGGTCAAACCGAGCTTCTCGAACGCAAAGGCATTCGTTATAAAAAATGATGTCATGTTCACCATACCCACAAAAAAGTGGGTAATTCACCGTTCACGGGACCGAAATTATAATACTTGTAGAAACCGCTTTTACTACGAGTAGAGGAGCCATGAACTATGAATACAGCGTTACTATTAGTAGACATTCAGAATGATTATTTTCCAGGAGGTAGAAATGAGCTATTCCATACCGATCAAGCCTTAACCCATGCTCAAGAAGCTTTGTCGCTATTCCGGGATAAGAATTTACCTATTGTCCACATTCAGTGTATTCTTCTGGAGAATAACGCTGCATTTTTTCTCCCCGATACCGAAGGGATCCACATTCATGAAGGCGTAAAACCCCAATCCGACGAAAAAGTGATCGTTAAGCACACGCCAGACAGCTTTTTTCAAACGGAACTGCAAGAATATCTTGAATCCATTAAAGTCACGCGGTTGGTCATTGGCGGCATGATGAGCCACATATGTATCGATTCGACCGTGAGAACGGCAAGTCGCCTGGGCTATGAAGTCCTATTGCTCAGTGAAGCGTGCACCACCCGAGATTTAGTATGGAATGATACGGTGATTCCTGCAAAAACCGTCCATGATACATTTATGGCATCGTTACAAGATACCTTTGCTCAAGTAGTCGACACGAGCAGACTTTACGACTTGATCTGACTTTTTCCATTACTTAAACTAAAAACAACAGATGGATAAGAGCCGCCTCTTATTAAAAATGGTACCCCTGATCTGAACATTTTTAAAGGTTCGGACTACGGGTACCTTTTTGTAATATACATTCCCGTAAAGCCGATCTAATATCCTCGGGAATATTCCGGGTTTTCTTTGAGATGGACGATATCATGACCGGTTGGATTCTGGAAGGCACGAAGCCCGAAGGTCGGCGCAACGGCAAAAATGTGATCAAAAATATCCGCTTGAATCGATTCATATACTCCCCAGTTGGTATCATTGCTGAAAGCATAGATTTCCAATGGGAGTCCGTTATCTCCCGGCGCTAACTGTCTGACAATCAGCGTCATATCCTTATGAATTTTCGGATGATTCCGCAGATATTGATGGATGTATTCTCTGAATACGCCCACATTCGTAAGCTGCCTGCCGTTCACTTTGCTTTCCGTATTAATCTGGTGTTCGATGTTGTAGGCGTTAATTTCATTTACTCTTGTCGTGACGTAATCGGTAAGGTAGTGAATCTTCTGAAATTCCTCAATCATTTCCCTGGTGCAAAAGCAGATGCTGCTCGTATCGACATAGAAGCTTCGCTTAATTCTTCTGCCGCCGGATACCTGCATGCCTCTCCAATTCTTGAACGAGTCCGAGATGAGGGCGTAGCTGGGAATCATCGTGATCGTTTTATCGAAATTCATTACTTTTACCGTATTCAATGTAATATCGATGACATCGCCATCCGCATGATATTTCGGCATTTCAATCCAGTCGCCGACACGGACCATATCATTGGATGATAATTGAACGCCTGCTACCAGGCCCAATATGGAGTCCTTGAAAACCAACATCAGAACAGCCGATAAAGCACCAAGCCCACTGAGAATGATCAAAGGATTCTGACCGATGAGGTTCGAGATGACCACAATGCCGCCGATGATGAAGAGAACGATCTTCACCACCTGAATGTATCCCTTAATCGGTCTGATCTTGGAGACCTCAAACGAACGATAAATGTCATCAAAAGCATCTAGCAGCGCATTCAATACCGTGATCGTTACGATAATCATGTACGTTGCTGCAGCTTTTTCAATCAAAACTTGATAAGCCGGAAAGATGGACGCCGAAAAATAGATAATGATTGCCGGCACGAGATGCGACAGCTTGTGGAACACTTTTTTCTCCACGATGATATTATCCCACGTGTACCGATTGTTGTTGACGATATGAATAATCGTCTTCAGCACGATTTTTTTGGTAATAAAATTGGCCAGTATGGAGACCACCGCGATAAAAACCACCATGATCATGTTCGAAAGATATCCAATGGTTTGTTCGCTCATGCCATATCCGTCTAGTTGATGTTTGATAAAGTCCATTGTTTCCTCCTGACGCAGTTTAAGATTAGCCTATTATTATAGAGGAGATTCTAGTACTACGCAAAGTTCAAGATAAGACATCGCTGGGTAGATTTGGGAGAAGCTTGATAAGGCTATAAGACTGAAAAACAAAAAAGAGCACTGAAATGGGTGCTCTTTTAGTCTGATTCGATAGGGCCGAAGGCGTAGCCCAGCTCTTCTAATGAAAATATATAGGTATGCTCGCTCATTTCATTTCCTTTCCGTTACGGCTGATCAACCCCCGCAGGCGCTTCAGAACAGAATGAACCTCGGTATCGGTCAACAAATAATACGTGTTCACGGTCCAGGTCTCTCTGTTTTTCAAATGAAAAATCAGCTTGGGGAATTTCGGAAGCAGCCACTTTCGAATGGAAGGGCCGCTGTAGCTGATGCTTGTAATCTCCGTCCAGACTACGGTCCGCGTTCCATCTGAAATGGAATTTTGATCGTAGGTGATGAGCTGTGTGTCTAATTTCAGCGCCTTAGGCAAGCTGACAACCAAATATCCTCCAAAAAACGGAATCCCTATTATAGCTGATGTGATGCAAAAAAACTTGCGCATAAAGGAAGTATCCATAAAAAAAGCAGCGTATAGCAGAAACAGGCAGGCCAGCACAAACAGTAAACTGCCAAGCGCTTTGCCCCATGCCACGGATTTCCGATAAGATATCGCGTTCATGATCTAACGCCTTTCTGAAATTATTTGAACAGTCCGCGAATCCAGCCAACTCCACTTTCGACCACTTTAGCTGCAACTATCACCGACAAAAGGCTCCAACCGTACAACGACGCAAACCAGATGACTTTGTGGAATATCTTCTTCCAAATCCATTGGCCGGCAAAGTTGGTCCATGGTACATTTACAAAGAAACCGTCTCGTTTCGGTTTATGGTTGGGTGATACCTCCATTTTATCAAAGAGCGGTTTCTTTTTGTTGGACTAAATGAAAAAAGGGGGCCGTGTCTCAGTCATCTACGATGACTTTTGGGACAGCCCCTATTAGTATGTATGAAGGCGAAGCGTGGCTGCTCGAAACCACAATTCGCCGGATCGCGTTGATCAGGATGTCTTCTATAAACTTACGGAGAGAGTATCCGTTTTTAACCGGTGAGCTCCTGAATCGGCTTAATGTTTTGAGTGAATTCCAGCGTGCCTAAATAGTTCCCTTCTTCATCCCTTACGGCAAAATAACGAATGTAAACAAATTTATCTTTAACCGGAATCCAGAAATCTTCTGCATCTTTGACACCTGCTTTGAAATCAGCAAGCAGCTGATTAACGACGTGAACGCTTTGCGGAGGATGGCAGTTCTGAACACTTCGGCCGATAACCGCTTTGGTACGAACGAAGATTCGTTCTTTTCCCTGTGAAAAATATCGAACGATATCATGTTCATCAATAAAGGTTAGGTCGACTGGTAAATGATTCAAAATGGATTCCATCTGTTTGACCGATAAAATACCTGTACTCATTCGGATATATCCCTCTTGCAGCGGAGGAGACGCCAATCCTTGATCTGCGCCAGGCTCAGCTGCTCTTTCAGGATTCCATTGTTGATCGGGCGCAATCAAGCAATAACCGACTTCTTCGCTTTGGGCAGCAATTTGAGGCGATTTGCCTCCACCTGATCCTTCAGAAATTGATCCAGATGCAGCGCGATTTTGAAATTTGCCAGTCGATCGATCTCTTGGTTCTCCATCTTAAAGGTAAACACAGGATGTCCAGGCTGCTCTTCGGGTTTATGAGCTCTGTGAATGTCTTGGATGGAACCTTTGAATACCGCAGCATGCACGCTCCACAGTCGCTGTACTTCGGTTACCGGGATTCCTTCCTCCTGCATCAGCACTTGCTCCAGCTCCGAAATTTCATCAACCGATATTTCGCCTACAGCTTGGTTAAATTTTGACTTTACTTCCTCCACGCTTTTTCCATGGTGCAGCTCTTTAATGATTTCCTTGAGCAAATGTATACGGGCCGTTCGATGAGCAGAAATTCCTTCCTCACGGTTATTAATTAATTCACTCATGTTCATCACCTCTGTTTTGTTTCAATATATAAAAATGAAGTTCGATTCTGTTTACATCTCTAAACTAGCATTCTCATGCTCCTTACACTTGTGATTAAAAGCACAAAGGTAATGAAGATTCATTGAACAAAAAAAGGGGATCCGTCTTCTTCGAAAAATCTTTGCCCGCTTGGCGAAATAGCCGCACGACTGAACGAAGCCCGCTCAGCCATATATACGTAACAACCCTATAGTGACAATGGACTTGTACAGGGAATTTATTACAACTATAGGGATGTTTGAAAACGTTCGTACACTCGCTACCACGGAGCAACTTATGAAGTATCAAAATATCTTACAGGGGGTACATTATGAAAAAAGCATTAGTAGCTACATTTATGCTGATGACATTTCTTAGTATTGTGATTCCGGTTTCCTCTCCACCTTCAAATTCAACGATTTCTACATTTAATCACGGTGTTAACGGGTAAATCAAAGGCCACTTGCAAAATGCAGGTGGCCTTTCGTCTTTTATGTGAGCTAATGTGTAGCATTTCGTCTCGATTTTGTCCGTGATGTTATAAGCCAAATATGGATCGGAATTGATACTAACGAGTAAACGATAAATGCTAAATTGAATATTGTCTTATGCTCAAAAGTTTGTGCTTGAATATAGTTGCAGGATAAATACATAAGTATTGCGGATACGAAAACGTATTTGTTGTATTCCTCTTTGCTCGTGCTGATCCGCAGGATTGCCGCATGAAGCCCGCTACAAAAGACAAGATGGCTATAGTAAATACTGTTGCCATATCTTCACGCTCCCTTCTAGTAATATTATACCCATTATGTAAGAGATTCAGTCCTGTACACATATT
The DNA here is from genome assembly GCF_050279985.1 of Paenibacillus sp. NPDC093718. Taxonomy (NCBI): domain Bacteria; kingdom Bacillati; phylum Bacillota; class Bacilli; order Caryophanales; family Paenibacillaceae; genus Paenibacillus; species Paenibacillus sp. NPDC093718. Next base: position 637,731 of record NZ_JBNNUS010000003.1, read on the forward strand.
ATCGGCTGCAGATCCGCGGCCATGATAGTTTCTGTGTACATTGTATCAGCTGCAGAAAGCACCAAGACAAAAAATCGTACACATCAAAAAGACTTTTATCTCCTCATGTTCTTTTTTGCTTCAGCAATCCCTTCAGCTTGCGCCTGTTTGATCCCCTTACGTTCTTTAAGAAGACTTGGCTAATTGTTGGTACGCTTGCTCTAAGTTTTAGTTTAATGGGGAGTGCGTCTGCTGAAACTAATTCAGAGACGACAAAAGATTTTCAAATACAGCCTAACGAAATTCGGTACTATGAAACACTATCTGGTACACCTGAAGAAGAAAAGGAAAAAGGGCTACTTGAGCATAAAGAAGCTATTGAACTGGTAAATCAACATATGGAGAAGCATAATAGTTTAATAGAAACAGATTTTGATAATGTTGACTATCAAAAGTATGTTATTTCTTTGGCATTTGCCTTTGATTTTAATGATGAAGACATGAAAAAGGTTGTTAAATTTGCCAAGTTTATGGATTGGTACGAGAATTACGGAAAAAATGAAAAGATAAAAGATTATGAAAAAAAGCATAGCCAGAGAGCACAGCTTTCAACTGAAGAAATAATTGATTTAGACGGACTCCTTCCGATAGAAGACAATGCACCGACTACTGTTGATGATGGGCTTATATCCACAACATCATCAACTGAAGAAGAAATTGCGTCTACCTTCGCTGTATCAGCAAATGGGTATAATAACATTGCAGCCCGTGATTATGCTTACGATTGGTGGAATGGAAGAAACCCCGTTTATTCGACTTATTACGCTGAATATTACGGTTGTAAACTTTCTGATGGTCTAAGTTGTTGGAACAAATGGAACGATTGTGCAAACTTTGTATCACAAGCACTATACACTGGAGGAATGAAATTTAAATACGGAGCTAGTTATGCGAGCGATGAGTCTTGGCATTTTGGTTCGCTTATCCCCTCGTATACATGGGGCGGTGCCCATAACTTTTATAAACATTGGAAAACCCGAGCAGGAGTAGCTTCTACTGTATCTGATTTGCAAACCGGAGATGCAGTAAGCTTAAATACTGACACTGATTCTGACATCGAACATACAGTTATCATCACGAAAAACACGGGTAATAGTAGTGCCAACAAGTATATAACACAGCATACTTGGGATCATATGGAACAAAGAACACTTGCCGATATGTTCAGCTCAGGTTATGGCGTGTATGGCTATGAAATAGACAAAGCCACGAATTAAAAAGAAACCAGCCCCCACATATAAGTGGACAGGCTGGTTTTTTTGCCTTATTTGTCGGCAAGATTGACGACATTATCATCTACACGATAAAGGACATAATTACTATTCCATATTTCCGTAGAAATAACAGTTTCTTGATTGTCTTTCGTAAAGAAAAATGCAGCCCCTTCCTGCTGCTTGAACTGCCAGCCTTCCCTCTCCATTCGATCTTTAAGAAGTTGATTACCGTTCATCCTTAATGCAAGATAATGTCCCTCTTCCTCCATCTGAACAATGGATACATCCGTTGTATTTAACTTATACATAAGCTTTACATTGTTATAACAAACGTTGTTGATGTATGTTGCTCCTAATATGACTAAAAGAATAATTACCCCAATAAAGCTAAATAAAATAATCTTCCATTTTTTCTTCATCCGTTCCCCCCCCAATAAAATAAGATTTCCACTTATTATTTAAACGGAACTGGGCATCACATAGTTACCAAGAAAAAAAATAAAGCAAAAACAGTAAAGTCTATATTTCGTCAGTAGGGAACCCGGACCACTCCCATTCGAGAAGTACCAGCGACGCTAGTATTACCCCTGGAAGCAATCTCATCCAGTTTCTGATCGGTCCGATCCTGGTACCTTTAGTTGGATTATGCTTTAATCGTGATTATACAAATACTCAATAATTATATTCTGTAGCTCGTTGCTATACCTCATTTCAAAAAAAATAAGGCCCAGTAAGACGATGATTAGTACCAGTAGTACTGAAACAACAACTCGAAATTTATCCATCAGTAGTTATGTCCTCCTTCTGAATATATTTCTCAGAATTATAACCTTCCAATAATCGAACACGTTATACTTAGTAGACCTAAAGATTCCACTCTTTAGGAATATAACATTGAAAAGGAGTCTCGATCCATGAGGGGAAAAAAATTAGTATCGCTTTTACTTGCTGGAGTTGTTGCTGGATCAATTTTAGTAGCATCCACAACAACCGCGGAAAGAGTCGTTGCACAAAATCCGATGGAAGCAGCAACCGAGTACTTTGATGCTTACATTGCTAGGGATGCAGAGGGAATGATGTTCTATTCAAAAGATATAAACTATTTGGATGAGAAAAGTCGTGAAAAAGGATATGTAAAGGATTTTAAAACCAATCCTACTACAGGATATGAAATTGTGGGAAGCAAACAAATCAACAGCAATGAATTTGAGATTTCAGTGATCGAAAAATATGCAGGACAAAGCTACGAACAGTCACCACCGCTCCCTTATAAAGTTTTCAAAAGTGACAATGGGTGGAAGGTTCTGGTAGAACCTTTCGAGATCAACACAGCGACAGGTGAAGTTACTAAAGGTACACCGGTTCACAAAAGAAAATATATGGAATAATTGTTATTCTTTCCAATTACAAAAATATCGTATATACCATCAGATCCGCGCAGTGGCTTTCTATACCTTGTTTCTCCATAACAAACCAATATAGTTCTACATCTGCCCCATCCTCTTGCCAATAGGCTTCTATAATGGGCATAAATCGCTCAGAAAGCTCATTGAAGTATATCTGGCACTTTTTCCTGTTCGATCCACTGACGCTCTGTAGAGCGCTTGAACGGCTCTACAAAGTCACTTCTGCCAAGCTTATACATGTCAGGTATCCAGCATCACTCAAATGACCTATTGGATTCCGGAAAATAAAAATATCACCTTGCCTGGCAACCCCAACGGTCTTCCCTTCATAACCAGGTACTTGATCGTTGACCCGTACAATGATACTTTCATTTAACATAGCTGGCTCACTCCCTCATGGATGTATGTTGCAAAATATATACATCCCATTCACATTTACGGCTGTAACCAAAAAAGGTGAAGCAAACAGGTGTTTAATCCCCCGGTTCATCGGCCCTAAATCCCAAGCGACCCCGGAAAAACCACCCGGGTTCCATTGGGATTCTTAACGGGCCTAGCAGGGAAGCTAAAGACTCTGGGGCAATGCTCATACATCATGGGATTGCTCCGCTCCGTTTCACTCCACTCCACACATCCCATCATGTACTACGAAGCAAAGGGAACCATGAATCCATTACGCTCCGCTCCATTCCTTCATCGTTCCAAAACTTATTCGGGTAGACCCTTCGAAGATAAAACCTTGTGGGCAAGATCGAAGAAGTAAAGACAAGGCCCGTTCGCAGTATCCTGCGTGCAGCCTTACCATATTTGCTCTGCCTGTCCGGTTTGCTTCCGGACGTGCGTTCTATCGTCCAGCTGATGATATTGTGAGCGTGCCGCCTATCTGTGATTACAGCAAGCCAGAAGAATACTACAGCACGTTATTCCACGAGCATGTACACAGTACAGGCCACGAAAGCCGCTTAAATCGTTCAGGAGTTACCGAACTTGCAGCAAGGCATATTTCAGAATATATGTTTTAAGAGAACGGTTAACACAAATAATGGAAGCATTTTAATAGATAATGGTCGTGCTTCGTTCAAGCGGATAGAACTCCCTTCAATTTTCGTCCTTCTTTCTTGATACATATCAATATATTCTGTAGAGTCTAGCGCATTTTAGTTATTGACAGTATGACCTTGAATATTATAATCTGCTATAGTGAATTGATAATAATTATCAATCTCAATAAAAATAGCTGGATCTGAGAGGAGTACTACTCCGATGTTTACATCGAAAACCCAAACGCTGCTGCTCATACTGCTTTTAATCTCCATTACGCTTGCAGCCTGCTCCGGCACTAACAACAATAATGCCGACGACAATGCTGCCGCAAAGGAAAATTCAGAAACCATAACGCCTGACAATAAAACGATCACGGTATCGTGGCCGCGGGACATCGGACCGATGAATCCTCATCTTTATAATCCGTCCCAGTTAATCGCGCAATCGATGATCTACGAGCCGTTGGTCAACTATAACGAAGGCGGCGAGGTTGTGCCATTCTTGGCCGAATCGTGGACGATTTCGGAGGACGGCAAAACCTATTCGTTTAAAATTCGCCAGAATGTTAAATATTCAGACGGCACTCCGTTCAACGCAGCAAGTGCCAAGAAAAATTTCGATGCCATTATGATACATACGGATAATCACAGCTGGCTCGGTTTCATCAGCTTGCTGGACAAAACTGAAGCGGTAGACGAATATACGTTCAACATCGTTTTGAAACAAGCCTATTATCCGACTTTACAGGAGCTGTCGGTTATTCGTCCGGTGCGTTTTCTCGGTGATGCCGGCTTCCCGGATGACGGCGATACCTCCAAAGGCGTGAAGCAGCCTGTTGGAACCGGCCCGTGGATGCTGACGGATTACAAAACGGATGAGTATGCGGAGTTCACGCGCAATCCTCATTATTGGGGTGAGCAGCCTAAAATCGATAAAGTCGTATTTAAAATCATACCGGATGGCGATACCCGCGTTCTTGCCTTCGAAAAAGGCGAATTGGACCTGATCTACGGAGAAGGCGCCATCAGCATGGACGCATTTATGCAATTGCAAGCTAACGATGATTATTCCACGCAAATTTCCAGTCCGGTTGCAACAAGGCAGCTGGTTATGAATACGACGAACACGGCACTGTCGGATAAAAAAGTGCGTTTGGCTCTGCAGCACGGCTTCAATAAAGATGCAATGGTGCAAGGCGTCACTTCTGGATTGGAAGAGACCGCGGACAGCTTGCTATCCTCCAACTTCCCATATGCGCAGAAGAACCCAGCCCCGCTTGGCTACGATCTTGAGAAAGCGAGAGCTTATTTGGACGAAGCCGGCTGGACGCTGCCGGAGGGCAAGGCGGTACGGGAAAAGGACGGCAAGCAGCTGGAAGTGGAGTTGATTTACGAGAAGTCGGATCAAGTGATCAAGCCAATGGCCGAAACGCTGCAAGCGGAATGGGCGGCTATCGGCGTGAAATTGAACATTACGGGCATTGAGCTTACGGAGCAAATAAAACGGTTCCGCGCGGGGCAATTCGATCTGTACTTCTTCAGCAATTACGGCGCACCGTACGATCCGAGCTCGTTCATCCATATCGTATCGGAGAAGAGCTTCGGCATTGCGGAGGCGCTCGCTAACCTGCCGGTGAAGGAACAACTCGACCTGCAGGTGCAGGAAGCACTCGCTACGACGGATGAGAATAAACGCAAAGAATTGTATGACGCCATTCAGACGACGCTTCACGAAGAAGGTGCGCTTGTGCCCATCTCCTACATCAGGAAGAATGTGGTATACAACGATAAAATCAGCAGTTTTGAATTTCCTGGAAGCCGGGACGACAACCCATTCTCCAGCATTAGCTTAAATCCGTAATACAGGGAGGCGTATCATGGGCAGCTTTATCGGAAAACGGCTTTTGGCCGTCATCCCCATTTTCCTGTTTGCCACGCTTCTGACGTTTTTGCTGATTCATCTCTCCCCAGTCGATCCAGCCGAAGTCTATTTGACGGCGGCACATATTCATCCGACAGAGGAGCTACTCGAACAGAAAAGACAGGAATTCGGCTTGGACCAGCCGCTGCTCGTTCAATACACTCAATCCTTAATGAAGATGTGCCGGCTCGATTTCGGCACATCTTATGTTTCGAACGAGCCGGTTTGGAACGAAATTGTCCTTCGGATGCCGGCGACGCTTCAGCTCGCCTTCAGCAGTATTGTACTGGCTGTCATCATCAGCATTCCAATCGGTTTTTTGGCCGCCATATACAAAAATAGCGTGTTTGATCATCTTAGCCGCGTGCTTGCCTATTTCGGCGCATCGATTCCGCAATTTTGGCTCGGCTATTTGTTGATCTTTTTCTTTTCGGTCAAGTTGGACCTGCTGCCGGTGCAGGGCAGAGGTTCATTCGCGCATCTTGTCCTGCCGTCCATTTCACTCGCGCTAGGGCTCATCGCCATTTATTCCCGCCTGCTGCGTACCGGCGTTCTCGAACAGTTGCAAGAGCCATACGTCCTGTATGCGCGAACCAGAGGGATCAAAGAGAAGGTTATTCTGGGCAAGCATGTGTTGAAAATTGCTATATCTCCGATGCTGACCGGCCTTGGCATGAATTTAGGAAAACTTCTCGCCGGGACGATCATTGTCGAGGAGGTTTTCTCCTGGCCAGGCTTCGGCCGTTATTTTATTGAAGCGATTTTTAATCGGGACATACCCGTTATCCAAGCTTACGTGCTCATTTCCGCTTGCCTGTTTATCGTATGCAACTTGATTGTCGATCTTCTGCAAATGGCTTTGGATCCTCGAATCTCATGGAAAGGACGGACCGACCAATGATAGCGAGTATACGTACCGGCCTTAGGAGCCAGAAGACCGCAGCGGTATGCTCGGTCATTCTGGCCGTCCTTTTTCTGCTTTCCATTATGGCTCCGTGGATCGCGCCGCATGACCCGGTTCAGGTCAACTTGGCGGTCAAGCTGCAGCCCCCTTCATGGGATTATCCGCTTGGCACCGATCAGCTCGGACGATGCAATCTATCCCGCCTGCTGTACGGATCGCGCATCTCCCTCGGCTTCGCATCCTTAATCTTTATATCCTCGCTCCTGATTGGTTTGCTGATCGGGACGTTTGCCGGATATAAAGGCGGAATCATCGATCAAGTGTTGATGCGTTTTTGCGAAGGAGTCATGGCATTTCCGACGCTTGTGCTCGTGCTGGGACTTGTCGGTATATTCGGCCCCGGATTGCCGCAGGTGATCTTGGCGATGATTATGGTGCAGTGGGTCTATTACGCCCGAATGTTTCGAGGCATGGTGCTCAGTTTACGGGAACGAAATTTCATTACGGCAGCAAAAATAAGCGGCTCCTCACAGTGGACGATCATTAGGCGTCATATCATTCCGAATGTGCTTCCGCCAATCGTCGTCATGGGAACGCTAGAGATCGGATGGGCGATCATGGACATCGCCGCCATGTCGTTTCTCGGGCTAGGCGTCCAGCCGCCTTCGCCGGAGTGGGGTTCCATGATTCATGAGGGCAAATCCTATATTCGAAGCAATCCCGAGCTTATGCTGTATCCGGGCATTATGATCTTAATCATCGTCGTGACCTTCAATATTTTAGGAGAAGCATTATCGGAGCGCTTCGGCGTAAAACGACGTTTTTGAAAGGATGAGGCCATGTGACGGCACAATCTAATACTGTATTGCAGATAAGCGGCCTGCGCGTAACGGCGAAGATGGCTCAAGGCGAGACGACGCTCGTCCATGCCGTCGATTTGGAGCTCCGGCCCGGCCGCGTGCTTGGCCTAATTGGGGAAAGCGGATGCGGCAAAACGATGACCAGCATGTCCGTGCTGCAGCTGCTGGACCGGAGAACGACAAAAATTGAAGGCAGTATCCGGCTGAATGGGCGCGAGCTGAACGGAATTCGTTCAGATTCGATGCGTGCCATTCGCGGCAAAGAAATTTCGCTTATCATGCAAAATCCGATGAATGCTTTCAGTCCTGTTCTGACTATTGGCAACCAATGTATCGAAACGATCCGTACGCATACTTCCCTATCGAAAAAACAAGCCTATGAGCTGGCCGTATCTTCGCTGCATGACGTGAACTTACCGGACCCGTCGACCATTATGAAGCAGTACCCTTTTCAATTGAGCGGCGGTATGCTGCAGCGGATCATGATTGCGACGGCCATCTGCCTCCGCCCCTCCGTCCTCATTGCCGACGAACCGACCACCGCATTAGATGCGGACAATCAGATGCGCGTATTGCGGCAGCTAGATCGTCTTCGTTCGGAGTACGGCACGTCCATTTTGCTCATTACTCACGATTTGGGAGTCATTGCGGAAATAGCCGACGAAGTCGCCGTCATGCAGCAAGGGCGTATTGTCGAGCAAGCGGATGTCTTTCGGCTATTCGATCATCCGCAGCACGAATATACGCAAAAGTTGTTGAACGCAAGGCGATCGTTCTCCATAAACCAACAATCCAAGGGGTTTATACTGGCATGATCGTCACAAATTGTTTAGGATCGGGGGTCCGATGATGAGTCTGCTGAGAGTAAGCCATGTTACTCATGAATACGCCGCAAGTAGTCTATTTAGAAAAGCTAAGCGTTCAATCGTGCTTTCCGACATCTCCCTATCGATCGAGCCCGGCCAATGCCTGGGCCTTCTTGGAGCGAGCGGAGCGGGTAAAAGCACGCTCGGCAAAGTCATCCTTGGCTTGGAAAGACCGCAGAAAGGACAAATTCTGTTTCAAGGAGTCGACCTGTATGCTTCGAATGCATACGACCGCAAAAAGCTTCGCCGCGATCTGCAGGTTGTTTTTCAAGACTGCTATTCATCGGTTAATCCGAAAATGAATGCGGAGCAAATTATCGGGGAACCGCTGATGAACTATGAGAAGTTATCAGCGCAAGAACAAACACGAAGGGTGGAAGAGCTGCTGGAAATCGTCGGGCTGCATCCGGATGATCGAAAAAAATACCCTCATCAATTTAGCGGCGGACAGCTGCAGCGGATCAATATTGCGAGAGCGATTGCATTGAAGCCCAAAATGATCGTATTGGACGAAGCCGTCAGCAGCCTCGATATGGTAACGCAATCTGCTATCCTCAAGTTATTACTTGATTTAAAGGCGAATTTTGGCCTTTCGTATTTATTTATAACGCATGATATTAAGGCCGCTTATCACATTTCCGATGCATTGGCCGTCATGGATCACGGCAGACTGGTCGTGCATTCCGAGAATAAAGAGCAGTTTATTGGGCTGCAGCACCTAAGCGTACAAAAACTTGTTCAATCGATGCTCCCGGAACACCCCCGCTTCCGCTCAGGTGTATAAGCATATATGTAAAGGTTGAGAATTCCTGGTTGTAATGGATTACATCAAAAAAGGGCAAAAAAAAAGAGAGCTTCTAAAGCTCTCTATGGGCTGGCTGCATCATCCCTTGAGTGGGGTGATCCTCCGGGTACTCGTAATATTGCGACTGAACGGACGCATGTATTGGTGCTTCCATTGGCGGCACTGACGGCTGCTGATAGGGTTCATCCACATACATGATTCTACGCTGAATTTGCATGAGCCCATTCACGATGCGCAGCGCGACCCAGAAAAGGATAAGGCCAACGCCTACGTACAGCAGGTATTGCTGATTATAAGTCCAATTGATATGAAAATAACTAAACAAGCTATTCTCCAAAATATCAAGCTTCAGTTCATTCATCAAAATGATATGCACGACCGGAAGAGCAATCAACCCGAGTCCCAGTGAAATCACCGTTACCATAATAACAAAGAATACGATGCCAGTAACAAATCTTAGTAATACGAGTAGCAGGTTTCGAATAAATAGCGCTCCGTCAAAACCGCTCACCATTCGCTTCAACCAGTTTTGCCCTGCTTCAGACTGTTGATTGTAGGAATACGCAACGGAAGGCGTAGGTAAACCCAAAATTTGTCTAATCATGCTTTGTTCAAAAATCACAATCCCATTCAACAGCTTAGCTACTCCAAAAAACAGCGGTATTCCGATAAATATCGGAGTCAAACCGATGGATAATGTAAGTCCCGTTATCGCTACTGTAAAATAAATAATCCCTAACGGAAGAGATAGCAATAAATAGAGAATCGTTGCATAGGTTTTCGGATTAAAAAGCACCCAATTCACCTTGCCTGCCCGCGACATTGCAGTCGCTTCTGTTGCCTTCATATTCAAACACCCCTTATGGCTTCATAAGTCACGCACGCTCTGAGATATAAATCCATTATATCCGCGTTATTTGGCTGACATAACCGTCTTAGGGGGTATCTGAACCTAGACTTTAGACTAGGAATGGGCCTAGCTCTGATGAACTTATTGAAGCGAAGACAATATTACCAACTCGCCGAACGACATTTTTTTGTCTGGACATGCAGGCTTCTCTACTGGTTGTACTCCTACGCTTTAATGGCCTGCACTTCAAGATGGATGCAAGAAAGCCGAAAATTTTACAGTGGATATGGTTAACCATCAATTCGATCGTCAACAAACGGCTGCGATCATTGAAGCTCACTGCACCACGATTCCCAAATCATAAATCTATGCCTTTACTCAAGTGTCCCTTTTTTCATTTGACGATGTCTGTATTTAGCTATAAAGATACGCCAGCAAAGCTTCATAAGATTTGGAACAGAGTGTGCGTTTTCTTTAAGATAGGACAATGCAGAACGGTTTCCTCGTTTCGTATTGCATTCGCTGCATGAAGCGATCAGGTTTTGCGGAAGATCCGAGCCGCCTTTGCTTGAGGGGATAATATGGTCCACGGTCGTGGCGTGTCGTCCGCACCACAAACAAGTGTGATGATCTCGTTTCAGTGCAGCTTTTCGATAGTCCCGAAATAAGAACGGATTATAAAGCAATTGGATCGTCTGCTCATCAACCCAGACAGCTCGCGATCGCTCAACTTCCCGCCAAGCCCGATGGGGTAAACATGGTGTTAGTTGTTGACCATCCATATTGAGTACCGTTATCAATGGTTCCTCTCCATCATGACTATGATTCATCGATTTCACTCCATCTGCACGACATGTTCTAACCCTGTAGTATTAATATAAAACAAAAACACCATCCTCATGCGGATGGTGTTCATTATGATGGAACCGAGGGGGAGTCGAACTCCTGTCCGAAGATAAGCTTTTACGGGTGTAGTCTAGATTTTGGTGTCACCTGAGTATCACCCGATTGACAACGAATTAACCACAATGATATATTGGCGTAATACCCATTTATATATGGGTCCTATCTTTAAGGAGTGCATAGCATGATGTTACCCGTTCACGAACGCTTCATTAAGCAGGCAAAAAAGAAAATCAGTCGAGATAACCGACTTACGGGCCTCCTTGCAGGCGGCTCCATGATCCACGGAGCCATGGACGAGTATAGCGATCTAGATTTAGTCATCGTGTACGATAACGCGTATCGCAATGAAATTATGGAGCAACGGATTCAGCTCGCGGAAGAGCTCGAACACTTACTGTCGGCATTCACAGGTGAGCATGTCGGCGAACCACGTCTGGTTATTTGCCTATACGGCCCACCGTTGCTTCACGTGGATCTAAAATTCATTTCGAAATCGGAGCTTAGAATACGAACGGAGAATCCGATTGTGCTTTGGGAGAGAGACGAAGAGATCAGAACGATCCTTGCCGAGACATCCCCTGCCTATCCATCGCCCTCTATGCAATGGATGGAGGATCGGTTCTGGGTTTGGGTGCATTATGGTGCGGCGAAATTAGGAAGAGGCGAGTTGTTCGAGCTCATCCAACATATTACGTTTATTCGCAATGCAGTATTAGGACCGTTGATACTCATGCGTTACGGCCATCTTCCCGCGGGAGTCCGACGGCTAGAGCAATTTGCTGAAATGGAGATGGCTGAGCTTCGGGACACGATTCCACTCCACAGCTACGAAAGTTGTTACCGTGCGTTAAAGGCCACTATCAAGCTATATCAACGTTTACGCCAGGCTTCTGATGGTTGGATACGCAAAGAAGAAGCCGAACGCAATTCAATTGCATATCTAGAAACCGTATATTCTACTATCCATAAATAAAAACATCTACAAGACAGTGAAATTTATTATTCACACTTATCAACTATTCTACAGCAAAAACCCGACCTCACGAGGTCGGGTTTTTCAAGGTATTGGTGGAGGCGAGGGGAGTCGAACCCCTGTCCGAAGATAACGACAACACAAGCTTCTACGGATGTACCCAATTGTGATATCCGAAGTAGGGGCTGATAGTCAGTATTTTACGGCATTAAAAAAGACACAGTTCGTGTCTTTACGGCAGTTCTATGAGTGTCCTTACTGATCACATTACTCAGAGTACACCTCGATGATCATCGTCGCTCCCAGCCTGAAACCTTCAGTAAAAGAAGCCGACATTTCCAGTCCTTGGACTTGTCGATACAAATCTAATAACTCCTCAAGCTCATGAAACTCATCATCGGAAAGCCTCTTCTTCCAAGCATCCATGGACTCGGATATTTGCCGGCTCAATTGGCGATACTGAGGGTCGGTAGAAGCAGCCTTCTCTACAGGATTCAACTGCCCGTAATATAGGGATTCCAGGAAGCTTGGCATGGGATTCTCCTTCTTTAACAGATGATATACAGATCGATAAACAATGACAAATTCATAACTGTTACGCATATAAGTACCAGTATTGAAATTATTATACGGTACGCTTATGCGTATAGTCAAGTTGATATCGATCTTTGAGAGGTGATTATAATGAGGAAAAAAGTTGTCGTTAAAATCTCGGAATTGACCAAGGCACATAATATTTCTTTGCGGGAATTATCCCGAATATCCGATGTACGGCACGCTGCATTAAGTGAACTTGCCAATGGAAAACGGGAAAGTATCAGCTTTAGTCATATCGAAAGAATTGCTGAGGCTTTAAATATAAGCGATATTCGGGAGATTATTGAGTTGGTGGATGATGAGGGAAGGTATTCACATCTATAACGACAAGTATTTAAAATAGTTAGCCCGTAAAATCGCTGACCTATGTCAAATTTCGAATTAGACTATAGCTATTTCCTCAAAAGAATGGAGGTTTATATATGCCTAACTATAACTTTCATGATTTACTAGAGCCCCTCGAATTTGAAAAACTAATTTGTGATATTGTTCAAGTAAGAGAAGGTTATTTTGTAGAAATGTATAAAGAAGGTCGTGATTCTGGTATTGATGGTTCTTATATATTCCACGGCAAAAAAACCGTTATTCAAGCAAAACGCTATAAACAAAATTTCAAACAACTTTACAATAGCTTAAAAGACATTGAACTGCCTAAAGTGCGCAAGTTAAAACCTGACAGATATATCTTGGGTGTTTCAATTACTTTTCAACCAGGTGAAAAAGAACAAATTATAGAATTATTTGAGGGGTTTATAACTAGTACTAATGATATCTTAAGCAAAATAGATATTAATAGGCTGTTGGAAGAACCAAACTACAAATGGGTAGAGTTAGCTCATCCTAAACTTTGGTTACCAAGCATTAATGTGTTTCAAAAATTCCTTAAAGAGTCCACACACCGCGCACTATACAAAGAATCGGCTGAAGAACTTAAAGAGGCATTGAAAGCATCTAACACATTCGCCCCCACTCGAATCTATCGTGAAGCGTTACAAAGATGGTCTCATAATCATGTAATTGTTATTTCAGGAGAACCCGGTGTTGGAAAAACAACGATAGCATATCTTTTAGCATTGGCATACCTTCAGCCAGACGATCTAGATGGGTTTATATGGGCGTACTCTATTAAAGATGTCTATAATATGCTAGAGGATGATAAAAAACAAGTCATTATACTAGATGATTTCTGGGGGAGTATTTTTCACAATGAAAGCACTCGTAGAAATGATGAAAATCAGCTTAATAAACTCATTCAACGTATAATTGACTTTGGTGGAAACAAACGCCTTATCTTAACGACAAGAGAATACGTTCTTCGTCAAGGTCTACAAAGACAACCTATGTTGAAGGAAAAATTAGAGCAGTATGCTCTAATTTGTACTGTGGAGGAATATAGCAATATTGAAAAGGCCAGTATCTTGTTTCAACACCTATATTCATCAAATTTACACTATGAATATGTTACCTATTTATTTCAAAACTGCAGTCGAATAATAAATCATGAGAATTATAATCCCCGTGTACTTGCCCTCTACCTAAACAAGGTACCAGACAAAGAATCTGCCCCAGAAGACTATTTTATTGATCTTTGTGATTACTTCGATAATCCTGGTGCATTCTGGGAGGATATCTTTTTGGAGCTTTCTCAAGAGGCACAGATTGTAGCCATGCTATTGCTAATCTCTTCAACACCCATGTACCTCGAAGATATGAAGTGCTGCTACGCAAAGTATATAGATACTAGTACAAACCGAATGGGGATAAAAAAGCTAAGTGACAGTATCTCTGAACTTGAAAGAACTATGATTAAGTCTTTTTATAGTGATGAAGAAGACGAAGTTTTATTAAAATTCAGCATGCCCTCTGTGCAGGATTTTCTGTATTCATATATCGAAGAACATACTGAACAATTTATTCCTGAACTTTTACAATGCTGTGCTTACTACAATCAACTTCAGTTTCTGTTAGAGCATTTTTCTAAGGGCTCCAGTAAACAAGTCATTGAAATGATAGAGCGGCAATGTATATTACATTACGAAGACTATCCTTATAGCTATCATAATGAGTCAGATAGTAGTTGGAATTGGGGACCTGACTTGGTAGATGATCTACCTAGAGGGGAAGAAGAGCTTCATAGGTTCTTTCATTTGCTCCGTTGTTGTGATCCGCATCTACATTCCTCACTTTTAAATTTTTTAGAAAGTGAAATAAAGATTTACTGTTCAACTATGGGGCATGGAAATATAGAAGCACAGTATATAGATCTTCATAACTTACCTGATATTATAGTTAGGTGTACTAATAAAGGTATGTCGTTTATAGGAAAAGATATTCTGAATCAATTTTATAAGGAAGCATTTAGTGTATATCATTATATGGCCATGGAAAAGTTTCAAGAAGTATTTCCAGGAGCGTATAGTACTTACCACGACACTTATTATAAAAAGATAAAAAAAGAACTAAAAACTATACTATTGGCCGAAATAGAATTACTAGATCATTTAGGTAAGGACATGGAACTTGATCTTCTTGTAGATAATATTCCAGAAATACTCCACCATTTCGGCCTTCGTTACACCGACCAATTCGGAGAGAAGGTTGCCCCTTTGTGTGGACGAGAGCCGTTATTAATAGAAAAGCAGGTTGGAGTTACGAAAGATTACAGTATTTATAATGATGAAAAAGAACAGTCATTAGAAGTTGTTAAACAGGATGCTGAAAATTGGCTTTTTGGACCTAATGAGATCGAACTTGAAGATAAACAGATCTCAGAACTCATAACTTGGTCTGATCTTCGAGCTCCTCTAAAAAAAGAGTTAAAGGAGATATTAACAAGTAACCATTCCCATTATATTCATGACTATTTAGAAACTAGAGAATCAATACAACTACTCTTTGCAGCAATACGCGATCTTGAACGTCTGCCCGAACAAGAAAGTAGTTTATGCATAATTCTAATCGAACATATACACCAACAAAATACTAATTCACAGCATACTAACCTAATCGGTTTCTGTGATGAGGCTTTTTTATTATTTATGTATCGAGATGAACCTGTGATACGTGCATCCGAATTTTTGTCAAGCGACATATATAATCACTATTTAAAAAACGATCCTGCTCTTTATGAAGTTGTCTTTGACAATCTGATCCTTCAAGATTCACAATGGGTCCGTTTCCTTCACACTCCTATTTACACTTTCTGTCATGCTTTTATAACATGTATTGAGTTCAGGAGCGAAGACGATTCCAATGAATTCATTCAAGAATATTGGAAAGAACAATTGGGAAGTAACTCTGACAAATTAAAACGTACTATTAATGACGATAAAAGAACTGAAAAAGGCATTTATTATGCTGACTTCGGAACCTACTATTTTAAAAATTATGGTTGGGAAAGGAAATTGTACAGAATGTACGAAGAACTAGATCCTTTTCAATTTAATCGTCTATACGTTGGTCCTAGAATTAAAGAATTTCTATATCAGCTAGGTTATGAGAATGATGAAACCAAAGTATTAAACTTTCTTTCCATCTGTGAATATCAATTTTATTACGAAGATTTTGGAGCCCCTCATTCTTCAATTGCTTCTATTTCTGACGAGCTATCGATGTTTGAGCATTTAAACATCACTAAAGATTGGGCTCCATATCCTAAACAGCTAAGTAAAAAAAGATTTAATGAATTGAAGAAAAATAAAGATATATGCACTGAACATAATGAGAATTGGTCAATTCTAGTATATAAAATTAAGGACGTTGAATTACTGAGAGAGCTTGGGGCCTACGAAGAAGCGCTAGAGATAATACAAGAATTAGAGAAAGTCCATGCAAAATTTTCTTCGGGAGATTATTCATCGATTCTGTGAATCGATACTGATGAATTTTTTCTTTAGGAGAAACAAAACAGTTCAGAGAGAGCATTGTGGCTAAATTCACCTTTAAGATTAATGAGTTATTTGTTATCATCTAAAACTTAGTGTCATAGTAACTATGCATAGTTTCAACATTAACTGAAAAATAAAGAGCGACCGACACGGTCGCTTTTTGTTTGATTATAATTGTGGTAAGGGGAGTCTAACTTCTGTCCGAAGATAACCTGTCTACGGGTGTAGTGACAAATTCAATGTCATCACTCAGGCTCCCCAACCAAAAAATTCCTCATAACGCGAATGAAGTCTCTCATTTTAAAAGAGGGTGAGTTGTACTCCTATATCATCTTTATTATTTTTAGACTTAGTAATTTTGCCTACATTAGAAGAAATTCTATTATCGGCCAATTTTTTCATGAGCGTTTCCGTGATATAGTTTATTTGTAATGTAAAATCACCATCACGATCAAACTCTATGCCTCCAATTTTCGCAGTTGAATCAAATGATCCAACAGGAGCATCCTTAAACCAGATGGGTATAACACTACTTTCACCAAAGCGGTCCTTGAATTGCTGAGATTCAAACTGGGTCCAAATCCTTCTAGGATAATTAGAACCTAATAAAACTACAACATACTGTGCCTCGCTTCTATAAATTGGACCTAAGTACTCTTCCACATTCTCTGCTAATATCCTATGTTGCTCGTTTTTATCGTAAAATACAGAGACCTCTTCTTCGCATAATCTTGTAAATAAACCTTCTGCCACATCTCTGTCACTTCCAGCAAAGGAAAGAGCAAAATCATAAATAGACTTAAAATTAATTGTTTTGTATCCAACTTCTCGAACAAACTTCTTCCATTGAATATTTCGTATATAGTAAACGAATTTAGGATCTTCAACACTTATTACATTAGTATTAGCCTCGTAATGAATACACTCGGCAAATAATTCAGCATGCTCTCCATTTAAAAAACTTTCCAAATATCCCTGCTCCATTACAGTATTAACGCTACTTCTATGCTCAGGGTATTTCCTTATTGCCTGATTAAGATCTAAAGCCCATTCATTACTGATTGCAAGCCAAAATAAAATATGTAAGTATGGGGCTCTACCATCTTTTCTCAATTTTGGTCCTGTAGCAAATGCTCTAGCTATTTCATTAAATGCCCTGCTTAAGTCATCAAAAACTTTTTGTTTAATCAACTCCAAACTAGTAGTTATAACTGTCGTATTTTTACATGCCTCAAGAACATCTCCATGGATACAAATTTCCTTACATAACATTTGGGCAATATGAAAGCTACCCTGTGCCTCTTTAACAATATCACCCTTAATATTTATCTTAATGTTAAGGGCTTTTTCTCCATTTTCTATAAGTTCAACAATTTTTTCCTCAGGATTAGATTCAAATCTAATTGTGTCAATCCTATTATTCAGATCCCTAGCGAATTTCACCAATGAATCTCCCGCTTTATTTATTCCCACAACAACTAGTTTAGTAGTAGCCGATTCTTCATCAGCAAGCGTTTTCATATAATCTGCAATAGAACTTTTAGTTTCTGGTTCAAGCCTGTGAAAGTCATCGATTATTATTATCCCATCTAAACTATCACCAGGTATAGTCTTAATGATTTTCAAGTCCTTAGCTTTTCTTGCAGTAAGCTTTGTGATTTTTGTTTCTATGCCCAATTCTTCAAGGCCTTTTGTAATACTAGAAGTCTTACCGATTCCTGACGGCCCCTCAACTACAAGCCCTTTTCCTGGGGTTCGCAAAGATACAAGCAACTTTCTATATTTCATCGGTTTAACAAAAGTATATGTTGGCACTCCGGAATCCTTATAAACCTCATGTAAGTAAGGCATTGCCATGCTGACTCACCCAATCTTTCATTATATATATGACAATAATACTATTCAAAATTATAGATGGCAATATGTGGATTTCTAAACATTTTCCTTGTTTTGTTTACAGATGCATGAAAGGATAATACGCAATACAGAATCCAATTCTTAGATTCCTTCCCTAGATAGGATATTACTAACTGCCCACGGTTAATATCTCTTTTCCCGTGTCTTCCTGTATAACTGATCTGCGTAGCCACTTAAGATTTGCTTCGGTTGCCCAGAACGATTAAATTAATTCGATCAAATAAGCAAAAATCCACAACCGAATTAGGTTGTGGATTATATGTATGGAGCGGTGTAGGCGGTCACCTAACCAAAAGTCCGGAACCGGCTTTCCATTAAGTCAGTCTAATTATCTTCTTCAGCTAAAGTTAAGCCCTCATCCCGGAACATAGACGATACGAGGTTGAAGCACGCTCACAGATTATTAAGCTCTCTCGCATTTATTAAAATGAATGCGAAAACAATTGTCTTTTAGCTAATTCTATCACTTCAGATATTGGTATAACTTCGTTTGGCACGACCCCGTTCATTGTTGCTCCTTTTACAGCAACTGCAATGACTTCACTTTTGTCGTTAACTATAGGCCCACCACTGTTTCCGCCATAAATGGTAGGAGTTATTTCATAACGTTTATGTGCAACTGTTTTGTCACTGCTATCAGTATGCATCCTTA
The DNA here is from genome assembly GCF_050279985.1 of Paenibacillus sp. NPDC093718. NCBI lineage: Bacteria > Bacillati > Bacillota > Bacilli > Caryophanales > Paenibacillaceae > Paenibacillus > Paenibacillus sp. NPDC093718. Next base: position 656,571 of record NZ_JBNNUS010000003.1, read on the forward strand.
TGCCCCTTACAAAACCATTATCTACTCTTATTTCCTGACCCCTTCTATAGTCCGGATAACCAACTAAATCAATAAGTTGATCGTTTTGTATAAGTTCATTATAATTAAATCCTTCTGCATTATGATCTAAGCTATTAGATCTTAAAATTGCAATGTCTTTTTCAATATCATAACATTCAATTCGCATCATATGCACGTTAATATCATTAGAGTTAAAAACTCTCACATAATAAGGTTCTAGGATCGGCATTCCGAGTTCAATTGCATCGACTATATCTTTTAGAACGTGGGCATTGGTAACGAGCCCAAATCCTTTTAATAAGAATCCAGTGCCTTGATTATGGTATATAAGTTCAAATTCATTTCTTTGTTCAGAAGTAAACGCTACAACAGGACTTTCCTGCTCAATCACATAAGTATAATCTTCATACATTTTTCGTTTGCTACTTTGTTCATCTACAGATTTTATAACTTTGTGTTCTGGAGAGATACCATTAAAACGATTAGCTAACTTTAAATAAACTGGGTCGCTCTTACCTTTTACATGTCCCACATGATTAATCATACCCCGTAATACTGAGAACATTTCCGGATAATTTTCATTCGCTCTTTGTCGAAATGGATATTTACGTTCAAAAACTTCCTTCGCAACATCAAGATCATCAATGTTCTTTTCTATACAATTCAGTATGGAACGAATTCTACGAATATATGTCCTGCTTATGTTTAATTTCTCATTCACTGTTATCCCTGTTACAGATTGATTATTTTTACTATCTTGCAATCTTACTTTTTGTCTGTTCACATTGAAACCATTCTTCTTAATGATTTGCATTAATCTCTCACTTAACTCTACCTGCCCATCCTCATTCAGAAATGCGATACTTCTAGGAAAAACTCTCTTATTTGTAGAAAATGTAATATCATCTGCATATCGTGTGTATTTAACCCATTTACTTTCAATAGAGAGCTGTTTTAGTTCTTTATCCAAACTTTTAGCGAGGATATTAGAAATTATTGGAGATGTTGCCGCCCCTTGCGGTAAAAACCCCTCAGGATGAATACATATATTTGCAAGAGTTGTGGCGACTGTTTTACCCAACTTAAAGTAAGAAGTAAACATACTCCTCACCCTTGCAAAAGATATACTCTCAAAGAAGTTTTCCAAGTCTATATTTAATACAAAAGATTTTTTTAGATGCTCTGAAGCATTAGTAACAATACTTCGCTTTTCTATAAAACCATGTGCTCGATTATGGGGAGTAAAGTTTAGAGAGAGGATATAGGCAAGCTTTGTTTGGAGAATTGCGAGGTTTTTGGAGGGAGAATGAATTGTACGATAACCACCACTCTTTTTACCCAAGGGAAATGATTTATAGTTAATCTGTTTGTCTCTTATAAGAATCTTCCAAAGAAATTCAGTAGGAATCTCCAGAAGCAATGCGACATCTTCGAAATCAACTAACCTTTTAAATTTATTTTTTATTTCTTCATCTGAGCTATGTAGTGAAGGTTCGATTAAAATACTGATAGAAACTCACCTCTATTAAAGAAGTAGGCAAACAAGTACAGTTCTACCTTTCTAAATCATACCGTTGATACCATATGAGACAATTGGATAAACAACGAGAATAGAGCGTGGAGATGTGTAGATACATTAAATTATAAGATAGCGATTATCACCATCAAAAGTTCAACTGCACCTTGTTTGCCTAATAATATTATTATACTACAGCCGATACCTACTTGTCTTTGTTTCATCAGCATCAACACTTAAACAGCTTATTCTCTTATAAAATATCCCGTAGATTTAAGATCATTAGCCGACTCTTTCACATGAAAATCGGATGGATACCCATCCCATCTCTAGCTGTCGTTGATGAAAAGGAGGCTAAAGAGAAGCCCAAAACCTTAGAGTCGAAGCGGTTTCCCCAACCTCTTCGAGTATGAACCCCGCAAAAAAGCGACCATTACGGTCGCTTTTTTATAGTATGTATGGAGGCGAGGGGAGTCGAACCCCTGTCCGAAGATAACGACAACACAAGCTTCTACGGGTGTAGTGACAGATTTGATGTCACCCTAGAGACTCCCTGTCACCGGATTCCCTTCAGGTCAGCCTGATTGTCTTCTTCAGCTAGCCCCAGGCGGAGACTAGGCAGCGTATCCCACTAAAGTTGAGCCCTCATCCCGGTACATGGGCGATACAGAGCGAGAGCACGCTCACAGGTTATTAAGCTGCGAAAGCGTAGTTGTTTTGTTGTTTGCCGTTTAATTGGCTTTAGCGTTGATGAAGTGGACGCGTCCCCACTACCCGCTACTCATGCCCGAACTATCCCCGTCGAATCCAAAAACGCCCCCTTAAGTTGGAGAAATGCCGGTGCTTGGCACCTTGGCGTTCCTGCCAAAAAGGGCTATCGGATTAAATCAAAGAATATTCAGCCATAGCAGTCGATTGATGCCGCACACTCTTTCCCTCCAAGAAAGAAGAATGCGCCAACTGTATGCTGATTGTCAAAGATCTTATTGATCTCTCTTACATCACTTAGTATATCACACTTTACATCAAAATGATATATACAATGCAGGTAACACAGCTAAAAGCTGCCATCCCTCAACATGCATTAAATATGATGCCGATTTCTTAAACGACATGCCACGGACAACCGTAATTACCTTGCAATCTTCTGCTTCTCGCGCAGCGCACGCTGGATATCGCGTTGTGCATCCTTCTTCGCGGCATCGGCACGCTTGTCGTACTGACGCTTACCTTTACCGAGGCCCAGCAATAACTTCGCATAGCCGTTACGGATGTAGACTTTCAGCGGTACAATCGCGTAGCCATCCTGCTTGGACAGGCCCAGCAGCTTGCGGATCTGCTCCTTGTGCAGCAGCAGCTTCCGTGTCCGCGTAGGGTCCGTCGGGTTGTTGCGGTTCCCCTGCTCGAACGGGCTGATATGCATGTTATGGATATGAATCTCGCCATTCCGAATGGTTGCGAACGCATCTCCAATATTGGCACGGCCGTTCCGTATGGATTTGATCTCCGTTCCGGTCAGGACCATCCCGGCTTCATACGTATCCTCGATGAAATAATCATGGGAAGCTTTTTTGTTCTGGGCCAGAACCTTCCCGTCACTTTTCTTACCCATGGTCTCACCCCTTGTCATCAACAATGATAATGGAAAAAGGACTTCCGGCAGACCGCCAATTGCAATCTCACCAGAAGTCCATTGTATCAAACGTCAGCCTCTAAAAGCAAGGTGGGGCAAGCACCTCCTGCGTTAGATCAGGGGAGAAGCTTACTTTTTCTTCTTGCGGACAAAAGCGGCTGTGCCGTTTCCGCCCTTGCTCTTCCGTTTGCGGCCACCGCCGCCACCAGCATTGCCGCCTGGTGTTGGACCTTCGCCGATGAAAATGCCGCTGCCCGACGTCTTCTTGCGTCGGTTCTTACCGCCAGCACCACCGGAGCTGCGGGCATTGCGGTCGAAGCCGAGCGCGCCGCCGCCTGCCGAGCTGTAGCCGCCTTTGCCGGAGCCAAAGGCGAAGTTCGACGCCTGCTGCTCGCCAGCTCCAGCAGCTGCTTCACCGCCACCGCGCGCACCACGCCCGCTCGGCGGGGCATCGCCGCGGCCGCCCTGGCCGCCGGCGCTGTCACTGCGGCGTCCGCCTGGCGCGCCGCCTTCAACCGCGCCGCGCTTACCGCCGCGGCCCTTACCCCCGCGGGCTGCGCCATCGCGGGTACCGAATCCGCGGCCGCCGTTGCCGCCGCGTTCGCCTTCGCCGCGCCCTTGGCGGCGCGGCTTCATATCCACCATCTCAAAATCGATGGTGTGATCGTCCATGTTCACCTTCGCCACGCGAACCTTCACATCATCACCGATGCGGTATACCTTCGAGGTCCGCTCCCCGATCAGCGCCATATGGCCTTCATCGAAGTGATAATAATCGTCGGTCATCGCGCTGAGGCGAATCAAGCCTTCGACCGTATTCTCCAGCTCAATGAACATACCGAAGCTGGTCACGCTGCTGATAATGCCTTCGAACTCTTCGCCGACCTTATCCAGCATGAACTCGGCCTTCTTGAGCGCTTCCGTATCGCGCTCCGCATCCACGGCCACACGCTCGCGCTCCGAGGATTGCTGAGCGATGTCCGCCATCCGGCCCGCCAGCTGCTCATGACGCTTCTCATCAAGTGCGCCGCCGTTCTCCAGCACTTCCCGGATGACCCGGTGAATGACCAGATCCGGATAACGCCGGATCGGTGACGTAAAGTGAGAGTAATATTCCGCAGCAAGGCCGAAGTGGCCCGTGCTCTCCGCGTCATATTTCGCCTGCTTCATCGAACGGAGCATCATCGTGCTGAGCACCGTCTGCTCCTTCGTGCCTTGAATGGCCTCAAGCAGGTTTTGCAGGGCGCGTGGATGGATCGAGTTGCCCCGTCCCTTCACCTGATGCCCGAAATTGGCCGCGAACGCCATAAAGTTCTGCAGCTTCTCCTGATCCGGATCCTCATGGATCCGGTAGATGAACGGTACTTTCAGCCAGTGGAAATGCTCCGCCACGGTTTCGTTGGCCGCCAGCATGAATTCTTCAATGATCTGCTCCGCGATCGAGCGTTCTCTTTTGACGATATCCACGGCTTTGCCGTTCTCGTCCACAATGACCTTGGATTCCACAAAATCAAAATCCACCGCGCCACGGCGCATCCGGCGGTTCCGCAGCTTAAGCGCCAGCTCGCGCATCAAGCGGAAATCCTCAACGAGGTCACTATAGCGCTCGATCAGCTCCGGATCCTCATCCACCAGGATTTTTCTCACATTGTTATACGTCATCCGTTCTTTCGTACGGATAACACTCGTAAAGATATCGTGCTTTACAACTTTCATTTGATCGTTGAATTCCATCTCACAGGACATCGTCAGACGATCCACCTGCGGATTCAAGCTGCATATGCCGTTAGACAGGCGGTGCGGCAGCATCGGGATCACCCGGTCCACCAAATACACGCTGCAGCCGCGATTGTATGCTTCCTTATCCAGCTCGGAGCGCTCGCGGACGTAATAGCTGACATCGGCAATATGGACGCCCAGACGGTAGTTCCCGTTCGGCAGACGCTCCACGTTCACTGCATCATCGAGATCCTTGGCATCTTCGCCATCAATCGTCACGATGTTCAAGCCGCGCAAATCCCGGCGTCCCTGCTGTACAATCTCATCTTCCGTAATGGAATCCGGCGCTGCATCCGCTTCAGCCAGTACTTCCTCCGGAAAGCCTTCCGGCAGCTGATGCTTGCGGATAATGGACAGGATGTCGACACCCGGATCATCCTTGTGACCCAGAATCTCCACTACTTCGCCCTCTGCCGCAGCTCTTCCTTCCGGATAGCTGACCAGCTTCACCACGACCTTCACGCCATCAACGGCTCCGTTCATCGCATGCTTCGGAATAAAAATATCCCGGTTAATCCGCTTGTCATCCGGCAGCACGAAGCCATAGGCTTCATGGTTCTGGAATACACCCACGACTTGGGTGACGGCGCGCGTCACGATACGGACCACTTCGCCTTCCATTTTGCCGCCATCGTTGCTTTTGGAACTGATCCGAATGAGCACGATATCTCCATTCATTGCACTTTTCAAATCATTGGCATGAATGTACACATCCGGGTGCTCGCGATCATCGGGAATCAGAAAGGCAAATCCCTTCGCATGTGCCTGCAGACGTCCGCGCAGCAAATTCATCCGTTCCGGCACGCCATATCGCTCGGTGCTGGTCAGAATGATTTTTCCGGATTGTTCAAGCTCATTCAGCAGCTTCAAGAATTCCCTGAATTCATGGGCATCCTTAATGGCAAAATGCTGCTCCAATTCCTGGTACGTCATCGGTTTGTATGCAGTTTCCCGCATAAAATTCAGTAATATTTCTTCAGTTATCATCATTATCACCTCGGGGAACCTGCAATTTCATCGTTCCGCTATCCATTCTTTACCTTCATATACTCATACCCTAGTATACACGAATTTAATCTCCGGTATCCTTCCGAACACCGTCTTAACCTATGTATTCCGAAATTCAGGCAAATAAAAAACCCCCGCTCTTCCAAGAGTGAAAAAGCGAGGGTAACATTAATTGTTATTTCAACATAGCAACAACGATGGCCAAAATCATAAATCCTGCTGCAAGACCTACCGTTGTACGCTGCAGTACGAGATCCATACCGCGAGCCTTTGTTTTACCAAAAAGATGTTCCGCACCGCCGGAGATGGCACCGGCAAGACCTGCGCTTTTCCCTTTTTGGAGAAGAACGACAGTAATCAACCCGATGGAGAAAATAACAAGCAACACTTCAAAAAATACAACCATGACTTCCACCTCCTACGTATGTAAACATCTGAATTTGTTATCTGAAGAGACATTCTAGATTCTACATGAAAAACAGCATTTTTATTGTACCACAGCTTTATCGACCTGACAAGGAGTATGGGTGAATCACTCCAACCAGAATCATGTCATCCGATTTCTCGGTTATAAGTCACAGCAACTAAATCAATCAGTGTGCATTCCGGATCGTTAGAACAATTTTCGTCTGACAAAACCTTACCGGCCTGATCCTTAGCTTGAATTGAAAGGCTTAGTGGAGGATCTTCCCAGATATAATACCATAGAGCAAAATCGCTTTCTCTTACTAAATTACCCTTTTGCCCATTTACCTCTATTGTTGTTATTTGATGGTTGGTAATTGTCCCATAAACAACGCTAAATTGTTTGGACTCAGCAACTTCATATGTAAAACCTTTATTTGAAGCAATCGGTATACCTCCTACTATGTGCGCTTTCATCATTCTATTGTTCTCTAATACACCTAATCCAAGTCCAGGGTAAGTGTTATATACTGTATTTGTATAAAAGGCATACATATTATTGTTTTTCATGTCATAATGAACCAATTCTTTAAACGTATTATCTTGAATAGTAAGCTGTTCAACAATCTTTGTTTCAATAGATTTGCTGTCGTAGATAATGAATTGAAGAAAGATACCGAACACGAATAATAAGGCTAATAATGAGATGATTAATTTTATTCTCAAAGTCATTCACCTTTTTCTTCTGCATTCCCTTTAGAGTAGCTGCAGCTCACCAAAAAATAAATGGTCTGCCCCTCCAGCGTTGGCAGACCACCTGTTTCATAGCAGCCAAGGCTGCTTTATTTCACTCGGAAGGATCCTGTGCTGATCGCCACAAGCTCGCCCTTCTCGTTCGCAATTCGGCATTCCGTCGTTACCGAACGGTGCGTCTGATGCACAATGCTTGCCGTTACGGTGAGGAGACCCGCTCTGGCCGGCATGACAAAATGCACGTTCAGATTGCTCGTCACCGTTGATTCGCCGGGGCGCTCCAGCATGACGGCAATGCCCATCGCGTTATCCATCAATGAGGAGAGTACGCCGCCATGCACGATGCCCATCATATTCATATGATGAGGCTGGGCATCCAGCGTTACAACAACCGCCTCCGAGCTGGCAGACGCAAGCTTACAGCCGAGATATCCCCAGAAGGTGGGCTCCGCCGCTCGTGTCATGGCCTCAATGTACGCCTCCCGGTCGAATTCCGGCTGTCCGGCCTTCGTATCCGGATTGGCATTGGTATGATTCATCAGGCCGCCTCCTTTTTTCTTATGACGTCGTTAGTACTGTATCCATTTCAGCGGGATACCATGAATCGCCTATCCTGCCGACTCCGCTATTCTGCGCTTAGCCTGTTTTGCCTTCCTCTTCTTCCTCCAGCAGCTTGCGGCGCAGCACCTTGCCTACCATCGTCTTCGGCAGCGAATCGCGGAACACGAACTGGCGAGGCACTTTATATGCGGCAAGCTGACTGCGACAAAACTTCTCAAGGCCCGAAGGGTCCGGTGCTGCCCCATCCTTCAGAACAATATAAGCTTTGACGGTTTCGCCGCGATATTCGTCCTTCGTTCCAACAACAACAGCTTCCTTCACGGAAGGATGCTCATACAGCACTTCCTCGATCTCCCGAGGGTAGATATTGAAACCGCTTGCAATGATCATATCTTTCTTGCGGTCGATGATCGTAAAATACCCCTCTTCGTCCATCGTTGCCATATCCCCCGTGAACAGCCAGCCGTTTCTTAGGGTGTCGAACGTCTCCTCCGGGCGGTTCCAGTAACCCATCATCACCTGCGGTCCTTTCACGATCAGCTCGCCAGGCTCGCCGACCGGCATTTCTTCACCCGTATCGGGATCGACCACCTTGGCATCCGTATCCGGGACAGGTAAGCCGATGGTACCGATTTTGCGTCTTCCCCAGATCGGATTCACATGGGTAACCGGCGAAGCTTCGGTCAAGCCGTAGCCCTCGATCAGCCGCCCTTTGGTCAGCTCCTCGAACTTATCCTGCACCTCGACCGGAAGCCCGGCAGAGCCGCTGACGCAGGCATTGATCGACGACAGATCATATTCCTTGATCCGGGGGTGATTAATCAGCGCGATATACATGGTCGGCGCACCCGGGAAGAGCGTCGGCTTCATTTTTTTGATCAGGATCAGGATCATTGTCACTTCGAATTTCGGTACCAATATTAGCATGCCGGCACGATAGATCGCCTGGTTCAGCAGCACGGTCAACCCGAATACGTGAAAACAGGGCAGAACCGCCAAATACCGCTCCTTCCCATCTTCCACCTGAAAGCACCAGTTGGCGGATTGCACGGTGTTGGCAATTAGATTCATATGCGTCAGCATGACGCCTTTGGGGACACCGGTCGTGCCACCGGTATACTGGAGCAGTGCCAGGTCCGTCTCCGCCTTCACGGATTCGCAGATCGGGTCATTCGGCGCGCTCGCAAGCAGCTTTTTGAAGGCATGGACACGGCTTCCATAGTTAACGACCGGAAGGGGACCCTCCTTCTTGGCTTTGATCGGGTAGAGAAGGTTCTTGGGGAACGGCAGGTAATCCGCCACAGACGTGACAATCATATGCTCCAGGTCCGTTTCCTCGATGACTTTCTCAACACGGGACACAAACAAATCCATCGTGATGATGATCTTGGCACCGGAATCCTTCATCTGATGCGCAATTTCCCGCTCCATATAGAGCGGGTTGGTCATGACGGCTACGGCTCCGGCCAGCAGCACGCCATAATACGACATAACCACCTGCGGGCAGTTGGGCAGCATAATCGCTACCCGGTCGCCCTTCTTAATCCCTTTGCTGCGGAGCGCGTTTGCCATACGATAGGACGACTCCAGCAGACTCCTATAGTTGATCGTCTTGCCCATGAAATACATGGCCGGCCGATTCGGAAACTTCTGTGCCGACGTCACGAGAAATGATGCCAAATTCTGTTTCGGATAATCAAAAGCGGGGGCTACTTCGGGCGGATAAAACGGCAGCCAAGGCTTTGTATCCATACAAAACCAACCCTTTCCTAAGGAATGCTCCTTCTTTCCTACTCCAAGAAAAATCTCTCTCTTTTGAGGTTACTTACGCATCGTATTGGCGTTGATGCGTGTTACACCGTGTACCGCTCGTTCTTGACCACGCGGGCTGCGATGCTGCGCTTGAGGGCCACCGTATCAACCGGCGTGCAACGTGTCAGTTTCTTGAGCACCGACAGCTGCATCCGCAGCATATCCCCGGTTTCCACTGAGGCCAGCGTCTCTTTCGCGAGTGCTTCAATGCGCTGGAACGCCTCGTATGCAAACACCTGCGTCATCTCGATCATGCTGGCTGCTTTTTCCTCGGAGGTACGTTCGATTTGCTTGCGGGTACGCAGCAGCGCACTCTCGAGGGCATAAATATCAATCATCATATCCGCCAGATTGGACAAGGTCTCCTGCTCTTTCTCCAGCTTCGTGCCGAACTTCTGTACCGCCAAACCGCCTGCGAGGAGGAAAATCTTCTTGCTCATGTCCAGGAAGTGCGCTTCCTGTTCCAGTGTGCCTTCGAAGGTTTGACCAGGTACCAGCTGCAGCAGCTCACCCTGGAGGCTTTGCGCTTTTTGCAGGAGTGCAATTTCACCTTTCATGGCCTTCTTCACAAGCGTGCCCGGAATCAGGAGCCGGTTGATCTCGTTCGTGCCTTCGAAGATGCGGTTAATGCGGGAGTCCCGATAGATGCGTTCCACTTTATACTCTTGGATATATCCATAGCCCCCGTGAATCTGTACCGCTTCGTCTGCCACGTTATCCAGACCTTCCGAACAGAACACCTTGTTGATCGAACACTCAATGGCATAGTCGGAAATCGCGGCGGCGGAATGGATGCCTGCATCCACGCTGTTGTAATCGATGTCCTGCATCGCTTCGTCCAGCAATCCTGCCGTACGGTACACCATGCTCTCCATCACGAAGGTGGTGATGTTCATCTCGGCCAGCTTCTTGCGCATGAGCGGGAACTGCGAGATGGGCGTATCGAACTGTTTACGTGTGTTAGCATACTTCGCGCTCAGCTCGATCGATTCCTTCGCCGCACCGACCGTGCCGGCTGCCAATTTATACCTGCCGATGTTCAGGATGTTGAAGGCGATCCGGTGGCCTTTGCCAATCTCGCCGAGCAGGTTCTCCTTCGGCACCTTCACATCTTCGAAGAAGAGCGGACGCGTCGACGAGCCCTTGATGCCCATTTTCTTCTCCTCCGGTCCGAGCGTGAAGCCCTCCATCTCCTTCTCGACAATGAACGCGGTGAAATGCTCCCCGTCAATCTTGGCGTAGACGATAAAGATATCCGCAAATCCGGCGTTAGTTATATATAGCTTCGATCCGTTCAAAATATAATAGTCTCCATCATCCGACAAGCGTGCCGTTGTTTTGGCACCCAGCGCATCCGAGCCGGAGGTCGGCTCCGTCAAGCAATACGCCGCGATTTTGGCGCCGGTTGAGAGATCCGGCAGGTACTTCTGTTTCTGCTCGGTCGTACCAAAGAACACGATCGGCAGCGTTCCGATCCCGACATGAGCCCCGAAGGAAAGCGCGAAGGACGAACCCTTCGCCAACGCTTCGTTAATAATCGTGGAGCTGACCTTATCCAAGCCGATCCCGCCGAACGGCTCCGGCACATCGGCCCCAAGCAGGCCCAGCTCCCCTGCTTTGCGAAGCAGGTCTACCGTCATCTCGTAATTCAGCTTCTCCAGCTCTTCATCGTGCGGTACGACTTCCCCGTCGATAAAATCGCGCACCGTCTCGCCGATCATGCGATGCTCTTCCGTGAAATCCTCCGGTGTCAGGATGCGCTGCATATCGGGATTATCGATGACAAAGCTGCCTCCTTTGATTTTCGGTTCTTTGGTTTGGTTATCGCTCATGATTGGTTTCCCCTTTCGGAATGTGGAATAAGGTGGAGTACAATGGTGGCCTTGGTGTTACTAGGTTGCGAATTTGCTGGTTGAACATAGATGGTGCGTGCGTGACTGTGGCGCAATAGTGACGCGATAGTGGCCGCTCCGCGTGCGGATTGTACTTCCGATCGCTGTTGAGTTTGGATTTCCGGGATTGGACCCCTCAATAGTAGAAATCCAAACTCAAAGGCGACCGCTGCCGCTTCTCCAGTACAATTCCGCCCTCTCCGCTGGGCTAGAGCACTCAGGTCCCGACCCCTGCCTCCGGCTATCATTGCACTCCCCTGTGGGTGGAGTGAGTGGTGCGGTGTCCGGTCCGTGTACGGAGCGGACACCGCACTGAGACTACATTACAGAGTGAATAGGCTGGTCATGCATTAATAGAAGATCAGTAGACTTGATATCGAAAACCTAGATATGTTCATCGAATACAATTCAGAAACATTTTTAAGCTAACTTTCCATAGTCCTTGCTTGGGAGCTACTAGCCCCTTGAGGACTTATAGATGAACTCACACCTGCTTGGTGACTCCTAGGCCCGGGAGGAATTAATAGAAGGAATTCACAACTACTGATCAGCTCCAAGAACCTGAGAGGGACTTATAGCGTGAGTTCAACTCGCTGAGCACTTCTCAGTCCCCTTGAGGACAAACGCGAATCGAACCACAATGAGCACCTGCAGAGACTAATGCGAGAATCCCACCCCATGGCCTTCTGGGGGCTTGGAAGCGAGCTTTGCTACAACGTTTACGCCCCGGCTGCATGCACCTCGAACACCCCCGCGGCGCCCATACCGCCTCCAATGCACATGCTCACGACGCCGTATCCGCCGCCGCGGCGGGCCAGCTCGGAGACAAGGCTGACGGTCAGCTTCGCACCGGTACAGCCGAGCGGATGGCCGAGTGCAATGGCGCCGCCGTTAACGTTGACCTTGCTCTCGTCGATACCCAGCGCGCGGATGATGTGGAGGCATTGCGAAGCGAACGCTTCGTTAATCTCGAACACATCCACTTGATCCAGCTCGATGCCCGCCATGCGCAGCGCCTTCGGAATCGCTTCAACAGGGCCGACCCCCATAATTTCTGGCTCCACGCCTGCCAGAGCAAAGGATTTGAAGGTAGCCAGCGGGGTAAGGCCCAGCTGCTCCGCTTTCTCGCGGCTCATGACGGCTACAGCTGCTGCGCCGTCACTCGTCTGCGACGCGTTGCCCGCGGTAACCGAGCCGCCAAGGGCAAAGGCCGGCTTCAGTTTGGCCAGCACATCCGGGGTCGTGTCCGGCCGGACCCCTTCATCCGTATCGAAGGCAAAGGTTTTGCTGCGCACCTTGCCCTGCTCGTCGGCGGCAGCCAGCGTTACGTTCACCGGTACGATCTCGTCCCGGAACTTGCCTTCCGCGATGGCAGCGGCCGCTTTGCGGTGACTGCTGGCCGCGAAGGCATCCTGCGCCTCGCGGGTGATACCGAAGCGACGGGCCACCTCTTCCGCGGTATGACCCATGCCGATGTATACCGCAGGCATCTCTTCCACGATCGTCGGATGCGGTGCCGGCTTGAAGCCGGTCATCGGCACATGGCTCATGCTCTCGACGCCGCCGGCGACGATGACCTCGGCATGACCGAGCATAATGCGTTCTGCCGCAAAAGCGATCGCCTGAAGTCCCGAGGAACAGAAACGATTGACGGTTAGCGCAGGTACCGTCACGGGATATCCCGCATATAACGAGATAATCCGCGCAACATTCAGCCCCTGCTCGCCTTCCGGCATCGCGCAGCCGAGGATGATGTCCTCAACGTCCTCTTTTTTCAAGCCCGGTGCACGTTCAATGACGGCTTCCAGTACGGCTTTCCCGAGATCCTCCACGCGTGTCTGGGCAAAACTACCCTTCTTCGCCTTCCCCACCGGAGTGCGGGCAAGGGATACTATGACTGCTTCTCTCATGCCATTCACCTCATCAACTTGAAATGGTTGGATCCAATACCGTTTATAATTGCGCAGGCCGCTAATCGGCCGTGAAATGAATTCGTAACGGGTGGAACTGATTAAAGAGTTGCCATCACCAAACTTCGCCAGCATGGACAACCTGCCACCATGTACTGTATGCAGCGTCTATTTGGCGAATCGAACGTTGCGATTGATAGCGAGCTTCTTGGCTCTAAAGCACTAATCACCCTAATTCCGGAGCGGCTTGCCTTTCGCCAGCATATGCTGCATGCGCTGCTGGGTTTTGACCTCGCCGAGCAGGCTGAGGAACGCTTCGCGCTCTAGGTCGAGCAGATGCTGCTCGCTCACCACGGTTCCCGCAGGAACATCGCCGCCCGTCAGGATGTGCGCCAGCTTCTTCGCGATCAACAGATCGTGATCGCTGATATAACCGCTGCGCTTCATGTCGATGGCGCCCATCTGGAGCACGGCCCGGCCGTCGCGGCCGACAACGCGGGCTTTGCCCGGCTGCGGGGGAACATAACCTGCCCGGTCCATCGCAAGTACCGCCTGCTTCGCTTCATAGATCCGGTAGTCCTGATTCATGACCACCGTATCCCCGCTGCGCCCATAACCCATGCGGATTGCTTCATGTCCGCTGGTCGATGCCTTCGCCATCGCCACCATCTCGAAGATTTTGTTAATCTCCGGCTGGAGGTCGCTCTCCTTGTCGGGATGACGGTTGCTGGTCATGAGCGCCAGCTCCTTACAGCCGCCGCCTGCCGGAATGAGGCCGACCCCCGTTTCTACGAGACCGAAATAGGTCTCCGCCGAGAAAATGATCCGGTCAGCCGGCAGGCACGCTTCCACACCGCCGCCCAGCGTCATCCGGTGAGGCGCAGCCACAACCGGCTTCTCCAACCCCTTCAGCTTCATCATGCTGCCCTGGAACAGACGGATGATGTCATCCACCTCATCCCAATCGCCGCTCTGCGCTTCCATCAGCATGAGCATCAGGTTGGCGCCGACGCAGAAGTTCCGGCCTTCGTTCGCCAGTACCAGCCCCCGGTAATTGGCCCTGACCTCTTCCACGCTCTGCTGAATCATGACCAGAATATCGGCGCCGATCGCGTTGTTCGGGGAAGTGAATTCAAGACAAGCTACACCATCCCCAATATCGATCAGGTTCGCCCCCGTGTTTGAGCGGATGATCCGGTTTTGCGATTTGAGCGCTTGCAGCGAGATCAGCTCAGGCTGAACCTCTACACCCTTATACTCGCCTTTGAAATAATGGAACACCTCGCCGTCCTTCTGCTGATAGAAGGACTTGTTCCCGGCGGCAATCCAATCCTTCACCCAAGCCGGAACCGTCATACCCTCCGCTTCCATGCGCTGCACGGATTCCGGCAGTCCGATCAGATCCCAGGTCTCGAATGGACCGAGCTCCCAGTTGAAGCCCCATTTCATCGCGTTGTCGATGTCCTGAATGGAATCGGCGATCTCTCCCAGCTTGTCGGCCGCATAGACAAGCACTTGCTTCAATACATTCCAAGCCAGTTCAGAGTAACGGTCCTGCGTACCGAGGAATGCCTTGATCTTCCGCTTGGCTCCCTTAACCGCTTTGGCCGCTTCGATGGAAGCGGAGCTCACTTTGGCGCTCGGATTGTACTCCATCGTGGACAGGTTAAGCGATAAAATTTTGCTGCCTTGTTCGCTCTTTACTTTTTTATAGAATCCCTGGCCGCCCTTCTCACCGATCCAGCCGCGGGTGACAAGTTCATTCATGACATCGGGAACTGTGAACACGTCCTTCTCGTTCCCGTCCGGTACGGAGTCGTACACGTTTCTAGCCACATGGACAAAGGTATCAATGCCGACCAAATCCAGCGTACGGAAGGTCGCGCTCTTCGGACGCCCCAGAACGGGCCCGGTGGCCGCATCCACTTCCTCAACGGTATAGCTGTTCTTCACCATCTCTTGCAACGTCACCAGGAGACCGTAGGTGCCGATCCGGTTCGAGATGAAATTGGGCGTATCCTTCGCAAGCACAACCCCTTTACCAAGGCGCTTCGTGCAGAAATCAACCATAAACTTCGTAATGTCCGGATCCGTATCAAAGCACGGGATAATCTCCAGCAGCTTCATATGACGCGGCGGATTGAAGAAATGGGTCCCCAGGAAGTGGCTGCGGAATTCCTCGCTGCAGTCCTCGACCATCGCATTAACGGAAATGCCGGAGGTATTCGTGCTGACGATCGATCCTTCCTTACGCACGCCCTCAATCTGCTTGAAGATGCTTTTCTTGATTTCCAGGCGCTCCGTGACCACCTCAATGATCCAGTCCACGTCCTTCAGCTGGCTCAGATGATCCTCGGTATTACCCGGGGTGATCCGGCCCACAAAATCGGCGCTATACAGCGGAGCTGTGCTTGATTTAGGCAGAGCCGCAATGGCTTTGTCCGCAAGCCGGTTTCGTACCTTCGGATGATCCAGCGACAATCCGGCTTTTTCCTCTTCGGCGGTTAAGGATTTCGGAACGATGTCGAGCAGCAGGCAGGGAATGCCGGCATTGGCGAGATGGGCGGCGATCCCCGACCCCATGACGCCAGAGCCGATCACGGCGGCTTTGGTTATGTTTCGACTTGCGACACCGGAACCGCTGACGGATTCCTTGGTAATGGTATTACTCATTGCACAACGACCTCCTGTTCATGGATTTCGGATAGACCGAATACGGATAACTCCAGGATTTCTGCGATATCTCGCGTTTTGACGCTTTCTTCCACTTCCTTCAGCTTCGTGCCGTCCTCCAGCATCGTCAGGCAGAACGGACAGGCTGAACTGATCATCGTCGGAGATACGGCCAGCGCCTGCTCGGTACGCGCCAGATTCACGCGTTTGCCCGCGTCCTCCTCCATCCACATCTGCCCGCCGCCTGCACCGCAGCACATCCCGTTCTCGCGATTTCGCTCCATCTCCAGGAGCTCAACGCCAGGAATGGCGCGCAGCACACTGCGCGGCTGATCATACACGTCGTTATACCGTCCCAGGTAGCAGGAGTCATGATAGGTGATTTTCTCCTGAACCTGGTATTTAGGCTTAAGACGCCCTTCCTTCACGAGCTGGTCCAGCAGCTCCGTATGATGAATGACCTCGGCTTCAAGCCCAAACTCCGGGTACTCGTTCTTCAAAATATTGAAGGTATGCGGACAAGCCGTCACGATTCGTTTCACATCATACTTCTGGAATGTCTCGATGTTCTCCGTGCACAGCTGCTGGAACAGAAATTCATTGCCCATCCGGCGCGGCGTATCGCCCGAATTCTTCTCCTCGTTGCCTAGAATGGCGAAATTGACACCCGCTTCATTCATAAGCCGGACAAAGGCCTTGGTGATCTTGCGGCTTCGATTATCGTAAGAGCCCATGGAGCCGACAAAGAACAGCACATCGAAATCCGGATTTTCCTTCACGGTCGGAATCTTCAGATCCAAAGTCCCTTCCGGATCGACCTCCTTCACCCACTTGCTCCGGTCCGCGCGGCTGATTCCCCAAGGGTTGCCTTGTCGCTCGATGTTTTGCATGGCGCGCTGGCCTTCCTGCGGCACGCTGCCCTCCATCAGAACGAGATGACGCCGGAGGTCCACGATTTTATCGACATGTTCATTCGCGACCGGACATTGATCCTCGCAGTTGCGGCAGGTCGTGCACGCCCAAATCTCTTCTTCCGTCATGACGCCGCCGATCAATTGAATGTCCTTCGGGTCTACTCCCTCGACTTGGTGCCAAGAGCGCTTCTGCACATCCATCGTCGGTCCGATATCGGTGATGCCCTCGCCCTTCCAGCCGACAAGCGCCAGATCCGTCGCAGCCATCGTGTGGGAGCCGGGCGATCCAAACACCGAGGCAGGCATCCATGCTGATTTGGAGGTGAGCGCGGCCCCTTTTTCCGTGAGATGATCCCTCAGCTTCACAATCATGTGCATCGGCGACAGCAGCTTGCCTGTATTCGATGCCGGGCACACGTTGGTGCACCTTCCGCACTCGACGCAGGCATAGAAATCCAGCATCTGTTTCTGCGTGAAGTCCTCGATTTTGCCGACCCCAAATTCCTCGGCCTCCTCATCCTCCAGATCCAGCTTGCTGAGCTTGCCCGGGGGATCGGTGCGGCGTACCAGAATGTTAATCGGCGCTGTAATGAGGTGAAAATGCTTCGATTGCGGCACATAGATGAGGAATGACAGCAGAATCAACAGATGCAGCCACCAGAACGCGTAATAACACACCGTCACCGCCACCGGCGGCATCCAGGCAAACACGGCCGCAATACTTGATGAGATCGGGGCCATTGCCGACCACGCCAGTCCTTCCATGAGCCGTTCAAAAGCCATCGTCAGCAGCACCGAAGCCATCAGCGTGGTGATGAAAAATACGACAATGCTTGGCTTCCATCCCCGCTTGAGCCGTTTCAGCTTCTCGCCATAGCGGCGATAGGCCGCATAACCGATAGCGAGCAGGATCAGCGCAACCGTAATCTCCTGCATGAGGATAAAGCCCGCGTGGCCCGGTATCGGCAGGCTGTGACCGAACAACCCTTTCCAGATGATGTCGAGCGCTCCGAACTGCAAAATGATAAATCCGTAAAACACGATAAAGTGCATGATGCCGCTCTTGCGATCCTTAAACAGCTTGCTTTGTCCGAATACCTGGATGGCGAACTGGCTCAGGCGTTCCTTCAGATCCTTCTTCAGATTCGCTGGCTTGCCCAAACGGATATACAGGTACCGGCGATACACCACGGTGGCAAACATATACACCGCCCACCCGGTGATCAAGACAAAGAGCAGCGCGTTGATTAATGTTAGAATCATCTCTCTCAGCCCCTTGCGTTAAATATCCTTCTTTCTTCTGGTAGTCTGGTGCAGCGTCCCATTTTCCGAAGCTCCTGTCACTCCTTCCAAAACCTCTTGTCATGTGTTCATGTCGGGACAATATATGAAGCGCTTTCATTAGAGGAACGAAAATAGACCTCCACATCGTGCCGTGCCGACCACGCTAAACCGAACTTCATCGTTTCTGGCTGCATCTCTTCATCCGTACATCGCTCTCATCTGTACTTCCCTGCGGATACCCAGTGACTTGTTTCTTCCGGTTGAACTGCCGTCTATTGCTCTGATATGAACGCCTTATTCTGCTGCTCTGATCCAACTGCTTCATCCATTTCGCGCTTCTTCATAACCCATCGTTGACAACGACATGAACGTATTTTATGATGGATACAAGAAATGAATGAGTATTCATTCATAATTTTAACTGTATTCTAACACCGGGGTGAGCATATGACAAGTAAAAAAAATGAAAAATACCACCTTATCCTCCAGGGCGCCCTGAAAGTATTCGCCGAGAACGGCTACCATCGGTCCCAGGTTTCCAAGATTGCCAAGGCCGCCGGCGTGGCTGACGGCACCATCTATTTGTACTTTAAGAGGAAGGAGGATATCCTGATCCGCCTGTTCCAGGAGAAGCTTGGTGAGCTGGTCGGCAAATTCCACGAAAGCGTGGAAGGAACCACGGACGCCGTGGAAGCGCTGCGAACGGTGTGCAGCATCCATTTCTCGGAGCTGGAGAGCAATCCCGAGCTTGCTTATGTCACGCAGATTGAGCTGCGGCAGAGCGATCTGGAGCTGCGCAAGGAAATCGGCAGCGCATTGAAGCCATATATTGTGCTGATCGAGAATATTCTGGAACAGGGCATCAAAGAACAGAAATTCCGTTCCGATCTGAACGTCAAGCTGGTGCGCAACCTGATTTTTGGCGCGATGGACGAAGCGGTAACCTCTTGGCTGATCTCCGGCCGCAAGTATTCTCTGTCCGATCAGGCGGATGAGACGCTTAGCTTTTTCCTGAACGGTGTTTCCGGCGGTCAATAAGTCCGCTGATATTCATATTGAAGGGAGCGTTTAACCGATGAAGATTGTGGTATTGCTTAAACAGACCTTTGACACGGAGGAAAAAATTACGATTGAGAACGGATCGATTGCCGAGGATGGGGTGAAATTTGTCATCAATCCGTATGACGAGTATGCGGTGGAGGAAGCTGTGAAGCTGCGGGATGACCACGGCGGCAGCGTGACACTCCTATCCGTCGGACCGGATCGTACGGCAGAGGCCCTGCGGACGGCGCTGGCCATGGGCGCCGATGATGCCGTGCTGATCTCCGACGAGCGAATCCCGGACGATGAATATGCGGTATCGAAGGTGCTGCATGCGTATTTGTCCAAGGAAAGCCCGGATCTGATCCTTGGCGGCAACTTCTCCGTGGACCGCGGTTCGGGTCAGGTGGCCATTCGCTTGGCGAGCCTTCTCGGTATTTCGCATGCCGGCTCCATTACCAAGCTTACGCTGAACGGTACCACGGCTGAAGTCCATCGGGATGCCGAGGGCGATCTTGAAGTGCTGGAGGTTCAGCTCCCAGCCATCTTTACGGCACAGCAGGGATTGAACGAACCCCGCTATCCATCGCTGCCTGGCATCATGAAGGCAAAGAAAAAGCCATTTCAGACGTTGACCCTGGATGATCTCGGGTTATCGGAGGCCGATATCCAGCCGGCAACGAAGCAAAGCGAGCTGTCCTTACCGCCGGAGCGAAGTGCCGGACGCATTCTGAAGGGCGATCCTGCCGAAGTGGCGAATGAGCTGGTATCCTTGCTCCGCACCCAGTCGAAAGTGATCTAATGAACGGGTGTACGGGTGTGCCCCTTTGACTCTCGCTATTGAATGCGGTTACACAGTACCGACAGAGAGCCATGTCATCATTCCTTATGTATTCTGATTGTATGGTTAACGGGATGTCCGTCATGCACGCTTTTCGCTTGATACGTTTCCCGAATCCGGAGCAGCAGCGGTCGGAGAAATTTCCTGAATTCGCTTAGGTTGCTCAGGCTGGTTCAATCGTCAAACTCTCTTCTCTTCAATCTCAAATGGATTCTAGGAGGTTATGATATGAGCAAAACGATATTAGTGTATGCCGAGAACCGGGATGGGAAGCTGCGCCAGGTTGCCCTCGAGACGCTTGGCGCGGCTCGTTTGATTGCTGGTGACGGTGACAGCATCCGCATTCTGGTCGCAGGCTCGAATATTACCGAGGCCGTATCGGCCCTGAACACCTACGGTGCCGATACGATCTATACGATTGAGCATGATGATCTGGGGAGCTATAATCCCGAAGCTTATATGGCGGCCATTGAAGCGGTTATCGGTCAAGCGCAGCCAGATGCCGTCCTATTCGGACATACGGCCATCGGCCGTGATTTAGCACCGCTCGTCGCCGCTTCCCTGAATGCCGGGCAAATTTCCGACGTAACTGCGATCGAGACGGAAGGTGGAGAAGCGGTGTTCACTCGTCCGCTCTATGCGGGTAAAGCCTTTGAGAAGCGCGTCTTCCAGAACGGACCGTGGGTGGTCACGGTGCGCCCGAACAATATTCCCGCCGCCGAAGCCATCGAAGGCGCGAGCGCCAGTATCGAAGACATCGCTTACCCGGCTCCTTCCCTCCGCTCCGTGGTAAAGGACGTCGTCCGCAAAACCACGGGAAAAATCGACCTTTCGGAGGCCAAAATCGTCATTTCCGGCGGTCG
The DNA here is from genome assembly GCF_050279985.1 of Paenibacillus sp. NPDC093718. Taxonomy (NCBI): domain Bacteria; kingdom Bacillati; phylum Bacillota; class Bacilli; order Caryophanales; family Paenibacillaceae; genus Paenibacillus; species Paenibacillus sp. NPDC093718. The sequence goes on from NZ_JBNNUS010000003.1 coordinate 677,477, forward strand.
CGGCGTGAAGAGTGCAGAAGGCTTCCAGCCGCTGGAGGAGCTGGCGGATCTGCTCGGCGGGGCCGTCGGCGCATCGCGCGGAGCCTGTGATGCCGGCTACTGCGATTACGCGCTCCAGATCGGACAGACAGGCAAAGTGGTCACGCCCGAGATCTATATTGCCTGCGGCATTAGCGGCGCTATCCAGCATCTGGCCGGCATGAGCCAATCGCGGGTCATTATCGCGATTAACAAAGACCCTGAGGCACCGATCTTCAAGGTAGCCGATTACGGCATCGTTGGCGATCTGTTCGATATCGTCCCGCTGCTGACGGAGGAATTCCGCAAGGTCCTGGTATCGTAAGACTTCTTAACGGTTTATCCCACGATAACACGTCAAAAAAGGCTGCTCCAAAAGGTCCAAGGGACCTGGGGCAGCCTTTTTCTTCGTAAGTTTTGCCACAGCGATGCCCCTTCGACTATGAATCATTCCTGGGGACAGCCTCGTTGATGGGATGCAAAACAGGGCCTAGCGTATCGCCTTTAAGAACCAAACCGCTTCAGCAGCTTCTGCTGATGGGCCGTAAATGCTTCTTCCAGCGAAATGCCATAGAGATCCGCCAATAGCGAAATATTGCCGAGCACGTCGCCGATCTCCTCCACCAAATCCTGCTTGAGCTGTTCCCTGGATTGAACCTCCTCGTCGGGGCGGTCCCTGCCGATCTCATAAGCGCGGACGGCACGCGCCGTTTCCCCTGTCTCCTCCATCAAAAACCCAACGCGAATAAAGGGACCGTACTGGGTCCAGCCCCGCTCCCCGTAAAATTGTTTGATCCATTGCTGCGCTTCATTCATATCCATGCTTGTGCTACCTCCGCGATTCCCTAGGATGACTTAACCTTTACTTTTTACATAATTCAAGAACAAACTCATGATAATGCTAACATGTATGCCATAAGATAAGAGGGTGCCATCTGATGATCATTAACAATATAGTCCATCGATGCCATGACATAAATCACTATATATAGTATAATTGCACAAATGAAATATCAACATCTTGTCAAGGAGTGTGCGAATTGAAATCTATATGCGTATTTGCAGGATCGAACATGGGGGAACACCCAGACTATAAAGCGAACGCTGCCGAGCTCGGCAGACATATTGCCCACAACCAATACAAGCTCGTATACGGCGGCTCCAAAATCGGATTGATGGGTGAAGTAGCTAACGCCGTTTTGCAGCATGGCGGTGAAGTTATCGGTGTGATGCCGAGGGGACTGTTTAAAGGCGAGATTGTACATACCGAGCTGACCCAGCTCATTGAAGTAGCGGATATGCATGAGCGCAAAGCGACGATGGCGAAACTGTCCGACGGTTTTATCGCCATCCCGGGGGGTTTTGGAACCTTTGAAGAGTTGTTCGAAGTATTGTGCTGGTCGCAAATCGGAATCCATCAGAAGCCGATCGGGCTGCTGAATGTCCGGGAGTATTATGAACCGTTCATGAAGCTGATTCAGTACAGTATCACGGAAGGTTTCTCCAATGCCTCCCACTTAAACCTGATCAACATCTCCGATGACCCGCTCAAGCTGCTTGAGCTCATGGATAGCTACACGCCTCCGACGCTGGACTTGAAGTGGAAGGACTTGGATTAAAGGGCGTTTGTGGAGAATAGCGACCATTCCCCCACATTTAGGGGAAATCTTATACGCACAAGTAGGATGATGCGTATTTATGACTCTCTACCACGGATCTACCGTATTCGCAAGGAAAGGCACCGGACTCCCGGTGCCTTTTTATCTTGCAATAGCGATGGTCGTGATATTACACAAACCCGCCGTTCACGCGGAGCGTTTGGCCCGTGATCCATTTCGACTCTTCACTTACCAGGAACAGCACGACCCCTGCAATATCATCCGGTTCGCCTAGGCGTCCGAAGGAGTTCATGCTCACGATCCCCGCAATCTGTTCCTCCGATTTGCCTACGGTAAAGAGTTCCGTATTAATCGGCCCCGGCGCCACCGCGTTAATTGTAATTCCTTTAGGCCCGAATTCTTTGGCTAACTGACGCGTAAATTGCTCCACAGCGCCCTTCGTGCCTGCATATACGCTGTATGTCGGAAACATCTGTCCAGCTACCGAGGTCGAGAAATTGATGATGCGGCCGCCCGAATTCATATGGTGAAAAGCCTGCTGGATCGCGAAATAAGTCCCCTTCACGTTAATCGCAAACTGCTGATCGAAATCTTCCTCTGTCATGGCCGCAATCGGCTTGGTGGCCATGATGCCGGCATTGTTCACGAGGATATCGATTCCGCCATAAGCCTCGATCGTTTCACTAAACAGTCGTTCAATAGCTGCTACCTGACTTATATCGGCTTGAATGGCCCGAGCTTCGCCGCCGCCCTGCTTAATGGCGCTTACCACTTCCTCGGCTTTAGCCGGGCTGCTCGCATAGTTTACAACCACCTTAGCCCCGTTCTCCGCAAGCCTCTCCGCCATTTCACGCCCGATGCCTCTTGATGCTCCCGTTACGATAGCTACCTTGCCCGATAAACTCTTTGTCATGATACAACCTCCCGCATAGGAATTAGGTGCACGGATATCTCATCAGGTGGATCCTCTGATCTGCACGTTTTTTTGTAATTTGATTATATGTCTGTCTATAACAAATTACAAGTGACAATTTTATATTTTTGTCATTTGTAATTGAACAAGCATAAAAAAGACGCTACCCCATGCGAGTATCGCCAAGAATAGCATCTTTTTAACGTAGGCGTGATCTCACCGTGCTAACTCCCGAAGTGCTATGCCTTATTGCATAACGGCGGCCTCGAGCACTGCATTGTTCCCGTTTACTATTATTCTCGCCCGTTTACTATTTCGTGATTCCGGACAGCAATAGCGACCAAACCGACTCAAAATCGGCTTCAATCTCCTTCGAGGTCCACTGAGAGGCATGCGCCGGATGGTGAAACAGGGACGTTGCCATGAAAAAGGCTTTTGCCACCGACTCCGACTGGCCCGGCTTAAATTCACCGGCATGCATCCCTTGAGCGATGATCTGGGTAATCTGTCCAATTAACAGCTTTACATGCGTATCAATCACCTTGACGGCTTCCAGCGTCACGGTTGTATACATGGCAAACATCTCGGGATCCTCGAGGACATAAGCCCGTTTGGCCCGGATGAGGGTATCCGTCCATAACCGCAAGCGATCGGCGGCGCTGCCTTCCGTTCCGTCTGCAATCTTCTGTAACGGATCCGCAATCCGCTGCAGCCATCGTTCCGTTACGGCTTCCCTCAGAGCGGCCTTGCTGGGAAAATGCCGGTATAGTGATCCATGGCTGACCTGAAGCGCCTTGGCAACATCGACAACCGAGGTCTTGTCAGGGCCATAGCGCCGAAGCGTCTGTTCGGCAGCGTCCAATATGGCTTCTTTCGTTAATGGCTGATCATGTGACATAGGTTCGATGAGCACTGGGACCTTCCATTATAGTCCAAATGCCCATCTTCACGCCCCCTCTCTGTTGAACACATTATAACAAACCATCATTCAATATCAATATTGAACTTTTGTTATTTGTTATAATTGAAATCCCCGCTTCATCCCTTGATCACACCCCCTCATGGGATGGTTATAATAGCTTCATTGATCCGGATACCATGCATATCGGCCCCTACGGCACAGAGCCGGATACGCTGGCGAAAATGTATGCCTACATGAAACAGCATCACTACGACCAGGACGGGCTGCATCATGAGATTTATTTATCCGATCCACGAAAAGCCGCCTCCTCCTCCATGAAAACCATTCTCCGTGCACCTGTTAGACAGAAGAATTAGAACAGACAGAGGAGTAAAGCGCGTCCTCTCTGAAAAGGACATCCGGGCAAAAAGAGGGGGCCGGCATTGCCGGCCCCCTCCCGTATTTTACGCTCATTCTATATCTTACGAATGCTTAGCAGCGAATTGCCGTTCTTCATAAACTCATAAGGCACTTTAACTTCCGCCACCCGAAAGCCTTCTGCCTCCAGCTCATGAATCATGCGCTCCAAATGAGCGTAGCGGCTCCCCGATAAATCGGTCAACGGGAAGATGCGCACCTCTTCCGAGGCAACCCGCAGCAGCTCCCGAATTGTCTGGACATGAAAGTCATAATCCAATCGGTCACTGTACATAAACAGAAAATGGGCGGACAGTACCAGGTGAAACTGTTCGTTTTCAAAAGGCAGCTCCGGCAGTACCGCAGCGACATAGCGTTCCGGAAACTCCCTCATATCCTGAACGCAGTCACGGAGCGCTTGCTCGCGATGCCGACGAAGCCCCTCCACATCTCCATAATAGTCCCAGACATAATTGCTCTTCGCTTGCTCCATCGTTTCCATCGCGTGCCGGATATCCTGCAGTCCCTTGGTCTCCAGGTCGTCCAGCTTATGATCATACGCAATATCACTGGCTGTTATATCGATTCCATGCTTCGAACCGTGAGCGGTGAACGAACACGCACCGGAAGGGCAGTCCAATACCCATTTGCCGGCAAGCTCCGACATTTCCAAATCAAACATTTGCGTGTACTCGTCAAACGTGCGGCCAATGAATACAACCCGGTCCAATTCCTGTTTGGTCTTGCCTTGACTCTGCTCAGCTCTACTCATCTCTACTCACCTCAGCTATTTATTGTGGTTACGGGTGCGACGGTTACTTCCCCACATCCGCAACAATATATTACCATAAGATGAAATGATGGATTATATTATTCACAGAATCCCAAACTCCACGCCGCCTTCAACCGTTCTATTTATACTATAATATAGATAACTAACTTTCTTCGGGGGGGGGATTTCCTTATGCTGCCTTATCCTGCTGCTACGACTAGAGAAGAGAAAATGAACATCATTCACCAAATCAAAGACCGGCTGCTTCAATTGCACGGCGATGACATTCTGGCCATTGGCCTGTACGGTTCGATTGCGCAAGGGATTGATGGTCCTTACTCGGACATTGAGCTTCGGGTTGTTACACGGGACGGAGTCTCCCTGCCCGGGCACGAATTCATATACCCCCCTTTCAAAATTGAAATCGGCATGGAACAAAAACGGGACATCTTCAAGGCAGCAGCGTCTGTGGACGACTCATGGGCGATTACAGCGGGCGCTTATGTCCATCTACAGGAAATCTACGATCCGGCGAACCTGCTCGCTGAGATTCGGAAGCTGCCCCTCCAGGTTTCGGACGAATCCATCAAAGAAACGATGCGGGAATTCATGATCTGGGAACCCTACGAAACGATGGGTAAAATACGAAACAACGTCCAATCCGGCAACCTAGGCTACCTCCCGCTTGGAGCCAAGGACCTGACCTGGCAGACGGCCAAGCTGATTGGACTTGCCAACCGAACGTTTTACAATACAAGAGCCAAGACATTGGAGGAATCGCTGTCCCTGAAATCCAGGCCTTCGGGATACGATGAGCTGGCACAATTGGTGATGCGGGGTCAGCTTCTCCAGATCGATCATGTGTATGAGCTTTGCGAACAGCTCTGGACCGGTCTGAACGCGTGGTATGAAAAAATGAATATTGAATATAAATCAAAAGAGCTTCCATTCTGATGGAGGCTCTTGCTTTGTGTTATGCATGGAATGCTGATCATTCTCAATCTTATATTGACACATGTCATATTCTGGAACTACGCTGTGTAAGAGCCGATTTCTTACATAAGATGAAAGATCGCTTTACGAAACCCCTGAATGATCATAAAAGGAAGTGAGTACTTATCATGCAAATTCAATTGAGTAGACCGCCGGATTACAGACCTCCTTATTGGCTGCCGCTTACAACCATCCTCACCGTCATACTCGTTATCTCCCTCATGCTGTGGTTCGAAAAGCCGCCGGAAGCCAGAAATATCGATGCGCCCGCAACCGAGTTCTCTGCCGAACGCGCGATGGCGCATGTCGAGCGCATCGCACAAGAGCCCCATCCGATGGGTTCGCCTGCCAATGCGGAAGTCAGAGCTTACTTGGTGGAACAGATGAAGCAGCTCGGCTTGAACCCGGACGTTCAAGAATTTAATGGCCGCTTGACAACCAAGTACATCGACGCCGACATTCAGCTTACGAACATTCTGGGCGTCATTAAGGGCACCGGATCGGGCAAACCGCTCCTGCTTATGTCCCATTATGACTCGGTCCCTACCGGACCCGGGGCCAATGATGCTTCGGTAAGCGTAGCTTCTTTGCTGGAGACGGCAAGAGCGATCCAAGCCGGACCTGCGCCGCAGAATGACATATGGATTCTCCTGACAGACGGGGAGGAGAGAGGTCTGCTTGGTGCTGAGGTGTTCTTTCAGGACCCGGCACATCGTGAGATTGGCATGATCGCGAATTTTGAAGCCCGGGGTTCAAAGGGTTCGTCCTTCATGTTTCAGACCAGCGACAGCAACAGTCGGATCATTGAAGAATACGCCCGGGCCGTATCCAATCCTGTCAGCAACTCGCTGTTGGTGGACCTCTACAAACAACTGCCGAACGATACCGATCTGACGGTGGCGCTTGAGCATGGTCTCCCGGGACTGAACTTTGCCTATGGCGAAGGGTGGGTGGCCTATCATACCCCGATGGATAACACGGAGAACGTCTCCCTGGAGACGATGCAGCACCAAGGCGAGAACGCGCTCGCCGTTGCAAAACATTTTGGCAATCTCGACTTGACTGACCTAACTTCAACAAGCGACCGTATTTATTTCAATCTATTTGGTCTGCTGGTTCATTACCCTGTAAAATGGGCGATCCCGATCACCCTGGTGTTCACGGCGATATGGCTGGGTTTCGCAATACTATTTGCCCGCATCTCCAGACTCTCCCTCAAGGGAAGTTTGCTCGGCCTGATAACCCCGATTGCAGCCATCGTGCTCTCGGCAGCGCTAAGCTTTGGCCTGTGGTCGCTGGTTGATACGTTATGGGCCGGCAAAATGACGCAGCCCACAGGCGCAACTTATGATTCGCTTCTGTACAGCGTCAGCTTCATCCTGGTAACCTTCATCGTTCATGTTGCGCTCACCCGCTGGATCGTGCGGAAAGCCAATGAAATGGAGATGCTGCTGGCGGGCGGGTTCCTGTTCCTGCTGCTGCTTATCGGCTCAACCTGGTTCCTGCCGGGTGCAAGCTATTTATTTGCGATTCCGCTGCTGGTCCATTACGCGGCACTGGCATGGGCGGCATTTACCCGGGACCCGATCGAATCCTTAAACCATCCGGCTGTCGTACTGGGAACATCCCTGATCCCTGTTCTGATGTTCACTTCGGTCTTTCATATTGTGTTCCTCATGCTGCCGCCAGGGATTCACCTATTCAGCGTGGTACTGATCGGGCTGATTCTTGCCCTAATGTCCCCAGCTATACGAATGCTCGCATATGCCTGGAAATGGGTACTGCCGGCTGCCTTCATCGCCATCATCGTTCTGCTCGCCATCGGCTGGATCCAGGCCGAACCCGGGCCGGATCGGCCGGTTTACGAGAGCTGGTAAGCATTGCAGGTACCCTACCTGTGCTTCAATGATTGAGGGTGTGGGACCCGATAAACGCACCATGATCTCCATGCCAAACAAGCAAACGCGCGAACCGCGTTTGCTTGTTTTTTGGACATTGGATCGGTTTCGCCGTCGTTACTTCACGATATCTTGCCAATGCGAGGGTAGCTCATACGTCTCCAGATGTTTGTATTCCACCAGCTTGACCATACCGCCGGGAATCGTCGGAGCCACTTCAAACACAAGCCGATCCTTTCCAACCGAAATATGGGGACCGACCGTTGGGCTGGCCTCAAGCGTAATAATGAAATGAAAACCGCGGAATCCGTTCACCCGCTTCACTCCGGTCACATCCACAAAGTATGGATAGACCAGCGGCTGCTCCTTCAACGTATGGATATAATGCCCGCGAACCGCCTCATCGACATGAGGAAGCAGAAATAGCATCAGCATATCCTGATATTGCAGCTCCGCACTATCTTTCTTCGGTGAGGAATAGGTCCCCTCGGCATGGGACGGCAGCGGTGAACCCATAACCATAACGACGGCAAGAATTAGGCTGATGAAAGGTTTGTTCATATTTCTCCTTCGCCTCCTGCTACAGCTCTTTATCTTTAGGCTACCCCAACCGATAGGATTGATGTAACACCCGCGAAACGAACGTGCTCCGCGATATAGATTAATCAGGGAACGTGCGATATGATAGGTGGAAGAAACGATATCGTATCGGCATACCTTTCCTTATCACGTTCATTCATCATGCTCTACGGATACAGGGAGGATAACCATCAACATGAAAAAAAGGATTAAAATCATGTCAGCAGCTATCATCGCATTTCTAGTTCTCATTATTGTCGCAGCAAGCTTCTACTTCTATAATGTCGCTATTGCCCGCGCCGACAAGGTCTTTCTGAACGGCAACCCGGACCTGGAAGCCAACTCGAATATCGACAATCCCTTTGCGGACAGCAAGGATTGGTGGGCCCAGCAGAGCTTCGAGGAATGGAATCTTACCTCAGATGACAGTCTGAAGCTGCATGCCTATTATTTACCTGCCAAGGTATCAACGGATAGAACCGTCATCATTGCCCACGGCTACTCCGGTCATTCGGAGCAGATGAGCGGATTCGCCCAAATGTACCATGAGGACCTGGGTTACAACGTGCTTCTACCCGACGCGCGAGGTCATGGACGAAGCGAAGGCGATTACATCGGCTTCGGCTGGCCGGAGCGCAAGGATTATCTGAAATGGATCGATCAAGTCATCGAGCATACGGGTGAAAGCACGCAAGTTGTCCTTCATGGCGTATCCATGGGCGGTGCGACGGTCATGATGACCAGCGGCGAAGAGCTTCCTCCCCAGGTGAAAGCCATTGTGGAGGACTGCGGGTATACCTCGGTCACGGATGAGCTGACCTATCAGCTGAAGCGCATGTATAAGCTGCCGCCCTTCCCGCTGGTTCAATCCACGAGCCTGTTGACCAAGATTCGCGCCGGATACTCCTTCGGCGAAGCATCCGCACTGGAGCAGGTCAAGAAATCCACAACACCAACGCTGTTCATTCATGGCGGCGGCGATTTGTTCGTACCCACCGAGATGGTGTATGAGCTGTACGAGAATGGTCCGGAACACAAGAAGCTGTTCATCGTCCCCGAAGCAGGTCACGGCATGGCGCGCCAGTTCGATCCCGAGGGGTATGACCGCGAAGTGACGGAGTTTATAGGTGCGTATGTGCAATAAGATTGAAAGAAGGGTAAAAAGAGCAGTCCATGCGGACTGCTCTTTCTTAGCGGAATTGTGTTAGGTGATAGTGTACAAGCAGTGCAGGAATTATCATTTACTTGGTAATTCTTGCTCTATTTCTAGAGATCTTGCTGCTCCAACGATGCAGCTCAAATACCCGGCGGATTAATGCGTGGAATGGTGTTCGATGCATCCTGGCTTGAGACCAGACTTTTATCCTCGAATCGTGTGGACAGAACGACAAGCGTCGATGAATGGCCAAACGTGTTGCACGTTTCAAGGAAGGTTTCCAAGCTTTCACTCGTTGCGGTGACGACCTTCAATAAATAATTGTACTCTCCACTCGTCCTGTAGAAATCGACGATCTCCGAAGCCGACTCTGCGTATGCCTCGAACTCCCTGCAGTTATTCGATTTAAACAGTACGAACGCAGTGGTATACTTGCCGAGCTTCGATGGGGCAAGCACTGCACGATACCCCGTTATAACTCCCTGCTCCTCCAGCTTCCGAAGCCGTTCTGTCACGGCTGGCTGGGACATCACGATTAATCGGCTCATCTCGGAGATCGTAATTCGAGCATTTCCATGAAGGATTGATAAGATTTTATTGTCTATGTGATCCATAATCCATGCACCTCATTTTTTAAAGTTAATGGCGTAAGCAACGTAATTATTAAGTTTTTTGACCCCAAACTCCTTTATAACTCCATTTCGATTGTAAAATAATTCAAATATAATTTCATTATGAACCGACAAGGGAGATGGAGAATATGACTACGAAATTACATGAGAGCACAATGATAAATGGGTTACACTTTTTCACGACCATTGATGGAGTTAGAATTGCTTATCGAATTGATGGTCCAGCCGGTAAACCGGTACTTATGCTGGCGAACTCAATTGCAACCACAATGCACATGTGGGACGGCCAAATAGCTGATCTTTCTGAGCATTTCCTCGTGCTTCGCTACGACTATCGGGGACATGGCGAATCGGATACACCTGAGGTTCCCTATTCGTTCGACCGACTGGGACGGGATGTCATTGAACTGCTTGACTCGCTTCACATTGACCGCGTGCATTTCCTTGGGCTATCGTTAGGCGGTGCGGTCGCACAATGGCTTGCGATCCACGCTCCAGAGCGGATCGACCGGCTCGTCCTAAGCAATACGTCCTCTTATCTGGGACCGGCTGAGCAATGGCAAGGTTTAATCACATCTGCGCTGCAACCTGAAAACTTTCCAGAGTTCGCCGATACATTCATTAAAAACTGGTTCCCAACACATATGGTGGAGTCAGAAAACGCGATTGTTACTTCTTTTCGGGAGATGGTGCTGACGACACGCCCACATGGAATCGCAGGAAGCTGGGCTGCTATCCGTGATATGGATATGCGCCTTACGGCTTCCCTGATCAGCAGCCCAACACTCGTCATTAGACGGGCAGTATGATACCGTGACGCTTCCGAGCCACGGTGAATTGATCGCTAAAACGGTGCCGAATTCCACGTTCGTCTTGTTCCACTTAACGAATGTGGGGTATCAATCCGAATTCCTGAGTACTGTGTTGGAGTTTTTTCAGTCGGAATAATAAAGTGAATTACGAGGTGGGTATACGTTGATATCATAAAGAACCAAGTATGGGATCGTATACTTGGTTCTTCTATCATTTCTGGGGCGATTCACTATTCGTTTCGTTTCAAACACATACAAGGTGGCTGTTGAGTTCTTTCTTTCCCGACAGTCTGAGCAGTCCATGTGGACTGCTCTTTTTTAGCGAGGTGAGGGGTAACCTATAGCACCGTTCCCTTTCCTTCAGCGCGCTCGGGTTATATGTTCCCGCAATCCTTTACCGACATATCGATAGGCCTCAATGGTTTCCTAGCGCTGAAGCCCCGGTCTTTTCCCCTCAGCCAGCATACCGTTAATTCTCTCGATTAATTCCGGCAGCTCGTTCATCGTCCGAATCGTAAAGTCCGCCCCGTTACGAATAAACGTCTCTTCGGTTTTCGAGATCGCGGCCTCCCGGTCCGACTCCGACAGGGCATGGAACTCTTCCAAGCTCAGGCCCATTTCGGAGCTGCCGATAGCAACGCCAACCGACCATACGCCTGCGTTCACGCCTTCCTTCACGTCCGAGACGGTATCCCCCACCTTAACGACTTTCCAGGATGCCGATAACCGGAGAGACTCCATATTCCGATAAATCATGTAAGGATAAGGTCTTCCTTGGGAATTCGTGTCATCCGGCGTGAAATAGACATCCGGGCTGTAGCCCTTTTGCCGGGCATTGGCGACCACGACTTCCATCATACTGCTCGTATATCCTGTTGTGGAACCGATCTTCAAGCCTTGACTCTTCAAAACTTCAACCGTCTCGATGACACCCGGGATCGGATCGGTGTACTCGGATAAGGAAGCCATCAAGGCCGGCTCGAATTCGGCGTACAGCCGCTCCACATCCTGCTCATCGAAAGCTCTTCCGTACGTCGCTTCCCATAGCGCCGACACTCTCGGCATGGACAGCATGGCACGAATATGATCGATCTTCAGCATCCCCATCGGCGCTCTCGCTTCATCCATCGTCACTTCAATGCCCGCATTCTTAAAAATATCGACAAACACATTCACCGGTGCAAAGCATCCAAAATCCACAGCCGTTCCGGCCCAGTCCAATATAACGCCTTCGATTCGGCTCATTGTGCCGTCACCCCCATATATTCTTCGATAATATGACATAACTGTTCGATATCCTGCTCATAGATTTCTCCGATATTTCCAATGCGGAAGGTATCCACGTCGGTCAGCTTGCCCGGGTAAATCACATAGCCTCTTTCTTTAATATAAGCGTAAAAGTGCTCGAAGCTAAATCCTTCACTCGGGAATAGGAACGTGGTGATGATCGGGGATTGCTTGTCATCGGCAATATAAGCCTGGATGCCGATTTGCGCCAATCTCTCCCGCAAGAGACGGTTGTTATTCCGGTAACGGCTGAATCTCGCCGATACACCGCCTTCTTCGTTCAGCTCATCCAACGCTTTGGAGAAGGCAGCCACAACGTGGGTCGGCGAGGTATAACGCCATTTGCCGTCCTTGTCCATGCCCTTCCATTGGTCGTGCAGGTCGAGCGACAGGCTGCGCGCAATTCCTTCACAGGCTGCAAGCTTCTCCAGCTTGGCTATCACGAAGCCAAACCCCGGAACGCCCTGAATGCATTTATTCGCGCTGCTGATCAGGTAGTCAATGCCAAGACCCTGAACATCGATTTCCATTCCGCCAAAACTGCTCATCGCATCGATAATGAGGGTCTTGCCGTATTCTCTGGACAACGACGAAACCATCTCCAACGGATTCAGAATCCCGGTTGTCGTCTCGCAATGTACCATCGCGATATGCGTAATGCTCACATCCTTGTCCAGTATGGCTCGCAGCTCATCCTCGCTTGGATGTTCGTCGTAATTCACTCTGTACTCCACATAATTCAGTCCGATATACTCTGCCATTTTCACGATCCGCTCACCATATGCGCCGTTCGTTACGATCAGGACTTTATCATCTTTAGAGATGGTTGACGTCATGACGGCTTCTACGGCAAACGTGCCGCTTCCCTGCATCAGCACGGCGGTGTACCGCTCTTGATCCGCCCCGGCGAGTGCCAGGAGCTGCGATCTGATTTTTTGCGTAATCGATTTATATTCATCATCCCATGTACAGCGGTCAAAGAGCATCTCCTCTTTCACCGTCTTGGTTGTCGTCAAAGGTCCTGGGGTCAAAAGCTTGTAGGTATTCATTTCACATCGCTCCTATGCTGGGCTTATTCTTTGGATCCGTTGAAGAATTGCTGATGCTCTTCCAGCAGCTCGACGGTCAGCGGCTTCTCAAAGGTCATCGAGTACGCAGGTTTGTTGACTTCATCCACGGTCTCCCCTTCGTACAGGGCCACCGGATAGTTCACGATCAGGTCTTTTCTGGCATCCTTCACGATGGTCTCGGCCATTTTCATCGCTAAATCCGTCGTGGCATTCTTCTTGTCCACCACCGCAACCGACTCGGTCAGCGAGAAGTTTCCTTCGACCGGATCCACGTAATCAATCGGTGCACCGTCAGCTTTGGCCGCTACCGCCTGATGGCGGAGTCCGAAGCCCGCAGCCACTTCTCCAGCCTGCACTTTTTTGATTGGACCGGAGCCCGAGCTCTCCAGATGCGGTCCCACATTGGCAATCAGATCATGGAGCACTTGGCGTCCCGCATTTTCGCCGTATTGGTTAATAATCGCCTGAACCAGCAGCCAACCGGTGGAGGAATCCATAATGTTCGGAATCGATACGAGTCCGCTGAATTCCGGTTTGGTCAGGTCCGTGATGGAGGTTGGCATCGGCAACCCTTTGTCTTTCAGCACCTGCGTATTCACGAAGATGGCACCGGTATTCGCCAGAATCGGCGTGTAGTATTTCGGATAAGTTCCGACAGCGCCCGCGTCAAAAGCCAAATCCTTAAACATGGAGTGCTTGGTCTGCGAGCTTTCGATAAAGTACGAGCTCATCGTGACGAGATCCGCCTCGATTTTGTTCCCCTCAGCCATCAGTTTCCCGCCAAGCTCGGATGTACCCATGGATTGCACGAGATACTGTCCTTCGTAACCGGCATTCTTCAACGATGTTTCCATTGCGGCGACGGCCTCTTCATCCCCGTTAGTATAGATGACTACCTTCTTGGCTTCCCCCGCGCTTCCGCTGCCGCAGGCAGCAAGAGTAAACACCATACTAATTGCGATTAATGACAGCAGCATTCCCTTAAGCGTCTTCATCATGATTAACTCCACTCCTTGAATTTGTATTGGTATTAAGTAATAGGTTCAGTGCTTGATGTCCGCTGCGATACCCGTATCGTACCTCCGATCGCTGTTATCTTCGGATTTCTCTGATTGGAATGAATCCACTGTAGAAATCCACAGACAAAGGCGGACGCATACGCTTCTCCAATACGATTCGTTCTCTCCGCTCGGTGTTCGAGTATGTTTTTTACCAGCCGCATATCCGGCATCGCAACGGACTTGAACGTAATGGCGGCTTTAGCGCTGCGCCGTTCTCCTCTGCAATGCGTCGCATACCAGCTTGATGATCAGATTCGTGAAGAAGATCAGCATCGACAGCACGAAGATCTCATTAAACTTGGCGAAATGCTGCAGCTCTTTGATTTTGCTGGCTACAAGCGACGTCTGGGCAGATACAAGAAAGATAATGCCGCTGATCGTCACCATAGCGTTGATGAAATAGTAGCTGAACATCTCAATGACGGTTGAAGCCGAGTTTGGCAGGATCACCCGGTAAACGGTCTTGAACCAGCTGTCCCCGAGCAGTTCTCCCGTGGTTTCCCATGAGGGATTCATTTTGGACAGGGAGTTCTTGGCCATCAGATACGGCGTCGTAAAGAAATGAACGATATTGCACAGAACGATAATGATGAAGGTTCCCTTCAGGCTGCTTCCATTAAAGAAGAGCAGGTAGGATATCCCCAGCACCATGCCGGGCACCGTATTCGTGATCATCGATACCATATCCACCGTGGACCGGGCTTTTAACGACGTACGCACATTCAGCAGCGCTGATCCATATGCCATCAAGGTGCCGAACAGCGCCGTCAGCAAGGCGACCCAGAGCGAATTGCGGTATACCCCCGTCAAATCGCTCGATTGAAAGACATTCCGTACATGCTTAAGCGTAAACGTCAGGTCATAGGGGTAGCTGCTCAGCCATGGCGCAATGAACATCACGGCAAAAACCGATAGCATGCCAAGCACAATGACCGATGACATTATGCCGAAGGCGATATCCCGAATGCGCTGCCGCGGCAGCACGATATCCGACAGCTTGTCATAATGGAAATTCCATTTTTCCAGGTAGTTCAGCAGCCAGATGCCGAACACGGCGGGGATCAGCATCATCACCGCAATGACAGCGCCTTGGTTGAAGTCCGGAATGGAGCCCAGCATCACCTGGTACAGCTGCGTTGCCACGACCGGATAGGTACCGCCAACCGAAGCCGGAATGCCAAAATCCGTAAAGCTTAAGATAAAGGAAAGCACAAAGGCTCCCCCAAGCGCTCCCGCGAGGGGGCGCAAAATCGTATTCAGGAAACTTCTCATCGTACCGTCACCCATTAACTTGGAGACGATGATGAACTTTTTATCGATGTACTTAAACGCGTTATGGATCAGCAGGAATACTGGAGGCAGCGTGTAAATGACGTAGCCTATGAGCAGTCCGTTCCATCCGTAGATTTCAAACAAATTGCGCCCGGCAAGCCGGGTGATCAATCCCTGATTACCGAACGAATACATAATGGCGAACCCATATGTAATGGTCGGGAGCAGCATGGGGATGATGATGACGGTTTTCAGCAGGCCTTTAACAGGCCGGTATATTTTGGTGCAATGAATGGAATAGGCGAGTGTAAACCCCAGGACGGTTGTGATCACCGCCGTGATGCCCGATATCTTCACGCTGTTGCCAATCGCTGTGATGAATTCCCGATTCAACCCTATGGATACATAATGCCCGAGAGTAAACCCCTGATTGGATTCGAAGGAACGGATTAGCAGGATGAGCAGCGGCAAGAACAGAAACACGGCGAACAATAACAGAATGGCGGTAAAGATAATCCGCATTTCCGGCTTCACGTTATGCATACTGCTCACCGAACAGGTTGTAGATGTTCTGCCTTTTGATGTGCAGCTGCTTGATAATAAACTGCTTCACAAAATCATTGCTCGGATGATGGACAATCTCCTGGGGTGTGCCGAATTGGGCAATCTGTCCCTGATGGATAATCAGGATTTTGTCCGAGAGCGTCAGCGCCTCCTCCGGGTCATGCGTCACAATGATCGTGGTCAATTTGAATTCTCTGGCAATCGATTGAATCCGCTGCTTGATCGACTCCTTGATCACGCCGTCCAGCGCGCTGAGCGGCTCGTCGAGCAGCAGGATTTTCGGTTTCGTGACCAGCGTTCTGGCCAGGGCCACTCTCTGCTTCTGCCCCCCCGACAATTCGCCGATCCGCTTGTTCAAGTGAGGCTGAAGCTCCAGGAAATCGATATACTCCTGAACCTCCTGCTGACTCACGCTCCCCTTCTTGTTGCGCAGGCCGTATACGATATTGTCGTAGGCATTCAGATTGGGAAATAAGGCATAGTCCTGAAAAACGATATTAAACCCCCGCTTCTTCATCGGCACGTTGGTAAGATCTTGATCCTGGAACACGATTTTTCCCTGATCCATCCGGGTGAGTCCCAAAATAATATTCAGTAATGTGGTCTTCCCGCTGCCGCTCGGACCGAGCAGCGACACGATCTCGCCCGAACCGATTTCTACGTTGATGTCATCCAAAACCACTTTATCGTCGAATTGTTTGCTAATATGCTCTAGCTTCAGCAAACGGCTCACCTCCCTTAAACACATCCTCAGTATAGAAACCATATGTAAATAAGAATCATGAGAACTGTTAAATGTAAGTAAATTATGCATATATCATTCATAAATTAACACCAACTATTGACCATATTCATCCTTATTAGATGCCTAACTTACGAATAATATAGGTAATTCTATTGAACATGGCCGAGCGAATCGGTAAACTAGACATGAATGCAGGCACCAACTACTAATGCGGATTGAATGGGTGAGCGAATGTTTCCACTGGAGAGGCAAAAGAAAATACTTGAGCTGCTTACGATTCGAAAAGTGCTGAAGATCACGGAGCTAACGGAAGAACTGAACGTTTCGGTGGATACTTTGCGCCGGGATTTGAACACCCTGACCAAGCAGGGGCGGATCGAGAAGATATACGGCGGGGTTAAGCTCGTGGAGTCCCGATTCGGCGAATCGTCCATGGATGAGCGCATGGTCAGCCAGCTGGAAGAGAAGGACCGGATCGCCCGCAAATGCAGCGAATTCGTCCATGACGGTGATTGCATCTACATCGACAGCGGCTCGACTACGTATCAGATGGCCAAATACGTGAAGCATAAGAAGAAGCTGACGGTGGTTACCAATTCGCTGCCGGTTGCAATTGAGCTGATGGACAGCGATGTGGAACTGATTATGATCGGCGGCAAAATCCGGCGCGAGGAGCAATCCGTCGTCGCGTATGAATACATCTTCAACTTTCATGAGCTGAATGTGCTGAAGGCGTTTATCTGCTGCAGCGGCATCACCATCGAAAAAGGCATTTCCGACTACAATCTGGAAGAAGCCATTACGCGCAAAAAAATGATTGAGCTGTCCAAAGAGGTGGTTGTCATGGCGGACAGCACCAAGTTTGGCAAAGACGTCACCATTTCCATCGCATCTCTCGACAAAATCGATACCATCGTAACGGATGCGAACGTCTCTGCAAGCTTCATTCCAAAGTTCAAAAAAACCAATACAACGCTAGTCATTGCGGATGAATAGAATAAAAGACCAAAAAAAACGGACGTTCCCCATCGCTGAATTGTTAGCGATGAGAATGTCCGTTTTGGTTTCACGCAGGTACACACCCGTATTAACTTTTAATTTATATGTGCCAAGCCCTTTCGAATCTCTTGCAGCAGTATCATTTTCTCTTCTTCACTAATCCCGTCTTTACCGTCTACATGAAGGCTCAAGCCCTCTTGTAAGCGGTTGTATATTAGAAGGGAAGTCCATATAATGAATACTGAAATGGGAAACAGGATGTTTTTTCTAATCATGTGAGACACCATGCAGGTAGAGGAGGAAAAAGGTTATGAACGTTGGATCAGCACGAGCGGCGGCAACGGACTGGGTCTTGCAGCATGCCAGCAGGGAGCCTGGATTCATGGGTGCTTATTTTAGCGGCTCCACGGTCGGAAAGTCGGATGAGGCAGAGATGGCTCCGTCCTCGGACATTGACGTTGTTATCGTTACCCAGGATGCGGAGCCCCCTCTAAAGCTCGGAAAGTTTATCTACCAGGACGCTTTGATCGAAGCCACCTATCTGTCCTGGCGGGACCTCGCCTCGCCCGAGCAGGTATTAACGTCCTATCATCTTGCGGGCAGCTTCCGTGTAGATACCCTGATGTCCGATCCGACTGGGCAGCTGCGCAAGCTGCAGACGGAGGTTTCACGTCAATTTGCCAACCGGATATGGGTCGACCGCCGCTGTGAGAACGTGCGCGAGCGTATCATAACCGGACTCCGATCCATAGATCCATCTGCCCCTTGGCATCGCCAGGTTACCTCCTGGCTGTTCCCTACCGGCGTAACCACCCATTTGCTCCTGGTCGCCGCTCTTCGCAACCCTACGGTCAGGCTCCGCTATGCGGCGGTACGCGATGTGCTCAAGGAATATGACCAAGAGGAAATCTACGAGGAACTGTTACGACTGCTGGGCTGTAAAGACATGAGTGCCGAACAAGCGCTCCATCATCTTAATGGTCTGGCCCGAACCTTCGATGCCGCTGCTGCGATTGCGAAGACCCCCTTCTTCTTCAGCAGTGATATTACGCCGGATGCCAGGCCGATTGCCATTGACGGCAGCCGCGAGCTGATCCTAAACGGAAGCCATCGAGAAGCCGTCTTCTGGATGGTGGCCACCTTCGCTCGCTGCCACAACATATTGGAAGTCGATGGGACTCCTGAATTTCAAGAGCAGTACGCCCCTGCTTTTGATGCGATCCTTGCGGATCTCGGCATAACCTCCACCGATGACCTGCTGCAGCGGGCAGACGAGGTTCTCCATTTCCTGCCGAAACTGTGGAGCGTCACGGAAAGCATTTTGGATGCCAATCCGAATGTGACAGGTGGGCGGGAATCGACCTCATAACTCTCCTAACTTCATATAAAAAAGACCACGCCAGGGTTGATCCGTGCGTGGTTTTTGTTTTGTCCCATCGTGCGTATGGCATCCTGTGCGTACGGTACGTGGACGGGGGATGCTTCGATGGCTGTCAACCAACATGCTTGGATGACCGTCCTACATGCTTGACGCACGCATGGCCGTCGAACGATCTTCTAGTACCCTTTCTCCTGCAGAGGCAGATAAAATCGGTGCTCCTCTTGGTCTTTGGCAAAGCCTACCGACCGATAGAGTGACAATGCCGTTTCGTTGGCTGCCTTCACTTGAAGTTTTACTGTGGCGGATCCATGAGCCTCAAGATAAGACATGGTACGGGAGAGCAGATATTTGGCGATTCCCCGTTGTCTCCACGGTTCTCTCACAAACACATCTTCAATCACGCCGACATTCCCCTCTTCCAGCCATGCCATGGTACTGCCTATTATCGTATCCCCTTCCAGGACATTTATCGCAGTCCAGTTGGGATGCCCTTTATATTCACGTAATCGTTCAAGCCCCAGCGGCGCTTCCGGCCAAACCTCGGCTTCGAGCTTTAGATACTCCACTTCCTCTTCCGCAGATTCCATCTTCCACAATCGGTACCGATAGCGATCTTCTAACGCCAAGGCAGGAATAGGCTCCTTAAGCGACCGCTTCATGGAATACAGCTTCTCCAGCGGCTGAAATCCGAGTTCCTCTGTAAAAAAAGCGTTATTGCCGATCTCATGGGCATAGTTCCCCACGCACAAAAACGTCCCGTACGCCTCCGGCAAGGTCCTCTTTAACACAACCGCACGTTCATAGAGCACTGTATACATTTCACTTAACAGATCATAATCCCGCTCCCGCTGCGGTACAGCCTTGAGATTCACATAAATGTGATGCTTGCAGTTAGATGCACATCCCGGCGGGATCACGTTAAAGATCCCGACTTGTCCCTTGGCCACCATCTTCCCCTCTTCGAGTGCACAGAACACGTTACCCCAATTCTCCTGGTCACCTACCCACCAGAACAGCGCATCCGCTGGGAATACCGCCTGATACAGCTCCCCCAGCAGAGGCATATCGCCCTGCCTAAAATTCCGAATGATTCTTTCACCCAAATGAATGTCACCAACCTTTGCGTTCATTGTAAGACGACCCCTAATGATAAAAATAGATAAAAAACAACTATAGATAAACCAGTCCTTCTTTCAGACAATGATTTCCTTAAAATGGTGTACAATATTAGAATTACGTAATATAATAATTACGTAATAACATAATATCTATAAAGTGAGGTTGATGATTCCCGATGACACGTGATCTGGCCCATGAGATGGATACCTTAAAGAATCAAATGTCGGAGCTGCAGCAGCTTGTTTATCAAGCACTTATGGAACGAAAACCAGCATCCGCATCAAATCAACACCGCCAAGAGATTGCATCAGCACCTACGATAAATGAAGCAAACCCCGAAGCTGGCTCCGTCTTCTATTCCGGGCAAGTGCACCTGAACGGACAAAGCATCCGCTGGGAGCCTCAGGAACGGCGAATGGATCAATTGCTGGACATGAATACCGAGAAGGCGGCCAAAATCCTCGGAGCACTGGGCAACAAGCAGCGCCTGGATATTTTAAAGGCGGTCATGACAGAGCCTCTATCCGGTTCCGAGCTGGTAGAACGGTTGAATATGGGAACGACGGGCCAGCTGTATCACCATCTCAAGGCGCTGCTTGGCGCGGATCTCCTTGTACAGGAGCAGGGCGGCCGGTACGCTCTTCCCAAGCATCGAAGCCTGCCGTTCCTGCTGCTGCTGTCTGCTGCAGGCGATTTGCTCGATACAAGCGATTACCTGGAGATGACCGAAACCCGTAACAATGCAGTGATGTATTTCGGGACCTCGCACGGCTTCGATATTCATCAGCTGCTTTGGGCCGTGGTGGAAAATTCAATATTGGAACACACGAGCGGGTATGGCGATCAGATTGGCATATTCCTGCATGAGGATGGCAGCGTGACGGTTACCGATAACGGGAGAGGCATTCCCGTGCAAGCACTGCCGAATTCCAACGTCCCTGTCGTACAGTCGATACTAACCGATGTCCATCGGTTGAACGCCAGCGCACACTTTCTGGTCCCCGGTGCGGAGAAAGGCATCAGCATCGCCGTAGTCAATGCGCTCTCCAAGCATCTGACCGTGGAAATTCGTCGTGACGGGAACATATACCGGCAGGAGTACAGGCATGGCATTCCGCAGACCGGGCTTTTGATCGTCGGCACGACGCAGGAGACGGGCACCAGCGTGACATTCAAGCCCGAGCCGGAATTATTCAGCTCTGCCTTTGAATTTAACCGCATCATCGAACGTAAGAGCGCAATTGCCGCGGATTATCCTGGACTCACCCTGACGATCCGCGATACGGCTGAATAAAGGGAGCTACGAAAAAAGGCAGTTCGAAGCCTATGCAGCATGCTTTTTACAGCAGCGTTTTTTACAGCAGCGATACGGCTCAGATGCCACATCGAGGGTACTGCTCCCTATGCAAACCGTGGCTGAAGCAACGGTCCTGGAACGAATACCAGTCCGGGTGTAGAGACGCACGGTGTGTGGTCCGGGGCATGCTTGAATGGCTGTCGACCGAGCGCATGTCTGGTGCTATACTGAGCTTGAACGAACGCTAATCGAGGTGAAATAGGATGCTGGAACGTTCTATGGAGAATGTAATGGAATCTGAACAGGAAAGGGGATGGTGCGTTTAATTTAAAAAATGAAACGAGGACGATAAACATGAACATACAGAGTACGGTAATGAGCGAAGGATTTGCAATGAATGTTTCCATTCGTGGAAACGGCAGGCCCATCTTGGTGGTGGGAAGCAGTATTTACTACCCCCGCTTGTTTTCGGAACAACTCTACACTTCATTTCAACTGATTTTCCTGGACCATCGAGGCTTTGTTAAGCCCCCTCGGACACTGGAGCCGGAAGATTATACACTGGATAAGGTTCTGGATGATATCGAAGCGGCAAGACAAACGCTGGAACTGGAGGATTTTATTATATTGGGGCATTCGGGGCACGCCTTCATGGCGCTGGAGTATGCCAAAAAATACCCGGAACACGTCCGGAAGGTAGTCCTGCTGAACACAGCGCCGACCAACAGCCCGGAGCGGCAGCAGCAGAGCATTGCATTTTTCAATGAGACGGCGTGTCCTGAGCGGAAACGGCAGTTTGAAGCGGATATCGCCCTGCTGGATGGTGATATCCAGAGGGAGCCTGAACGGCGGTTTGCTCATATGTGCATCCGAATGGGAGCGCACAGCTTCTATGACTATGCCTATGATGCGGCTTGGATGTGGGAAGGAGTCTTCACCAGCATGCCCGTAATTGATCATTTATGGGGAGAGGCCTTCGCGCGGCTCAATCTGATCGATTCGCTGAAAGAGGTTGCCAAGCCCGTCCTCATTGGTCTTGGACGGTACGACTTTTTGGTTAGTCCCGTATCGCTTTGGGATGCTGTAGATGGCTCGCAGGAACATGTGAAGAAGGTCATTTTTGAAAAAAGTGGCCATAATCCGATGTTTGAAGAGCCCGATCTGTTTAACGCCATATTGACGGGTTGGATTCATGAAACGGACAACTAACCCGTAAAGATACAGCGGATGGCCGTAACTGTAATGAAGAGGAGCCCTCAGCATTCCGCTTGGGGCTCCTCTTTTCGTCTTGCTGTAGGCTCCTCTTACGTCTATTTGCGCGTTTCAGTCGGTAAACTCTTGAAACTCTCGTTCACACCGCTTCAGCGGAAGCATGCGAATGGTGCTCTTCTCGTCTAGAACCGCATCTTTTTGGGCCCAGACGGACATAGGAGGCGCTATTGGCTAATAGCTCGGGCTGTTTGTGAGTCCATGCGGGTAAGATCCGCTATTGGCTGATATTCGATCGTTTTTTGATCATGCGGACACAGGATCCGCTATTGGCTGATATTTGATCGTTTTTTGATCCCTTGCGGACACAGGATCCGCTATTGGCTGATATTCGATTGTTTTTTTATCATGCGGACACAGAATCCGCTATTGGCTGATATTCGATCATTTTTTGATCCCTTGCGGACACAGGATCCGTTAATGTAACATATTCACGGATTAATCCCGGAATATTTGCGAATAGCGGATCTTATGTCCTCAAACCACTACGAAATGGCTAAAAACACAGAAATAGCGGAACAGCTGTCCTTTAAAACACGAACCAGACCCATCAAAAAAACTAGATGTTTTGATTCTTTGAGTCCTCGACCCTTGATGCCTTACTTCGACTCTCGGTTACTTGATGCCTTAATTCCTTGATTCTCGATTCTCGCTCTCGGTGCCTTGATACTTGGATTCCTCAATCCTCAGCTCTCGATACATTAATTACTTGGATTCCTCAATCCTTAGCTCTCGATACACTAATTACTTGATTCCTCAATTCTCAGCTCTCGATACATTAATTACTTGATTCCTCAATCCCCAGCTTTCGATACATTATTTTCTTGATCCCTCGATCCCCAGCTTTCGATACATTAATTTCTTGATTCCTCAATCCTCAGCTCTCGATACATTAATCACCTAATTCCTCAATTCTCGGTTCCCGATCCCTCGATCCTCAGTGCTCGATTCCTTGACTCCTTGATCCTTAATTCTCGATTCTCGATACCTAGATTACTTAATCCCTCACTCTCGGTATCTTGATACCCTTAATTCCTCAATGCTATCCTTAACTCTCCATACCTTGATACCAGATACTAGATCCCTTGATGCAGCTCCTATTTCACCTCGCAGGGTATCGTACGATTTGCATCATAACGACAATAGCTCCTTGCGCCCTCCCAACTCCATCTGACTCGCCTTTTGGTGTTTGAGAAACGAAGAGCCCTTTCATTAGTAGGACAACTCCCCCAGCCTGCGCGTCTCCTCCTCAATCCGGCTGGTATCAATTCGCTCAAACAAAAGCTCCACCCCATGAATCGACCTTTCAGCCGGAACGTGGCACCACTCCCACGCAGGCTTCTCCAGCGAGAGGAAACTTCGTATCCTATCGCAAGAGAACGGAATAAACGGCTGCAGCAGATTCGCCATATTGGCTATGATCTGAACGCAGGTGTACAGCGTTGTCGCGCACGCTTCATGATCCTCCTTGACCTGAATCCACGGCTTCCGTTCATCAAAATATTTGTTCGCCAGGCGCACTGTGCTAAAAATCCGTTCTAACGCTTCCTTCAGTCGCCCGCCCTCAATAAGTGCCCCAGCCTCGCGGTATAATGCCTCAACCCTGATCTGCCACTCTTCAGATAGGCAGCCCTCGGGCACTTTCCCCTCAAACGATTTATTCACAAACACCAAAGTACGGTTGACCAAATTCCCAAACGCGCCAAGCAGCTCGCCATTGTGGCTGTAAATGAACTCCCTCCAGGAGAAATCCGTATCCCGCTTCTCGGGGCCGTTCGCTATGAGGAAATAACGAATCGAGTCCGGCTGGTAACGGCTTAACAAGTCCGGCACCCATATGGCCCAATTCCGACTGGTCGAAAACTTCTTCCCTTCCAGCGTCATGTATTCGCAAGATATAATGCGATCCGGCAAATGCAAATCCCCGGCACCCTTCAGCAAGGCAGGCCAGATCAGCGTATGAAACGGGATATTATCCTTCCCATGAACATAATAAGCCGTCACCTCGCCCTGCCCCTTACGCCAAAAGGATTCCCAATCGCCTCCCGTTTCCGCAGCCCACTGCTTGCTGGCGGATAAATAGCCGCTTACCGCTTCGATCCAGACATAGATTTTCTTATCCTCAAAGCCCGGAACGGGGACATCCACGCCCCAGGTCAGATCCCTTGTAGCCGCCCGGTCCTGAAGGCCTTCCTCCAGATATCTGCGGGTCAGTTGCACCGCATTATCCCGCCAGCCTCTGGCGTTATTCAAATCATCCGCCAGCTCAGCCTGGAAATGTGACAGCGCTACGTAAAAATGCTCGGAAGGGCGCTCCACCGGAGGGTTTCCGCAAATTTTGCAGGTCCTGTTTGTCAGATCAGACGGATCAAGTATCGTGGAGCAGGTGTCGCACTGATCGCCACGGGCCCTGCTGCCGCATACGGGGCAGTCTCCTTCCACATAGCGGTCCGGCAGAAACCGTCGATCGGTTTCGCAATACGTTTGCAGCACGATTTTACGGTACAGATGTCCGTTGTCCAGCAGCTTCAGAAACAACTCCTGCACCACCGCATGATGAAACGCCTGATCGGTCCGCGTGTACAAATCGTAGGAGAAACCCAGCCGTTCGAAGCAATCCACAAACTCCCTATGGTACCAATCCGCAATATCCCCGGGAGCCACGCCCTCCTGAATGGCTTGAACCGCCACAGGCGTTCCATGACAATCACTACCGGATACGTACAGGACTTGATCCCCTTTCGCTCGGAAATAACGTGCCAATACGTCGCCTGGCAAGAGGCTTGCAAGTCTCCCCAGATGTAAGGACCCGTTAGCGTAAGGCCAGGCACCGCCGATAAAAATGTTCGTCATGTCAATCTTCCTCCCTTTTTTAGACAACAAAAAAAGCCCTCATCCCAAAAGGGACGAGAGCTTGCGGCTCACGTGGTACCACCCAATTTCATTCATGCCTTGCGGCACTCACCTCTTCGGGTACGACGCCATATATCGCGTGTATACCCTAGCACGTTAACGGGTGCGGGATCCGGCACAGCCTACAACCCTTACAGGGTTTCGGTGCACAGCTCAGAGACCATATTCCCCAGGTTTTTTCTTTACCCCTTTTCACCATCCGGGGCTCTCTGTTCAAAGACGTCGCCAAGGTACTCTTTCTCTTCATTGCTTTTGTCTAACGTTATTCAAGTTACAGGAAATCATACCCGAACGCTGCTCAGGAAGTCAAGTGGGTGTATAACAAAAGAAAAAACACTTTTCGTTTAGAAAAGTGTTTTCTTCTGGCAGCTAAAGCTAAGAAAGCTTTCTTTTTCTCAGCAAAAGCCAACCTGATAATAGAACGATCATTCCGAGGAGCCCCAAATTATATACGTTGGTGGACGTATTAGGCAGTTTGTTACCTTGAGGTTCACCCGATTGATCTGCTGGCGAAGGTACTTCAGCAGATTCTCCTGCAGTCATTTCGTTATTATCTTTTGCAGAATCTGACTGGCCAGTCCCATCTCCGGAATCCGCAGGAGTTGTACCGGTCCCTGGATCCGTAGGGTTCGCGCTGCTCCCTGGATCGGTAGGATTCGTGCCCGTCCCCGGATCTGTAGGGTTCGTGCCCGTCCCCGGATCTGTAGGGTTCGTGCCGCTCCCTGGATCCGTAGGGTTCGTACCAGTCCCTGGATTCGTAGGATTTGTGCCAGTCCCTGGATCCGTAGGGTTCGTGCCGCTCCCTGGATCGGTCGGATCTGTTCCGTTACCAGGATCTGTTGGCGGCGTATTAGGCTCCGTCACATCAACGATAACCGTAACTTCGATTGTACCGCCTTTGCCGTCATCCACGATGACGGTAAAGCTGTCCTCGCCGACAAAGCCTGGATCTGGGGTATAGGTCCAGCTTCCGTCTGGCTTCACAATGACGGTTCCGTTACCCGGCTGCTTGCCCGGGGTATACGTCAGAGGATCTCCATCCGGGTCCGTACCATAAACATCGCCGGTCACGGAAGTATCTTTTTCCGTCGTTACGTTTTTATCCGGTGATACTGGAGGTTGATTCGTTGATGGCGGAGTCGTTGTATCGGTCACGTCAACGATAATCTCAACCTCAGTTTTACCACCTTTGCCGTCATCCACGATGACAGTGAATCTATCCTCGCCGACAAAGCCTGGATCTGGGGTATAGATCCAGCTTCCGTCTGGCTTCACAATGACGGTTCCGTTACCCGGCTGCTTGCCTGGAATATACGTCAGAGGATCTCCATCCGGATCCGTACCATAAACATCACCCGTTACGGATGTATCTTTTTCCGTCGTTACGTTTTCATCCGATGCTATTGGAGGCTTATTCGGTTTGTCCGTTACGTTCACGGTTACCGTTGATGTCGTAACTCCTCCCTTGCCGTCGCTTACCGTGACCGTAAAGATATCCGGTCCGACATATCCCGGATCCGGCACATACTCCCACGTTCCGTCCGGATTGACGATCACCGAACCATGCTTCGGATTACTTTCGATGGCGTACGTAAGCGTGTCCCCATCCGGATCGGTCCCATAGACGCTGCCAGTTACCGATGCATCCTTCTCCGTCGTTACGTCGTAATTTTCGGTCACCGGCGGCTGATTCGGAGGCTCATTTACGTTCACCTTCACCGTTGAGGTGGAGGTTCCACCTTTGCCATCGCTGACTATAACTGTAAAGGTATCTTCACCAACAAAATCCGGATCAGGAGTATACGTCCACGTTCCGTCCGGATTGACGGTCACCGTACCATTTCCAGGGTCGGTTCCTTTGGTAAACGTCAGTGAATCGCCGTTTGCATCCACTCCGTACACGCTACCGGTTACGGTTGTGTTTTTCCATGTCGTTTCTTCGTAATCCGGTGTAATCGGTGGACGATTCACATTCACCTTAACGTCATTCGATTTCCGGGTTTCATGATTCCCTGAAAGCAAATTATCGTATTCTACGATCGCTTGATTGGCGACCTCAGTCGTTTTGTATTTCGAGAGAACCTTTACTTTGAATTGGACTGTAGTTCCTTCAGGCAAGACGGCAGTGTTGGGGATTCTGCCTGCTTGGCTTCCGTTCGCTCCGTTGCCTAAACGAACAACTACCTGATTTTCGCTTGCGAGAAACTCTCCCGGGTCATCGCCGCTCACATCGGTCAGCGTCCCTGTATTTGGACCCGATACAATCTCTAAAGAGCCAGGGACGTATTCGGTTCCGTCAGGGATGTTGTCCGTAAATACGGTGTTGCCCGTTTCGTCGCCGCCCTCGTTTTTAAAGTTCACCGAATAAGTTAAGGTATCTCCTTCTTGTACATTGTCGATCGGAGATACCGATTTGGTGGCAACTCCACAAGGCTCTGTGCCGAGGAAGATGTCATCAATCAAATTCCCCCACATAAGATTCCCATTTGAACTTTGGACAGCTTCAAACCCAAATCTTGTTACAGTCTGTCCATCCGGAACTGTATAGGTGCCAGTATAATATGTCCATTTATTGTTAGTGCTGTCCATCCGTTGAATAATCGGCATAACATCTGGCGATATGTCGGGTGAGCCGATTCGGAGCTGCATAGTATCAACACCAAATTCACCACGATGAGCCAGCCTCCAATAAATGGTTTGACCCGGGTTTGTCTTCACATCCTGGTATAACATGGCAGGTTGATTTGCGTTCAACTCGGCAAATTGCTTTCCATCTGCGGCAACAACAGGAATTGTTTGCCCATTCCCACCCAAGTTCGGTCCCAGAAATTCATTGGAGTTTTGCATAATTTGTATAAAGTCATCTGTCGCTGTAGTCTGCCAGCCCGGAACTTCGTGTTCGTAAAAATACATCCAAGCGTGCTCGGCTCCTGGAGAACCCTTATCGCCAACATTTCTTGCTTCCGGCTGCTCAAAACTACCGTTAATTAATGCAACTCTTGGCCCGCATACATTAGGCGGTTGCGGAGTCGTTGGCGGAACCAAGTCCAATACTTCAACGTCAATCGTAGCTTCGGCAGTGGCGCATTTGCCGTCATTGGCGATAACGGTGAAGCTATCGGTACCGATAAAGTCTTGTGCTGGCGTATACGTCCAATTTCCGTCTGCATTAACCGTCACAGTTCCGTTCTTAGGAGCTGTCGCGCCTTTGGCGTACGTCAATGGATCTCCATCCGGATCCGTGCCGTTCACTTGTCCCGAGACAGGTGTATTTACCGCCGTGATTTTTGAATTCCCCGGCACGGTTGGCGGCTCGTTCACTTTGTAAGTATTATTCGGATTGAGAGTTTCAATCGGTGCGTATGCATTCACAAAATACCAGCTATGGATATCATGAGTCTCGTAATTCGGAGCCCCAGTTGATCCTGTAAAACCGGCATGAATCGATTTGCCGCCAAATATCGAACTAAGATCGATGTCATCTACTTCTAAAACCTTGCTGGCATTAACCCGATCCGGTGAAGTGCCCAGATATACCTGAACCTTCTGAACTGAACTATTGTAATCGATCCACGTATAGTACTGGGTTCCGTTAGATAATACATAGTTGGTGTTATTCACCGAATTATACTGGTTCAATTCGGTATACCAGCCTGGCTTGTTCACTACGTCTCCATTTAATGCAAGTCCAACGGAGTTCGCAGAAGGATCGTTATAAACGGTGTTCAGAAACGTGTCATATTTAACGGCAAAACTCGGACTAATGCCGTAATATCCCAAGCCGCCTCCATCTCGATGCTGGCTGGTTGTGCCAGTCTGGAGCGTGAAGGTCAATCCATCGCTTGGACCAGTAGAACTTGCATTACTCATTCTAAATGAAAAGGCTGTACTGAATGAATAATTGTCTCTAGGACACAGCGCGGTATTGGTAAATACGGCTCCGCTTTGTACTGTCGTCGGCGGTGTCAATCGAATAAAGTTCTGCCCCTGGGGCACTTCGGCTGACCCATTCTTGGCAAACGATTGAGTGAAAGTATTTTGGGAGAATTCATCAAATTTAAAATTCAGCCAGTTATCCGCAGCCGCCTCAGCCTGTTGAGGGTACATTGGCAGAAGCTGACCGAACAAAATGATGAAAACAGCCATCAAATACTTAAACCGCCGATTGATTATCGGTTTTCTCTTCATTGTTTCCTCCCTATCTTCAATGGGAAGGCTTTGGAGCCCTTCCGATGCTGTCAAATGAATTCATCCGTCGATTAAACCATACATACATATTCATATCGCGAACCGTGAAGGCTGCAGTATGGCGGGTGCGCGGTCAAAGGCATAAGTATTGCTGGTTGCAAGTTAAGAGAAAGACAACTAGCTTCCCGCCTTCTTGTTATAACGAAAACTGCGCACATTCGACGTTTTCACCCCATTCCTTACACAATCTAACCTTTTTCAAAAATTCTGCATGATCTCTTTAAGAATAACTTCGCTTGTCTATGTAACGAGGTCTCCTTTAGCATCATTATGTAACGCGTTAATTGCCATGAACCAAAACATCAGCAGATGTCCTAGATTCATTTCAAGCTGTTAGTTGTACTCGGATGATCACCCCTCTCCCTCTGGCAGTTAAGCTAGCGAGTTACCGTGATAGGTAAGCCATTCTGTTGAAACGCTATTCCAAAAAAAGACTTGCCGCGGTAACCGACTAAGAAAGATTTATGGTCTGGGAATACGACATCCTTCTACACATGTCCTTCCCATACGAAAAAAACAGCCATATTATACCAATCTCGCCCTTCCTGGGACCTATCATTTCATTTCGATACTACTAGTTCTCTAAGCTTCTATTTATAAAAAACATTACTAAAGATACATGTTGAGCTAAACGGACTAAAGGACCATGCATAGCTCAATGAGTCTCAGGCACGATGCTGATTTTGTTTTTTTTAAAAGCCACGATTATTTCACGGCAGCCGGCTATTCTATTCCTAAATATCACCAAAACAACCTTCCCCTTCATACTGTTGATCGAGTTTTTCATGTTAGCGAAAAATGGAACAATAAAAAAGATGACCCCACAGGTGGAGTCATCTTTTTGTTATGACAGCTGATTCCTGCGGAATCTTCTGCAGTCACTTCGATAAAAAGATAATGGCAGCAGCTATGCCCCGCCAAACAACAACATCATTACGCTTTAGGCGCCAGTTCCGCCGCCTGACGGATGGCTTCCATCAAGCTTTTCTCGTCGGCGATGCCTTGACCGGCAATGTCGAACGCCGTACCGTGATCGACACTGGTGCGGATAATCGGAAGGCCAACGGTAATGTTGACGCCTGCGTCCAAGCCGAGCACTTTGACGGGACCATGTCCCTGATCGTGATACATGGCCACTACAATGTCAAAGTCACCGCGAACCGTCCGGAAGAACAGCGTATCGGCCGGCAGCGGGCCTACGACCTGGATTCCTTCGGCCTGCGCCTTCTCGACGCCCGGTATGACTTTCTCTTCCTCTTCGCCATATCCGAACAGTCCGTTCTCGCCCGCATGAGGATTAATTCCGCAAACGGCAATCCGCGGAGCGGCGATGCCGGACTTCTGCAGTGTCTCATGAGCAAGCTTAATGACATGGTACACGCGCTCAGGATGAATGGACCGGACGGCATCGATGATGCCGACATGGGTCGTCACGTGAATAACCTTCAGATTCGGCGCGGACAGCATCATGGAGTAATCCGTGGTTCCGGTCAAATCCGCCAGAATCTCCGTATGGCCCGGATATTTGTGGCCTCCTTTATGAAGAGCCTCCTTATTCAGCGGAGCGGTACATATGGCCTGAATTTTATGGTCCTTGGCCAATTCGATGGCCGTCTCCAAAAATTTGAACGCGGCGTGGCCGGCCTCGGGGGCAACTCGTCCAATCGGCAAGTCCGCCGGCAGCAAATCCAGATCAAGCACATGAACCGTGCCAAAACGGTAGTCAACCTGCTCCAACTCATCGGCAGTAATCGCTTCGATAGCCAAGTCACTGCCCACGAAGGACTTTGCCCGCTCCAATATCTTCACGTCCCCGATTACAACCGGGTGACTGATATGATACATCTCCTCATTCATGAGGCTCTTGAGTATAATTTCAGGACCTACGCCTGCGGCGTCTCCCATTGTAATCCCGATAACCGGTTTATGCTGGCTCATGTTCTCACCTTTTTCTTATTTGTTATATAGTGCAGGGAATCTACCAGGGATTGATCATTCCCGAAGCCCCCGGCTTTGGTGACGGTCCAGTAGCTATTTCCCATGCCCTGAAGCCTTCCGAACGGCAGGCCGGGCTCTACTTCCGAATACAGCTGCATTTCTCCCATGCCAAGTTCCATACAGATAGCCTTAGCCGTATCCCCGCCGGTTAATACCAACCCTTGGATCTCAGCGTATGCCTGCAAAACGGCTTTTGTCATTCTTCCGAGTCCCAGCGAGATCGCTTCGCTTACCTCGGTTGAAGATAATCCCCGCTCATCCCCTGCTTCTTTTGCAAGTCTGCGGTTTTCTTCCGAAGCGTCCACATACAGGACCAAGTAGCGCTTGTCCATATCCTGAGCGATTTGCTGCAGGACATCTTCTGTGTCGTAAGTTTCGCGAATCAGCGCGGCCGGATCGATCTCCAGCATCAACGAGCTGGTCATGTCCTCGACGGCACGAAGCTGCCGCCGGGTCGTTTGGGACAAGCTTCCTGATACGATCAGCGCTTTATCCGCCTGGGCCCAGTCTTGGCTCCCCTCCTCCAAGGAGGTCAGGGACAGCGCCTCCGGCAAGTATTCGATTAATCCGGCAGAACCGGCCCACAGAATCTTCTTGTCCAGCTGTGAAAACAATGCCGATATCGCCTGTAAATCCGCTTCCGTCTCACTATCGCATACAAACCAGGTTTGACCTTCGGCCAGCTTGGATTGGAGCCATGGCAGAAATTGCGCGGCGGGCTGCCGCACTTGACTTGATGAAACCAGTACCGCCTCAGGCTCTCCTTCCTTCTGCAGCAGCTTCGGGATATAGCTTTCCATGACGGGCGTTTTGGGATCCTTGGCAAACTCCGTCTCGGTGATCAGTACACCTTGAACATAGTGATGTCCCTGTACCGTCGTGCGGTTCATTTTGGGAAAAGCCGGGGCGATCAGCACTAGGTCCGGCCGGAATACCTTCTGCACCGCCCGCAATTCCTCTGCAACATTCCCGCGCAAGGTCGAGTCCAGTTTCTTGTAGATGTGGCGGCAGCCCTGCTCTTCAAGGAATTGAGCGGCTTCATACGCCGCTTCATAGGCGTCCACGCTGCGTTTCGACCTGCTATCCGTATCCACGATCAACACTTCGGCACGGGTGTCCTGACGGTAATGGCGATGATCGAAGACGACGGTGGAAACAAGCCCCTTCTTCGCCAATTGTACACCCGAGTCATTCGCACCGGTCAGATCGTCCGCGATGATTCCAATTTGTTTTATCACATTTCATCACACCTTCTATGATTCGGCATCTGCTGTATTTGTATCAAATGAGTGCCCTTTCTTTTCTAGACGCTTCACTAAAAATCCGACATATAAAGGAAGCAGGATGGCGGTCGTTACCACGGACGCTGCAACCTGAACCGTCGCGATATCGGTAAATGCCGCAAAGGATGCATTCGCCGCCCCGATCGCAGCAGGCGTAGCCACGGCATTACCGGCTGTGGAACCTTCCGCCGCCCCCACGATCGGATTCCATTTCAACGCTTTAAACACAAAGTATCCTGCGGTACCTGTAACGAAAACCGTCAGCAGTCCAAGAATAATACCCGACAAGCCGCCATCCACGATCGCTCCGAAATCAATGCCCATCCCGAGCGCAAAGGCAAAGAACGGGATCAGCATGGAGCTGCCTTTATCCAAAAACTTGCGCATCTCCTCATCCAGGTTACCCAGCACCATCCCTACAATAATCGGAAGAAGAACCGAGATAAAGGACACAAAGGAGAACATGCCGTCCACGAATCCCATGGCACCGAAGATCGATAACGCAACCATGGTGAGGAAAGGTCCGTCATTTAGGGCAAGCAGCGAATATGCAGCACGGTCTTCCTTACTGCCGTATTGGCCTACCAAAGCAACGAACAATCCCCCATTACTGTTGGTCATTGCCGCAATGACGGCAATTGGCGCCAGACCCAGCCACAATCCGTTCTCTCCGGCAAACAGGTAAGCGATCAGTCCGAATGCTGCGCCGACCACCCACTTCGTGACAAGCAGTGTAGCCCCTTTTCCGACGGATACGCCAAAGGACTTGACGTTAATCTGTGCCCCCGTACAGAGAAGAAACAGCGCGATCAATGTGCTTGAACCGTTTACAAATAAAGACTCCGTAAAATTCCCGATCCGAAGCAGATCCGGTGCAAAGGTATTGATGACTGCTGCAATAAGCAACGGCACCACCATCATACCTCCAGGAATCCGATCCAACGTCGCTTTAATCTTCATTATTGTAACACCCCTCTAATAATTGTTTCAATATTAAACAGTGATTTCGTATTGAAATCGCTTGCAGGGTTTATTGTAAGTGCATACAATTAAATTTGCAACAAATTAAAGATTAATTGTTGCAAATTTAAACAATTTATCGTTGCGTTGGCTCTAGCTTATTGAAATATATCCCTCTTTATCCTAATATC
Organism: Paenibacillus sp. NPDC093718; assembly: GCF_050279985.1. Taxonomy (NCBI): domain Bacteria; kingdom Bacillati; phylum Bacillota; class Bacilli; order Caryophanales; family Paenibacillaceae; genus Paenibacillus; species Paenibacillus sp. NPDC093718. Next base: position 711,844 of record NZ_JBNNUS010000003.1, read on the forward strand.
TGCCGAAACAGAGGGAACTATTGAGCGCAAAATCATGACCACCCGTCCAACGGGTGGTTTGCTCTTGGGGTATAACCCCCTGTTGCCAAACTGCGCCTAAAGACGCTAGCCTGACCACAAATCCG
>NZ_JBNNUS010000004.1:0-677176 GCF_050279985.1 Paenibacillus sp. NPDC093718
CAAGTCCGCTCGACTTGCATGTATTAGGCACGCCGCCAGCGTTCGTCCTGAGCCAGGATCAAACTCTCCAATAAAGTGTTTGACTTGCTCATTTCAAAGCTAACGTATTAACGTTTGCTTGTGTTACATTGACGTGATCCATTTGTTCAGTTTTCAAGGAACTTGTTGGCTGCTTTGCCGATCATCTCAATCAGCAGCGCAGGTTTATATCTTATCAAGTATTTAACTTGATGTCAACACTTTTTTTCGACGCCGTTCGACAAGCTTCAAAAGCTTTCGTCAAAAGCGACAGTTAGTAATATACCATGATACAAAAAATATAGCAAGCATTTTTATAAGAAAATATGTAAAGTTTCGCATAACATCGTTCCTATCAAGATTTATACCTTATAGAGATCGATATATAATCCCGCCTGCCGGCGACATTGCTATAAATTTGCTCCGTCGTAGACTTCAAATTCATGAAGTATCATCTCGAATTGTAATTGATTTCCTATAGAAAAGGTTTTAAGGTTAGTTCATCGCTTTTCTGAAGCCCGACTACATACATAAGAAAGGAGTTCGCCGAATGGCAGACAAAAGCATCGCTCTCCAAAAGCCCACAGATACTCCAAGTCCTGCGCACGGAGAGGCAAATCAGGCTACCGTATATAAAATTCTAATCGCCATCAGTTTCGTTCATTTGTTCAATGATTCGATTCAGTCCGTGATCCCTGCTATCTTTCCTATATTAAAGGATAATCTGCTGCTTACCTTTACGCAGATCGGTTGGATCTCCTTTGCCATTAATTTTACTTCATCCATTATCCAGCCTGTTATTGGGTATGCCGCGGATCGAAGGCCGACACCAATTCTACTTCCGATTGGCATGTGTTTCACCTTCGCAGGCGTATTCATTCTCGCATATGCACATACATATATCCTTGTTCTGTTCGCGGTCGTTCTGATCGGATTAGGCTCGGCGACCTTTCACCCTGAGGGAATGCGGGTCGCTCATATGGCTGCAGGGATGCGAAAAGGGTTATCCCAATCGATCTTTCAAGTAGGAGGCAATGCCGGGCAATCACTTGCTCCGCTCCTGACACGATACATTTTCGTACCGTTCGGACAGTTTGGCGCGATCGGTTTCACCTTCGTTGCCGCGGCTGGTATCCTCGTGCAATCCTATGTTGCCCATTGGTATCACGGCATGCTGAAAGCTGGTTACACGTTTAAAAAGAAAGCTGCCGGACGCATGCTTGATCCAGCCCGCCGCAAAAGCGTACGCAATGCAACGCTGGTTCTCGTCATTCTCGTGTTTATCCGCTCCTGGTATGGCGCAGCCATTAGCAGCTATTATGCGTTCTACCTCATGGATGCGTACAAGATCACGATTGATAACGCTCAGATTTATATTTTTCTATTTCTCGCATCCGGAGCTGTGGGTACCTTCTTCGGCGGTCCGCTGGCCGACCGCTTTGGCCGCCGCAACATGATCATGCTCTCCATGATCGGCACAGCACCCATTGCGTTGATTCTGCCGTTCGCCTCCCCGTTCTGGGCGGCTGTATTGCTGCTGATTGGCGGTTTTGTTCTATTGTCCAGTTTTTCAGTTACCGTCGTATATGCCCAAATGCTGCATCCGGGCAATATCGGTACGGTATCTGGGCTGATCACCGGGTTTGCTTTTGGCATGGGCGGGGTCGGTTCGCTTGTGCTCGGTAATCTCGGGGATGCTTGGGGAATCGGCAATGTTATGATCGCCATCGGCTTCTTGCCGCTGCTTGGTCTGCTTGCCCTGCTTCTTCCCGGTGATGATAAGCTGGACCAGTGGTCGAGGGAATAATCGAGATTATGGGAAAAAGACACTCATCGTGCTGCACAATACGTGCGTGCGGTGAGTGTCTTTTTACTTTATTTTTCTGACAAGTTTAATGAACCAGTACAGGAATATCCATGGGAGCACGTACTTCGTCAGCCACTCGATGCTCATGCGAATCATTCCAGCAGCATCCTCAGCCGCGATATCCCCGAGCACCGTAACCATAATAAAAAATAGAACTATTCCAATGGTTACATAGAACACTGTATTATATTTCATTCCCTTCCTCCTTTCATCCGACTTCACACGCTACCGAAATATTACATATCTCGGGATGTATAATCAACATTTTTGTTGACGGTTCCAATAAACGAGGGCCAACTTTAAAAGGAGCAACGATGTTATCATACACGTGTATCAAAGCAAGCGCATATAAAAAGAGGAGATGCCCCGTCAATTCGCATGACATGGAGCAGCTCCTCTTTTGCTTAACCACGATTGTATTCTAAATGAATTAATCTTAGACCTTCATTAGATTTTGTTCAGATAATCCAGTAAACGATACACAATCACGGATACCTGAGCCCGAGTGGAAGTCTCACCCGGTCCAAAGCGGTTGCCATTCACTCCCTTCACCAGACCTTCCTTCACAGCAAAGGCTACGGCCGCGTGTGCATCCTCAGAGATTAAGTTATTGTCATTGAATGACAAGGAGCCTGCATCGGAATCAATCTTCAGTGCTTCCGCAATCATGACCACCATATCCTCACGGGTCAGCGGATTTTTCGCTCCCGCTTCTTTGCTGCGTGTTTCCCAATCGATGCCTGTTTCAAAAATACGATCAAGCAGTGTCGCAAATTCGGCACGGGTCACCGCATTGTTTGGCGAGAAGCGGCCTGCACCTGTACCGTTCGTGATATGCTGCGAGGCAGCAACCTCGATCTCATCCTTAGCCCAGTGACCGACAATGTCGTTGAATGTCACGTTATTCTCGGCAGCCACATATGAACCTGGACCGTTAACACGGAACGTGATCGATCCACGCGCAGTCGATTGCAGCAATCCAGCGGATTGCAGGTCTCCTTTTTCCGACTGCACATAGGCACCTACCTTGCGCGCATCCTTCACTTTTGTTGGGTCATAGTTCAATGTCAACAGAAGTGGGTGTTTGAACTTGTCTCCGTGTTTGATCGAAACGATCGGGGATACAGCGTTCAATGTGTTTCCGGATGCCGCTTTGCTTGCAGCTACGGAAACCGCTAAGCTGAATCCGCTGCTCGTTGTGAAATCATCCAAGGCATTAGCAGGAACCGTCAGGCTAAATCCGTTACCCGCAATAACAAGCGGTTTGCCTGATGCTTTCAGTTTATCCAAGGCAGCCTTACCGAGGGTAAAGGCTACATCGCTATATTTGCTGAAATCAAGCTTCGATACGTCCAGCTTCACTTCCTTGCCTTCCCCGGTAATCCCTGCCGCAACAGCTGCTTCAGACAGAGCAGCCGTTGCAGACTCGGTACCATCTGCATTTTTCTTCGTGGTTACTTTGGCATCCCCCAACACTTCAGGTGCTGGAGTGGTTGGAGTCGTAGAACCGCCGCCGGAGGACGAGCCACCACCGCCTGAGTTGCCTGGACCCGGAGCACCGGTCAGTTGCAGGTCAACCTTTGCTGTTCCTTCCAGACCTTGATGGTCCTTGACGGAAAGCTCAACGATATAGTTACCTGAAGACAGGTCGTCTAATGCGATGGTAAATGCACCATCCTGTTTGACATCGAAGCTGCCTTGCTTAGCCACCGTTTTGTTAGCTCTTTTAATGACATAGCTGGCATCCAGCCATTCGCTGACGTCAAAGTCTATCGTCCATTCATCCCACATCGCTGGAGCAGCCGTTACATAGAGGTCATCGATCGTGCCGGTTAGCGCTGGATTGTTCTTGCCGGAGATTTTGACATCCGCGCTCGTGTTAATGATTGGTGCTTTGGTTTTAACGAAGAATGGAACAGTTGCGTAATCGGAATAAACGATTCCATCCGCACCGAGGGATAGTAGTTCAACCGAGTACAGACCATCTTTAATCAATTCATATTTTTGAGTCGTATAGTTACCGAAAATACCATCCCAAGGAAGCTCATATTCAGTGTTGGCTTGTAAATCCAGCTCATCATAAAATATCCGCCCTATCCGCCCATCGCCATCTGGTCCTGATTCAGGGTTAAGGCTATCATAGAGATCAACTTGAACAGCTATCATAGGATTGTAGAATTCAAAACCTACATTCAGTTCACCCAGTTCTCCTTGTTTGTTCAGTGGGAAATGCGGCAAATAGTCCTCGGTCTCACTGTAAACCTTGGTATATTTGACACCGGTCATCTCCAGATTGAAGTAAGCTACATATGGTACAGAGTAAGAACGAGTTTCGTTTTTAAAAATAATGTAGCCTTGCTGTTCCGATACTCCAGATACACCCGTTGGAACTTGAAGCGATACAGCCAGTTCTTTCTCACCGCTTAAATCAAAGGAAGGCTGATCCACCGTTACCGCTACCCCAGGGGTTGATCGGGTTGTACTGACCTCAACCTCAAACTGTCCGCCAATGTCACCAATCTGTTCAATTTTTATTTTCTTTTGCACGGTTTGGGCGGTGGCGGTTTCTCCCGTAAAATTACCGAAGTTGATGCTTCCCGTAATGTTATCCTGCTCTTTACTTGTTCCGTTCTCCTGATACGAGGTCTTGTCCAAGACCTTCACCAGAGCCTCTGCCTGGATGGTATTGAGTGCTTGTACGCGTCCGGCTCCTTGATCCGTTACATCGTAGGATTCGGTATTCAGCACTTTGGCGTTATTCATCAGTGCGACTTTGACGTCGAATGGAGTCCAGTCGTTGTGCTTCTCCAAAATGAGAGCTGCAAGCCCTGCCACATGCGGGGATGCCATACTGGTGCCCGTGAAGCGATCATAGGACTGACTATAATCTGCATCGGCAATGTCCCTACCGTACGCCGGAATGGATGACAATATGCTTGTTCCCGGTGCAACCACGTCAGGCTTGATGTCCAGCGTCTTTTTAGCCGGGCCACGGGAGCTGGAATCATTAATTTCATCGCCTGCGGTTCGGTTTTTGATAAAATCCGTAAAATTCACTTTCATATTCGGGTTGGCATCGAGCAGCGATTTGATATAATCGCCGTCTTCTTTGCTCATACTAAAGGTTGGAATGAAGGCAAAACTGTCCCCAAGCAACACACCGATAGGTCCAGGGTTCTGGTTGAACACAATGGCACCCTTCGCGCCTGCCGCCTTAGCATTGGCAATTTTTTCGACGAAGGCAATTTCGCCGCGTTTAATCAATGCGATTTTGCCCGCTACGTCTTTACCCGTGAAATCCTCTGGCTTACCCAGATCCGCATATACCAGTTCGAAATCCCCATCCAGGACTACTTCTGGATCCTCGGCCAGATTCCAAGCCATTAATTCAAGCTTATACGTTGCATCTACCACAGTAATCGGAGCGTTATCGTCTGCTGAAGGCACTTCCTCATCCTTGACAGGTTCAACAGCCTCTTCTTCGGTAACCGGCTCCTCTCCGGCTACTTCAGTCGGTTGAGCCGGCTCTAGATCTTGCTCCGTATCGACGGAAGGCTCCGTCCCAACCATAGCAGCCGTGTCATCAGTCGATGTTGGCCCAGATGATTCATCTGCCTGTGCTCCTACATCCGTCTGCTCTTCAGGTGTAACGGGTTTTGTTGGCTCTGCTCCAAGCTCCAACGGCCCCTCATTGTTATCAATTGGCTCAACCGGCAATTCCGCATCCGTGAAAAAGTGCGATGTTGCCGCCATTTCGTCACTTGGACCCGTTGAGTTTCCTACCGTTATCGGAAAAGCCGCCGCACCCGGCGATCCAACCGTCCAGCGGTTAGGCCCTGAATTGCCACTTGCAACGACTGGCGTGACACCAGCCAGCGCAGCATTGTTGAGAGCTACGGACGTCACATAGTCCGGATCATTTCGGGAATTGCCCAGGGAGAGGTTGATTACATCCATTCCGTCCTGAACGGAACGGTCGATACCTCCCAGTACCCAGCTGGAATAGCCGCTTCCATACGGCCCAAGAACGCGATACGCATAGATATCCGCGTCCGGCGCAATGCCTACAACTCCATATTCGCCCACATCACGGGCTCCAATGGTACCTGCCACATGTGTTCCGTGATCCGTCCAGTACGTGCTGCCGTTGTCATCGACCTCTGGTGGATTGGAAGGGTCATTCTTCCAGTCGAGCGGGGTGGTCTCGTATGGATCATTATCATTATCAACAAAGTCGTATCCACCCTTGTAGGCATCCTTCAGAACAGGGTGAACGTAATCAATACCCGTATCGATAACGCCTACTTTAACGCCTTTACCTGTATAACCAAGATTCCATACTTCCGGAGCACCGATAAACGGCCCCGTATCCTTCATGTATGGATTCACTTCGCCCTTCGGTCCAACCGTTACCTCCAGATCGGGATATACACCTAGAACGCCAGGGAGATCAAGCAGCGCTTCAACCTTGCTGCCGTCGATCTCCATGGACAGCCCGTTGAATGCGTAACTATATTGCTCCGAGATTTCGTGCGTTATATTCTTCGTGCTCAGGCTGCGTATAAAAGTCTGCTGCTCCAATTGCACTTGTGCCTCAACCCTCGCCTCTGCGGAAGAACTAAAGGATTGACCCTGAATAGAGGAAAGCCCTTTGGCTAAGGCCACTGGCTCAGTAGACAGCTCTACAATGACTCTTGTAGGACCCCCGGCAGATTTCTGCAGGCTTTGTTCAAGCACCGGAAACTCCGCAAGCTTAGCTCGCTGTTTCAGAATATCCTTTATCTGCCTAGCTTCATCGGCACTGAGCGGATTGTCCAGCTCGATCTGCCGTTCTGACGGAGCCGCCCCAGCCGCTGGTGCAACGAGTGATAGCATTAATACAAAACTTAGTAGTGCGGACCATAACTTTTTACTCAAGGCTTTGCCCCTCCCATAAGATAGATTTCCCAATCACATTAGGGTCTGGGATGTCATCAGCATATCTGCGCTGCCTAACGATGGTATCCACTCCTTTCTGCATAAGACTGACCCGTGGTAAATTATTCTAGAATTAAAAATTAGATTCCTTCATCCTTTTCTGTATGCTTTTGTTAAATTCAGTCGATTGTATAGGAGGTTTTGACGAATGATCAAAAATATCAAAGATTCAAGGAAAATAAGGCTTACATAGGAAGTAAGGGAGGAGCAATGAAATCGAGAAAAAGAAAAACCGAGACTATGAAATAGCCTCGGTTTCTATGGGATGCAACTGATTCTGCAAGATATATCCAGGTTGTATTATGATTCGTTCAGCAGCCGCACGAACTCTTCTTCATCCTCCAGGATGTCGATGCCGAGCTGCTGGGCTTTAGCCAGTTTGCTACCGGCTTTTTCGCCTGCGATGAGGAGGTCGGTTTTCTTGGACACGCTGCCGGTGACTTTGGCGCCGAGCGCTTCCAAGCGTTCGGTTGCCTCTTCGCGTGTCAGCAGATGGAGGGTGCCTGTCAGCACCACCGTTTTGCCGCTGAAGTAGGAATCGGTGCTGACCGGCTTCGGTGCTTCCGGCGCTTTCGCTTGGACACCCAGCGAGAGCATCTTCTGAATGCTTGCTTGGGCAAACGGGTCCGCGAAGTATCCAGCGATGCTTTCGGCCACGATGCCGCCCACGTCCGGCAGCTCGACCAATTCTTCTGCTGTCGCTGTCATCACGCGTTGCAGATCACGGTAGTGATCGGCCAGCATTTTGGTTGTGGATTTGCCGGTATTCGGTATACCCAGTGCGAAGAGGAAGGATGCAAGATCCCGCTCCTTGCTCTTCTCGATGGCATCCAGCAGGTTCTGGGCTTTTTTCTCGCCGAAGCGCTCCAGCTTCAGCAAACTATCAAAAGATAACGTGTACAGATCAGCCGGTTCTCTCACGCCAAGTTCGTCGTATAACTGGATCGCAGTTTTGTCGCTGAACGTCTCAATGTCCATGGCATCCCTGGAAGCAAAATGCGTGATCCGGGCCACGATTTGCGGTTTGCATCCCGTCTTGTTGTTGCAGAAGAGATGAGCGCCGCGCTGCTCCAGCGGGAATCCGCAGGATGGACACTGCTCCGGATACAGGATCTCTTCTCCGTCCTGCTCCTCCGTTACTTTGCCGAGGATCTCGGGAATAACGTCATTCGAACGGCGAATGAAGACTCGGGAGCCCAGTGCGAACTTGAGGTTCTTGCGCTCAATATCCCCGATATTGTTCAGCGTACAATTTTGCACCGTGACCCCGGCAAGCTCAACAGGCTCTACACGCGCTAACGGCGTGATTTTTCCGGTCCGCCCCACATTCCAGGTTACCGACTGCAGCACGGTCGTGGTTTCTTCCGCTTCGAATTTATAAGCGACTGCCCAGCGCGGGAACTTATCGGTATATCCGAGGGCCTCGCGGATGCGGAAATCGGTGACCTTTACCACCGCTCCGTCAATGAGGTAATCGAGCTCGGAACGGCGCTTCTCGATATCGGCCAATTGCTCCATTACATCGTCAAATTGATCAAAATAGAAAATGTACGGATTGACCTTGAGCCGGTTCTCGCGCAGGAAATCCATCATCTCCTTGTGATCGGCAAAGGTGATTCCATCCGAATAACCTACATTGTAGAAGTAAGCGTTCAGCTTACGCTCGGCCGTTACCTTTGGATTGAGATTGCGGAGCGCCCCTGCGGCGGCATTACGCGCGTTTTTGAGCGGCTCGGCCGCGGTCTGATTGTATTGTTCCAGCACGGACAGGTTCATGATGCCTTCGCCCTGTACTTCAATCGTACCTTCCGTGTACGGAATCGTCATCGGTACCGACTTGATGGTCTTCACCTGAGCCAAAATGCCTTCGCCAACCGCACCGTTGCCCCGTGTCGACGCCTGAACCAGCTTACCGTCCTGATAGGTCAGATTCAACGTCAGCCCGTCAAACTTCAGCTCCAGTGCATAACAAGGTGACGACAGAGGATTACCGGGATTCTTCGAATTGTAGTCATTGACCAGCCTGACCACGCGATCATGCCAGGTACGGAGCTGCTCGATGTTCTGAGCCTTATCAAGGCTCCATAACGGAGCCAAATGGCGGTGCGGGGCAAAGCCCTTCAGAATCTCCCCGCCCACCCGCTGGGTCGGAGAATCCGGAAGCGTCACTCCGGTCTCGGCCTCCAACGCTACCAGCTGGTCGTACAGGGCATCATATTCCTTGTCGCTGACAAGCGGCTGATCCAGCGTGTAGTAATGGTAATTGTAATTGTTTAGCTCCGCAATGAGCTTCTCCATCTTTTCCTTGAAATCCATGCAGGGGCAATCCTCCTTCAATATAATAAGGCCATTATAGGTTGCGTTGTGACGTGGACTGTTGTGGACTGTTATTCAACCATTTTATTACATTGTTGTCCAAACATCCTGCTCTTAACATGCAGCAACCACCATCGCCCGTGGTTATTCCACCTTCGTAATCGGCGCGAAGCCGGCAAGCAGACGTTTCACGCCCACAGGCGCCGGGAATGCAATCTGCAATTCCATGTCGTTGCCGCTTCCCTTTACCGCTACGATCGTACCGGTTCCCCATTTGCCATGGGCCACTTTGTCGCCGGCTTTAAATTCCCCACTGCCCGAAGAAGCAGCTGGACGGGATGCTGCACCGGTTGTCATCGTCACCCGGCTCTTCGGCGCAGCTTGCGCGGAAGCGGTCGATCCGCTGAGGGAGAGGTCCACGCTGCGGCCGCCGCCAAAGTTGCTGCCTCCACCGCCTCCGAAGCCGCGTCCTGCGTAAGATCCGCCCACGTTGCTTCCGCCACCGCGGCGGTATCGGTCATGCGCCATCTGAGTGTCTTCCTTCAGCTCTTCCGGGATCTCCTCCAGGAATCGCGATGGCATGTTCGCCGTCGTGCGGCCAAATAGCGTACGCATGCGCGCACAGGACAGGAACAGCTGCTTCTCCGCACGCGTGATGCCTACATAAGCAAGTCGGCGTTCCTCTTCCAGCTCTTCGTTATCCATAAAGGCACGGCTGTGAGGGAACACCCCTTCCTCCATGCCGATGATGAACACCACCGGGAACTCCAGACCTTTGGCGCTGTGCATGGTCATGAGCACGACAGCGTCGTCACGATCTTCTTCGTCATCGTTCATCGAGTCGATGTCCGCGATCAGCGCAAGATCCGTGAGGAAGGAGATGAGCGATTTATCCTCGTTGTTCTTCTCGAACTCTTGCGTCACCGACAGGAACTCGTCGATGTTCTCGAGGCGGGATCTGGATTCGATCGTATTCTCGTTTTGCAGCTCGAGACGGTACTCGGACATCTCCAGTATTTTTTCCGTTAGCTCGGTGACCGACAGGAACTCAACCATTCGGCTGAGCGCGGCAATCATGTCGTAGAAGCCCACCAGCGCATTGCGCGTCCGTCCGGCAAAGCCGAGATCGTCCACGATTTCCAGCACGCGGAAAATCGAGATGCCCCGCTCTGCGGCTGCAGCAGCCAGCTTTGCAACGGTTGTGTCGCCGATGCTTCTTTTTGGCACATTAATGATCCGCGTTAGGCTGATATCGTCGTCCGGGTTGGAGATCAGGCGTAGGTAGGCGAGCAGGTCCTTAATCTCTTTGCGATCGTAGAACTTGATGCCCCCGACGATCTGGTACGGAATATCCGACTTGATCAGAATTTCCTCGATGACCCGAGACTGCGCGTTGGTCCGGTACAGAATCGCATGATCCTGATAGCTTTTGCCGGCGGTAATGCTCTTGCTGATTTCCGAGGTAACAAAATACCCCTCATCATGCTCCGTATCCCCGCGGAACACCTTGATCTTCGGTCCTTCACCTTGCTCGGTCCACAGATTCTTCGGTTTGCGGCCTGTGTTCAGGCCGATGACATTGTTGGCAGCGTTCAAAATGTTCGCTGTAGAGCGGTAATTCTGCTCGAGCAGAATCGTCCGCGCCTCGGGATAATCCTGCTCAAAATTCAGGATGTTCGTGATATCCGCGCCCCGCCAGCGGTAGATCGACTGGTCGCTGTCTCCGACAACACAGATGCGGTGATGGCTGTCCGCCAGCATGCGGCAGAGCATGTACTGCGCCCGGTTGGTATCCTGATACTCATCCACGTGAATGTACTGGAACTTGCGCTGGTAGAAGTCGAGAACCTCCGGCACTTCCTTAAACAGCTGGATCGTGGTCATGATCAGATCGTCAAAATCGAGCGAGTTGTTGCTCTTCAAGCGCTTTTGGTATTCGGTGTAGACCTTGGCTACAAGGGATTCAAAATAATCTCCGGCTTTCTGTTCATACTGCTGCGGGGAAATCAGTTCATTCTTAGCGGCGCTCATGGCCGCTTGAATCGCCTTCGGCTCGAATTTCTTCGGATCGATGTTGTGCTGCTTCATCACATTCCGAATAACGGACAGCTGATCCGTCGAGTCTAAAATACTGAAATTCGATGTAAAGCCAATCCGTTCAATGTCTCTACGCAAAATCCGCACGCACATCGAGTGGAACGTCGATACCCAGATGTCCTGGCCTTCCCGGCCGACCAGCTTGGATACCCGCTCCTGCATCTCGCGGGCTGCTTTATTCGTAAACGTAATCGCAAGAATGCTCCAGGGAGCTGCTTTGCGCGTGGCGATCAGATACGCGATCCGGTGCGTCAGCACCCGCGTCTTACCGGAGCCGGCCCCCGCCATAATGAGCAGCGGTCCGTCGGTTGCTTCAACGGCTTGACGCTGCTGTGGATTCAGCCGTCTGACGGCTTCATGTATATCAATGGAATGCATAGTATTGCCTCCTAATAGGTGTAGATTTGGTAAGGGAGAAACTTGGTTAACGATGAAAAGCGAAAAAATGGGATAGGGTCCGGCAGATAGATAAAATTTAAAGGAATGCTGTCTGTTTAAGATACGGTGTGTTCTGGTTGCTTGGTTAAATGGAATATAAAATAAATATTATATAATATGGTTACTTAACCGTCACAAGGCGGATGAGAAAACACACTATTATAGAGCCTGAGCTGGCTTAACGCGCCTCTATATTTTTGGGCAGATCATATATCAGAGACCAGTCAGCCCTTCACGGCCTTAACCGTCTCGAGCGCCTGCTTCAGATGATCATACACAACGTTGCCAACAACGATCGTATCAGCGATAGCAGCTGCCTCCGACGCTTGCTGGGCGCTCGTTATTCCGCCACCGTAGAACAAACGGGCGTTATCCAGCGATCTGCGCACTGTACGGACGGTCTCCATATCCCCATATACACCACTGTATTCCAGGTACACGATCGGCAGATTCATCAGCTTGTCCGCAATTTGGGCATAAGCGGCGGCAGTGCTCGCTTCGATCGAAGTTTCTGCTCCGGTCAGCTTCGCCACCGCGGCATCCTCGTTCAACACGATATACCCCTCGGTTACAACCAGATCCCACAGGATCATATACCCGTAGCGTTCGATTCCTTCGCGATGCCTGCCCATAATCCAGGTCGGATCCTGCGTATTCATGACCATCGGGACCATATATAGATCAAATCCGGGTACAACGGCTTCCAGATCGGATACTTCCTGCACGCACGGCAGCTCGTAACGCCGAACTCGGGACAGCAGATCCACGGTATTTTCATAAGTGACTCCGGTTGAGCCTCCGACCATAATGGCATCGGTTCCTGACAAACATACCGCATCAAGGGTCTCGTCATCGATCTCCTTGTCGGGGTCCAGCTTAAACACATGCCTCCAGGATTGTATCATCTCTTTCAAGCGTCATTCCTCCACGTTCACGGGTTACTATTATACTAAAATAAGTCTATGCTAGCACGGTAAGCAAGTCAATTTATGTTCGCATAAAATACGAACATTTTTTTGGTAATTGCGGTTTATCGGTTTAGCCGATATACGAACCGGGCCGCTGGAACGGGATTGGGGCTAACACTTCGCTTAAAAAAAGCGTCGTCTACCGACGTATAGTCCCAGACCGCATGACGCACAATCCCAGTCATAAAGATGGTGGTTTTCTGTGCTATCAAGTAGGCCATGCTTCGAATTTATATCTACTGATATCATGAAAATAGCCCGCGTCTCTTTTGGAGACAACGGACTTAGATGTTCTGCATCACTATATATGAAGAATAGCCTACTTCATAGACGGGCCATGCAATTAAAGCCATGCCCCCTCTATACGAGTCACTTTTTAATGGTATATCTCAGGCTGTTCTGCTCCAGCTCCGGCTCTGTCAGCAGGTCCGAGTAAACGCCGTACACGCCCCATTTTTCATAATTGTTCACGGTGTTGGTGTCATTGATGGTGTGGACATAGGTCACGGCACCCGCTTGCCTCAGCTTCGCTACGAAATTCGGGCTGACCTTGTACTCCGGCATGGTAACGGCGTCAATGCTGTTTTCCTGCACGAAGGCCGTGATCTCGGCGGGTGAATCCTGCGTGGCATACAGCGTATAGATAATCGACTTAAACGGATAGATGTCCCTGACCATATCGAGCATCGGCTCATTATATATTTGGATGACCACCCGATCCAGAAGTGCCGGGTTCCTCTCATTAGCAGCACTTACAATCTCCGTGAACAGATGCTGAATATCCTGATCCTCCTGCTCCTTCGTATCCGTCACGATATAGATATCGGGATGACGCTCCATCATATCCATAATCCCCTCGATATCCATCGGCCGGTATTGCTCCAAAATCGGCGTATTAATGAATTCCTCATGGCTCAGGCGCGCTGCCTGCTTATCATCAGGGAGTTTCTCCTTCTGACCCAGCTGCTGCGTCATGCTCTCCGTCCACTCGTGCCTGGCTACGACCTTGCGATCCTCCGTCAGCATCAAATCAATCTCGAATACCCGAGTGCCTTTCTCGTAGTTAACGACCATGGCTTCGTAGGCGTTCGTGTAGGGCTGTTCCCTGATACTTCCCATGGCATGAGCAATCAGGCGATAGGCCGCGAATCCTTGCGGTTCTTCCTCTTCCAACTCCAGATGAGTCAGAAGCAGTATCATAATGGCGGAAAATAATAGAAGGACAGCTGCGATCCGTTTCATGGTATCCCCACCCTTTGTTTCGTTCATTGCTGTTGCTAGGTAATACCCGGTTGAAGGGTAGGCCAAACAAAAAAACGCCCCTTGGCTGCTGCCAAATGACGTCTACATCCATTACAATCAGTATGCGTTCTTGAATCCGTTGCGGATCGTGCGCAGAATGATTTTGATATCAAATAGAATGGACCAATTCTCGATGTAGAAAATATCGTGCTTGATCCGTTCCTCAATCGAAGTATCCCCACGCAGGCCGTTGCTCTGCGCCCATCCCGTAATGCCCGGGCGTACGTGGTGTTTCACCATGTACTTTGGAATTTCCTCTTTGAACTGTTCCACATAATATGGTCGCTCCGGCCTAGGACCAACTACGCTCATATGACCAAACAGAACATTGAAGAACTGAGGTAACTCATCCAGACTGGTCTTCCGAAGAAAAGAGCCAAACTTGGTGCGGCGCGGATCATTCTCTACCGTCCAGCCCGTATCCGGTGCCCCCTCCGGCAGCGGCTTCATGGAGCGGAATTTATACATATAAAAGTTCCGGCGGTTCAGCCCAACCCGCTCCTGCTTAAAAATGACGGGTCCCCGGGAGGTTAATCGGACACCGAGGTAAATCCCGATCATCACCGGCAGGGTTAGGATGATCGCCACCAAAGAGAATACGATATCAAACGCTCGCTTGAACAGTCGATTTGCCGCTAAATCCAGCGGGATATCGCGCACGTTGATCATCGGCATCCCCGCAAAGTTATCAAACACCGGCCGTGCCGGGAGGTAATCGAAAAAGTCAGGGATAATCAGCGTTCGAACACCGGCTTTTTCACAAGCGGCGATGATCTCCGGGTATTTGTGGTGCGCATTTAGCGGCAGTGCCAGCACGACCTCATCGACAAGCTTTTCGTTTAGCACCTTATGTAGATCGCTCACCGAGCCCAGAATGGGTTTAAGCCGTCTGGCTTCGATCTCGTCCCACTGCTGGTAATCATCCAGAAAACCGACAACTTCATACCCAAGCTCCGGGTATTGCTTCAGATTTTTGAAGAATTGCTTGCCCAGTGTACCTGCACCCACGATGAGCACAAATTGGCGATTATAGCCTTTCTCCCTAAAGTGCTTCAAAGACGTCTTTAAGAAATAACGGTACAAAATGATGAATGCTACATTGAGAATCATGTAAATGGCGAGATACCAACGGGAGATATTCACCTCTTTAACAAAGAACATGATACTTAAGAGAATGAACATCCCGATAAAATGCATCTGAAAGATTTTCATGAACTCGTCGGCAAAGCGCTTTTTCCTCTTCGGTGAGTATAAGGAAATCATGATGCCAACAGCTACGGCAACCGCGCCGTAAATCAAGCTCCACATTCCATAAGATTCGATGGGCAGAGGTTTTTCGTACGGAAACCAACCGCTTTCGAATTTCATCCACCAAGCGAGCAGAAAGGCCAGTTGGATGAAGACAAAGTCAGTTAACATATACAGCTTAGTAAGGAAGCCCTGATTCTGGCGGATCATGATTTCACCTCCACTCCACCTGAAGATTGCGTTATGGTTGCCGTACGAATGGGCTTAAGCCGGTTCGTGAGCAAGGATAGGAGTAATTTTAAACCGACACCCGCATACACGGCTCCATTAACGAATATGTTGTATTTCTGCCGGTAATGCTTCCGATGAAAAAGAATCATCGCCCGATGGAACTCATAAATGATCTTAAATGGCCTGCGCCGAGCGCTGCCGCCTTTATAATGGATGATCGTCGTCCGAGGATAATAATGAATTCCCCATCCGGCCTGCTTGATGCGATAACACCAGTCGATATCTTCCCCGTACATAAAGAAAGTTTCATCCAGCCCACCAACCTGCTCGATCGTCTCGCGGCGTACCAGCATGAACGCACCGACCAAACAATCCACCGGATACTCTACGTCCGGATTCAAATACCCCAGCTGATACTGGTTAAATTCCGGCTTGTTCGGGAACAGCTTGCTGAGCCCAAAAGCATAATAGAAGGACGCCGAAGGCGTTGGGAACCCTCTTTTGCAGGCCTTATCCAGCGAACCGTCCGGAAGGACGATTTTGCAGCCGGAAGCGCCAATGATCGGATTGTAGTCCATAAAAGCGACCATCGTCTGGATCGTATCCTGCTGGATAATCGTGTCGGAATTTAGCAGCAGCATATAGCGACCTTCCGCCACTTCCATCCCCTGATTGTTGGCTTTGGCAAAGCCGATATTCTCCATGTTCTCGATCAGCTTAACCTGCGGAAATAACTCTCGGATGGTCTGAACCGACTCGTCCTTCGAGTTGTTATCTATCAAAATGACTTCATATGTATAGTCCGTCTCTGATGCAAACACGGATCGCAAACAGTCCACCGTCAGCTGACAGGTATTGTAGTTCACGATTAAAATGCTTAAATCCATTGCATAACGTCTCCTGACAAATATAGTAATCTATCGACATTATAGCATAGTTCGTGGGGAAAGAAGGAATATCAAGGAATAAGTTTGCTCTGCCCTATTTCATTCAACCTCATATAAACCCGATCAAAATAAAAAACTTAAACAACAAACTCTCTGCCTTGGATTGTCTGTACAATTTGCTCTTGCGTGCATAATGTAATCTGTCCATGAATCTTGTGCGAGTTGCAAGAAATAAATCCAGCTGCTCTTTCTGTTCGCCAGTCAATCGCGATCCATAGATTCGATCAAACTCGCTCGCTTGTTTATGCAGCAAGTCTTTGCCTGTATGTCTTTTAAAACTGGCCCATTTGCTCTTCAACTTACCCACAATAGAGCTGCTGCCCCCTACCACATTATTATTGTGCTGACGGTATAACATGGATGGCGCGTTATCGTAGATTACAGTTCCAAATGCGGAAACGAGCAGGTAGAACCACCAATCGTGCATAAGAATCTTTTGACTGTCAACCGATCTACTATTTATAAACAGGTTTCTTGCCGATCGATTCATCGTAATTGTCGCGCCAATGGCAATATTCTCATATAACGCATTGAAGAAAGAGGGTTCAGAAGCAGGAGGCTTTGGCCATGCACCTTTCCGGTTTAACTCGTCATCCGTAAGGTAGGTCGATGTAAATACCATCGCCGGTACTTCCGTATATATAGAGGAGTCTAGGCGGGCTATAGCATGCTCTACCTTATGATCAAGCCACACGTCATCCTGGTCGCAAAAACAGTAATAATCAGCCTCAGCGTCTGCAGCACGCAGCAATTCGAAGAAACTGGACACAACGCCAACATTCGTTCCTTTTATGAGCTTGATCTTGTCTGGATGCATGTTCATCATCTGTTCTAGAACTTCCACTGTTTGGTCCGTGGATCCATCGTCTCTTATCAAAATCGAGATGGAGGGGTGAGTCTGGTTGAGAATGCTCTGGATTTGTTCGGATATATACCGTTCGCCGTTATAGGCGGATAGTAACACTTGCACATTATTCATAGTGAGGAACCTCCGGAAAAACACATTGGCTTTATACTGTTGTCATTCATTAGATTCATGAGTGATGTTATGAAGTAGGCTAATAAAAAACCTGATCCATAAGATCAGGTCTCTTACATCGCTGTATTCACTTTAAGTATAGTTCAGGGTACTGCTTCATATCCAGCATAAACTGCTTCAGCCCTTCACGCCAATGCGGTAAATCCTCTAATTGGTTTAGGCGGATAGCCAAGTGATCCATCGTTGAATTGGCTGGACGCGGAGCGGGCCGTGGAAACTCTGCCGTCGTGCAAGGTTGCAATTCAGCCGTTATCTCTAGTCCCAATTGTTCACGGGCTTCTTCAAAAATGGCCTCGGTGAATTCATACCATGTACAAGAGCCGCTGTTGGAGGCATGATATAAACCGTATTTTTCTGTGGAGATGAGGTTTAACAAGAACTGTGCCAGATCTACCGTGTAGGTGGGGGAACCCTTTTGATCGTTAACCACCTTTAATAACGGTTTTTCCTGACCTAGACGGAGCATCGTTTTCACAAAATTATTTCCGTGAAGACCAAATACCCAAGATGTTCTCACGATAAACCACTTGGAGCAGAAGTCTCGAATCATTTGCTCGCCTGCCAGCTTGGAGCGGCCATAAATCGTTTGCGGGTCGGTGTCGTCATACTCAACATAAGCCGTCTCACTAGTACCATTAAAAACATAATCCGTACTGATATAAACTACGGTGGTACCCATCTTTTCGGCGGATACAGCAATATTACGCGTACCTGTGGCATTCACAAGATAGGCACCGTCCGTATCGCTTTCGGCTGCATCCACAGCCGTATAAGCCGCACAATGAATGATGACATCCGGATTATGAGAAGAAATTACCTGTCGGCATTGCTCCATGCTCGTAATATCTAGCTCTGCTCTCCCGCACCCGATAACCTCATGCCCAGCTTCAGCAGCAACATGCGTTACATCCTGCCCCAACTGACCAATTGCTCCAGTTACGAGTATCTTCATTCCACTTCACCCAAACGGCTGCCATACTGCTGGGTCATATAATCACGATATGCGCCGGATTGAATTCTTGTCCACCACTCTTTGTTGTTCAAATACCACTGAATCGTTTCCTTAATGCCTGTCTCGAAGTTGTGCTTTGGTTTCCAGCCAAGCTCATTCATAATTTTTGTAGGGTCAATGCCATAACGTCGGTCATGACCTGGACGATCTTCTACGTAAGTAATTAATGACTCCGACTTACCGAGCTCCCTCAGAATTGTTTGCACAATATGCAGATTGGTACGTTCGTTGTTGCCCCCAATATTATAAACCTCACCTATTTTCCCCTGATGAATAACCAGATCGATCGCACTGCAATGATCCTCGACATACAGCCAATCACGGATATTGAGGCCATCGCCGTAGACCGGCAGGGATTCATCATTTAGGGCACGAGAAATAATCAGGGGGATCAGCTTCTCAGGAAATTGGTATGGACCGTAATTATTCGAGCAGCGGGTAATGTTAACCGGGAGACCAAAGGTCTCATGGTAAGCCCTTACGAGCAGATCTCCGCCTGCTTTGCTGGCAGAATACGGGCTATTCGGTGCAAGTGGCGTCGTTTCAGAGAACAAACCGGTTTCGCCCAAGGACCCATATACTTCATCCGTGGATACTTGGACAAACTTAGTCACGCCATATTTTTGGGCCGCATCCAGAAGAACCTGTGTCCCCATGACATTGGTTTTCACAAAGATTTCCGGTTCCAAAATGCTGCGATCCACGTGTGATTCTGCCGCAAAATTAACAACCACATCGATACCCTGTTGGAAAATCGCGTCCACTGCTGGTTTGTCAGCTATAACTGCTTGCACAAAAGAGTAGTTAGGGTGGTGTTGAACGGATTTTAAGTTTTCAAGGTTGCCTGCATACGTAAGTGCATCCATGTTAATGATCTGGTAATTCGGATGCTGCTGAATCATATATAAAATAAAGTTACTGCCGATAAAACCGGCGCCGCCGGTAACAAGAAGTTTCATCCTCACTGCCCCCTAGTCAAAATTCATCTCTGCGTCTTTCAGCAGCGGGTGCCGCTGGTCTTTGTCCGATAAAATCGGATTCGACGTTGGCCAATCGATCCCCAAAGCCGGATCATTCCATAATATGCCGCGGTCATTTTCGGGGGAATAATATTCGTCCACTTTATAAAGAACCTGGGTATTAGGGACTAGCGTACAAAAACCATGTGCGAAGCCCTTAGGAACAAGCAGCTGACGATGGTTGTGTTCGCTTAAAATGACACCGTACCACTGACCAAAGGTAGAAGAGCTTTTTCTGATATCTACGATCACATCATAAATAGCACCTGTAAGGACACGTATGAGTTTGGTTTGGGCCTTGGGGTGTAACTGATAATGCAGCCCTCGAAGAACACCAGGTTCTGCGGATAGAGAGTGGTTGTCTTGGATGAAGTTATAGGTAATGCCATTCTGCTTAAATAATGATTCATTGTAACTCTCCATGAAGAAGCCACGGTGATCTCCATGGACTTTAGGTTCTATTAAAATTAGACCGCTTATAGGTAGAGTGCTGCTCTTCACTTTACAGGCCCTCTTTCATAATCCAATTATTTTTGAAGGATATTTACTAAGTTTTCTAACACAACATTCTTCTTAAAATGAGTTTTATAATATTTACTCGCATTATTCCCCATTGTATCTAATTCCTCTTTATCCATTAGGTACATTTTAATCGCGTTCTCAGCTAATTTTTCTGAATCTCCAGAACTGCTGACTAAACCTGACTTACTTTCAAGTATTATATCCGCTCCTTCCCCATCTAGAGAGGCTATTATTGGTTTTCCTGAGGCTAAATAGGATTGAACCTTAGAAGGTATAGTAATTGAAAATAAGTCACTTTTAACTAGCGAAACTAATAATACATCTGAAACATTGTAGTACTCGGGCATACTCGCAGCGGGTTTTCTCCCAATAAACTCGACAACATCACTGATGCCAAGTTTAGCAACTTGGTTTTCTGCCCATTCCTTGGTCATACCATCTCCAATGATAAGCCACTTAATCTTGGAATATCCCCTTAATTTACAATTTTTAGCTGCTTCTAGTATCGTTTCAAAACTTTGCGCTGGTCCGATATTTCCTGCAAATACCACATTAAAAGTATCTTTATATTTGTTTATAAGATTTTCATCTTCTCTATTTACTTCATAGAAGTCCTCTGCCCAATTTGGAAGATAAAATACCTTATCACCTCTAATTCCAAACTCACTTTCAATCTTCTTCTTTATTCCTTTTGAAGTCGTTAGATAAAAATCAAATTGCTTATAAATATGAATAGATATTTTATCAAATATTTTCTTCAGACATTTTGATTTGAAATCATAGACAGAATATAAACTCTCAGGCCACAGATCCTGTATGTATATATAACTTTTAATTTTAAATAACTTCTTAGCTAGAATAGCAGGATAAGCCATAAATACTGGTGTTAATTGATAAACTAATACTCTATCATATTTTCTTTTCCTCAACTTTAACAACTTACTAATTGAGAAAATAGGATAGGAAATATAATTCATGAAAATTTGAATTGGATTGCCATTGCCTCGGGGGATAACAAAACTTCTGTATATATTTATCCCCTCATAGTTGTCCATTCTTTTCTTAAAAGCAGAGTAGCCATCAAAGTACCTTCCATGAGGGTAATTAGGTATACCGCTAATTACGTCTACTTCATATCCCATCTCAACTAAGGACTTACATATATCATTTATACGAAACTCTTCAGGCCAGAAATGCTGACATATCACAAGAATTCTATTATTTATGACCCTTCACTCACTTCTGTTCATTTTTAATAGTGATCGTAACGATCTTTGTGGTTAAGTATCCATTCTCTCATCTCTTCGATCATCGCGGGATAACTTTTAACCGTATATTCAAAGTCTACTCTTGTGTTTACTAAGCTCTTGTCAATCAAAACATCATTATTCGGCTTTATATTAATATCTTCTCTTTTAAAAATTTCTTTTATGAGACTCAATAGATCGTATTTATTTATTTTTTCTCTTGCAACAAGATGATAGAGTCCGCTTATATTTTGAGAATTTATAATTTTTTCAATAGCCTGAGCTAATTCAATAGTAGTAATTCCAGACCAGTAAGCACCAGAATAACCATTGACAATCCCTTTCGATTGCATAAACCAGTTAAACAACCCAATTCCGTCCTTGTTTATATCTGGGCCAATAATCGAAGTCCTGATTGTTAAATCTTTGTCATTATCGAGTTCACCCAGTATTTTGGTTCGGTCATAAAAGCTATCCCCATCTCTAAACGATTTTTCAGTATATCCTCCTTTTTCACCTGAAAATACACAATCTGTGCTCAAATGAATAATTTTAGTAGTTGAGTCCTTAAACCTCTTCTCAAGAAATCGTGGAAGATAACTATTTAATAAGATAGCTTTTTCTTTATCTTGCTCTGCGTTGTTATTTAGCACGCCAACACAATTAATTATATAGTCGTACTTTTTTCTTTTCAAAAAATCATCAAACAATTCAATATTAGTCAGATCAAATTGGTAGCTTCTTTCATTTAGCTTCCTTGAATGGCTGATATTATCCACTTGATACTCATCACTTTTTTTTTCAAAATGATCAGTTATAACATGACCTGCCATTCCATTCGAACCTAAAATCAATAAATTATACACTTGCTCCTCCTCCACCTCTTTTAACTTTTTTTCCATACTGTCCTATTAATATAATCAGTATAACTTAGGATAACTCTCACCACTTTTTGAGATACATTTTTCCCTTCGTAATCTTTAACTATATCAATATTATAAAGTGGACTGTTTCTCTGTTCTGTAACAACATCAATGGACTGTATCACTCTATCTTTACTCAACCCACTCATGATTAAAGTTCCTTCATCCATACCTTCTGGTCTTTCAATTGCATTTCTAATCGTTATAGCTGGAAACTTGAGTATTGATGACTCCTCAGTTATGGTTCCACTATCTGACAGTACACAGAACGCATTTTGTTGTAGCTTTAGATAGTCAAAAAAACCCAATGGCTTTGTGAAAACCACTCTTTCATTCACACGTATATCCAATTTATCTAGTTTCTTTCTAGTTCTAGGATGAGTTGAAAAAATAATCGTCATATTATATTTCTCAACAACCTCATTAAGTGTTTCGATAAGATTATAAAAGTTGGTTTCGTCATCAATATTTTCTTCACGGTGTGCACTAACAACGAAGTAGTTCTTCTCTGTTAAGGAGAACCTATCAAGGATATCTGATCTATTAATTTGAGGTTTGTAGAATTCAATTACTTCATGTAATGTTGAGCCACTTTTAATAATTGTTTCTTGTTTTATACCTTCATCAATTAAGTATCTTCTAGCATGTTCAGTTAGAGGTAGATTTATATCACTCAGATGATCAACAATTTTCCGGTTAATTTCTTCAGGAACTCTTTGATCAAAACAGCGATTCCCTGCTTCCATGTGGAAAATGGGAATCCTTCTTTTTTTTGCGGATATGACAGCCATACATGTATTGGTATCACCGTAAAGCAATAAAGCATCCGGTTTTTCTATTTCCATAACTTTATCTGAAGATTTGATAACTTCTGCTATTGTTTCTATAGCACTTTCTTTTGCAGCACCTAGAAAATGATTAGGTTTTCTAATTCCTAGATCATCAAAGAAGATTTCATTAAGCTCATAATCAAAATTTTGGCCTGAGTGAACCAATATATGATCTGTAAATCTATCTAACTCCTTAATTATCATGCTTAGTTTAATAATTTCCGGACGAGTGCCGACTATGGTCATTACTTTAAGTCTGTTCACTATATCACACCCTAATCATCATAAAATATCTATTAATTCTGTTGCTCCAGAATCATACTCAACTAATTTAAGATCAACCTTTAATAAATCCAAAGAAAGTAACAACTCTTTCACCTCTTCAACATTAAGTTGAACAGTGTTGTTAGAGTTATAATCTTCTTGAGAAGATATCTGTTGAAGCCCTTCCGAAAAGTACTTTTCATAATTTAGTCCTCTATTATCCGAAGGCACTCGATAAAATTTATCTAACTCTTCTGCTTTTGCCATCTCTTCTCTTGTAAGCAACGTCTCTGATTGTTTCTCCCCGTGGCGAGTACCGATAATTTTAATTTTTGACTCCCCATTATAAAGTTGAACAAGTGCTTGAGCCAAATCTATAATTGTAGAGGCAGGAGCTTTCTGTATAAATACATCTCCATTAGTTGCCTTTTCAAATGCATATAGCACTAGATCAACGGCTTCATCTAAGCTCATAAGAAAACGAGTCATTTTAGGATCAGTTATAGTCAAGTCTTTTCTCTGTTTGATCTGCTCAATAAATAAAGGAATAACCGAACCTCGTGAAGCCATAACATTCCCATATCTTGTGACACACAAGACAGTGTCGTCTCTTGTTAGGTTTTTAGATTTAGCAACTACTATTTTTTCCGCAAGTGCTTTTGACATCCCCATTGCATTAATAGGATAAACTGCTTTATCCGTACTTAACAGAATAAACTTTTTCACCTTATTCTGTATGGCAGCATTAACAGTATTTTCAGTGCCAATCGTATTGGTTTTTATTGCCTCCATCGGATAGAACTCACAAGATGGCACTTGCTTTAGAGCTGCTGCATGAAAAACATAATCAACGCCTTTCATGGCATCATTTATACTATTAAAGTCACGTACATCACCAATATAATATTTAATTTTGTTACTTTTAAACCGGTTTCTCATCTCGTCCTGTTTCTTCTCATCTCTACTAAATATCCTAATTTCTTTAATATCACTATTAAGAAATCTCCTAACTACAGCATGGCCAAACGACCCTGTTCCACCAGTGATAAGTAATACTTTGTTTAAAAACACTTATAACCCCTCTTTTCATTTCTTAGGAAGATTTAATAAGATAATTCCTATCAGTATGATGACAATCGCAACCCCAGTAAGAGGAGTTATTTTTTCTTTGAAGATTAAAAAACCACATATTACAGTTGCAATATAAGTTATACTGGTTGTCAATGGTACAATGTAAGACAAATCAAATTTTCTCAATAATACAACATACAATAAAAAGCTTAGGAGATACATGATTAATCCTAGTATAATATTAATATTAAAACTAATATTAAAAGTAGATTTAGCAAATGCTACACTCGCCCCTGTAGCGCCCAACTTAATAAAAATCAATCCACCAACAGTAAAGATCAGGTAAGCAACTATATAAATGACCATTTTTTAGGTTCCTAACTTTTTAGTTTATTATTCAACCATGTTGAGTTAACTTTTAAATTTTCCGAACGATTCATCGAAGACCACATCTTTTGCTAATTCATTCGCCCTTGTTAAGGATTGATGAGTTCCTGCATCCGTCCACCAACCACTCATTATATCATACGCAAGCTCACCTGCATTTATATAAGCGTTATTGACGTCAGTAATTTCAAGTTCACCTCGTGTTGAAGGCTTTAATGTTTTTACAATATCAAATACTTGACTATCATACATATAGACCCCAGTAACAGCATAATTACTCTTGGGCTTTTCTGGTTTTTCTTCTATTGCAATAATCTTATCTCCTTCCAGGTCTGGAACGCCGTATCTTTGTGGATCATGTACCTCTTGTATCAATATTCTTGCACCAGTATTTTGATCTCTAAATTTTCTAACATAAGAATTAATGGAGTCGGAGAAAACATTATCTCCAAGTATTACAACCATTTTATCGCCATTAACAAATTGCTCGGCTAAACCTAATGCCTGAGCAATTCCCCCTGCTTCATCCTGCACTTTATAAGTAAATGTTACACCGAATTCTCTTCCACTTCCTAGTAGATTTACAACATCGCCCATGTGGTCTTTACCAGTTATTATTAAAATGTCTGTTATGTCGCATTCTTTTAATTTAGCTATATTATGGAATATCATAGGATACTTACCAACTGGTAACAAATGTTTATTTGTTACTTTTGTTAAAGGAAAAAGTCTTGAACCTGTACCGCCTGCTAATATTATACCTTTCATTTATGAGTGCCTCCTTGTGGCAATTTCTTTTTCAGTTCATTTATTTCATGTTTTAATAACCCCAACTCTTGTGATAAGGATTGAATCTTGTTGACTGATTTAGATAGTGTCAGAGTTAATGAAAATATTATAGTATATAACGAAAATATAGCTAGCAAAAACAATGCATTAACTGCTAGCTCAATGCCCATTGCTTCTGAAATAATAACAAATGATTTAGGGAAAATTGATAGTACTGTTACAAAAGTAATCAAAACCAGCCATAACATAGAATACCTTAATTCAAGTTTGTATTTACGAATGAGATTTAACAAAATAATCAAACACAATATCGAGCCAAGAACCAATAAAAATTGCAATCTATACGATATCATTAGGTTACCTCTATATAACTTGCTTTCTCATTTTATCAATTAATATAGCCAATGAAACTTTTGTCATATAATATATCGATCGTACGGAGGTTATAGAAGATTTACCCCCAACTCTTTCTTTCATATGCACTGGTACCTCTTTTATACGATAACCTTTTCTTTTTAAATACATTATCGACTCCGGTTCAGGGTAGTCCACAGGGTACCTTTTCGAAAAAAGTTCTACTGTCCTTTTGTTGCACGCTCTAAAACCAGAGGTTGGATCCGTTATTTCTTGTTTAGTTAGAACCTTTATTAATTTCGAAAAATAACTTATCCCTATTCTTCTTATTAATGTTGATTGAAATCCCAGCTTATTTATGTATCTTGAACCGATTACCATATCAGCCTCATTATTCAAAATTGGGTCTAGTAGCTCAACAATAAAAGTGGGGTCATGTTGCCCGTCCCCATCCACTTGAATAGCGATATCATATTTATTCTTATTTGCATACTTGTACCCTGTTTGTACGGCACCTCCTATTCCAAGGTTACAAGGTAAATTGATTACGTTTAGATTAAGCTCATTACAAACCGCTAAAGTATTATCTGTCGAACAATCATCGATTATCAGTACGTCAACTTTATAAGAATATTTAATACTAGATATAGCATCAATTAAAGATCTTATATTCTGCTCCTCGTTATAGGCCGGTATTATTAATAAAATTGTTGGATTCATCTGTTCCCCTCCTCTAACTTATAAATATATAAATTACTTGTAGAATCATAAAATATCTCCTTTACATAATCTTCCTGTTCTAAAGCAGAAGGGGACAGAATGTAATCGACATCTGCATTTAATAAGTCATTAAAATTAAGATTCACTCTAATAACGTCCGGATTTAACAAATCAAAAGATGCTTGATTCTCCATTGTCAAATGTACTATAACATGAGCATAGCGATTATAAACCTCTTCATAGGAATTAGTTTGATCAAGCGATCTCCACATAGGTAGATCAGGGTAAAAATGCACACTATTAAATGTCTTAGATCCTAACGAAACTAGATATTGACCATTTACAAGACTATCAACAGCCACCCACTTGTTACCAGGCTCTTTATTAATTTTCTGGATTTCGTTAGCGATTTCCTTATTAAAAATAGCATCAGTACCTTTTGCAATAGGGTTCACTGTGAAACCAGAAATTACTATTAAAATAAATACACTAGTGATAAGTGATTTTTTCATACCTTTAAGAATGAACACATTGATCAACAAAAATGCAATAACAGTAATTATCAAAAAACCATTTAAATAATCTCTAATGCCTGTGTTATAAATTGAATAACCGTATATACAAGCTATTAAAGAACAAATTAGTGCTACTTGAAAGTTTTTGAATGGTTTCATTTTAACTATTAGATTGGTAAACCATATCGTAAGATATAGTGCTGTTAGTCCGAATACAAATTGAGCAAGCCTTCCTTCATTAACA
This sequence comes from Paenibacillus sp. NPDC093718, assembly GCF_050279985.1. NCBI lineage: Bacteria > Bacillati > Bacillota > Bacilli > Caryophanales > Paenibacillaceae > Paenibacillus > Paenibacillus sp. NPDC093718. Next base: position 27,346 of record NZ_JBNNUS010000004.1, read on the forward strand.
AACGAAAATAGTGTTATTTTCCCTACAATTTCAGGGTAGGGTATGAACAACCATGATAATTGAAATATAAAGAAAGTAAATATAGGAACAATAATTTTTTTGTTCTCAACTTGACCTATCTTTTTGTTAACAAAAATCATTACTAAGCCCAACATCATTGCAGGAAAAAAATTAATAAAACTGCTAATCTCACTTTGATTTGAAAAGTCAATATTCTTGTAAGGTAGGAGCCAACTTAGTAAATACATTTGGAGATCTCTAAATGAATAACCTCCTCCCGAATTCACTACCTCACCAGGGTAGACGGTACCCAACAATAGTTTGAGATCAGCTTTTGAATTAATAACGAATGTCATAATAGCTGCAACCACAAATAGTACACAAACCAGCAATGACCATGCTTCCTTTTTGGTAAAAGATTCAACTATTTTCCTGAAGCCAGCGTTATAAACTAATCCAACAACAAATACAGCTGTTAAAAATCCCATAGGGACTTGGATGGCTGGATAAATTGTAAAAACAAACCCTAGGAAACTTAATGCAGTTGCGAATATATACCCTATCCTTGCCATCTCTTTTTTTGATTTGATAAAGTAATTTATAGCAACAATGATGGCTTGGGAATATACTATTAATTCTACGAATGTTGTTGAAAACCACCATTGAGTAGGAGGAGAGAACGCTATCCACATCGCTCCCAATAAAGATAATGCCTTGTTATCCCTTGTTAGGATCATGCATATCTCAAAAGAAAGTAAAACTAATAATATTAATTTAGAAAACCAAAACCATGAAAGGCCATAATCCGTTCCAAATAGAAGGTACCCCCACAGAAAAGGTTTACCTACAGTTTCAATGGTAAAGGTAGGTGCATTTGCTAGCACCATATTTTGTCCATCAGACCTTATATTATCATTCTTGTACTTGAATAATTCCGCGCTTTTAGCCTGGGAAAATAAATATGGCGTTTGAACAAGCCACTCATCACTACGTATCCCTCTCTCTACACCAATTAGGTTAGTACTCCTTTCTTCTCCTCGTACATAAGTATCCCACATTCCTATTGATGATCCATGTATCTTAAATAGCACCAATAACATAAAAATTATAGTTGCAATTAGATAACGATATTTAACCACAATATCAATCTTTTTTATAACGGTATAAATCACAAAAATAAAAAGGGACAGTAAAAGAGATGTTAGAAACCATTTTGAAATATTAAAATTAAAATCTGGTTTCGGATTGATCGTAATCTGGTTAATGGTGAACTCAACATCTTTTCTATTCACGAAATCTATCCTTAAACTATCGACCTCGTCATTCAAGGCAAACATATATTGACTAGCGGAATTAATTACCTCGCTTTTAAATGACCTCTCCTCAGCGTAAGCAGCAGAATTATTACCGGTATAGAAGAGTTGAATAACATCTCCCGAAATAGAATTATTATAAGTAATATCAAGACTAACTCGATTCACCTTTTTGTTAATATTCCGGAACTCAATCCATGAGTCATCTGTACTTGAAACAAGCCATCCCCGGTTTCCTTTTATTTCCTTTAATATAGCATTATCAATAGATATCTCTTCTTGATCATCATCATGCTTTATATAATCAAAGTTATAATATATCGCTTGGGCCCCAGTAAGTAACAAAAAAAGTGATAAAAACCAAATGTATATTTTGCGCACTCGCACACCGCCAAATTAAGTTAATTAGATTTTCAAATTATATGATTTATCACTTTCTAAAGAAAGATTGGGATTATAGAATGGATCATTACTAATGACAGAAGACCATTTGGTTTCCATATATTTTATTTCGCTAGAGAAACGTTCGATTTTTTCTAGTGTGTCCTCCATTCCTCTTGTCTTTGATTCATGATGATATAAGGATACATTATTTAGAATAACATTATAGTAGCCCTTATCCAGTAGTTTTAAACAAAAATCGACATCATTGAACGCTACTGAAAGTTCCTCTTCTAAACCGCCGACTTCGAAGAATAAATCCTTTTTAACCATGAGACATGCAGCGGTAACCACTGAGCAATTTCTATTAACAAGTAACATTCCGAAATATCCTGGATCATACTCACTACAAGTTCTAAAGGCATGACCCGCTATACCACCAATTCCCATTACTACGCCAGAATGTTGAATTGTTTTATCAGGATAAAATAGTTTAGCACCAACTGCCCCAGTATTCTTTCTTTGAGCATACCCAACCATTTCTTCAAGCCAGTCCGGGCTTATAACTTCAATATCATTATTCAGTAAAAGCAAAAACTCACCATTAGATTCATGTGCTGCAACATTATTCAATTTTGAGTAATTAAAAGGAATATCAAGCTCAATAACCTTAAATCTCTCATTGAAGATAGCTTTCCATTTATTAAATACTGAGAACGTATGAGCATTTCTACTTCCATTATCCACAACAATAATTTCATAGTTCTTATATTTCGTTACTCTTTGAATGGAATCAATACAGGTATCCAGTATTCCTGCCATATCTTTAGTTGGAATTATTATCGATACTAGTGGATCTTCTTGCACTTTATAGTGAACTCGATACATATTGGAATACCCGTCTAATTCCTCAACGCTTCCCTTTATCCCCCTTCTTTTTAGTGCATCGTTAAGGGCCTTAAGTCCAGCATAATGTGTGTAATTTTTCGCAATTGCCCCGGATGCAGTCGATTCAGGAATAGATCTCCAATGATATAGAATTTTTGGTATATGTATAACTTTATCTGTCCTTTCTGTAAATCTTAGCACTAAGTCATAATCTTGGCTCCCTTCATAGCCCTTCCTGAAGCCACCAATTTCACTGATAATTTGCTTCCTGTATACACCAAGATGACATGTATACATATGTGAAAGTATGAGATCTGGAGACCAATCTGGCTTAAAGTAAGGCGAATGCCTCTCACCGTTAACCCCAATTTTATCTTCATCGCTATATATCATATCTGCATCTGGATGTTCATTCAGATAACGAATAACTTCATACAATGCATTCGGAGCTAATTCATCATCATGGTCCAGTAATGCAATGAACTCTCCATTCGCCATATCCAGCGCTGAATTAGAGCATTCGGAAATATGGCCATTAACCCCCCTAAAATGAACTCTGATTCTTTCATCTTTTTCCATATATTCGGTTAATACTCTCTTTATATGTGGTTTCGTGGATGCATCATCCGAAATGCACAACTCCCAATCCCCATATATTTGATTTATGACTGAGTCTATACATTTTCGAAGCCATATTTCATCGACGTTGTAAACAGGTAATATCACAGAGATAAGAGGTTTGTAATTCAATTGTTCTATAACTGAACTTGCTTCTCGATAATAATTTTTATCTATAGAGTTATATATCAACCAACTCTCATAACTGTTAACTGATTCATTCATATGATTTTGTACTACCCTTATTTTATGTTTAAGTCCTTTAAAGCCATGATATTTATAAGTGCTAAATATCTTATAAACTAAGGACTTAACCGAATTAAAACTAAACCCTCTTTGAAATAGAAGGTGTCTTACCATGTTAGAAATCATATGAATCTCTGTTGTTTTTTTTATTTGAATATCTTTTAGTTCAAATTCAAGTTCATTCTCTCCCGGATCTATACGCAATTGCTTAGCTTCCCTAGGTATAAAAATTTGTGTTTTATAAAAAGACTCCCCCGGAGAAATGGGAATCATCTTCATCGTTCTCTCTTCAGAAAACCCTTCACCATTATCCCAATATATTTTTATTGGTATCGGCTCCGTACAATTTGATTTCCAAGTAATAATGTTCCATCCATAATAATATCTTCCACTAAGCAAAAACGAAGGGTCTACTCCGGTAGATCTCCACTGATCCCGAACACGTTCTACGTCCGATAAAGGAACAAGCTTCAGAGATGACTTTTTCCCTAAAATTCCTAATAATCTATTTGCAATATTATTAATTTTCAAAATTCTCCCCCATTGCTGTTTATAAAAAAATCACTTTTTGAAAATCTTCTTGATATTCCGTATAGCATTCCAGGCCCTTGAACTATAAATGGCCTCTAGTTCAGACTCAAGACAATACACTCTAGAACGTAATTCTTCAACTTCTTTTTCTCTTAATTCAAGTAAACTTATTGCATTATTTTTCTCTATTATTAATAGTTCAATATTAACTTTTATATTTTCAATTTCTGATATTAGAATATCGTTCTCTTTCTGTAGAGATTGATTTAATGAATCCATCTCCGATACTTTATTTTGCAAATTATTAGATGTTTCAGAAGCAACATCATTCATTTGTGTAATTTCCTGAATCACTCTTATTATCTTGTCAATTAATACCCTATATGAAACCTTTCTTATTTCAAACTGAATTCCCGTTAATTTTTCAAGGGGCATATTAATACCAATTTGAGGATCATCCTCATCAAATAAGTAGATATCCTCATAATTAAATATGAAGTTTCCTTCATAATGATTAGGAGATTTCTCTCCATTTTCTAGAATAAGTTTCATATTTTCTAATATAAAACAACCACTATAATCTGAAGGGTCTATCCTAATCCTATATACATTTTCTTCTATACCAGTAAAGTCCAGAGAAATATATTTTGTTGAGGATTCTCCGTAGAGAAATGTTCTACTACAATTTTCAGCAAAACCTTCACCATAATCAATAAATATCTGGATCTTATCTTCATTTATATTATTATTGATATTTGGTAAATGGTCATCATTGTTTACAATTGATGCTAGCCGAAAAAACAAATCTTCTAATCTATTAAATTCATTTAGATAATCGATTGGTATTTTAGATAAGTGATTCCTTTCCAAAGACATATTCACTTTGTTAACAACCACTATTTTCCTGTATGAGTTATCTGAATAATCATAACTAAATAAATACGTATTATAATATTTATCAATTTCTTCTCTCATAAAGCTCAGCTTTGGATTGGATGCCGCGAAAAAATGTATTGTCATTATTCTTTCCCACAAATCTACGCTACCATGGCTTAATACTTCAAAATTCATTTTTTTTTCTTCTAAGTATTCCGTTAATTGTTCTATCTTCGGCAATCCAAATTCTATGTGTTCGGCCAGCCAAATAAAATCCTCGTTAAAAAAACTCTTAAAAACACTATTAACCCTACTTTCCGCTTCAACAACATGTTTGCTGTGAAAAGGAGCCGTTAAGATAAACAAACTTGAACTAACACGATACAATTCATCAATAAACTTTTTTCTAAGTTCACCAGGGATATGCTCATAAACATCAAGTGCAACTATTATATCGAAATGATTGTCTGGAAAATCCATTTGAGTTGCATCACCAAGTATAAACTGAGGATCAGACAATAATCCGTCAGGCAACTTAATATCAAGATAAGTTATTTCATCTGTTGGTAAAAAAACTTCAAGATTTCTATGCTCATTAGCGCCAACTTCCAATATTCTCAATACACGACCTTCATTACGTAATGAGTCGACTATTTGTTTTACATTGTTATATCTTTGAAATTGATCAAATAAAATTGTTTTCATTCCGACACCTCCCATCTATGTTTCATATAAATTAATCCTTCTGATATATATTTGTTAGTCACAATAAAATCGGTAATGCTTTCCTTGTAGTCTAAACAAACAATTCCCTGATTATTAAATAATCCTACATCAATACAATAAGAACCGCTAAGTAAGGGCAATTCATTAATAATATATTTCATTTTATGTCTTCCAATAGAATTTGGAATATTCACATTTTCAAGATGCGTGTTTGGTCCGAATATATACTCTCGATCGGGAGTGTATATTGCAACACCAATTAATAAATCCGGAATATTCTCATACACTTCATACTGTACCTCAACTACCAGTTCATCAAATGTTTTAAATCTTTTTTGGTTAATTTCCACCTTAATAATAGAAGAGACTATATTCGTATTAACCGGCATAATAAAATCCTCAGGTAATGAATTAAGCTGAGACTCAGTATTATCTGAGTTCTTTATCTGTACTTCGTAGCCATATTTCATGTAATCTTCATATATATCAACTATTTCTGACGACTCGCCTTCAGCTTCTACTTTTCCATCTTTTAACCATACCGCCTTGTTACAAAATCGTTTAATTTGTTCTGTTGCATGAGAAACAAATAATATTGTAGTGCCGGCGTTTTTTAATTCTTTCATTTTATCTATACATTTTGTCTGGAAACGAGTATCACCAACAGCTAGAGCCTCATCTACTATTAATATATCGGGTTCAACGTTAATCGCTACTGCAAATGCCAATCTAGCAAACATACCACTGGAGTATATTTTTACTGGTTGCTCAATAAAATCGCCTATATCCGCAAATTCAATAATGCTTTCAATTTTTTTATCAATTTCTTCTCTTGAAAATCCCATCATAAGGCCATTGAGAAGTATATTTTCTCTCCCACTATACTCTGGGTTAAATCCAGCACCAAGTTCTAAAATAGCCGATACTTTACCCCTAATTTCCACACTCCCACTAGTAGGTGACAGCACACCTGTAATTATTTTCAACAAAGTAGATTTCCCAGATCCATTTTTCCCTAGAATACCTATTGCGTCTCCCCTTTTCACTTCCAAAGAGACTCCATTCAAAGCTTTAAAATCAGTATGATATTTATTTTTAATCAGAAGTATGGATTCTTTTAATCTATCTAATGGCTTTTCGTATAACTTATACGATTTAACCAATCGATCTATTTGAATAATATTATTATCCAATGTAAAACCACCTTTACGCTTCTTAAAGAACGTCAGAAAAATGCAACTTTAAACGACGTAAACATTTAAGTCCGATAACTGTTGTTAAAGTACAGAACAGCCAGAAATATAATGTTTGATAAGGATGCTGATAAAATAATATCTTATTTATAAAGGTATCCCTGTAACCCTCTACAACATAAAACATCGGATTCAATTTAAATATATTTATCCAAAAATCATTAACCATAGTATATGACCAACCTATGGGTGTAAACCAAAATCCCATCTGTAAAACTATCATAATGATTTGGTTTAAGTCTCGAAAAAACAAGACTAACGAAGAAGTTAACAATGATATTGAAAACACCAAGGCAATACTACAGATCATGTAGTAAATTAACTGAAAGTTATACCATATAGGTGGATGCCCATATATACCATATACTATAAAAATAACTATAACAAAAAAGAGGTGCACGAATAGAGCTGAACCTATTTTAACTAATGGAAGTAACTCAACTTTAAACACCACTTTCTTTACTAGATAGCTGTACTCGAAAAATACGTTTGTTGCACTTGATAGTCCATCAGAAAAGAAAAACCATGGAATGATTGCGACAAGGAACCACAGTATAAAAGGTACCTCTGCAACATTACCACTTCTTAAACCAACTTGAAAAACAAACCAATAGGTTGCGATTGTAAGCAAGGGTTGAATAAACCCCCAAGTTATCCCAAGATATGAAGAAGCATACTTGGTTTTGAAATCATTTCTAGCCAGATTATAAATTAAATTCCTACCCGCATATGCCTCTTTTATATAGCTAAGCACTTCTCTAGTAGAAGATATAATAAAAATAATTATAAAACTAACTATTAGAGTCAAAATTATATTTATTAACTCATCAATAATAGAACTTTTATTACTTGAAAGTTCAACAAATGTAGACACATCCATGGTGAAATACGGATCACTGTTTTTGACTTGAAATTCAAAATACCCATCAGATTTATCAATTAGTTCTAGGTTGTGCTTTTCAATTTTAATTCCACCAACTGGAATATTAACAATGCTATGATTAATTAAATTAAAATCTCTTAAAGACACTCTTCCTTTAGCATTACCCGTATCAATTCTTATTTCTTCTATTTCGGATGGTAAATGGTAGGTTAATTTCTCCCATTGTTGTGGTGTATTATATTGATGAGTAACAGAATTTTGTTCTGTCCATTTTTGTTCGTTAGTTTTATAAAACACTTGGTAATTATCGGATACTTTAGATTTAACAGAAAACTCTAATTCCAGTTCTTTATTTTGTGTCTCGGGATATAAGCCCAGAAAATTATACACTAGAAGAAAAGAAACAATCCCTGCACATAATAAAATAATTTTTTTTCTATACTTCACACTTAAAATCCCCTTTTGAAATAACCTCTGCGTGTATCTCAATATTCAATTCTGATTTTCTATTAAATATGCTAAAATATTGTCGTATCTACAAGAAAAGGAGCTAATTACGTTGTCGAATCCAGTATACGGTAAAAAAGCCGCTGAGTCGAGGATAGAAGGAAAGAGACCCGCTTTGTTCTGGGTGTTAATTTCAGGAATTATTTTATTTCTGTTTTGGACGCCTTTCCAAACCGCTCTGTTCAACGGACAAGAGTTACAATTTGAAAAACCGATTTTTTGGGCTGCTATACTAGCAACTCTACTATTATTTCTTTGGATCGCACAATTTTATAAAAGCATCCAACTCAAGGATGAAAGAGATTGGCTTGCTGTGGGTGTGCTTTTACTACCTCTAACTTACATACTCTCACTCATCAGCGCGGCTTCCCATAGTCTTGCCATGAATATGGTCGTCATAAATTGCATTTATGCCATTATGTTCATCATTGGGTTATACGTACTTCGTGACAAGTTAGGGAACCGAATCATTCAAAGTACAATTATGACTGTAGCATATCTTATTGTTGGTTTCGGTCTACTCCATTGGTTTGGCCAAGGTAAGACTGCGGGAGCTATTGCAAAATGGTTTTCTAACACGGTTTTAAACGGTACGTATACTCATGCGGTCATGACCGACTCTAATGGTCTTCGTCTGACTTCAGTATTTCAGTACGCGAATACTTATGCAGCTTTTCTAATGGCTTTCTTGTTCGCGGCAGTCTTTTTTGTTACAACATCTAGAAAATGGTATGGGCAAGCGTTTCATAGCTTCATGCTGGTGCCCATCATTGTATCGTTGCTCTTAACGTTATCTCGTGGTGGTTTGGTCATGCTGCCGGTTGTATTTGTTCTGCTGCTCCTATTCCTGAAGCCGGCTAAACAATTATTGTGGATTCTTTATTGTGGTATAGCGGGTGTCACTTCGCTGATCATTTCCAAACCGGTAACAGAGTTAGGGTTGAATCTGAATGAAACCTTCAACAGCGGCGACGCCCTTAAGGGTTGGGGAATTTTACTCGGTGCGTCCGCTATAGTAGGACTTCTTGGATGGGGCATTCAAAGTTTCATTGCTCCAAAACTGGAGAAAGCATTAAGCAATTGGTCCGCTAAAAAGGCCTCTAACATGTGGATTCCCATCGGTTCCTTAGTTTTGGGTGGCTTGCTGATCTTCCTATTCATCGGCACCAATCTCAAAAATGTATTGCCACAAAATATCAGCGTCCGGCTCGAAAACATTAACTTCAACCAACATAGTGTCCTTGAACGGTTCACATTCTACAAGGATGCCATGAAAGTTCTGGCTGACTACCCTATTATCGGTGCTGGCGGAGGCGCTTGGGCTTCACTGTATGAGCAGTATCAGAACAACCCCTATACAAGTACTCAGGCCCATAACTTCTTCCTTCAATACTTAATAGAGGTTGGTCTTATTGGCTTTCTAGTATTTATGTCATTCATTGTGTATATCTTCTATAAATACATCCGAGGGTACGTTCAAACTGATGATGAGGGACGCAACAGTCACTTCCTATATCTCATCTTGGTACTGTCAATATTAATTCACAGTATTTTGGACTTTAACATGAGTTATGTGTTCATGGGAATCCTTGTGTTCTTTGGACTCGGTGGCATGGCATCCGTAATGAACAGCAAACCAATTAAAAAATGGCATATACAAGATTCGACTGCAAGGAATTTCTACTCCGCTGTTGTAGGTCTTGCTTCTATCATTATACTGATTACTTCTATACGTTATGTCCAGGCTACTGAAGCAGGGTTGGAGGCTCGAAAAATTGTCCAGGTTAGTACATCGTTTGAAGAGATTAAAGCACCACTGGACAAAGATCTCAGCATTCGACCTAGCCACCCGGAATCCGTGCTTCTATTAAACTCATTGTATCAATCTCTTTACCAGCAAAGTCAGGATGAAGGCTTTTTTCAACTATCTACTAATCTCTTAAATCAAGCACTTGAAGATGAGCCTCATAACAAATCCATGCTGAACCAATTAGTAAAGAGTTATGAAATGAACAAACAGCCTGAACAAGCTTATGAAGTTCTTATCAATAATGCGTATAAGTTTAAATGGGATATCAATTGGTACGACCAGATAATAAATAAAGGGTATGACCTGGGAATGAAAGCCTTAGGGGAAGGGGACACTTCCGGAAAAGAAAAGTACTTTAATTCGGCAACATCAGCCTTTGTTAAAGTACAAGAAGGTATCAAGCATTTAGCTACATTACCTGAAGGCCAACTACAAGGTAACCCTTTCGAAAACACAGCCGACATGATCCTCCATACAGGAAAAATGCACTTCATGATGAATCAGCCGAAGCAAGCATCGGAAGTTCTTAAGCTCGGCATACAAGAAGATCTCTCGCAAGCAACCCAGCAGGAAATTGTACGTTGGTATCTGGCAGCATTGCAAAAACAAAACTTGAGTGATGATGCCCTTATGGGGAAACTAACCCAAGTTGATCCGAATGCGAAGGAAAGTGTTCAACAGCTTGCTAATCTTCAATTCTAATTAAAAAGGGGGCAGTTGTGGTAGAAATTCTCTACCCAACTGCCCCCTCTTTCTTATGTGTCAAAATTGCTTCTACCGAACTTTCGCCAAAACCCCACTTAAATACGCAATCAAATCCTCTTTCAAATCTTCCCGCTGCAATGCATAATGAATGCTGGTTTCAATAAATCCCAACTTCTCGCCGACATCATGGCGCATCCCGTCAAAATGATACGCATAGATGGGGCTCCGATGGGCTAAGGTGGAGAGCGCATCTGTTAGTTGAATCTCCCCGTTCTTCCCAACCTCCTGATTCTCCAGCAGGTCGAAGATTTCCGGCGGCAAAATATAGCGGCCCATGATGGCCAGGTTAGAAGGCGCCTCGGCACGGGACGGCTTCTCTACCAACCTTGACGTTTCATAGATTCGTTCTGATTTCTGAAGTCCATCTACGATCCCGTAACGGTCCACTTCGTCCCAGGATACCGGCTGAACGCCTACAATGGCAGATTGGTAGGTGTCGTAGACTTTCATCATCTGTTTTAGGCAAGGGACTTCCGACTCCACGATATCGTCGCCTAGCAGCACGGCAAACGGCTCGTCCCCAATGAATTTTCGTGCGCACCAGATGGCATGACCCAGCCCCTTAGGCTCCTTTTGCCGGATATAATGGATATCTGCCATGTTGGAGGGCTTGCGCACTTCTTCGAGGAGGTTCCATTTCCCTTTCTCAGCTAGGTTATGTTCCAGCTCAAATGAAGAATCAAAATGATCCTCAATCGCCCGCTTCCCTTTACCCGTCACAATAATAATGTCCTCAATACCGGAAGCGACCGCTTCCTCGATGATGTACTGAATGGTCGGCTTGTCCACAATGGGAAGCATCTCTTTCGGCATCGCTTTCGTGGCTGGCAGGAACCGCGTACCAAGTCCAGCGGCGGGTATGATCGCTTTACGAATGTTCATCTTATCTTCTCCATTCCCGTAAGTCTCCCATATTGATGATATTGTACCATGAGTCCGGCCAACCCATCGATTAAAATCGGTTTTTGTCAAAGGCAGGCAACTTATTGTCCGTGACTTTAGCCGCCTAGGCCGCGTTACCTTTCTCTTCACCTTATCGGTTTTGATGTGGCTTTTTCAAGGTGGAGCCGATAACTGGAAATGACAACTTCCAGTTTTATCCATGGAAATAGCCAAGACCCCTCCGATATACTAGTACGAAACTTCGATGGACCAAAAAGCCAAAGGAGCTGGTTACCTGATGAAAGAGAGAGACGCCTATTTCGATAACCTCAAATTCATACTGATCCTGTTGGTGGTTGTAGGGCATCTCATCGAGCCGTTTAACGACGAAACAGCGATGGGAACGATCTATCAGTTCATTTACTCGTTTCATATGCCGCTGTTTATTTTTGCGGCCGGTTATTTCGCCAAATGCATTCAATCCCCCAAACAATACGTCGGCCTGTTGTCGGGACTGGTCGTGCCGTATTTCATATTCGAGACGCTCTATACCCTGTTCGACCATTACATGAAAGGCTTGGATCGGCTCGATTTCACGTACTTTTACCCCAACTGGATCCTGTGGTTCCTGTTCAGCATGATGCTATGGAAAATGCTTCTGCCGTACCTGCTGATGCTCAAATACCCGCTCGTCGTCTGTTTCGCGATGTCCATCATGCTCGGGTACTCGATCGATGTCGACTATTACGCGAGCATTTCGCGCACGCTGTACTTCCTGCCCTTTTTTCTCATCGGATATGTTTTCAAAAGGGAATGGCTGGATGCCATCAAGGCCCGACCATTTCAACTGCTATCGATCATCCTGCTCTCCGCCGGATTTGTCTTGCTGTACGTCATATCGCCGATCCTGCCAACTAACTGGTTCTACGGAGCGATGCCTTACCTGGAGTTCGGCTTGGACTCGTGGTATGCAGGCTTCTACCGTATGATCACCTACGCCTTCATCGTCATCATGGGACTGTGCGTCCTCTCGCTCATTCCGGAGTCGGATACGCCCTTCACCGACAGGGGGGTCAATACCATGTACGTCTTTTTGCTTCACGGGTTCATCGTCAAAACGATGCAGCATCTGAGCTGGTTCGAAACGTTCCGGTCCACGGGAGGCAAGCTGCTGCTGATCCTGTTCGGCGCCCTTTTGACCTGGCTGCTATCCTCCTCCTGGATCAAACGCAGCTTCGGTTGGATCGTCGAGCCGAACGTCGGGTTTCTATTCCATTATCGATCCAAGCACCGCCATGAACGAGCTGAAACGAAGCGTTCCGACGCAAAAAGGAGTGATGCCTAACTTGGCATCACTCCCTCCTATTCATTAAATCGCTCGGTATATACGCAATACGCGTGCTGCTTCCTTACTTCACCAACTGCCCCCGCTTTAGAATAAACTCCTTTTGAAAATTAGAGTTCTTGAAGCAAGGCAACTAATTGCAGTTGCTATCCGCTATTATCAACATTTTCAAATTGATCTGCTTTTATATTTATGTAGTACAATATATCATTAGTTTGCTGCAGATAATATTGGCTCAATGTAGTAATGGACATCAATAATTGCTCAACCAAGGGCTGGAGTCGACGACTTCGGCTACTCTGGATGTATTGGGAGAATCGGGTTTGAATGTTTCCGAGTTCTCCATGAGCCCTATGCGCATTTGTTTTCCATCTATTCGCAACATGGCGAAGCTCATCTGGAGAGACCTGAATGGTCCCTGTCTTTAAAGCCGCTGTTGTAGAAGCAAATACCCCATGCTTTTTCAACAAAGGCGCCACACTATTGCTTAGGCCTAGTATAAAGTCACTGATCTCATCCATGACATTGAAATCAGAGGGCATTCGAGGTGATTCGCCGACTCTCTCTCCATTACTCGCATCAAATATATCATTAGCTAAATAACCATCATCAAAACTATACCGATCTAGTGAATGATAATTAGCTCCGCCAAAGGAATTACTAACTTTCTCCCACAGACTGATGCCTTCATTTGCCTCTGCATAATTGGAATCAATGTAATATGTGGAGCCTACATGCCGATCATAGCCCCCCATTGCACCACTCGCAACAATGTCCCCAGGATGGGCATAGTTTATTATCTGACGATCAAACTCACCGGCCTCCGCCTTTCGGCGGACCTCAGGTGTGAGGCTGGATATAACAGAAGGCGCACTGAAAGTAACTGCAAAGATCCCAGTATAAGCTGCTGCATATTGGGCATTTGCACCACCTAGAGAATGTCCAGTAAGTGAGAAATTATAATCCTTATATTTGCCCTGCATTTCCTTGGCGTAATCCTCAGCAAGATACAATTGATTGGTCTTACCGCGTAATAATGGCGATTTATCCACTTCCTTCGCGATTTCGCCGACCCACTCGTCTGCTTTGGTTATGCCGGTGAAATCATTAAAATTGGATATTTTGTTATCAAGCCACTCTGGAGTAACATCCAAACTCTGAGATAATTTCCGACCGAGTTCTGGCATCCCGATTTGAATATCATTGAGGAAATCAGGAACTGAATGGACCCACTCAGCCTGTCCCTCAGTTCCTCGATAAGCGATTACTGCTTGGTTGATACTAGCATTATAGAAGGTTACAGCATCAAAACCGGAGAATACGCCGTCAGCCGGTTTCTCCAAGACAACCCACCCGTCAAGATCGACGGGCTGAAATCCATCGCCAATATTGGAGTATGCAGCGTTGGATAATTTTGCATATGTTTCATCATCAATTCCTGTTGTGTTGCTCAAACGAAATCCTCCATTTTATAAATCTTATTTTTCTGTTTTGGAATTAAGCGCATCATTCAACTCCGGACTCAGAAACGTATTCAAGGTGGTCCAATCTTTATAATTAACGGAGATGTTAAATCGCTGTTCTTCCTCTCCGACCACGTGTCCCTCCATATTAACCTGGGAAGCCACATAGGTAGGGAGCATCTCTTGTTTCGTTATTCGGACCTCTAAACCGTACTCTTCTTGAAAGTGCGTAATTGCTACTTTTTGTGCTTCCTCTATGATTGCTGTTTGTTCATTTCCCTTCACGTCTTTACACCCCCCAAGGACTACAGCCAATAAGGTAAGTAACCCGAGCCAAAGCATATATTTTTTAGAAATCATATTCCCCCACCTTTTTACTCTTAATCCATAACAAGCTGTTCTCTCGATTCTATCACTAAATAAAACAATAGATTCCAATTATAAACAATTTTCGTATAAATCTCACCATGCGTATAGGGGACTGAAGTCCCGAATGCAGCGCACATTAAGAACCCCTCATCTTATTCCAAAAACAAAAAAACATGCCTGACCCTTTCAAAGGTCAGACATGTTGTATTTATAATCCGTTCCTTACTTCACCAACTGCCCCCGCGTAACGCCCAACTGGTTGGTCGCCTTCAGCTTCTTCCACACCTGGGTGCCGCTGATCTCGCCGCGCAGGGCGCGGTTGTAGAGGTCGATGACCTCGTGGACTTGTTCCGGCGTTTCCTCGAGGAACTCCACGCGGTAGCTGGATACGCCCAGCTCCATGAAGTTAGCCAGGTACTCGGCGCCGGATTGCTCGATGGCATTGTACACGGTGTTACGGCAGCCTTCGTCGACACGTACCGGGTGGGACATGCCGATCCGGTCCTGCAGGGACACGCGGCTCTCTTCGCACGGACGACCACAGTTCGTGAAGTCCGTTCCTTCGCTGAGGAACGTACAATACACGCAGTGCTCGGTATGGAACATCGGCAGATGCTGATGGATGACGATCTCCATCTTGGACGTGTCGGCCTTGCCAAGAAGATCCACCATCTGCTGGATGTTCAGGTCATAGGAAGGCGTAACGGTATCGCATCCGGCTTCGACGAACAGGTCAACCGCCTTGTGGTTGGCAATGTTCAGGGAGAAGTCGCCGATCAGCCGGGGATGCTTCGCCCCCGGGTTCTCCATCCGGTGACGCAGGTAGAAATACAGCGCACCGGTGTTGCGCACCAGCACAGCGTCCGGCTGGAGGCGCAGAATGTTGTTATGGTAGCCGTTCTCGCCCGGCATGTGAATGCGCGGCGTTGCCAGCGCAATCTGCTTGCCGGCTGCACGCACGGCTTCCACCGCTGCCGGGAACTGCTTGATGAACTCGAAGTCGGCGTAGATCATCTCGACGCCGGCCGCAAGCGCAGCCTCAACCTGCGGGAGGCTGCGGCACAGCGCGGTGAGCTTCGCCTCACCGCGGGCCACGGGCGCTGCGGGCACAGCCGCATCGCCATACACCGACACCGCCCGTTTCACGTACACGGGCGGCTTCGGCCGCTCGCCAGCGAGCAGCTCCACCGCACGGCGGCGGATGCTGTTGAGCTCGCGAATCGGCACGATGACGTCGCCATACAGGTCGACGTCAAGTGCCTCAAGCTGGAACACCGTTCCGCCCAATCGGCCAAGCTGCTCCTCCAGGATCTCCTGGCTGAGCGGCCGCTTCTGGGCAATCTCCAGTTCCAGCTCCGAATCCACCTGGACCGTCGTGCCCTTCTGCACATCGGTCCACCAGGTCGACAGCGGCTGTCCAGGACGGCCGCTGACCCGTACATGTACCGGGAATACCCGATACGGCTTCTCCGTCTCGTACGTCTGACGGAGGCGCTTATCCAGCGCCGGATCGTTGGTCTTCCAGATCCGGTCGCCGACATGCAGCTTGCGGAGGTCCACGTCGCTCCGGCCGGGAACGATATCGACGATCCAGCCTTCCTGCGCTTCACCCTCCAGCTTGACGCCTTTGCGGCGTACGTCGTAGACGCGTCCGCCTTCTTCTTTTTTCGTTGGGTCGCCAGCATCGAATACGATACCGTCCCCGCGCTTCAGCGGTGCATCCAGCTTGCAGACGACACCGTCACGCAGAATCTGCTCTACCCGACCGAGGTACACGCCGCGGCTTTTCGGGAATGTACCCTCGACGAGCTTTTTATTGTTCGTTCCATCCAGGAAGCCATGCGTGAAGCCGCGGGAGAAGCTCTGCTGCAGCTCACGCACCTCTTCCTTGCTCGGTCTCGCATCTTCGCCGTCAAAATACCGGTCGATCGCCTTCCGGTACTTGCTCACGACGTTAGCCACGTATTCCGGACTCTTCAAACGGCCCTCAATCTTGAACGAGGTCACGCCCGCTTCAATCAGCTCCGGCATCAAATCGATCGCGGCTAGATCCTTCGGAGATAGCAAGTAGGCGACGTCACCCATCGGCTTCTGCTCGCCATCCACGATCAGATCGTACGGCAGACGACAGGCCTGCGCACACTCCCCGCGGTTGGCGGAACGACCGCCCCACATTTCGGAAGTCAGGCATTGGCCCGAATATGACACGCACAACGCACCATGCACGAATACTTCCATTGGGAGCTTCGCCTGCTCCCCGATCTTCTGGATTTGCTTCAGATTGTTCTCGCGTCCCAGTACGACACGTTCCATATTGAACGGCTTCGTGAACTCAACGGCCTCCGGCGACGTAATCGTCATTTGCGTAGAACCATGGATCGGGAAATCCGGGGAAATCTCGCGAATCATTTTCACCAGACCCAAATCCTGCACAATCACCGCGTCGACGCCTGCATCCACGCACGCATCGATCAGCTCCTTGGCATCTTCCAGCTCGTTCTCGAACACCAGAATATTGAAGGTCAGGAACCCCTTAACCCCATAACTGTGCAAAAAGGCCATAATCTCGGACAGCTCGTCCATCCGGAAATTGTTCGCCCGTGCGCGCGCATTAAATTTCTCGACCCCAAAAAAGATCGCGTCCGCCCCATTGGCCACCGCGGCCCGCATGCAATCCCAATCCCCTGCCGGTGCCAGCAGCTCCACGTCTTCTCTTCGTAGTGCTTTCGTGTCCATCTATATCCTCCCAGGCCGGTTCAAGCCGGCGTGCTGTGTACTACTATTCTTTCATTGAAACCTGCAAGCCATACTCTATTTTCATAGAACAGGGCATCCGACATCTATATCAATTGATTTTGTAAATACTTTGAAAGCTTTTCAACTTATCTAGTTTACCAAAAGTCCGGCTTCTCTTCTACCTGCTAACTTGATTTCCACACTTTTGATAGTGTTGCCATAATCCGCATAGCACTCTGTTTCGTAAAAACAAAAACAAGCCCTCCCATCGGAAGGCTTGCCTCACATCATCCGCAGCGACTACTACTGGCAGATGATCATCCGCGCATAGTGTTGTTATCTTTTCTTTTGCATATGGGGATTACTTTCCCTTTCCTTTATCGGGGAGCTGGGATATTGCTTGTTGATCTCCGTATCCTTTAGTCAGAGCTTCCATAACATCTCAGCCGTCGACAGCCATCCAAGCATGCCCCAGACTACATATCGTGCGCACAGGGAGCAGTGCGCACGATGTACAAAACTTTGGAACTGAATCGCCCCAACCGTCAACTGGCTCCAGGATTTCTTCACCACAGGTTTGCCAGTGCACGACCTGCCCTCAAGTTTGCCAGTAAATCGTCCTGCATCACGCCCCTACTCTTACTCCGCGCCCTCCAACACAAAATCCATGCTGGCCAAACGCTTGCCGTTCACAACAATGTGAAGACGGTGATCGCCGGAGTAGAAACGGCGCGTGGAGATCGGTTTAAACGACTGCTTCTTCTCGACCTTCCAGCTTCCCGGCGCATAGATCTTGTCCGAGCATTTATAGCGTTTCGGCGCAAGCTTGCCGCTTGCCTTCATATAATCGATCTCATAATCGATGCGGAGCGCCATCGGATTGCCGGTTTCGTTGACCACTTGAAATGCGAACTCCAGATCGTCGCCCATCGCGATCACGGAACGTTTAATGCGCAGCTCGCGCACTTCAAGGCCTTCCAGCTCTTCCAGCTCTTCATACCCGAAAATGGCCAGTGCCCGGATATCCCCCTTCCGCAGCAGCGAACGCAGCGCATGCCGCACGATCCAATCCGTTAACGGATGTTGGCCATACCATTTGGCGGCTATCTTAAGCACAAGCTCCGGGTGATCCTTGGAGATATCGTTCAAGTGATTAGCAACGCTTTTTCTAACATATAAGGAAGGATCCTCTTTCAACTGCTCCAGGATCGGCAGCGCCGGACGCGGATCCTTAATCAGGGCCGGCAGCTGCGGCGCCCAAGGCAAGCGCGGTCTGCAGCCTTCACTCGCCAACCGGCGCAGATGCTCGTCATCGGACTGTGCCCATGTCATCATCTGAGCCAGCATCCGTTCCTGATCCTGGATGATAAAAGGCCGAACCGC
Source organism: Paenibacillus sp. NPDC093718 (assembly GCF_050279985.1). NCBI lineage: Bacteria > Bacillati > Bacillota > Bacilli > Caryophanales > Paenibacillaceae > Paenibacillus > Paenibacillus sp. NPDC093718. The sequence continues at coordinate 46,321 of NZ_JBNNUS010000004.1, forward strand.
AAACTCCGCCGTGGAAGAATGCGTGAATACCGCCAAAGCCTCCATCGATGTCTCCAGATCCTCCATCCCATTAACCTCTACATAATCCGGAAAGAATACATATTCCACGCCTCTAAAATTCGGGGCCACCTGCGTCAGGATCCCAATGGCTTCCGGGTAAGAAGCAGGCAGCGTGTCCGTTAAGGCCAGCGTAATATGCCGAATGCGCTGCTTGAACTCCTCCTGCTCCCAGGTTTCATTATGAATCAGCGTCATGAACCGGTTCGAATCGAATGCCGGATAAACCTCCTTCAATCGGTCGGTCACTTGCTGGAACAATGTATTTGAATATAGATCCTTCAGCGTTTCTCTCATATCAGATCTCCCTAAAAAAATAATTTTTACGATGTTATATCCACGTCTTATGGAATCCTGAAAGCCCTTTATTTATGCGATAACCCAGCGGTTCCAACCCCTCTCCAAAAGAGCCGCCGACCGCTCTAACCCCGTTCCCCGCCTCTTCCCAATCCAAAACATGTGGTGTAGGATGAAGTTGCACTCCTTTCGCTTTAGCGCGGCAGTCTGGTTCATTCCAGTTTGCCAAATTAGTGGGGCTTTTTGCTTTATCCGATTTCGGCCACCCCTGGGGGGTCGCCATACGATACATAGATGCTTTAGTCCATTAACAATTTTCTGATCTCTAAAGAAAAACGTCCATCGACGTACTCTCACAGATGACACACCGCATGTAGAGGAATTTTTTTTCGAGATAACAGCAACGCCTTCTCCAAGATCCGACGGTAAACCAACGGATTCTCCCGCAGGAGCTCCTGCACCTTCTCGGCGAACAAGGACTCAAGTCTCGAAGCTTATACTTTTGCTATCTCTAAAAATGTCATACATACATCATTATCCCATTTAAAAAGACAGGAGGCGAAGCTCGAAGGATTACAACAAATCGCACACCAGGAGATGAAGAAGACATGGAAAGCTGGAAAAAGAATTTATGGATACTATGGTTCGGCTCATTTATCGTTTCATCAAGCTTCTCGATGGTCATACCATTTCTCCCGCTTTTTCTGATTGAGCTCGGCGTTACCAAGCATACGGAAATGTGGTCGGGACTGCTGTTCAGTTCCGCTTTTTTTGCGGGCGCCTTGTCCTCTCCCTTCTGGGGAGCCGTCGGCGATAAATATGGACGCAAACCGATGATTATTCGCGCGGGGCTGGTGCTCTTTGTCATCTATATTCTGATGGCTTTCGTCACGAATGAATATCAGGTGTTGGTTCTCCGCCTGCTGCAAGGCCTTCTCTCCGGCTTTATTCCGGGCGCAATCGCCATTGTAGGCACCAATACCCCCGAGAAAAAGGTCGGCTACGCCCTCTCCATGATGTCCACGGCAACCGCAACCGGCGGCATTATGGGCCCGATGATCGGAGGCACCCTGGCCTCCCTGTTCAGCAACCGAATGGCATTCGGATTGGCAGGGATGCTGTGCTTCGCAGCCACGCTGCTCGTCATATTCTGGGTCAAAGAAGAGAAATTCGTGCCCAGCAAAGAGCGCGTCTCCGTCATAAACACCTTTAAGGTCGCCGGACATAACAAGGCGCTGATGACCGTGCTCATGCTTACGGTGCTGACGCAGTTCTCCGTCATGACGATCGAGCCGGTATTGCCGCTGTATATCGCTCAGATCGGCGGCTCTTCATCGCATACCTCGATGATTGCCGGCTTTGTGTTCTCCATCGTCGGGATCGCCAGCATCCTCTTTGCGGCCCGCTGGGGACGCTTATCCGATAAAATCGGGTTCCAAAAGGTGCTGCTGATCGGTCTGCTCGCCGGGGGAATCGGGTCGCTTGCCCAGATCCTGTTCAGCAACATTTGGGCATTCTCGGCCATCCGCTTTGCTTACGGCGCGTTCTTCTGTGCCGTATTCCCGGCTCTCAACGGTCTTGTTGTCAAACATACGCCAAGCGAATTCCGCGGGCGTGCGTTCAGCCTCAATCAGACCGCCAACCAAATCGGCGGGATGGCTGGGCCGCTCGCTGGCGGCATGATCAGCGGCATCTTTAACATTCACTCGGTATTCTTAATGACAGGCGTCTTAATGCTGATTACGACCGCCATTACTTATTGGACAATGCGGCCAACGCGACAGCAGCCTGTTGAAAAAGGATCGCTCTCTTCATAAAATCTCTTTACTATGCGCACGCGGGATGATTTCATATCTCGTGTGCGTATTTCATTATGGATATCAATCGAATCAACGGCGTGCTAATATCGCTCCAACGAATACCTCACGACCGCGGAACCTCTTGCCTAACCACCTATCGCTTCCCCAGCACCCTGGAGCAGGGGTGGATCACACGGCTTCGGGTCTACGCCCACATACTAAGTCGCCCTATTCAGACTTGAGATGAAATCAAGGCCTGACCAAATGCTAAAGCATTAGACATGCATATGACGGTCCGCTTCATCCCAGGGCACCGCATAACCGCTTCCTTTCGCACAAAATATCGAAGAGGAGCTGTATTCCGGGTCCGCATTTTTATCGTATCCTTTACGTTCAATGACCTCGGCCTCGTTATGGCACCGGCCATATCCGCCGTAAACCAGGGATATCGTACCTCTTCCCTTCGTGTAGGCGGCTAATTCCATGCTATAATTCATCATGGTCGATACGGGAGCCGATCCCGTGACCGTCACCTTGTTTCCCGCCGTTTCCGGCGGCTCGAAGCTTGCCTTCGCCTGGGTCAGATCTGACATCAACCGACCGACATACTCGGCATCCACCTTTACCTTGAAGTGATAGTAAGGCTCCAGGAGCATATTGGCTGCCTTCTCCAGCCCTTGGCGTAAAGCACGGTAGGTGGCTTCCCTGAAATCCCCGCCGTGCGTATGCTTGTTGTGCGCCCGCCCTTTCAGCAGGGTAATCTTGATGTCCGTGACGGGCGAGCCTGTAAGCAGCCCGTGATGATCCCTCTCGCCGACATGCTGGGCGACCAGATGCTGATAATTGACCGGGAGCACATCGGGATGACAAGCATTGGCGAACACGATGCCGCTATTCCGCTCTCCAGGCTCCAGCCGGAGGTGCACCTCCGCATAATGCTTCAACGGTTCAAAATGACCACAGCCCACAACCGGCTCCGTTATGGTCTCTTTATATAAAATCTCCGGTTCACCGAAGGTAATCCGGTAACCAAAGCGCTCGAACACGATTCGTTCCAGCACTTCAAGCTGAATGATACCCATCACATGGATATGAATCGCCTGAACGTGCTCATCCCACTGCACAGACAGGGAAGGATCCTCCGCATCCAGCAGACGGAATTCGCGCAGCATATCCTTGGGATGAATCGAGGACTCGAATTGCACCTTCGACTTCAGTGTCGGTACAAGCTCATAAACGGTCCGGCCACCACTCAGAGTCCCGAGCCCGTCGCCTGCCGCAGCTGAAGAAATACCCGTCACTGCAAACAGATCACCCGCTTGCACCTGATCGACATTCGTCACGCGCGCCCCATTGATCAAACGGATATGCGTCACCTTCTCAGTGATCGTCTCCGTTCCGGAGAAATAAGTCATCTCATCGCGCACCCGCAGCGTTCCGCCTGTGGCTTTGATATAGGTCAATCTTGCGCCCTGTTCATCATGACGAATCTTATATACCCTTCCGGCAAAATCAGCCCCGGGATCATAGTCCGTAACCGTCAGCAGATCCAGCTGATGCAAGAAATGGGACACGCCCACGTTTTGCAGAGCTGATCCGCTGAAGCAGGGGAATAGCAGCCCTTTCCTTATCATCGCTGTCATCGTATCCAGCCAACGTGAAACCTCATATTCCTGTTCCATGTAGAGCTCCAGCAGCTTCTCGTCCCGCTCCGCGATAGCCTCAATGAGCGAGGACTGCATCACGCCTTCGTGCAGTACATCCTTCTCTGTAATCATACAGACGTCCTCGGTTAGCTCACTCCGAATCTCCGCGAACACACGCGCCACATCCGCGCCTTCCCGATCGATTTTATTAATAAACAAGAAAGTAGGAACACCATGCTTACGCAATAACTGCCATACCGTCTCCGTATGTCCTTCGACACCTTCCACGGCGCTAATGACGACGACCGCGGCGTCCATGACCTGAATGGCCCGCTCCATCTCCGGCGAGAAATCGACGTGACCCGGCGTATCGATTAAATAATAAGCGGATCCGTTAAAATGCATGGTGGCCTGATCAGCAAATACGGTGATGCCCCGTTCCTTTTCAATGTCATGTCGATCAAGAAAAGCACTCTGATGATCCACGCGGCCGCGCTCCTGAATCGTATCAGTCATATATAACAACTGCTCTGCCAGCGTGGTTTTGCCTGCATCCACATGGGCGAACATGCCTATCGTTTTTTTCATCCGCTTATTCCCTCTTCTGCAAGCCGGTTTAATGAATTACCCATTTGCTTCACTATTTTAATTTTAACATATCGGATCGTATAAACGGTACATATGTTCGATATGCATCGAATTATTAGACAATTCCGCTATGATAAACTAAAATAGCTGCCCGCCCGCACCCCATGTGTGCAGCAGGACAGCTATCAGCATTATCGAAGTTTACTCTAATCATGATATATGAGTTCAAAATCCAACCTTCGGGTTACTTCACCAGCTCAAACGAGGACAGCGCACGCTCCAAAGCGGCTTGCTGCATGTCCGTTGCATTGGCATCATTCAACGTCGTCGTAATCGTGTAGGCGATATCTCCGCTTTCAAACACGATTTCCCGAGTCGTAAAGCCAACGCCGTTCTTCACCTGATGCACCTTGAACGACACGGCAGGTACACCGGCAAACGTGATCTTATCCACGCCAAGTAATTTCACCGTCGTCCCTGAAGCCGAGCTGGCTTCATTATAATAACCTTTCAAGTTGCTGACGATGAATTCTGCGGTAGTATCCTTCTGAGCATTAATTTCAAACCCGCCTCCGGCAAATCCATATTCCACCGTTCCCTGTTCGAACTGATCATTCAGCGGCTCCCAGTATTTCGGAATATCGATATGATAGCGGTACGTTTCGGAGTTCTTGCTCCGCATCTTGGTTTTATCGGTCAGATAGCCTTCATCGCCAATGCGGCCGAAATTCTCCGGTACCACATCATAATCGATCTCGATTGATTCCAGCACCTTCTTCCAGTTGGCAGCCGTCTTCTCTTGGCCATCCGGTACCGCATATTCCAGATAATAACGGTAGCTGTTCTTCTGGATCATCACTTCATATTCCGTCACCCATTTATCTCCGAAGTTGTACCGCACCTCTTGAATCTGCCCCTTGACGCCCGAGATCTCCACAGGCGTAAGTCCGACGTATTCGTATGAATCTTGGACAAAGGATTCCGACAGCCAGTCTTTAAGCCGCTGCCCCCAAGCTGTGAGCGTGCCATCAACCCCTGTCGGAGCGGATGTCACCGAGACGGACAGATAGCCTTCCCCTTCGCTGCCGTATAACATATCCTTGTTGTTGATCTCCCAGCCTGCAGGAATGCCAAACCATATGCCGTATTCCTCATTCCCTGCTTCGCGAAGCCCATCTACGATGGAAGAGACGTCTTTTAATGATTTGTCCCCCGCCTTATAGGTCGTTCTAAAAGAACCCAGCAGGCTCGCGTGTTTGTCCATATCCTTATAGTGAACCGCTTCCGAATCGGCAAAATACAATTCATAGACGCGATCATTGGCATAATACTGCCGGCCTTCCCATAGAACGCCGTCGACATCACGGGAAATGACTCTGGCATACGGTACAGCTCCGCTTGCGACCGTCTCTTGGTGAAGCACAACATCTCCAGAATCGCTCAGTTCTTTCAGGAGCCGTTCTAACAGATCGTCAGGACTCAGCTTTACTTTCTGGGAGGAAGCATAAACCTCAAGATAATAGCGGCCCGTAGCATCGTTGAAAGCAGCACCGCTCTCGTCGTCCGTTCCTCTCCCTACGATCATCCAGGAAGGATAATTCATACTCCATTCATAATAGCTATTTCCGATTCGAGTCTTCCCGGTCGTATTGTTGATCTCGCCCTCGTCATACTTCTCTTCCTTATCCGTGACCATGAGGCTGATGGACAGCTTGCCTTGGGCGGAGCTTACCTTGGCGCCAATCCCCGCCGCAACCGAACGCAGCGGTACCATCAGCGTTCCGGACACCATCGTCGGTTCTACCGGCAGCTGTACCTTTTTCCCGTCAATCCATGCGGTCTTGTTGTCGATAACGAGCACAACCGTATGCGGTCCTTGCAGCAGTCGAACTCGCTTCTCGCCCTCCAGCTTGATCTCGCTGCCAAACGCTTTTTTAAACACGCCCAGCGGTACCATCAATACGCCCTGCTTCAGCTGCGGCTTGGCAATCGTATACGAGGTGCCATTGACTGAAGCTGTGCTGCTGCCGCTTTGCACGGTCAGGATACGCTTCTCCGGCACAACGTCATCTCCCCATACGGGAAGTGACAACGACGTAAATAGCATCAAAGCCGATAAGGTTCCGGCTGTCATCTGCCGCAAACGGCGGCTTGGTTCCGTTCTTTCTCTCTTCACCATTACTCGGCCTCCCCAACGCTTGACGAAGCAGCTTGATTACCATCCTGGCTGAGCGTCAGTTTTACATGTACAATATCTCCATCCCGCTGCATCAGCAGCTGAACCTGCTGGCCTGGGATGAAGGGCTTTAACCGTTCGTTGATATCAACAACGGAATAGATGCGCTTTCCGTTAATTGCATATAACACGTCATCTTCTTGGATTCCAGCTTTTCGTGCTTGCTCGGACAGCACCTTCGTAACGGTCAATGGATCGTCTGAAGGGAGACCCACAATGGCGGACCAGCTTTCTTCCAGTTCCAACCCAAGTCCGGCTCTTCGAACCTCGCCGTATTCCAATAAATGATCCACAATATAATGGACCGTTTCCGCAGGAATGGAAAAGCCCATATTTTCGATGCCAACGGCGGCAAACTTCTTGCTGTTGATGCCAATGACCTCGCCTTTCAGATTGACGAGCGGCCCTCCGCTATTGCCCGGGTTAATGGCGGTGTCGGTTTGTATCAGGCGATAGGAGCCGTCTACGCTCCGGTTCAGGCCGCTTACCACACCCACAGATGCCGAGTTTCGTAACGAGAAAGAGATTGGCGTACCAATGGCAACCACCGTTTCACCAACCAGCGCATTTTGGGCGGATGCGGCAAATTTGGCCGGCTTCAGAGACTTGGCGTTAATTTTGACCAACGCGATATCACTCATAGGATCGCTGTATACGCCCTTGGCTTTATAGGATTTACCGTCTGAGGTTACGACCGTGATTCCGGTTAGCCCGTCCACCACATGAGCGTTCGTAACGATCCAGCCGTCTGACTTCCAGATCACCCCCGTACCGTGCGCCAGGTTGTATCTGTCATCCACTTCGCCGCTTCCTTGTGCTGCCTTTCCGATAATGCCAACAACCGATGGCGACATCCGGCTGATCACCTGAGGCACCTCATTTTGTTCATATGTATTCTTGGGCTTAGCGCTTGCTGCAGCCGCAACGTCTGTTTGCATAACCGCATCGCCGCTTCCTGCCATAATGATGGCCCCCAGCAGTACAGCCGCCGATCGTTTTTGCCATTGTACATTCTTCAATTCGTTTGTTCCTCCCCCGGTTCCATCCTAAACCCAACTTGTACTCCTCAATTTATCATGTTTTTCCATTTGTAGCCATTGCTTCTAGACCTATTTCTTTTACGTTTTTCCTGCGGAGCATGTAACTTTTCCCCGAAAAAACAAAAAGACGCCTCCACACTGCGAACAGCAAACGGGCGTCTTGTTTGTATGTAATTCATTACATTCGTCATATGAAGCCGCTTTAAATAAGATACCTAGGCCAACCTAATTGTTAAACCATCCTGTAATCATGGCATAGTCAGAGTACAAGAACACAAATAAGCTGACGAGACCGAAAGCGATTGCGAATTTATTTTTTTGGCGGGCCATCAACAAGCGAACCACACCAACAAAGATCAGAATCGTAAACAGGATCATGAAAATATCAAATGTCTTAAATGTCGCGCTCGCATCCGATGCTGCTGCAAGGATCATGAAACGTACCTCCTCGTGGGTTTCTTCTCGGGCAAATTTACATATCTTCTTCTATGTTATCCATGTGCCCGTCCAGATGCAAGCCCTCCGCCCCTAAAAATCAAAAAAAGTCATAGAATTTTCTCATTTTGTACCAAATTTTCAGATATTAGCATGACTTTCATCACGGCAGAGGCTAGATCAAGCTTTCGTTTATGGATTCAGGCATAGGCTGCTTCGTCTATCCAAGTGACTCCGGACAGGATCGAGAAACGTTCACTCCTGTGCCTCATACTCCTCAGGAGTCGATTCCTGCTCTACTGCCGTTTCCTCCTCCAAGTCTTCACTTGGCAATGCAACGGAAGGATCTGTGATCGTAATCCGATCCTCTGGGTCCTTCTTGACCTCCAGCGCAACCTCATTGGACGGTTCACTGCTTACATTCAATTCGTTCACAGCAACGACGTGGATCGCATACCGGCCGGACGGGCCTACTAACATATTGCGGTTCGGAATAAGGTATGAACGGCTCACTAACGGTTCATCATTCAAACGATACAGTACTCCATCGGGTCCTATGTAATATACATGATAGTTTACGTCTTCCTGCACATCTGTCCAGGTTAAACCAATGGATTCATCTTCCTCATTTAGGATGGCCTGAAGACCGGATATTTTATTCGGACGGCTCGAAACTTCGTTAGAATATCCACTCTTGCCGAAACTGTTCACAGCCTCGACCACATAGTAGGCCGTCTCCTGAAAACGCACATCGGTTGTTGCGTAACTGCCTGACTTCACATTTGCTCCGTCAGTCAATAATGTATAACCCGTTCCGGACTTCTCGCTGAAATAGATATTGTAGGTTTCCCCTTGTCGCTCTGTCCAGGTTAATTGAATTTGCCCCTTCTCATATCGGAACTTCAAATCCATCGGAGCGGTTGGAGCCGGTGTCGGCTTATCCGGCTGAGATGCCATGGTCTCTGACCCCGTATGGGACTGTGCTGGTCCTGGGACGGCAGAAGTTGTGGATGTTGATCCCGGAGATGAGGTTACGACACCTTGGATTACCGGGCGGGAACTTTCTGGTGGTGTCTCAACCTCCCCCTCCGCAGTATCCGAGCTGATGTGCTCCACGGCTTTCACAACTTCTCTGTAAGCAAAGCAGCTTCTTCCTGAGTAACGATACCCTTGGGATTCATAACATCGGCTGCGGATTCCTGAAAGAGACCTAACTCCATGGCCAGTAAGATAGCCTCCTCAGCATATTGGCTGAAGGAGCCCTCATGTAACTCCAGCTGTGCGCCTTCCCTGTCCGAGGTTTCCTTATCGGTACTCCCTTGCAGAGCTCTTTGATACAGCACGGCCATATCCTGACGCGTCAGCGAATGTCCAACTCCAAACCTTCCGTTCCCTTTCCCCTTTACCAGTCCTGCATGAACCGCAGCTTCGATTGCGGAGAAAGCGTAGTGATCGTTAGGTACATCCTTGAAGGTAGCCACTTCCGGCAGTTCAGCCGTGCTCAGGCTTAGAGCATTGGCAATCAATATGACAAAATCCTGCCGGCTGATGGCCGCTTTCGGATGGAGTTCCCCACTCCCGTCACCGGGATGGAGTCCTCCTTCGGTTAACCGGAGAATGGCTTCCTGTGTATCGAAGCGCCCCATTTCTGAAACGGGTACACCCTCATTTGCTTGAACGCTATCGAATGAGTTTATGTATAAAGCACTTGCTGCCAGAGCTATCAGAACAGAACAGGTGATCCTCTTCATACAATCCCTCCATTTTGTCGCAATCATCAAGATCATACCATATCCTGGAATGCGAAGATATTAGAGGATAATATGAAAACAGAAAAAAAAAGAGCCCCCGTTAATAAAACCAGGGACTCTGTTATTACGCTAACCTTGTTCATCTGCTGAAATATGAAATGCAATAAGCTGTGTACCCACAGTTCACTCCAGCATGGAGCAGATTCGCCTAAGATACTGCCAATTCATCCGGTCTCCCTAGCAGAAGCGAGGGAGCAGCTATTAACGTGCCGCTTCCACCTTGTTCAATTCCTCGGTTCGCTTCGTATCGCGTTCCAGGATTGGCTTCAGATACTTCCCTGTATAAGACTCGGGTACCTTCACCAAATCCTCAGGCGTTCCGGTAGCGATAATGGTACCACCGCCGCTGCCACCCTCTGGACCCAAGTCGATCAGATAGTCTGCCGTCTTAATGACATCGAGATTGTGCTCGATGACAAGGACGGACTCCCCGGATTCCACCAGACGGTGAAGCACAACGAGCAGACGATCGATATCGTCCACATGCAGGCCGGTGGTCGGTTCATCTAGAATATACATCGTTTTGCCTGTACTGCGGCGGTACAGCTCGGAAGCCAGCTTCACTCGCTGCGCTTCACCACCGGACAACGTGGTGGCAGGCTGGCCCAAAGTAATATAACCCAGACCGACATCCATCAGCGTTTGCATCTTCCGGTGAATTTTCGGAATGTTCTGGAAGAAGTCCGTTGCATTCTCAACGGTCATCTCCAGGACTTCAGCGATGTTCTTGCCTTTATATTTGACTTCCAGCGTTTCGCGGTTGTAACGCTTGCCCTTACACACTTCGCAAGGCACGTAGATATCCGGCAGAAAATGCATCTCAATCTTGATAATGCCGTCTCCACGGCAGGCCTCGCAGCGACCGCCCTTCACGTTAAAGCTGAAGCGGCCCTTCTTGTAACCGCGAATCTTCGCTTCATTCGTTTGGGAATAGATATCCCGGATATCGTCGAAGACGCCCGTATAGGTCGCCGGGTTGGAGCGAGGTGTGCGTCCAATCGGTGACTGGTCGATGTCAATGACCTTCTCGATATGCTCCAGACCCTTCATCTCGCGGTATTGCCCCGGACGTACTTTAGCCCTGTTCAAATCCCGAGCGAGTGTCTTGTAGAGGATCTCGTTGACCAGTGTCGACTTGCCGGATCCGGACACGCCGGTTACCGCCGTAAAGACGCCAATCGGAATTTTCACGTTAATATTTTTCAGATTGTTCTCTTTCGCGCCTTTAATCTCGAGCCAGCGTCCATCGGTCTTGCGCCGCTTGCTGCTGACCGGAATGAACTTGCGGCCGCTCAGGTACTGGCCCGTCAGAGAGTTAGGGTCGTTCATAATCTCCTTCGGGGTTCCCTCCGCGATGACCTGGCCGCCATGAATGCCGGCACCAGGACCAATATCGATGATATAGTCCGCAGCCATCATGGTGTCCTCGTCATGCTCGACCACAATCAGCGTATTGCCCAGATTCCGCATATGCTCCAGCGTCGAAATCAGGCGGTCATTATCCCGCTGATGCAGCCCAATGCTGGGCTCGTCCAGAATGTACAGCACGCCCATCAGGCTGGAGCCGATCTGTGTGGCTAACCGGATCCGCTGCGCTTCCCCGCCCGACAGCGTTCCCGCCGAACGACTGAGAGTCAGGTAATCCAGACCCACATTGACAAGGAAGCCCAAACGGCTGTGAATCTCCTTCAGAATGAGATTGGCAATCTGTTTTTCTTTCTCGCTAAGCTCTAGGTGATCGAAGAATTTCAGGGATTCTCCGATCGACAGGCTGGTCACATAGGCCATGTTGCGGTCATTGATCGTAACGGCAAGGCTTTCCTTCCGGAGACGATGACCTTTACAAACATCGCATGGCTTGCTGCTCATATAACCTTCGATGTATTCGCGAATACCCTCGGAATTGGTATCGCGGTAACGGCGTTCCAGGTTCGGAATGATGCCCTCGAAGGTCACATGCGCTTCCTTGCGCTGACCGAAGTCATTCTCATAACGGAAGTGAACCTTCTCATTGCCCGTACCGTACAACAATTTATTCATCTGTTCCTGGCTAAAGGTACTGACCGGCTTGTCCAGCGGAATGCCGAAATGTGCGCAGACCGATTTCAGAAACTGCGGATAATAAGTTGACGTGCCCCCGCTCCATGCAGCGAAAGCGCCTTCCTCCACACTTTTGCTTGTATCCGGCACAAGCAGCTCCGGATCCACAATCATCTCGACGCCAAGTCCGTCGCAATCCGGACAAGCTCCGAAAGGAGTATTGAAGGAGAACATCCTCGGCGTCAGTTCTTCCATGCTGAAGCCGCAGATCGGGCAAGCAAAGTTGGAGCTGAACCGCAGCTCCTCCTGACCCATGATATCAACCAGGAGCTGACCGCCTGACAGGTTCAGTGCCGTCTCGATCGAATCGGCCAGACGTGCCTCTATATCTTCCTTAACTACGATCCGGTCCACAACCACCTCGATCGTATGCTTTTTGTTCTTCTCCAGCTCAATGCTTTCCGACAGATCGCGCAGCTCTCCATCGACGCGCACCCGAACGAAGCCCTGTTTGGCAATATCGGCAAACAAGTTCTTATGCTCGCCCTTGCGCCCGGAAATGACAGGCGCGAGAATTTGCAGTCTCGTCTTCTCGGGATACTGCATGATGCGGTCTACCATTTGCTCGACCGTCTGGGAGGTAATCTCCACGCCATGCTCCGGACAGTGCGGGTGTCCCACTCGGGCAAACAGCAGACGCAGATAATCATAGATTTCCGTTACGGTACCTACCGTAGAGCGCGGATTTCGGCTCGTGGTTTTCTGGTCAATCGATATCGCCGGCGATAAGCCTTCAATGGAATCGACATCCGGCTTCTCCATCTGTCCGAGGAACTGGCGTGCATAAGCGGACAAAGATTCCACGTAACGTCGCTGACCCTCGGCGTAAATCGTATCGAATGCGAGAGAGGATTTGCCCGAGCCGCTAAGCCCCGTAAGAACGACGAACTTGTCACGCGGTATCGTGACGTCGATATTTTTTAGATTGTGTGCACGTGCGCCTTTGATCACAATATTTTCACTTGCCAAACGATATCATCTCCTACTCCATATGGCATGCATGTGGTGCTTATATTTTCACAAAGAGAACGACCAATTAGGCCGTCCCCCCTGTCATTCATCTCTCCAAATTTATTCGGCTTGCAGCTCCAGCAGCGCATCACGAAGCTCGGCCGCACGCTCGAATTGCAAATTCTTCGCTGCTTCCTTCATTTCGGCCTCGAGACGCTGGATCAGTTTCTGGCGATCTTTCTTCGACATCTTCTGTCCTTCGCCCACCAGATAATCTGCCTTGCCCTCCGCAACCTTGGTTGCTTCGATGACATCGCGGATCTTCTTGCGGATCGTTTGCGGCGTTATGCCGTGCTTCTCGTTGTAGGCAACCTGGATGCTGCGGCGGCGCTCGGTTTCCTTGATCGCCCGATCCATCGAATCGGTGATCTTATCGCCGTACATGATAACTTTACCTTCCGAGTTCCGGGCTGCCCGACCAATCGTCTGAATGAGCGAGCGATCCGAACGGAGGAAGCCTTCCTTGTCCGCATCCAGAATCGCTACCAAGGAAACCTCCGGAAGGTCAAGACCCTCCCGTAGAAGGTTAATACCCACCAGCACGTGGAATGTACCAAGCCGCAGATCGCGCAGAATCTGCATCCGTTCCAGCGTCTTGATATCGGAGTGCATGTAACGAACCTTGATTCCAATTTCCTTCAGATAATCGGTCAGATCCTCTGACATTTTCTTCGTCAGGGTCGTCACGAGCACACGCTCGTCACGTTCCACGCGGTCATGGATCTCGCTAATCAGGTCATCGATCTGCCCTTCAGTCGGACGCACATCGATGATCGGATCAAGCAGGCCTGTCGGCCGGATGATCTGTTCAACCATCGTATCGCAGTGCTCCATCTCATACGGTCCCGGCGTGGCCGACACATAGATGATCTGGTTCACCTTCTCCTCGAACTCCTCGAACTTCAGCGGCCGGTTATCCAGCGCGGACGGCAGGCGGAAGCCGTGATCGACCAGCACTGTTTTCCGTGCCCGGTCACCGTTATACATCGCGCGGATTTGCGGGAGCGTAACGTGCGATTCATCAATGACAAACAGCATATCGTCCGGGAAGTAGTCAAGGAGCGTATATGGCGTAGCACCAGGTTCTCTAAAGGTCAGAGGGCCGGAGTAGTTCTCGATGCCGGAGCAGAATCCGACTTCCTTCATCATCTCGATGTCGTAACGGGTACGCTGCTCCAGACGCTGCGCTTCCAGCAGCTTGCCTTCCGAGCGCAGCAGTTCAAGGCGTTCTTCCAATTCGCGTTCAATGTTCACGAGCGCGACCCGCATCGTCTCTTCACGGGTAACGAAGTGGGACGCCGGGAAAATGGCGATATGCTCGCGTTCTCCAACCAGCTCGCCCGTCAAGACGTCGATCTCCGTGATCCGCTCGATCTCGTCGCCGAACAGCTCGACGCGAACGGCCTGTTCCCCCTTCGAGGCAGGGAAAATCTCGATAACATCCCCACGAACGCGGAAGGTACCGCGAACGAAGTTGATATCGTTCCGCTGATACTGGATATCAACCAGCCGCGACAAAATCTCATTCCGCGGCTTCTCCATGCCTACACGGAGCGACAGCAGCATTTCGCCGTATTCATGCGGTGAACCCAAGCCATATATGCAAGATACGCTTGCCACAATGATGACATCGCGCCGTTCAAACAGCGAACTCGTTGCAGAGTGGCGAAGCTTATCAATCTCTTCATTAATACTGGAGTCCTTCTCGATATACGTATCGGAGGAAGGGATATAAGCTTCCGGCTGATAGTAATCGTAATAACTCACAAAATAATCCACGGAGTTGTTCGGGAAGAATTCCTTAAACTCACTGGCCAGCTGTGCAGCCAGCGTCTTGTTATGCGCAATGACGAGTGTGGGACGGTTTACTTTGGCGATTGTCTGCGCGATCGTAAACGTCTTCCCCGTTCCTGTTGCACCTAGCAGCGTCTGATGTTTTTTCCCTTGGCGGAGTCCTTCGACCAACGCATCAATAGCCGTGGGCTGATCGCCCTGCGGCTGGAATTCAGACTGGATCTCAAAGGATTTGGTACTGACAACTAAATCGCTCATTGCCCTTCATCACCCTCATACTCTAAAATGAAATTCATGCTAAAAGATATGTCGAAACTTCCCGATGATATACTATGGGAAATTAGTGGTGTCTACGTAAGGAATAAGAATATTTGTTCCCGTCTCATTATACCCTTTACGTTTTTTTGATGCAAACAGTTTAATTAAATTTTAATAAGTTCCAGCACGAATGTTCCAAGACTCAGCTTCCTCCCATCCGGCTGTTCCGGAATCCATGTCGGACAAGCTTGAGGCGAACCGATGATTGTTAATTAACTTCCTTAAGGAGATGATACAGCGTTATGGATATTACGATTATTCTTGGCATTCTCGCCGGCTTGGCCGCGTTGATCGGAGGGTTTTTATGGGAAGGCGGGCATCTGAGCGGCCTGCTGCAAGGTGCGGCGGCGCTTATCGTATTCGGCGGCACCATCGCCGCCGTCATCGTCAGTTTCCCTGCTACCCGGCTCCGTACCATCCCGGCTGCCCTCAAGCTGGCCTTCGGCCGCAGCAACCGTTCGGCGGACGAGCTGATTGACGCCATAGTCGATATGTCGATAACTGCCAGAAGAGACGGGGTGCTGGCGCTCGAGCGCATCTCGGCCGAACACGAGGATCCGTTCCTGCGGGAAGGCATGCAGATGGTCGTGGACGGCAACGACCCGGAAATGGTGCGCCAAATCCTGGAGCTCGATATCAATGCCGCCGAGCAGAAGCACGAAGGGTATGCCAAGATTTTCGAGTCCGCTGGGGGATATGCTCCTACCATGGGAATCATCGGTACCGTTATGGGATTGATCCACGTGCTGGGCAGTCTGCAAGACCCAACGGGTCTCGGACCTTCGATTGCGGTCGCGTTCACCGCCACTTTATACGGTGTCGCAAGTGCCAATATTATCTTTTTGCCCATTGCGACCAAGATTAAAGCACGTTCCGAAGAAGAAATTGCAAATATGGAGCTGCTGCTCGAAGGAATTATGGCTGTTCAGAACGGAGAGCACCCGCTGTTGGTTCGTAAAAAGCTAGCCTCCTTCGCTTCCGCAGGCACCACGGACATTCCGTCCTCAAGGGGGATCGCGCATGAGACAGCCGAATAGACGGCGCCGTCATCGCAAGCAGGCGGAAGGCGACCAGCGCGACCGCTGGATGATCACCTATGCCGACCTGATTACGCTGCTCCTGATCTTTTTTGTGGTGATGTATGCCATGAGCCGGCTCGATACGGAAAAATACAAACTCGTCACCCAATCCCTGCAGGCCACCTTCCAGAGCGGAGACAGCATCCTGGAGATGGGCTCCGGCATTACCGGCACAGCCGATACGGAGAACCATAAGAATCCTCCGCCGAAGCCTGCTGCCGAAGAGGAGGGCGGCGAGGATAAGGATACGGCGGCGGAACCGCTAACCGAGCGGGAGCTCGCTTTCCGTGCCCAAGAGGAGGAGCTGGCGAACTTTATGGGACTCATTCAGCAATACGTGAAGGACAATCAGCTCGAAGAGGATATCTTCATCGCGGACGAGCCGCAAGGGATTGCCATTACGCTAAGCGACCGCTTCCTGTTCGATGTCGGCAAAGCCGAGCTTAAACCCGGGGCCGCTCCGGTTCTGGGCAAATTAGCCAGCCTGTTCGGCGATTTAAACACCACGGTGAGCATCGAGGGACATACGGACAATGTGCCGATCGGCCGCTACTCCAGCTACAAAGACAACTGGGAGCTCTCCGGTGCCCGGGCGATGTCGGTGCTGCGGTTCTTCCTCGATAACAGCAAGCTGGACCCGGAAGACTTCCAGTACGCAGGCTATGCCGATACGAGGCCAGCCGCGGATAATGCGACTGCCGAAGGCAAGCAGAAGAATCGACGGGTTGAAATTACCGTATTACGACAGCTTAAGGAGTAGGAAGAGGCCCCCATGCGGCTAAACCCGCTCCCATGCCTCCCCTTAGAAGAAAATGCTTAACCCATCGTCACCTATAGTAAATAAGCGCCCGGTCAGATCTGAATGGACATGCATTCAGATCTGGCCGGGCGCTTTCGTTTTTTTCAAAAAAATGATTCGATCACGAACAACGTTCCTAAGAGCCACGAGGTTTCCAACATTCTCGTTTTATGCGCCGTGCCCAACTCCGCTCTCGCTTGGCCGCAGGATAGCGGAACCGACGGCAAGCAGAATGACCGCCATCAAGCCGAGAACGGCCAGCGGCAGTGCGATATCGGATAACGTGCCGCCCGTGGCTGCGATTTCCACCGCCTCAATGGCCCATTTTTGCGGGATGAAGTTAGCGATTTTCTGCATGAATTCCGGCATGATAGCAAGCGGCCAGAAGCACCCGCCCAGCATACAGGTCGGCGTGACGATCATGGAATTGATCATGGCCGCATTCTGCCCGTTCCGGATCAATCCGGCCACCGTGCTTGCCACGCCTAACGATACCAGCATGAAGGCCATCAGAATAAGGAAATGCAGTAATAACGGAACTCCGTAATCGTAACGGAGCACATACCGGCTCAGCACAAGCACGATGATCACCTGCAGCGAGCCGACCACCAAGCTGCCCAGAAAATTACCTAAAGCGATCTGGTAGGCACGCACAGGTGCCGTGTACATGCGCGACAGCGTTCGCTGCCTGCGGTCATCAATCATCATCGATACCACGCTGGAGATGAGGGTCATCATGAACATCAGGGTAAAACCCGTTACGTTCGAGAGTCCCGGCTTGGCGTACAGATTCAAATCGGTGACCTCCGTATCCACCCGATTCATTGCGGATTGCTTGAGCACTTCTTGCAGCATCAGCATTCGGTCTACATCCGGCTCCGAGGTTTCCCGGATCAAAGCAGCCGTGCCGCTCAGACGTGTAACCGCAGAGTCTGCCGTCATTCGTATCATCACCGAAGCCTCCGAGGTTGAGACCTCGTAAACCTGAACCGTCGGCCGCTGTCCTTCAATCAATCCATCGCTGAAACCCGCCGGTATATAAACGCCTACGGTGCTTTTATTCTCCACCAGGTCTTCTCTCAGCGTATTCTCGGATTCGGACTCCTTGAGTACGTATTGGCCGCTGCGCTCCAGCTCATTCATCAGATACTGACCTGCCGGACCTTCGTCTTCATTCACATATGAGACCAGAATGCTTGCAGCCGAGGTCTGCCCCAAGAGAAACACCGTCATGGTAACGACCACGCAAGGAACCAGCAGGTAGACGATCCAGCCTCTTTTTCGCCCCAGCGTGCGTCGCACCATATGCCAGGCAATGGTTAGGCTATGCATGGTATCCCACCTTTCTATACGTAATCATGGCTGCAGCCGACAGAGCCGCGGTAATGGCCGCCAGCATGCCGAGGCAAGTGACAATCAAGTGCACATCGCTGTTCAGCATCATCCGCAGCATGCTCTGCATGGCCCAATGATTGACGGTGAAGGAAGCGATCTTTTGGAAAAATTCCACGGGAAGCGGCATGAATCCCCCGCTCACAAATGTCATGGCGATAATGATCGCCTGCATCAGCCCCCTGGCTCCTGCCGCCGTTGAGGAGACTAGGGTTATGAACGTGGCAATGGTCATGGACGATAATGTGATTAATACGCAGACCACGATGAGCAGCAGGGGGTGCGGCCCCCATTTTACGCCGTACAGCCACATGGAACCCAGTACAATGGCTGCTGCCTGAACAAGCGTGATCAGACTGCAGCCGATAATTTTACCGGCAAAAACGGTTCCGGGGGTGACAGGTGCGCTTTGCAGGCGATACAGGGTCCGGCTTTCCCGCTCTCCCAGCAGACTGCTGCTTGCCATCAGACCCGAATACAAAAGAAACATAATCAGCATGGAGGCAGCGTAATATTGGGCTGCTGAATACGTGGCTCCTTTCTCGCTCAGTTTCCCGATCGTTACGTTCGGGCCAGACGAGGTTTCCACAGGTGCTGCCGCTTGAGCCGCAAGAACTTGATCTCCGCCCATAACGATAACCTCCGCCTGTTTGTGATTGGCATCTGCGATAAAGGTCTTAAAGATCGTGTCTGCTACCAGGTTGAGATTACGGTCTCTTCCGGGCAGCAATTCAAGCTTCACGTCCGCTCCCTGACCCATCCGTTCATCTAAGGAAGCGGGAATCACTACCGCGTAATCGACCTCGCCCCTGCGCAGCTTCCCTTCAACCTCCTCACGGCTGGCTGCCATCTCTTGAACGAGAATCTCCTGGATTTCCGGCGAGCCGGTTAGAGCCTGAATGCTCCCCGGCAGTTGGCCTCCATCCGCAGCATCCAACACAAATCCCACTCTGACCGATGGCTGTTTAAATTCCTGATCGTTGCCGAACCAGCCCGAGAGCGCGTTTCCCAATATAAAAATAAGAATGAGCGGCAGCAAAAACTGGTTGATCAGCACCGTTCGGCTGGTCGCCATCCGCTTCAGCTCAAACCAGGCGATAATCATCGTATTCATTTTTGGTATTCCTCCTTCATGGATTCCTCTGCACGTGTACGTTATGATCAATCGCGAAGCGTTCGCCCGGTCAGGCTGAGAAACAGCGTTTCAAGCCCCGGCTCCTCGCACTGCAGGGAGCGAAGCGTTGTATGGTGTTTGCTGCAGATGAACAAAATATCCTGCAGCTCATCCTGAGCTGACGGTACATAGACTTCGATCTCGTTATCCTTCTGCGTGACGCGCCGAACGCGCGGGTGAATGGTCAACTCCTCCACCAGTTCCGGTGTGATCCCATCAGCAGTAAGAATGATTTTTTCCTCATGCGCAACGCGTGCCCGAAGCTCCTGCTGCGTCCCGCAAGCGATAACATGACCTTGATCCATAATCGCCACCCGATCACTGATCGCAGCAACTTCCTCCATGTAATGACTTGTATAAATAACAGTAGAGCCCATGCGGTTCAGCGTCTTCACGGATTCCAGGATATGATTCCGGGACTGCGGATCAATCCCCACCGTTGGCTCATCCATAATGATCAGTTTCGGACGGTGCGTGATCGAGCATGCAATATTCAGTCTTCTTTTCATCCCCCCGGAGAAGGTGGACGGCTTTTCCTTCGCCCGATCCTGCAAGCCGACAAACTCCAGCGCCTCTTCCACCCGTTCCTTCAGCAGATGGCCGCGCAGGCCGTACAATTTTGCAAAAAAAGCGACATTGTCCCAAGCCGACATTTCTTCATATAGAGCCAGATCCTGCGGCACCAATCCGATTCTCCGCTTCACTTCCAGCGGCTGCTCTTCTATCGAGATACCGTCCACCTTAATGCTGCCCTGATCCTTGGGAAGAAGGCCACAGATCATACTGATGGACGTGCTTTTGCCGGCCCCGTTCGGTCCCAGAAGCCCAAAGATTTCCCCTTCGTTCACTTCCAGATTCATATGATCCACCGACAGCTTGTTTCCATATCGTTTCACGACATCCTTCATCTGCAGAAAGACTGCCATATTCACCACTCCATTTCTCTTATCTCTCGTATCCATTAGTTGATTTCATTCTATCCGGAATTGCCGGCTTTTTAAGGTAGAAGAAGTCACTTTATCGGGTGACGAAAGTCATCTCCTTACCGAAAACATCCTTGTGATATAATGAAGCCAATCGTTTGAACGGTTTGATTTCACTATGGAAAAGGGTTTGATCGCACGTGACATCCCCACTCACCTATCTAAGGTATGGCTTCATTCTCCTTCCGGCCGCCGCGGACATCTTTTTGCAGCAGCTCGATGATTACGGGGCTTATATGGTGTACATATTGGTGTTTCTGGCGATGACGGTGCTAAGCCGCTTTTTGCCATCGCCTGCTTATTTAAAGGCAGCCGCTCTGCTGGAAATTCCACTATCTTTGTGGTTATGCCATCAATACGGCTTCATGATGGTGTTCCTGTCCATCTCCACCCTATGCGTCTATTTGCCCTTGTTCGAGCGGCCAGGCAGGTTATGGGCGGCGTTGGGTCACCTTCTGCTGCTCAACTTGGCTATTATCGATTACGATGCGCTGCTGCTGACGACCGCCAATCTGTTGTTTGTGTTCATGGGGGTAACGTTCAACCATATCCATGAAATGAGGCAGAAGGAAGCGGACCATATTCAGTTATATGACGAGCTGAAAAGACTGCATTTCCAGCAGGACGAGGCTGGCAGACAATTGCTGCAATTCGCCCATCAGGTAGAGAGTGCGGCGCAGGCCGAGGAGCGCAACCGCATCTCCCGCCAGCTGCATGACGACATCGGCCACCGGCTGATTCGCGTTAAAATGATGATGGAAGCAGCCCTCCTTACCGTTCCGCACGATTCCGCGCGCGGCATGGATATGCTCCGTCAAATCCGTGACCAGCTGGGAGAGAGCATGGAGCAGATGCGAACGGCCGTGAAACAGATGAATCCGGCCCGGCGGATCCCGGACGACTATTCCCTCGATCGGCTGCTGGAGGAAACAGGCAGACAGACCGGGATCGAGACCGAGCTTATATTGCAGGGCATCCCCTATCCGCTCTATCCCAGTCAACAGGTGGTGTTATACAAAAATGCCCGTGAAGCGATCACGAACGCCATCCGCCATGGCGAGGCTAAACGGATCCAAATCATCCTGCATTACGGAGACCAGGACGTCCGGATGGAGGTTTCCAACGATGGTACAATCCAGGAGCCGGTTGGCCACGAAGCTGCACCGGACCGTCAAGGTATCGGAATGAGCGGCATGCTCGAACGAACCCAAGTGGTGGGTGGGACGCTTGAGGTACGGAGAACCGTACCTTTTACCGTTATCACCCGGCTGCCTGTCTACCGGAAACGTGAGATTATGTAATTTAACAAGACAAGATGCAGTATCTTATTTTAAAGAAAAGGTCGTGGCCATCCATGATATCCGTTTTAATTGTAGATGATGATCCGTTCATTCGGGAAAGCTTGAAATTGCTGATTGGGATGGACCCGGATATCGAAGTATCTGCAGTCGCAGAGCACGGAGAGGAAGCGCTGGCTTTGTTGGAGGAGGGACTTCCTGTCAATGTCGTGCTCATGGACATTCGCATGCCGGTATGCGACGGCGTGGAGGGAACGCGGCGGATTCGTGAACGTCACTCGGATGTACGAGTGCTTATGCTGACCACCTTCGATGATGATGAATATATTGTCGAAGCTCTGCGGAACGGGGCCAGCGGCTATCTGCTGAAGAACATTCCACCGGACCGGATCATCCAGGGGATTAAAACAGTGCATGACGGAAACATGCTGATTCATCCCGACATCGCCCGCAAGCTGACCGGCATGCTTCGTCCAACGGCGCAGCCCGTCCCTAAATCTGCTGAGTTGGAACAATTCGGGCTGACCCCGGCCGAGAAGAAGGTCGTCGTCCTTATTGCAGAGGGCCTTTCTAATAAGGAAATTGCCGGGCAGCTTTATTTAAGTGAAGGTACCGTTAAAAACTATGTCACTGAAATCCTGGGGAAGCTGAATCTTCGGGACCGAACGCAAATCGCCATTTTTTATCTAAAAAAAGTGCAGGGCTAACTCCATATACAGCATTTTGCAACCAAAAAAGCGGGTCTTTGTCCTATATAGGACAAAGGCCCGCTTCCAGTATCATGATGAATGGAAACCTGTTTCTTCGGAACCGCCAGTCGTCGTGCTGCCGGAAGAACCCCGCTTGCTGCGAATATGAAGTTTATTCGCCAACAGCGTGATCAAGCTTACCGGCTTCAACCTGACGGCTATGCCATCCCTCGGGTCGGGCGCCACGATAGCTCCCAACTGATGATGATCCCCCGCGTAAATCGCACGCTGCAGGAATTTACTCTCCCCTTGATGATTCTGAACCTCCAGCTTACAGAAGGCTGAATTCTGACGAAGGGCACTATGCAGCTGTTCCTTACTATGGATCAATTTACCGTTCACCTTAAGAATCGTCTCTCCAGCCAGAATACCAAGTTCGCTTGCCGGACTATTCGGAAGCACCGCGAGGACGCGCAGTCCACGAATCGGATGCACAAAGATCGGACTGCGCTGCTGCTCTTCATAACGACTGAACCACACCAGGCCCTCATGCAGCAGTAATGCCGCTAAAGCAGCCACGATCGTGAGCGGTGTCCACCACTCGGCAAGCAGGCTCAATGCCAGGACAATCGCTCCGTAGAATATGAGCCGCTTTGATGTGATTCCTGCCTTCTCCTGCGGGAGCATGCTCTGCGTCATTTCCCCGAAACCGATCACGACCGGAAGCGCCATCATGGTAAAGCCTGTGCTCCAGGCATCACCACCGAAGAATGGCGTCCAGGGCAGCACGCTGCCTCCGCTTACCGCCGGAACAAGCAGGAATAAGGGCAACGGCCAGAAGCTCTGCATATGATAGCCGCCAACGAGCTTGCCACGCTTCCCCTCAAGGAACAACGGTGTAGCAAAACCCGAACCCTGTATCCTGACAAGCAAGGCTTCTGCAAAATGCAGGACGGCGGATAAAGCCAGCAGCGCAGGGATGTCCAATCCAACAATCGTTGTGATTACATGACTGATCCAGCCTTCCGGCTGCCAATTCGGAAACCAGCCTAATACAAACTGAATGATCCCAAGAAGGCCGATGGAATAGGCAAAGCATAAGTACCGAATATGAAACAGCATCAGGATCAGGGAAGTCACCCATATGCATATAATGGCTTCCAGACTTAAGGATATTCCCAGGAAAGCCACAACGACGGACACGCCGATTCCTGCCACCAGCCCGCCCAGAAACGTTCGCCATGTCTGCAACCCCCAGGAATGCAGCTTCACATGGAACAGCTTACGCTCCACCAACACCTGCCTTCGGTAAAACAGCATCACAAACAAAATCGAAATATAATAAAAGGGCTGCGTCAGCAGTTGTATGCCTGCATCTATCCCATACATAAGCAGTTGTTTCAAAGTCTCCAACAGCTTGCCACGCTCCTTTCAGCTTCAAGACGCTTCAAAGCTTATACTTTCTAATATCTTAAAAGAAAAAAAGAAGGCTAACGTTCAGCCTTCTTACTTGTTCGACGCCTGAGCGGCGATTTCCTTCCGAACCTCGGCAATTCCGCGATTCATTTGATTATCCTCTTTCGGATCCTGAATCTTCTCGATCAATGCGGCCTCCAACGCCTCGGCTGTGGCGCCGTTAAGGATACCGTCCGCTTTCAGCTTGTGCTTGCTCTGGAAGCTCTTGATCGCCTTCTCCGTGTTCCGGTCGAAATAGCCATCCGTACGCCCTGTCTTATAACCAACGGCTTCAAGCATGATCTGCGCGTGCTTCACATCCGTGCTATTGGTGTCGTACTTATAGGTTTTCTTCTTATCGATCGGTGCAACGGTAAAGTATTCCGGCTGTGACACCTGAATATCCGGCTCAATTCCCTTCTCATGGATCCAGGTACCGTTTGGTGTCAACCATTTGGCAATCGTTACCTTGAGCAGGCTTCCATCGCCAAACTGCTTATCAAAGCTCGTTTGTACGGTTCCTTTACCGAAGGAATGCTCACCCATCAAGGTAGCACCCGCCGATTGCTGCAGTGCGCCCGCCAAAATTTCGGAAGCGCTGGCGCTGCCCTTGTTCATCAGCACCGTAATCGGATAGGATTTCGCCTCACCATTCGAAGGATGCTTCTCCCGCTTCTTATTCTTATCCTCTACCTGAACGATCAACTCACCTTTAGGTACGAACTGCTCTGCAATGTCAATGACAACGGACAGCACGCCGCCTGGATTGTTCCGGACGTCGATCAGCAGTCCCTTCATGCCCTGGCTTTCCAGTTTTTCGAGTTCTTCCTTAAAGCGTTCGCCTGTATTCAGCGAGAACTGTGAGATCTCAATAACGCCGATTCCGCCCTTCTCCATCCGTGCCGATACGGTTTCCAGATCGACGTCATCACGAACGATAACATACTCGATCGGCTGCTCGGAGCCAGCACGCTTGATCTGAAGGACGGCCTTGGAGCCCTTCGGACCGCGAATCTTGTTGACGGCCGCGTTCAGCTCAAGGCCCTGCAAGGATTCGCCATTGACTGAAAGAATGGTGTCCTTCGCCCGAATGCCGGCTTTATCCGCAGGAGATCCCTTGATCGGAGATACAACGACCACACTGCCATCTACAGAGGACACCTCCGCGCCAATCCCCGAGAAGGAGCCCTCGATGCTCTCTTCAAACTGGGCTGCCGTTTCTTTTCCCATATAGTTGGAATATGGATCTTCCAGCGCTTCCATCATCCCGTTGATGGCGCCGTCGATCAGTTTCGACCGATCGATATCCTTGTAATAATTGCTTTCGATGAGGTCAATTGCTGTCCCCAGTTTTTTCGCTTCAGACTGCTCCAGTCCATTCCTGTTCGCTATACTGGCCAGCAGCCCCTCACCGTCTCCAGTCTGGCTGGGAGCGGGCAGCTGGGTCAAAGCCATCGTTAACAGCACGCCGCATAGCATGGCAGCTATGACCAGAAAGACAGCCGTTCGTTTTTTCAGCAAGTACTTCACCGCCTTTGTACGTTTCAACTGCTACACACACGGGGAATCCCGTCCACCTAGTATATGATTGGCTTGACGGGAATATTTATACAGCGGTCTGAAGGTTATATGGTATAAGTCATGAAATTCCGTTACAGATAAGGCGAAGGATTCACCGGCGATCCATTGACCCGAACCTCAAAATGAAGATGCGGTCCTGTGCTCTGACCCGTGGAGCCTACTTCGGCAATCTTCTGCCCTCTGGAAACCTTATCGCCTTCGCTGACTTTAATGCCGCCGTTGCGGATATGTCCATACAAGGTCCATACGCCGCCCCCATGATCAACAATAACACAGTTTCCGTAACCGCTCCACCACTCGGCCAAAATGACCGTGCCGCTCTCGGCTGCGCGGATTTCAGTTCCCTGCGGAGCGGCGAAATCCTGGCCTGTATGCATCTTGCCGACTTCACCCGTTACCGGATGGACCCGAGGCCCGTAACCGGAGGACAGTCTGGCCCCGGAGACCGGAATGGCGAATGGTCCGCCGTTCCCTGTATATCCGCCGCCGCCTTTACTACCGCCGAGGGTGGTCGCCTTGGCTCTTTTCGCCGCAGCTGCTTTGGCAGCCGCCGCTTTACGTGCAGCTTCCTCTGCGGCAAGCTTATTCTTTTCCTTCTGCAGATCCGAACGTTTACTTGCCAGGGCAACCAGCATTTTATCCTGCTCTTCGGTCAAGATTTCCGCATCCTCGATTTCCTGATCGTATTGGGCGAGCAAAACGCGCTTCTCCTGTTCCTTCTCGTTCAGGATGCTCTTGCGGTCCTCCATTTGACCATATAGATCCTTGGCGGTTGCATACTGTCCTTCAAGTTCCTTCTTCTTGTCAATGACCAGCAGCTTGTCCTGCTTATGCTCCACCAGCAAATCCTGGTCCTGGTTAACGATCGTCTTCAAAGAATCCGCACGCTCAATAAAATCGCTGAAGCTGGTCGAGGAGAGCAGCACATCCAGATACGATACTTGCCCATCCATATAGATGAGGCGAATCCGGGATTCCAACAGCTTCTCACGGGAGGCGATGCGCTCCTCCGCCGCTTCAAGTTCCTTGGTCGTCTTTCTCAGCTGATCCTCTGTCTCCTCGATCTTCATGGAGATTTTGGTCAATTCATTGCTGACGATGCTGATCTGCTCCATCACATATTTCAGATTCTTCGTTGTTTTCTTCTTGTAATGCTGAGCTTCTTGTTTATTTTCCGCTGCTTTGTTCTTCTGCGCCCGTGCTTTCTTGACCTGCTCCTGAAGCACTCTCAGCTCTCGATCTACATCGGCTGAAGTCTTCTTCTCGGCTTGTCCGACGGTCGGTTGAATCATAACAGTGGCCAGTAATAAGGCTGCTACTCCTGCGGCGATCTTCTTCAAGTTTCGCTCCCCATCCTTTACCTTGTTTTATACTTTCAAAAATTTACGTATCGACATGGTGCTTCCCCAGATGCCAATGACAATGCCCAGCCCAACAACAATGGTGCCGATCGGCAGCCACAAATCTCCTAGAGGGATTAAACTTTGGGCTAACGTCAAATCCGCTTGCGATGCGGCGTACAGGCGGTTGTAGCCTACAAACAACAGCGTCACTGTCACAATGGAGCCCATCAGGCCGATCATGGCGCCTTCCACGAAGAACGGCCAGCGAATGAAGTTGTTGGTCGCGCCGACAAGCTTCATAATGCCGATCTCGCGGCGACGGGCCAAAATCGTAACCCGAATCGTGTTCGAAATCAGGAACATAGACATCAAGCCGAGTCCCGCTACGAAAATAAAGCCGATATTGCGCACCGTCTTCGTAATCTTGAACAGGGTTTCTACCGTGCCTTCCCCATACTTGACACGCAGGATCGGCTCCTCCGTATACTTCTGGTTCAGGGCGGTAATCTTGTCGGCAACAAAACCGACGGTGGTCGGTTGAATAACGGAAACCTCGAATGCATCCGGAAGCGGATTCTGGTCCGCCTCGCTGAAGCCTTCCACCCATTCGGAGCCCAGGCTTTCCTCAAGCTCCTTCATGCCCTCTTCCTTGGATACGAACTTGATGGCGCTGACCTCCGGCATGGCCTCGATTTCACCCTTGATGGTCTCGCGCAGCTTCTCATCCACGTTGAGATTTAAGTACGTATTGATTTGCACATTGCTATCTGCTTTATCGGCTAAAGCGTTCACATTCATGACTAATAGCATGAAAACGCCCAGTATAAACAAAGACACCACGATGGAAGTGACGGATGCGACCGACATCCATCCGTTCCGGAAAACGCTCTTCGCCCCTTCCCGCAAGTGCCGCAAGAAGGTTCTAAAATTCATACCCGTAATCTCCTCTCTGCTGGTCACGGACGATCTGTCCATGCTCAATCGCAAGAACGCGCTTGCGCATGGTGTTCACGATATCCCTGTTGTGGGTAGCCATAACGATGGTGGTTCCCCTGAAATTGATTTCATCCAGCAGCTGCATGATGCCCCACGAGGTTTCCGGATCCAGGTTACCTGTAGGCTCGTCCGCAATAATGACGGAGGGGTTGTTCACAATCGCTCTGGCGATTGCGATCCGCTGCTGCTCCCCGCCGGAGAGCTGGGAAGGCTCGCGGTTCGCCTTGGATTTCAGACCCACAAGCTCCAGCACCTCCATGACCCGTCTCTTGATAAGACGCTGCGGCGCTTCGATAACCTCCATGGCAAAAGCTACATTTTCGTAAGCAGTCAGCTTGGGCAGCAGACGATAGTCCTGAAAAATAACCCCGATATTTCGGCGAACATAGGGAATTTTGCGCTGCTTCAGCTTCCCGATATTAAATCCGTTAACTGAAATTTGCCCCTTGGTAGGCACTTCTTCTCTATAGATAAGTTTCATAAACGTCGATTTGCCCGCACCTGACGGTCCGACAACATAGACGAATTCATTTCGATTAATTTTGACGGAAACCCCTTGAAGCGCATGAGCGCCGTTCGGATACGTCTTCCATACGTCCTGCATTTCGATCACTTCATCACTTCCCAATCCTTAATTAGCCTTTATACTTTCGACAGTTTCCATCGAATTCCTTTAAAATCCATGAAAAATCCTCACGACATCGTCTATTGTAACAAATTTGTTACCTTTTGAGTACCCGAAAGTTTAAGCCCACCGTGACATATACATGAACAAGTGCATGAACTGCGGCCAATACGAAGTTAAGAAGGTGGTTTCGAATGAAAAAAATTCATCTTGGTCTCATCATTGTCATCAGTTTCGGTCTTCTCCTCTCGGTCGGCTTCGGTCTATTGACGATGTACGTGAACCAGAAGGAACTCCCGAAGGGGGTCGTTCTCTCCGGCTGGCAGGTAGGCGGTAAACCCGCAGACGAGGTAATGTCAGAGCTGGATCAACGGCTGCAGGCGATGACAGCATTGAAGGTCGAGCTGCAATCGGACGCACTCAAGGGACACACAGAAAGCTTCACTCTCCGTGAGGCCGGAGTTCAATTCAACGCAGCCGATTTTCAGGAAGCTATCGCCAAGTTGTCCGAAGGTTCGCTATGGGAGCAAGTTCTATACCGGCGTAACTTTCAGCTGGAGTGGCATATATCCATGGACTGGGATCGCGATCTGTTAAAAGAGCGGCTGAACGAAGAGTGGCAAAAGGAACGCTTTGGGGAACCCGTCAATGCGGTACGTAGCATATCCGAAGATGATGTTGTCCGGTACACTCCGGAGAAAACGGCATACCGCATCGATTGGCCGGCATTCTATGAAGGGTTCAGCGCTGTGCTTCCGAATGAGTCTCACTTCACCGAGCTGAATCCGGATGAGGTTATTACGGTTCAGCTGCCTCTCATCCGTCAAAAGCCCCCCGTTACCGTGAAATCGCTGCAGGATGAGGGGATTGAGCGCAAAATCGTTGAATTCTCCACCAGTCTCGGATCCAGCGGGCCTGGACGCGTTCATAACGTGACCGCCGCTGCCAAATCCGTAGACGGTATGATTCTGAAGCCCGGCGATGAATTCAATTATGCTCACATTATTGATACTGCGAAAAAGGAATACGGCTTTGAAGAAGCTCCTGTCATCGTGAACGGCAAGCTGGTTCCCGGTATCGGCGGCGGCATCTGCCAGGTGTCCAGCACGGTCTACCATGCCACTCTGCTCATTGGGCTGGAAATCACTGAACGGCGCAACCATTCCCTTCCGGTCAGCTACCTGCCCAAGGGGCAGGATGCCACCTTCGCGGAAGGGGCGATCAATTTCCGCTTCCGGAACAATACAGGCAAGCATCTGCTTATTTTATCGGAAGTATCGCACGGTAATTTAACGCTGAAGATGTTTGGCACCTTTCCGGAAAATACGGAATATGAGCTTGTGTCCACCACCGTTGAAACCTTGCCGTCATCAGAGAAAATCATTCACAATAACTCGCTGCCGCCAGGACTTAAGCAGGTGGTTCAGAACGGGAAGCCAGGCTATGTGGTTGAAACCTACCGAACCAAGAAAGTAAACGGCAAGGTTGTAGAGAAGGTTAAAATATCCAAGGATACCTACCGCCCCCAAAACAGCATCGTTGCCATCAATCCGACAAGCGAGGTCCAACTGCCGGAAACGAATGAAACACCGAAAGAGGAAGTGGTTGAGGACGGTATCAGTGCACCGTGAACCTGGAGATAAAGTTAACAACATCGACTTCCACTCTATCGTTTCCGTTCTGCGGCAAAAGCCTTTGAGGGATTCCCATTGGTCATACCGAACATAGCAGAAACATGGAACAGCCCAGATTCGCGAATAAAAACCGCGAATCCGGGCTGTTTGCCTTGCCGTTATTTTAATGTAATGTATCGATTTTATAATAGATTGCGACATCCACCATGGCATCTGCACTGAAAGCCTCGGTATATTCCATCTCCGGCCGATGGTGCAGCCTTTGCCGATATGGACCCTGCTGCCCCTGACAACGGCGGCATCGTTGTCACCCTTAAAATCGCCGAGACGCTCTGACCTCGGCTTCCGGATGCTGTGACAGTTCATCTCTGTACTCCACTTGCCGAATCTCGCAGCCTTTGCCTAGGATCACCCGGTTACCGCGGACGATATCGGCTTCGACATACTCGAGATCCAGGACATCGCCTTCAATAATGCGAGCTTCCAAACGCGCACCCCTTAAGGGCAAGGACAGCATTTCCCAGAGCCGCTTCCCTTTTTTGCGGATCGTGATCCGATCTCCAACGATTTCCTGCGCAAGGCAGCGGCCCAATACCCGAATATCCGCTGTTCCAACATGCAGGCGGCCATCGATCTTAAAGCCCCCCTGAAACGTGGCCGATTCACTCCGCACATCACCATGGCTTCTCAGGTTTCCCGTAACTTCAAGCTTCTTCGATTCGAAATCACCGTGAATGCTGCAATGCCCCCCGATATAGATGGACCGGCTGCGCAATCCTTCCTTCAAGCTCAGGCTGCCGGCTACATGCAGTTCCTCAGACTCCACGGCCCCCTTAATGGTTCCCGAACCGTTTACGCGAATCGTACGTGCAGCGACGGCGCCATTGACGCTCATCGTTCCATTGCCTATTAATTCCCGGCAATCCAGATCTCCGTTCACCTGTCCGGCACCGTCAATTCGCACCTTATCGTATCGGCCGCCGCTTGAACTTCCGGTTCCCGTAATCTTCAGATCGGATAGCTTGTCGTCATGTGGTATCATGAGTATCCTCCATATTCACAAAGTAATCACTATCTATATCTAAACCGCTTCATTACAACAATTACCTTAATATATGTCCATCCTCCACCAGGTGGAGCCATAATCTCCCTCTAAGATACCACACCCCCGCTATTCATAGAACAGCCCGATGGCTGAACTTCGCCTCGGTCTCAAGACCGAGACGATTTATGCATCTTATCCCATCCATTTCGATTCCGGCCCGAGCCGCCTTTATATTCCCGGAGGATTAGCGAGGTGGCCAAATCTGTTCTCGCCCGCAGAAGCTGGTTCAGATTTGCTTGGAGGAAGGAAGAGCGATTGTGATATGATTTAAATAGACTCGTCTTTTCGATCTCACATTTACAAACGTGAAAGGGGATACATAACATGGCTCTTATGCAATGTCGCTTTTACTCGGAGGTACTCGGTCTCAGCACGTCCATGACCGTTATTCTCCCTCAGCAAACCTCTTCGCAGATCGGTATGACCAATCATGCCAAAAGCGGTCTGCATCCGACGCTCTTCCTGCTGCACGGCCTCTCCGACGACGATTCCATCTGGCTGCGCAGAACCTCCATCGAACGCTATGTGGCCGAGATGGGCATTGCCGTCGTTATGCCGCAAGTTCACCGCAGCTTCTATACGGACATGGAATACGGCGGCAAATACTGGACCTTCATCAGCCAGGAGCTGCCCGCCATTGCCCGTTCCTTCTTCCCGTTATCCCACGCGAGAGAAGATAACTTCGTAGCCGGCTTATCCATGGGCGGATACGGTGCATTCAAGCTAGCGCTCCGCTGTCCGGAAGCCTTTGCTGCGGCCGCCAGTTTATCGGGCGCGCTCGATATGGCGGGTCATATCCGGAGGAATGAGGCCTTGTTTGAACATCAATTAGTCTACGGAGATCAAGATATTACCGGCACCGACAACGACCTGCTGTGGCTGCTTCAGGAAGTAGAACGATCAGAGGGGCCAAAGCCGCTGCTATATCAATGCTGTGGAACCGAAGACTTCCTCTATGAAGACAATCAAGCGTTCCGTAAGGCCTGCGAAGAAACCTCTCTCGATCTCACCTATCTGGAAGGCCCAGGCGGTCATGATTGGGGATATTGGGATACTCATATTCAGGATGTGTTGAAGTGGCTTCCGTTGAAAGCCCGATGAATGAAGGTATGCATCCCCATCCTACGGGCAGCAGTTGTCCCGCTGTTCGGTTTATCCGGGGCAATGGAGGACACCATCCTACTGCTCGTTCATACTTTCTGATATCTTAAAAAAGGTGGATCGGCAAATGTAATGTTTGCCGATCCACCTCTATTTTTTGTAAGCTAAGTATTCTATATCATTACTCTACATTCCCTTGACGGAGACCCAGCCATTCTTCCGTAACCTGAAGGGTCTGCACGCTGCGGTCAATGGCCGCCTTCACCTGCTCGGTTGCCGTGCCGCCGTAAACGTTACGCGCATTGACCACCGTCTCCGGTTGAAGCACGCCATAAATGGAATCGTCGAACAACTCCGAGAACTGCTTGAACTCATCCAGCGTCAGGTCCAGCAGATACTTGTTGTTCTGGATGCAGTACAATACGGTCTTGCCGATCACTTCATGCGCTTGACGGAAAGGAAGCCCTTTGCCAACCAGGAAGTCCGCGATGTCGGTTGCGTTGGAGAAGTCGGTATTCACCGCTTCGCGCATGCGCCCTTTGTTGACCTTCATCGTGGCAATCATCGGTGCAAACAGCTGCAATGCGCCTTCCAGCGTAGCCACCGTATCGAACATGCCCTCTTTATCTTCCTGCATGTCCTTGTTATAAGCAAGCGGCAGGGATTTCAGCACGGTGAGCAGACCCATCAGGTTGCCGTATACCCGTCCGGTTTTGCCGCGGACCAACTCAGGTACATCCGGATTCTTCTTCTGCGGCATAATGCTGCTGCCCGTACAGAACGCATCATCCAGCTCAATGAAGTTGAACTCGGTGCTGCTCCAGAGCACCAGTTCCTCACTCAGGCGGGATAAGTGCATCATGATGATGGAAGCATCCGAGAGGAATTCAAGAATGAAGTCGCGGTCGCTGACCGCATCCAGACTGTTCTCGTAAACGCCGTCAAACCCAAGCTGCTCCGCCACGAAATGGCGGTCGATCGGGAACGTCGTACCCGCAAGCGCGCCTGCCCCGAGCGGCAACACATTAATGCGCTTATAGCTGTCGATCAGACGGTCGATGTCCCGCTGGAACATGGACACGTAAGCCATCAGATGATGCGCGAACAGAATCGGCTGGGCACGCTGCAGATGGGTATACCCCGGAATAATCGTGTCCAGGTTATCCTTCGCTTGCCCGATCAATGCGGTTTGCAGCTCATGCAGCATGCCGGTCAGCGCCACCACGCGGTTACGCAAATACAGATGCATATCCGTAGCTACTTGATCGTTACGGCTGCGCCCTGTGTGGAGCTTGCCGCCGACGGGTCCGATTTCCTCGATCAGATTCTTCTCGATGTTCATATGGATATCCTCATCCGAAACGGAGAACTCGATGCTGCCCTCACGGATGCGCTCCAGCACCTTGTTCAAGCCAGCCTTGATCGTCTCCACATCTTCGGCCGGCACGATGCCGCATTTGCCCAGCATGGACACATGCGCAAGGCTTCCCTGGATATCCTCCTCAGCCAATTGTTTATCAAAACCGATGGATGCCGTATATTCCTCTACCAATGCGTTGGTCTGCTTCGTAAAGCGTCCGCCCCATAACTTGCTCACAACACTTGCCCCTCTCTGTTTAAGGCAGAGGGCCGCTTCCCGCTTAAGAAGTCCCATTGATCCCGGTTACGCGAGAATCAACGGAAGCTCCCTTGCATGAAAACGGCCTTCAGCCTGTTCATTATTGTACACTTATTGATTCTGGTTCACGCCGGTTGCCACTTTCAAACGCAGTGCGTTCAAGCGGATAAAGCCGGTCGCATCACCCTGATCATAAGCTTGCGTTGGATCGGCTTCCATCGTAGCGATATCCGGGTTGTACAGGCTGACCGGACTCTTCACGCCTGCGCCGATAATGTTGCCTTTGTACAGCTTCACGCGCACCGTACCCGTCACGTTCTTCTGACTCTCGGTTACCAGCGCCTGCAGTGCCAGTCGCTCCGGCGCAAACCAGAAACCGTTATAAACCAAGGTGCTGTAACGGGTAATCAGGCTGTCGCGCAGGTTCATCACTTCGCGGTCCATCGTGATGGATTCCATTTTGCGATGAGCAGTGAACAGGATCGTTCCACCCGGCGTCTCGTAGACACCGCGGCTCTTCATGCCAACGAAACGGTTCTCCACCATATCCACGCGACCGATGCCGTGCTTGCCGCCCAGCTCGTTCAGCTTCTCCATCACTTGCAGCGGGCTCATCGATTCACCATTCAGCGCAACAACATTCCCTTGCTCAAACGTAAGCTCGAGGTATTCCGCCTCATCCGGCGCATCCTCAGGCGATACGCTGAGCAGGTACATATCCTTGCTGTCCTCTGCGCTTGCATCGAACCAAGGATCCTCCAGCACGCCGCTCTCATAACTGATATGGAGCAGGTTGCGGTCCATGGAGTAGGATTTCGCCGCGGATGCCGTCACCGGAATGCCATGGGCTTCCGCGTAAGCGATCATCTCTGCGCGACCCGGGAAGGAGTTACGGAACTCCTCGATGCGCCAAGGCGCGATTACTTCTATGTCCGGTGCCAAGCCGGCTACGCCCAGCTCAAAACGAACCTGGTCGTTCCCTTTGCCCGTAGCGCCGTGCGCAATCGCCGTCGCGCCTTCGGCACGAGCGATATCCACCATTCGTTTCGCGATTAATGGACGCGCGATGCTGGTGCCGAGCAGGTACTGCCCTTCGTACATAGCACCCGCCTGGAACATCGGATAGATGAAATCATTCGCAAATTCGTCGCGAAGATCGTCGATGTATACTTTAGAGGCGCCGGTCGCCAGCGCTTTTTCCTCAAGTCCGTCCAGTTCTTCCTTCTGGCCGATATCGGCCGTGAAAGCAATGATCTCCGCATCATAGGTTTCTTTCAGCCACTTCAGAATGACGGACGTATCCAGACCGCCGGAATACGCCAGCACGATTTTTTGTTTTGCCATGGTTAAACTCCCTCTCTTTGTTACTAACAACCCTGTCGTTCATTATACTAAAGATAACGTCCATTGACGCATTTTCATAGAGAATGTCCGCTCTGCCATAAACGGCTTTATGCCATCAAAGCAACCATCAAAGCCTTCTGGGCATGGAGACGGTTCTCAGCCTGATCAAAAATGACGGAGTTGGCACCATCGATTACGCCTTCGCTGACCTCTTCGCCCCGATGGGCCGGAAGACAATGCAGGAACAAGTAATCCGGCTTCGCTGCCTTCACAAGCTCCTCATTCACCTGGTAGTCCGCAAAGGCGGCTTCCCGCTGTGCCTGCTCCTCTTCAAAGCCCATGCTTGCCCATACATCCGTATAGATCACGTCCGCATCCTTCGCGGCTTCGATCGGGTCTTGCGTAATCGTAATTTTGCCGCCCGTTTGCGCCGCGATTTCCTCGCTCAGCTTCACGATGCTGGCATCCGCCTCATAGCCCTTCGGACTGGCTACGGCCACATGCATACCCATCTTGGCTCCGCCAATCAGGAGCGAATGCGCCATGTTGTTGCCATCGCCGATAAAGGCCATTTTGAGGCCTTTCAGCTTACCCTTGTGCTCCAGGACCGTCTGCAAATCGGCCAGCACCTGACACGGATGCGCCATGTCGCTCAGGCCGTTGATAACCGGAATAGAAGCATATTTCGCCAGGTTGACCACGTTGTCGTGCCCGAAGGTACGGATCATCAAGCCGTCCAAATAACGGGACATCACCTGCGCCGTATCGCTGATCGGCTCGCCGCGTCCGAGCTGAATATCGTTTTTGCTTAAAAAGAGTGCATGTCCGCCCAACTGGAACATCCCAGCCTCGAACGACACCCGCGTCCGCGTGGACGACTTCTCAAAAATCAATCCGATCGTCTTGCCTTTCAGCGGCTGATAGACTTCGCCGTTCTTCTGCTTGCGTTTGATCTCGATTGCCGAATCGAGCAAGAACTGAATCTCTTCCGTAGAGTATTCGTCCAGCTCGATCATATCCCGCCCTTTCAGGCTTAATTCCTTCAATTGTCCGCTAGCGGCCATATTCTTCAGTCCTCCTTAACCATGCTGTTATTGTCCAAAATGCTACTGTACGATTCTTCTATGCTTGGCTAACCGTCGTATGCTCAAGTATAAGTTCCGTAACAATCGATACCGCCTGGTCGATCTCTTGTTTTGTGACGTACAGATTCGGAAGCAGCCGGATCACATTCGGTCCTGCCGTTACGAACAGCAGCCCGCGGCTCTGGCCTTTCAGCACCAGCTCGCCAACCGGTTCAACGCATTCAATGCCGATCAGCAAACCTTTACCCCGGATCGCCTTCACAAAGGGATGACTACCGAGGCTCTCATTCAGCTTCGTCATCAAATATTCTCCGGCTTCGGCCGCACGCTGCGGCACATTGTCCTCCAGCATCGTTTCGATAGTGGCCTGGATGACGGCGCTCGCAATCGGTGTGCCTCCAAACGTGGTCGCATGGCTTCCTGCCGTGAAGGCTTCGCGCAAGTAAGCTTTACCCAGCATCGCGCCGACCGGGAACCCGGATCCGAGCCCTTTGGCCACGGTAAAGATATCCGGCTCGATGCCGTAATGCTCATGCGCAAACAGCTTCCCGGTCCGGCCCATGCCCGTCTGCACCTCGTCCACGATCAGCAGCAGTCCGTGCTTTTTGCACAGTTCGGTAACGGCTTGCAGGAACTCCGGCTCCACCGGATGCACGCCGCCCTCCGCCTGCACCATTTCGATCATGATCGCAGCGGTGTTGTCGTTAACAGCCGCTTCCAGTGCCGGAAGGTCATGCAGCGGAACGCTCTTGAAGCCTGCCGGAAGCGGAAGGAAGCCTTCCTTTACCTTATCCTGGCCGGTGGCCGTCAGCGTAGCCAGCGTCCGTCCATGGAAGGACTGCGCAAACGTAATGACCTCGTAGCGTCCCGTTCCCTTCACCTTCTGATGGTAGCGGCGCGCCAGCTTAATGGCCGCTTCGTTCGCTTCCGCTCCGCTGTTGCAGAAGAAAACCGCATCCGCGCAAGTGTTCGCTGTCAGCAGCTCGGCTGCTTTTTCCTGACCCGGAATGTGGAACAGGTTCGAGACATGCCACAGTTCATCCAGCTGGGCCTTCAGCTTCTCTTTCACCTTTACCGGGGCATGGCCGAGATTCGTTACCGCCAGGCCGGCCATAAAATCAAGATATTTGTTGCCTTGAGCGTCCCATAACCAGCTGCCTTCCCCTTTGACCAGGGCGATTGGATATCTGGCGTACGTTTGGAACAATGAGCTTTCGTTAGCTGCTTTAACACCGCCTGCTGCTTCTTTTCCCATGACCTTCACACACTCCTTTGCATTTGGACAAAACAGATTCATGAATCCTGAACACTGACAACCCCAGACATCACTACGCATGTGGATTGTTCTTCCGATCGCTGTTGCCCCCAGATTTTTTATTGAAATGGTTGCAGCGGTTAAAATCCGGGGGCAAAGGCGACCGCGCTGCTTCTCCAGAACAATTCCACCTTCTCCGTTGAAGCCGTTATATTGTACAATCTCGAATCTAAATCTACATCCGCACGATGCGCGTGCCCAGCACTTCTCCGCCAAGCACTCGGCTCAGTACATTCGGCTCGCTTCCGTCCACGATGACAACCTCGCTCACCTTGCCGTGAATGCAGCTGATCGCCGCTCTGACCTTCGGTATCATGCCGCCATAGATTTCGCCGGTTCCGATCATATCCTCGATCTCCTGCACCGTCACGGTCGGAAGCACCCGCTTCTCGCCGCCCGATCCCTTCATGATCCCCGGCACGTCGGTGACAACGATCATCCGGTGAACCCCCAAGTGGGAGGCAACGGCTCCAGCCGCCGTATCGGCATTGATGTTGTAGCGCTGACCGGACGGATCCACCCCGATCGGCGCAACCACTGGCATGTAGCCCATCTCCAGCACACCGCTCAGGATGGATGACTTCACAAACGTAACGTCGCCTACCCAGCCAACTTCCGCGTGGTTCGTCACCGGTTTGGCCTCGATCAGCCCGCCGTCCGAGCCGGACAAGCCGATAGCAGAGCCACCTACGCTTTGAATCCGGCGTACAATCTGTTTATTGATAGTGCCTGCAAGTACCATCTCCACAACGTCCAGTACATCCTCCGTCGTCTTGCGCAGCCCGTTCACGAACTCGGTCTCGATGCCAAGCTTCTCCAGATTGCCGGAGATCGCGGGTCCGCCACCATGAACGATAACGGCGTTAACTCCCTTTAGCTGCAGATCCTTCAAATCCTCGAAGAAGCTGTCAGGAAGCGCAGCGAGCGTGCTGCCGCCGCATTTCATCACGAACGTATCCGCACCTGATGTTTTAACCGGCAGCGTATCCTTTTGATCGATCGTGCTCTTCATATCCGTCTCCTCCGTCCTACTGAATGTTTATCTACGTACGATAAGCCGCATTAATACGGACATAGTCATAAGTTAAATCACAGCCCCAGGCCGTAGCCGAGCCATTTCCGATATGCAACTTCACGTCAATATCCACCGTGTCACCCTGGAGGTAAACCAGAGCCGCCTCCTCGTCAAAAGCAACGGGCCTTGACTGCTCCAGCACCGAAATCGGGCCAATGGCAATATCGACCGTCTCCGGATTAACCGGACGGCCCGCACGGCCGACAGCCGCAATAATGCGTCCCCAGTTGGCATCCGCGCCGAATACGGCGGATTTGACCAGGCTGGAGCCAATGATCGTCTTGGCAATCGCTTGCGCGTCATCATCGCTCTCGGCACCGTCCACGCGAACCTCGATCAGGCGGGAAGCTCCCTCTCCGTCACGCGCAATCGCCTTCGCCAGCTGCTGGCAAACATAATGGAAGCCAGCTGCGAATGCATCCCAATCCGGGTGCTCCGGCGAAAGCATGTCGTGCCCCGCCAGTCCGCTAGCCATCGCAACCAGCATATCGTTGGTGCTTGTATCGCCATCCACCGTAATCATATTAAAGGTCAGATTGGTCGTTTGGCGCAGCAGCAGCTGCAGCGCTTCCTGACCAATGACCGCATCTGTTGTCATAAATCCGAGCATGGTCGCCATGTTCGGATGAATCATCCCCGACCCCTTTGCTGTTCCGGCGATAGTCACCTTCGTACCGTTAACTTGAACGGTCACGCAGGCTTCTTTTTTCACGAGATCGGTTGTCAAAATCGCTTGGCTGAAGCTCTCAGCCCCTTCGCTTCCGCCGCTGAGTCGTGCAGGCAGGCCGGCGATCCCCGAGGTAACGCGGTCCATCTTCAGCAGTTCCCCGATCACTCCCGTTGAGGCAACGGCCACATCGTTCTCGTCCAGGCCGAATTGCGCAGCCGTATTGGCACGCATCGTGTAAGCGTCCTCTTCACCCTGCTTACCCGTACAGGCATTGGCATTTCCGCTGTTCACAACGATTGCGCGAAGCTTGCCGTCCTGCAGGCTTTCACGCGTTACCTTCAGCGGTGCCGCTTGAAACAGATTCGTCGTATATACAGCTGCCGCCACGGCAGGCACGTCACATACAATGACGCCCAGATCGTTACGGTCGGTCTTCTTAAGTCCACAGTGGAGCCCGGCAGCCTTGAAGCCTTGCGGCGTTACGATGCTGCCCCCATCAATAATCGCAAACATATTCTCTCCCATGTCTGTATCCCCAGCCGCTTACGGATAAATCGGCGTAAACGTAAGTCCGAGGCTCTCCTCCCATCCCATCATCAAATTCAGGTTCTGGATTGCCTGACCGGCCGCACCCTTCACCACGTTGTCAATGACCGATATAATGGTCACTCTGTTCGTACGCGCATCCACAGCAAATCCGATGTCGCAGTAATTGGACCCGCTGACTTCTTTTGTCGCAGGCCACACGCCCAAGTCCCGGATTCTCACAAACTTGCGATCCTTGAAATACTGGCGATACAGTTCAATAAAATCCTCTTCCGTGTATGGACCATTCAGCGTGGCATACATAGTGGTCATGATTCCCCGCGTCATCGGCACCAAATGGGTGGTAAAGGTAACGGTAATCGGTTCGCCCGCTACCTGAGTCAATACCTGCTCAACCTCAGGAATATGCTGGTGCTTATTCACCTTATAGGCTTTGAAGTTCTCATTGATCTCGGCATAATGCGTCATCAAATTCGTTCCCCGGCCTGCACCAGATACGCCGGATTTGGCATCGATAATAAGGGAAGAGGCATCAATCCATCCCGCGCTGATTGCCGGAATCAGCCCGAGCAGCGTTGCTGTCGGATAGCAGCCCGGATTGGAGATGAAATCCACATCGCGGACCTCTTCGCCAAACACTTCGCATAGGCCGTATACGGCTTTCTCCAATAGTTCCGCACTCGGAGCCGTATGCTTATACCACTGTTCATACACTGCTCCATCTTTTAAGCGAAAATCTCCCGACAGATCAATAACCTTCAGGCCTGCATCCAGCAGCTCCGGCACCAGCTTGGCACTGACCCCCGAAGGCGTGGCCGCGAACACTAGGTCTGCCACCTCAGCGATTTCCGCCGGGTTAACGCCATCCAGGTTCTGGGTCATGATATTTGTCAAATGCGGAAAACCATCCGATATCGGTACGCCTGCCGTCGATGAAGAGATTACCGATGTAATCTCAACGCGCGGGTGTGCTTGCAGCAGCCGGATCAGTTCCACGCCACCGTAGCCGGTAGATCCAACAATAGCAACTCTTACTGTGTTTGTGTCCGTCATATCCTCATCCCTCTCCCCAAGGAACAGCTGAAGGACCTTATGCAAGGTCCCATTCATCCATCCTTCATCTCTACGCCATGCTCATCCGTATAACTTCTTCCGAGCGATCACGCTGCCGCTGATGCTATCCTCATCATATGATGGGTTATCAAAAACCACGCGTGTCTACTGGTGCTTCTTGATATCATTTTT
Organism: Paenibacillus sp. NPDC093718; assembly: GCF_050279985.1. Lineage (NCBI taxonomy): Bacteria > Bacillati > Bacillota > Bacilli > Caryophanales > Paenibacillaceae > Paenibacillus > Paenibacillus sp. NPDC093718. The sequence goes on from NZ_JBNNUS010000004.1 coordinate 87,605, forward strand.
GCTTCAAGAAGCAGTCAAGCTGGTGATGATCTTCTTCGGAGTTTTTTGTCTCCTGCGTTAGCACACTCTTTATTCATAGCTATTCATTGACTTTATCCGTCTCATAAATATGTATTATTATACGACCGTATTCATATAAATACAATGGATTATTCAAATTTGGTCCCAATTACAAGTGAAATCCGTTTCATACAATGACTAAAGTGCTGATTCATATTCTTCTTTTAGCATGGAATATAATTTGAGGTCCCAATGCCGCCCTTTGGTCTTAATCCCCTTCCTCAACGTCCCCTCATAGGACATGCCGATCTTCTCCATAACACGCTGAGAGCCGATATTCCCTTCTATGCAACGAGCTTGGATGCGCACAAGATCCATTTCACCAAATCCGAGCTTCAATAGAGCAGAAGCAGCTTCCGTCATGAGACCTTGTCCCCAACAATCCCGCGCGAGTACATATCCAATCTCTGCACTCTGCTGTTCCGGCTTCCACCATACGAAATCCACCGTCCCGACCAGACGTCCGTTCTCCTTTAGCTCGATCCCCCAAGGGGCAATATCATGCTTGGCATACTGGACCAGTATAAACTGGATAAATTTCTTACTGTCGCTGATCGAGCGGTGAGTTTCCCATGTTACGTACTTGGCAACCTCATCATCAGAGGCATAGGCATACATTTGTTCCGCATCCTGCATCGATATTCTGCGAAGCCGCAGGCGCTCGGTTTCCAATACCGGCAAATTAGCGTAGATCTGTTCGATTTCCATAATCTCCTACCCCCTGAACAATATTAGATACCATTATATGCTCTTTACTAGAAAAATAAAGGAAAATTCATGGACGATAGTCTGACCCTACCCTAAAGGCCGATCCCATAAGAAAAACGACGATCGAAGCACTTCACAGAAGATGACGGCGTTTAGAGGAAGTTCTGCTTGCGATATCAGGAAGGCTCATGCCTCGAAGTTTTGCTTGCAACTCAACAAATGGTTCAGCTTCGCTAAAATCTTATACATTCTATAGCCCACAAAAAAAGAGACGGTGATATACACCGTCTCTCCATGTGCCGAGAACCTTTCGACACCGTTTCTATTCTATTACGCCTTGATATTGCGGAAGCCTTCACCCAATACCTCATGGGCATTGCTAATGATGACAAACGCATTCGGGTCCACCGATTGTACCACCGTTTTTAGACGGGGAATTTCACTCTGTCCGACGACGACCATCAGAACCGTCCGGTGTTCACCCGTATAGCCTCCCTCTGCGGTCAGCTTGGTTAAACCACGGTCGAGATCCTCGAGAATGGCCTTGGTTATCGGCTCCGTATGATCGGATATAATGTAAGCCACCTTGGTGAAGCTAAAGCCCAGCTCAATCGCATCAATCACTTTCCCTGTCACGTACAGTCCAATGAGTGCGTACAACGCCTGCTCCAGCGACAGCACGAGGGCTGCCGAAGAGATCACAATGGCATCCAAGAGCACGACGCAAAGGGAGAAGCTGAGGCCGCTGTATTTTTGCAGGAGCTGAGCCACGATGGTCAATCCACCGGTTGAACCCCTGCCGCGATAGACCAGCCCCATGCCGATCCCGACGCCGATCCCGCCATAGATGGAAGCCAAGAGGGGATTGGAGGTTGGAATCGGCCAGTCCTTGGTCAAGAAAACGAACAACGGCAAAACCACGCTTCCCAAAAGGGAACGAATGCCGTAGTCACGTCCAAGCAGCCAGAAGCCGAGCACAAACAAGGGGATATTCAGCGCCCACTGCGTAAAGGCCGGTTCAATGCCGAGCCATGCTTGCGCAAGAACGGACAATCCGGACACACCGCCTGAGGCGATGTGGTTGGGCAAGAAAAACAGATTAAATGACAGCGCCATAATAAAGGAGCCGATGATGATAAAAACGGTGTCCACCGTCTGTCGAAGGGGACCATTGATCGGAATCAGGGGTTCTCTTTTTCTTTTGTTAATCGATGGATTGCCAGCGGATTGCGCCATAGTTCTTCAAATCTCTCCTCAACGTCCTACTCGACTTCCTGCTTGATCTGGCTGCGCAAATATCCATCGATAAAAGCATCCAGATCCCCGTCCATGACGGCTCCTATATTACCGGTCTCCACCTGTGTGCGATGGTCTTTAACCATGCTGTACGGATGGAATACATACGAGCGGATCTGGCTGCCCCATGCGATGTCGGACTGCTCACCGCGGATTTCCGCCAATTCCTTTTGCTGCTCTTCGATCTTGCGCTCATAGAGCTTGGAACGAAGCATGGTCATCGCGCGCTCACGGTTCTTAATCTGGGACCGTTCATTCTGACAGGTTACGACCACACCCGTTGGCAAGTGAGTGATCCGTACGGCCGAGTCCGTCGTATTGATATGCTGACCACCGGCGCCGCTCGCACGGTAAGTATCAATCTTCAGGTCCTCCGTGCGGATGTCCAGTTCAATCTCATCGTTAATCTCCGGAACAACGTCACAGGACACAAATGAGGTATGTCGACGGCCGGAAGAATCGAACGGGGATATCCGAACCAGGCGATGCACGCCTTTTTCAGCCTTCAAATACCCGTAAGCATTGTAGCCCTTAATGAGCAGTGTCACGCTTTTGATTCCCGCTTCATCCCCAGGCAAATAATCCAGTGTCTCTACCTTGAAGCCACGTTTCTCCGCCCAACGCGTATACATGCGATGCAGCATTTGGCCCCAGTCCTGCGACTCGGTCCCCCCCGCGCCCGGATGCAGCTCAAGGATGGCATTCATTTTATCGTAAGGCTGGTTCAACAGCAGTTGGAGTTCAAACTCTTCCACACGCCCAACCAGGTCCTTGATCGTCTCTCCAATTTCTCCCGCAAGGGAGTCATCGCCTTCTTCATCCGCGAGCTCGATCATCACGACGGCATCGTCGTAATCCGCTTGCAGCTTCAGATATTGATCCACGGATGACTTCACGGCATTCATCTCGGCAATGAGCGCCTGAGCTTTCTCATTGTCGTCCCAGAAATCCGGGGCTGCCATCTTTTCTTCAAAGTTCTCAATCATCTCCTGCTTTAAATCTAAGTCAAAGAGACCCCCTAAGATTGGTTAGTTTCTTGCTAATTTCACGCAGGTCCTGCTTCACACTTGGATCGATCATGAGTCCTCGCCCTTTCTTATCTTCATGTAATAATTTCAGTATACCCTCTCCTGTATGAAAAACGTTCCATTTCAAGAGAAAATCCATGTCACATCGCTTCACAACATGTTTCGCTGTTTATTCAGATAAACTCCCTTAAGCGCAGCAGTGATTTCGGATCACGGTGGAATAGACCACAATCACCCGGTTCATCTGCCGTTCTTAAGGGAGTTAAATAGTTCCGCGCCCATATTCTGGACGGGCTTATATGGATCACCGAATTCGTCGGTTTTACGAAACTGAACAAATTCGATCATCGCAAGAAAATGATCCTCTAAACACGGTCCGAATTCTGGAACGCACGTCGATGGACGCTTTTCTTATGTTATATTCATCGCCAATGGGCCGAATCGCTTATGCGTTCTGTCCATGGCAGTGCTTATATTTCTTGCCACTGCCGCAAGGGCATGCATCATTCCGGCCGATCTGTTCAGCCACTTGGACCGGACGCTTCTCGGCAGATTCGCTGCTGCTGTTCGTGGAGACTTTGTTCTCGTCCACAACGGCTTGACGCTCCTGATTCGTCGCGATTTGGGCCTTCATGATGTAGGTCGCCACTTCTTCCTGGATCGTCGCGATCATGGCATTAAACATTTCGAAGCCTTCGAATTGGTATTCGCGAAGCGGATCGGTACCGCCGTAAGCACGAAGGTGAATACCTTGACGCAATTGGTCCATTGCATCGATATGATCCATCCACTTACTGTCTACCGCACGCAGCACGATAACCTTCTCGAACTCACGAACCATTTCTTCGCCGATGGCTTGCTCACGCTCTTCGTACTTCTTCATCACGCGATCGAAGATGTACTCGGTAAGCTCTTCGGCTTCTTTACCCCACAGATCTTCGCGGGTAACGGCACCCTCGTCCAGCAACTTGCTGTTCACATAGTCTGCCACTTCTTGCAGTTCCCAGTTCTCCGGAATGTCATCGCTGCAGTGAGCCTGAACGACACGATCAATGACCGGCTTAATCATCTCTACAACGATTTGCTTAATATCTTGGGACTCCAAGATCTCGCGGCGCTGTTTGTAGATGATCTCACGCTGCTGATTCATGACGTCATCATATTGGAGAACGACTTTACGCATGTCGAAGTTGTTGCCTTCTACCCGCTTCTGCGCGGATTCAACCGCACGGGTAATCATTTTGCTCTCGATCGGCTGGTCTTCTTCAAAACCAAGACGTTCCATCATATTCAGCACGTTGTCCGTACCAAAACGTTTCATCAGCTCATCGCCGAGGGACAGATAGAACTGAGTGGACCCCGGATCACCCTGACGACCGGCGCGACCACGCAGCTGGTTATCAATCCGGCGCGATTCGTGACGTTCCGTACCGATAATGTGAAGCCCGCCAATATCCTGCACGCCTTCACCAAGCAAAATATCCGTACCGCGTCCCGCCATGTTCGTCGCGATCGTTACCGATCCCGGCTGACCGGCGCGGGAGATGATTTCCGCTTCCTCCGCATGGTACTTCGCATTCAGAACTTTATGCTGGACGCCTTTGCGCTTCAGCATTTCCGATAAACGCTCGGAGTTCTCGATGGAAACCGTACCCACTAGAATAGGCTGGTTCTTTTTGTGACGTTCCACGATCTCAGCTACAACCGCCTTAAACTTGCCCTCTTCGCTCTTGTAAACCACATCCGGCATGTCGATACGCTGATTCGGTTTGTTCGTAGGAATTTGCAGCACTTCAAGACCATAAATCTTCTTGAATTCTTCTTCCTCGGTTTTCGCCGTACCGGTCATACCTGCCAGCTTGCGATACATCCGGAAGTAGTTCTGGAAGGTGATCGTTGCAAGGGTCATGCTCTCGTTCTGAACCTCGATGCCTTCCTTCGCTTCAATCGCCTGGTGGAGACCATCGCTATAGCGGCGTCCAGCCATCAGACGTCCCGTGAATTCATCAACGATAACCACTTCGTCGTCGGTAACAACGTAATCCACATCGCGGCGCATGATCACGTTCGCTTTCAGCGCTTGTACAATGTGGTGATTCAAGGTTACGTGGTTATGGTCATACAGGTTGTCAATACCGAAAGAACGCTCCGCCAGCGCTACGCCTTTTTCAGTTAAGGCCACGGATTTGACTTTAATGTCTACCGTATAATCCTCTTCCGCAGTCAGACGCTTTACGAAACGGTCAGCGGCAAAATACAGCTCGGTCGATTTCTGAGCTTGACCCGAAATGATGAGCGGTGTACGCGCTTCGTCAACCAGGATGGAGTCCACTTCATCAATGATACAGAAATAGAGCGGACGCTGAACCATCTGCTCTTTGTAGAGGACCATGTTGTCCCGCAGATAGTCAAAACCGAACTCATTGTTCGTTCCGTACGTAATATCGCAAGCATATGCCTGCTGTTTATCCGGGTGTTCCATACCGCTCAGGTTAACCCCGACCGTCATTCCCAGGAAGTTATATATTTGCGCCATCTCTTGGCTGTCACGCTGCGCCAGATAATCATTGACCGTTACAACGTGAACACCTTTGCCAAGCAGGGCATTTAAGTAAACCGGCAGCGTACCTACAAGGGTCTTACCTTCACCGGTCTTCATCTCTGCAATTCTGCCTTCGTGGAGGGCCATTCCTCCGATCAGCTGCACGTCATAGTGACGCTTGCCGAGTGTCCGTCTGGAAGCTTCACGAACGGTCGCAAACGCTTCAGGAAGCAATTCCTCCAGCGTCTCACCTTTCTCGATCCGCGCACGGAACTCTTCGGTTTTGGATTGCAGCTGCTCATCGGAGAGCTTCTCAAAATCCGGTTCCAGTTTGTTGATTACATCGACCGTCTTCATGAGACGTTTGACATCACGCTCGTTGGTGTCGCCGAATATCTTTTTGACAAGTCCTAGCATGGTTAACCCCTTTCGTGCAAAACAAGTGATAGAATCAACTTCATTAAATGCCAAAGGGTTAAATGATGAAATCGATTCATTGATTCCTTATGATGGTCCCATTTCATGCAGGCTAAAAAGCCCGTCCCATAAAATGAGGGTTTGCATAAATTGTAACAGTTTGTAAGGGATGCCGCAACAATATGTGCTATCACAAGAGATGTCTGTTACGTGAAGCCCTACTCTATGAGACGCGGGAGGGCTCAAAAAAGTTGCGTGGTGCATTTACCCAGCCATAACCAATGGAGGTATATTCATTTCATAAAATGAAACTCTACATCTAAATGGGTGCCAAATATTCATCGCCCATTGTCCGAAAATAACAAAGACTCCGCCCCAGAACTATCGCTGAATCGTGGCTAACCGAACGTTAATCCTCTTATATAGGAAGTACTTAAGACGTTGTACCTGAAGCTGTTTTAGAAACCGCCCCGAAGTCCCCTAGGAGCCATCTCATTAAAATAATGGTTGCACTATTCAGCACACTCCGATGGCTTACCATCCAATACCAGCGTCTTTACGATGCCTATCGCCATCGAAAACGTATATATCCAAATAAAGAGCCCCACCCGCTTACACGGATGAAGGCTCATCTTACATTTCAATTTCATTTCACCGTTTAAAATTTAAAATTCGATCAGGTCCAACTGCCTCTGCATTCCGTTTGGAATGCCGTTTAAAAACTTAGTCCCGCTCGATCAATCCGTACTTGCCGTCATCACGCTTGTAAACGACATTTACTTCTTGTGTGTCAATGTTGGAAAATACGAAGAAATTATGGCCTACCATGTTCATCTGCAGGATCGCTTCTTCCACGTCCATTGGCTTCATGGTAAAACGTTTCGTACGGACAACTTCGTAATTGTCCTCGTCATACTCGACTTGCTCTGCCTCCATCTGACTGGTTGCTGCTCCGTTCGCCGCAATGAGCGTCTTCAATCCGCCCTCTTGCTTGATCTTACGGTTCAGCTTGGTTTTGTGCTTGCGAATCTGACGTTCCAACTTGTCCACAACAGCGTCAATGGAAGCGTACATATCGTCGCTTCGGTCTTCCGCACGCAGTACCACGCCTGTGAGCGGAATGGTCACTTCCACTGTGTGCAATCCTCGAATGACATTCAGGGTGACATATCCTTCAGAGGTGGGGGGTGCATCAAAATACTTATCTAGCCTGCTGAGTTTCTTGTCAACATAGTCCTTCAAAGCATCGGTCACTTCAATTTGTTGACCTCGGATAGTGAATTGCATTGGGCACTCCTCCTTTGCACCTTCATTATAGCATTTTGTTAAGGCTATGTAAAAAGTCAGAATTGTGAATTTTAGCACAATATTTATCGGAGGTCGGATACAAAAAAAAGACCCCGGAAGTTCCGGAGTCTTGGGCTAGCGAATCTCCAATTGTTAACCATCGATTACCGTTTATGTAGGTCGGCTAAGCCGGGATGATTATAATTTGATTACGTTAGCTGCTTGCGGGCCACGAGCGCCTTCAACGATCTCGAATTCTACGGATTGTCCTTCTTCCAGAGTCTTGAAGCCCTCGGATTGGATCGCGGAGAAATGTACGAATACGTCGCCGCCGTCCTCAGTCTCGATGAAGCCATAACCTTTCTCTGCGTTGAACCATTTCACTTTACCTTGCATGCACTAACATTCCCTTCATTGTCAAATAAAGTGTGACACTAATTGTCCACATTTCCGACTATAGCACCCGACTTATCCAGTGTCAATTACCAAGGAAAAGGTTTTCTTTTGCAAAAAAACCGAAAAAATGTCGACTTGGCTTCAGGCCTGAGTTGGTGGGCGAAAATAGTTTGCGGACAAAATAGGTTTAGGGTTATTTACCCGGGGAGGGAGGGGGTGAAACAGGGTGATAAGTTATAATCCAGCTCCTCTCTCTTCAAAAAAATCAATTACTTACCATCATTTCTTTTACTACCTCAGATAAATCTTCGTACGCTTGTTTATCAACATTGCGGAGTTCATCACGATATTCATCGGCCGCAGAATTTTCCCCAATAAAGTATAGAAAATAAGAAATATTATATAAAGCTTCCGAATTAAACATATCCGCTAAATGGGCTTGCTCAAAAAACGGTAGTACACGTTCATATTTTCCATTTTCAAAGTGACCTACCCCTAAAAGGTTTAACACTTCAGTTTTACTATCATCCTTAAATAACACGTTAACCATACTTATAATATCCTGTACAGCATACTCCTGCAGTTTTTCTACAATCGTATGGGGTTGGTCCTTAAAATCCATAATGGTTAGCATGACATCATATAATGGATTCTTGGAAGAGCTCAAAATATACTGATACGTTCCAAATTGAGCCTTGAGGTCCGATTCACTAAGCATATTAAGTCGATCTATAAAGACTTCTTCTTTCTTGGAAATCCCCGTACTCACCCCTCCTATTTGGGTAATTTTATATCCTGTTGAAAAACTCATTCTTTGAATTTCTTTCAGGGTGAAAAACCGCATATGAGTTCTATCCAAAATACCTGCTTCCGCATAAGTGAAGTTACCTTCAACCAATAAATCACTCATTACACTATGATGCATAATATTAGGAAGGCTGATAAGTAATTTACCTGTTGGCTTGAGATATTTACGGATGTTGGTGAGTACATTCCACGGGTCGTAAAGATGCTCGAGCACATCTGCAAAAATAATATAATCGAAAAAACCTTCTTCATAATTCATGACATCATTTTCGACATTTTCCGGTTGAACATCCGCTATAATTTTTGCGACTTCTGCTGCTTTCTCATTAAGCTCTATTCCGTAAAGATGGCTATTTTTATACCGATTTTTTATCTCCAGCAACGTGCCTCCACAAGCACAACCCACTTCCAGAACGTTAATTGGCGAATCAGTTGGCTCATCAATAAGCTTAATAACTTCCATACGAATATGTTGGGAGTACAGAGGGCTAAATCCCCATTTGTTTTCATATTTCCGAGCATTATTTCTTAGAATTTGACTATATTTTGCCGACATCTCTCCAAAAGATACACTACCAAAATGATGAATAAATGTATCTTTGCATAATAGTAACTTGTAACCTGCCTTGCGGATTCTTAAGGAATAGTCATCATCCTCAAAATTTCCGGGAGAGAAAATTTCGTCCAAAACCCCAATTCGGTCTATAACAGTCGATTTAATCAGGTAACAGAAACCAATTAATTTCAAGCGTTCATCCCACTTCGTTGGATCTGTTGCATTATATTCAGCAGCAAACCGCTGCATTTGTTCCAAATTGGTATAGCTGGTCGTTATCTTTTGAGCATAAGAACAATTATTTGTTACGCAGCTAACAGCTCCCACGGTATCATCACTGTATAAAGCAGTCGTTAATTGCTCTAACCACCGCTCAGTAACTACTGTGTCGTTATTTAATAATAGGATATTATCGCCTGAAGAAATTGCAATCCCTTGATTACATCCTTTTGGAAATCCAAGGTTACTTTCATTGAAAATTGTTTTTATGTCTCCTTGCTCATGAAGCCAGCTGATCGTTCCGTCCGTTGAAGCATTATCCACGACAATAAGCTCATAACTTCCGGGGGCTGTAAATTTTCGGATACTTTCAATACAAAGCTTGGTGTAATCGAGCTGATTATACGTTAATATTACAATACTTGTTTTCATTTTGCCTCCTGCATACTTTTGTGTACAATCTGTTTTACCCAAGCTGATTCCGGTTTCAAATTCGCCATCGAAACAAGAGTCTGTTGTTGAATCTCTTCATCTCCAACCGCTACTGCCAGGTCATAAATTTTATATAACCCTTCAAATTTGCTGGAGGAAATGCTTGCTTGTGTATAGTAAGTGTAAGCATCTCCGTGCATATTCAAGTCTCTAAGGATATCCCCTGCCAGTAAGTAAACCTTGTCTTTATCTATCGATTTATCTGGTTCAAGAATACAGCTTAGAGCGAGCTCTGAAAATTGAAATTTATGAAGCATCTTGGCAAGTTCATAACGAAGCATGGGAACCTGAACCTGGTTCATAAAGTACTCAATAACTTCATATCTGCGCTGCATCAATAAATCAAAACATAAATTAATAAAATACTCGTTTATATCTTTAGTTATATCTGCTTCACTAATCTTTTCTCTATTCATCATTTTTAGAAACAAAGTTTTGTCTCTCGAACGCAAATTGAACTCCATTTCGAAGTGTTTAAAAAATTCCTTATCTTCGGTAACGATGGCATGTAATAACAGATCCCGCTGGCTTCCACCTGAAATCTTGTCACAAGATAACCAGAGTTTCCTGGAAGCTTCAAAGTCACCTTCCATCTGTAACACAACAGCTTGTAACTCAGTAGTCATCTCCTGACGAATATTTTTGGATAAAACCGGGAGTAGGGAGCTTCTTAATAAGTATAAGGATTGCATTAATAGCATAGCTTCCTCAGAAGAATCCAGTGTGTAGATCCCTTGTAGCTGCCGCAGGAGATCCTCATGGGGTGCATTAACAAAGAGCTCCAAATAGATTCGTAAAGAGGCAAAATGCATTTTGTTTTGCATTAAGCTTTGAGTAATGTGTTTGTGAGTCTGTTCCCTCTGACCCAGCTCTAAATAGATTTCCGCCAAATGAGCGTGTGCAATATAAGAACCAACCCCCTCTAATGAGGACAGCAGGTAATCATCTACTTCTCCTAATTTGAGACATTCCAGAAACGAAGCTTCCGCGTCTTTCCAATGTAGAATTCGCTTGTATTGAAGACCAATTTCATAACAAATATCCGTATACGTTGGATACAGCAATGAAGCATCTTTAGCGACTTTCAATGCGTCTTCGTATCTCCCTAAATTCGACAAGCTCTGAATTAGGAATACCAATAACTTCGGAGCAAACGTCGTATTTGGGTTTAGCGCATAGGATTTTTGAAAAGCCTGAACGGCATTTTCCATTTCGCCTACAGCTTTATATTGAGTCCCCAAATTAAAATAACCAAATGCAGTTGGTTCTTGTTTTAATTCTTCTTTTAGAATTTGCATGTTTCTTTCATTTTTATCTTTACTTTTAATTACAGCCTTGGTGTAGCCATCATGATTTATATAGACCGGGAGAACCTGGCCCTTAAGTTCGGGCAAATCCCAAAAATTGATCTGTTCATGAAGTGCACCTTCATATAGAAAACCAGCATCTCTTTTAAAGAGACGAGCAAAAGAATGAGTGTCAACAATCCCGGAACGAATCATATTTCTTATTCTTAAAAAATAGTAGCTGGCCTCGAGGGGATTAAGCAGTATCTTTTTACTGTCATCGCCAAAGTACTCATCTGCATCCAATGACAATATATAGTCACCTGTTGCGCGTTCAACTGCGAAATTACGTGCATCCGAGAAATTATTAGTCCATGTAAAATTATAGATGTTAAAAGTAAAACGTCTTGCAATTTCAATGGTTCTATCAGTTGAACCTGTATCTACAATTACAATTTCATCAACAACATCTAATACACTGTTGAGACATCTCTCCAATGTTCGCTCCTCATCCTTGACAATCATGCACAACGATATTGTCTGATGTTTCATAATAAAACTCCTCACCTAATTTTATCTGTTCAACATTGCTAGTCTCTTTTGCGCAGGAGTATAATTCATCTTACCGCTCTGGATGTATAACTCTTTAGCTTCCTGAGTTTTCCCTGTTATCTCGTAGTATAGTCCTAGATTGTATAATGCTTTATAGCTCCCTACACCTGTTGACGTTTCATATTTTAATGGATCTGCTTCTCCGATCTCCAAGCATTTGCTGTAGAGCCAAGGGATCTTATGGAAGTACTCTACGCGTTTCGCTTCTATAATCCAAGATGCATATATATAATATAAATCGGTATAGTAAGGGTAATTTTCGATAGCTTTCGCTAAAATGTCTTCTAATTCGCTCCATTTTTTTTCTTTTAGCAGACTATATGCGAAATGCAACCATAAGTTAGGTGTGTATTTATACTCATTTCCTTCTTTATCCAGAAGGCCAAGAGCTCGTTGAAAATAATGAGATGCCTGTTCGTAATCCTTAGCAACATACAGGGTTTTGCCAATCTGAAACAAAAGGTAGGGATCCTCCGCTTTCTCATCCAACTGTCTTAACAGTAAATTCAGGTTTCTCGATGTTTTTTGTTTTAGTTCAATCCATTTCTTCTGATAACCATAATGAATTAATACGATTTCTGTAGCCACGCCATTGACCGGTTGGTCATTACTTGTCAGTTGCTCATGTATAATCCCTTTATACCGATATCCACTGTTTTTTGGGAATATTCGAGTAATATATGTTTCTGTCTGCTCTCCATCGTCCAGTTCATTCACTATTTTAATCCTGCCCGCTGCTGACGTGCCTAAAGTAACATAAGCGGCCAAATCGGAACCATCTCCTACATATACTTCATCTGCATCCATCATCAATATAAACGGAGAACTGGCTGACTCCAGTAGCCGGTTGCGCGCTTCACTAAAATCCTCCGTCCATTGCATCTCATTAACCCGTGCCCCAGCAGTTTCTGATATTTCCCTTGTTTGATCTGATGACCCTGTATCAAGAACCAGGACTTCGTTAACATATGGGAGTATTGATTCAATTGCATTCCCTATATAAGCCTCTTCATTTAATGCAAGTATACACACACTAATCTGTAACAGCATATCTCCTCTTCCTCCATTGAAAAAAGAAAGGAGTCCAAAGGACTCCCTGACTTTATTTATATTCAAAATTTAGTGTAGCAGTCTCCTGACCATCCGGATTAATTACTTTAATAGCAACAATTCCCGGAGCACTTGCTTTTGGCGTTCGGAGTCTTACTCGTGTACTGTTAATAAAGCTGGCAGCATAATTAACGCCTGCAATATTAACGACCGCTCCTGCTTGAAAATTAGATCCATCGACATACAGTAATGTTCCGCCAATCACTGGCCCGCTTGTTGGTGATAATGCTCTTAGTGTAGGCGCAGGTATTGGCGGTGGCGCATCATAAGTATACTGGGCAGTAGCTGAGACGCCTGAAGGATTTGTAATTACGAAATCAACCGCACCGGGAGTTGAAGATTGCGGTGTTTTAAACCGTATTCTCGTACTGCTGATATATTCGTAACTCATAGGAGAACCGTTAAACATTAAAGTAAGTCCTGCCTCAAAGTATCTTCCATCAACATATACCAGGGTACCTCCTGCTAGAGGCCCATTGGCAGGTGAAATGTTAGTGATTTCCGGTTTCGCCTCTTCGTAAGTGTATGCTTTTAACAGGGTTGCGGATTTACCATCCGGATTAGTTACTGTAACATCTACAGACTCAGCAGTGATCGATGCAGGCACTTTGACCCGCACGCGGGATTTATCTACAAAAGCATAAAATTCAGCCGTTTGTGAGCCTATCGTTACCGTTATACCCTGTTGAAATTCGTCCCCATAAATATCAACAACTCCACCACCGGCTTTATTTCCTGAATTAGGGGAAATAGAAGTGAGAATTGGAGCCGGATATACAGGAGGAGGATCGTAGGTAAACCCGTCAGCTTTAATAGCCTCTTTACCGTCCGGATTAGTCACTTTGATGGCTACCGTTCCTGGTTCAGTCGTTGCCGGAACTCGAATTCTTAGACGTGAATTGTTGATATATTCAGGGCTAATAACCGTAGATTTGCTGTTCTCGATCCATTCCAGCTTAATGCCTGACTGATAGTTGGTTCCATCCACATAGACCAGTGTTCCGCCACTCATTGGGCCGTTGGCAGGTGTGACAGTCGTAATGGTAGGAGCAGGCAGTTCGGGAAGCGGTTCATAGGTAAAAGCCTGGGTTTTAACCGCATACTGTCCATCCGGATTGGTTACTTTAATATCCACTGTACCAGGTTCAGTGGCAACGGGTACGCGTAAACGCAACCTTGTAGATGAAATGTATGTGGCACTTAAATCCGCAGACGCTCCAATGTCAATTTTGGCTCCATTCACAAAATTTTCCCCATCAATATAGGTGAGTATACTACTATCCATAGGAGCAGTGTTTGGTGTTACTGTTGTAATAACAGGTGCTGGTGGCGGAGGCGGCGTTTGGTAAGTATATGCCTGGGATAGGCTGGATTCCGTGCCATCCGGACTAACCACCTTTATATCAACCGTCTCTGCCTGTGGCCATGCTGGCGTTTTAACCGTCATCATTTGAGAAGTATTAACGACTACGCTCGAACTCTCAACGGTATTAAAATATACTTTTGTGCCTGCTTTAAACTCCTTACCGCCTAAAACAACAGACTCATTACCCGTTATAAGCCCTTCGTTTGGACTCACGCTTAAAAGTTCTATTTTGGGCGGCTCATTATATGTAAATCCATCTTGTACGACAACGGACGTTCCATCTGGATTTACAAGGGTAACGTCCACTTTTCCCCACTGTTGAACAGCTGGCGTTTTGGCATACAGGTAAGTATCATTATTAAAAGTGACTGCTGCCGGTTGATCCCCAAACTTGACAGAAACACCGTTCATAAAATACTTTCCATAAACTTTAACCGTTGTTCCTCCAGAAACTGGGCCATTGTCAGGTACGAGGCTGATGACTACCGGATCCATATAATAACTGTATGATCCAGTTGCAGATTGGTTATCTGGATTAACCACCTTCAATTCCACTGTGCCCTGCCTTCCAGGAGGGGTAACAATCGTGATTTCCTTATCATTCATAACTGTCACGCCCGAAGAAACGAGCGTATTAAACAGATATACTTTGGCATCGGGAAGGAAGTTCTCTCCATGAATCGTAACCGTCTCGCCACCGGTAAGTATCCCTTTATCCGGTGTGATGGAAGTAATGACGGGTGCGAGATAATTCACTTGCAGATTGGTTGCAGGAATATTGTACGTCAAATTAGCACCGGTATAGTCCTTATACTTGATCGTGGAACCAGGTTTGGTAATTGGGAAAGTTCCATTCTTGCTCTCTGCTTTATGTCGGATTTTGTAGGTAAAGGAAAGAGTATCATTTTTTAATTCCAAAAAATTCCAAGTTAAAGTGTTCCCTGATACTACAGGTTTCGGTATATTGCTATCGTATGATCCCGGGACAATTTCAAACTGATCCGATACTGTATCGGTAACAACCACATCATATGCACTTGCAAGACCAATTTCCTTGACAATTGCTGCATAGATTTCGGACAATCCAGTTGAACCTAATACAAAATGATGGTGATGCGATGTAGTGGCCATATCTTTCAAAAGCTTGTTGGGACCACTTGTATCAGGATCTATTCCTTGATCAAGGAGAGCAATGGTGTAAAATACAATACCTGCATTCTTGGCTTCTTCAGCTTTTTTCAATGTATATTCATAAGCGCTCAAGCCATCGCCGCCCACAGTGGCATCGCCGTCCGTCATCAGAACGATAACGGGTTGAGCTTCCGGCCGGTGATTGGCAAGGTACTCCTGTGCCTTCATAATGGCTAATGCAGTCCCAGTACCGCCACTTGCGGTGATTGTGTCTATGTAACTTTTAGCTGCAGCTCCATCATTCGTCAACTGGACACCCTGGTATGCCTCACTTGCATAGTCAACAACACCAACTTGGTGCTTGGTCAGGTCCATAAGATCTATGAATCCTTTTGCAGCAAGTTTAGCGTTATTCATTTTTTCAGTTCCCATGCTACCAGATCTGTCTATAATTAAAATAACATCATTGGGTTTTACTACATTAACTGGCGGGGTGCCTTGAATATTCAAGGTTACTTCAGCTTCGCCACCGACCAGAATGCTGTTCGGATTCACTGTCTTGGTAGCAGTTACGTAGTTCGTTGCGGCGTTTGATGAGTAAGGAAACGAACTTATCCCTACGAGAAATACTAATGCTACCATGACAAGCTGCTTTAATCTTCTCAATATTTAGCCTCCTTAAAGTTTTTTATCGTAAAAATACGACTCACTATAATCAGCGGCTTGTTCATAATGCCTTGTTATGACAGGTGACATGTTATGACTCTTTTGCATCCTGTTTCGTGCATCACTCACTAAAGATTCAATTGATGCGTTTAATCGGGACAAACATTCTAATAATGCTAACTCATTTGAATCGTAAGGTTCGCCTTGATTCGAATACAAAATGTTAAACAGATGCTCTACTTCATCCGTTTTATTTAAATACAATCTGGCATCTCCATCTGCTATAACCTCTTCATATATGCGCTTCAAATCCTGCATAACCTCATAACGCTGCATCTTTAGTTCCCCTTGCCGCTTTTTACAAGCTGAACGGCCTGTTTCCATGTCTCTGCAAGTCCTTTTGCAAACTCAATCGCGGGCTCTAACAGCTCGGGTTGTTTTTTGATCACAAATATATTGAGCTGACCTAGGTAAAACTGATACAAATCCCGTAATTGATGTGCAATGGCATATTCAAAATTAAGGGTGGCCATAAGTTCATACATAATAGCCATGGCTTTGTTAACCGACTGGATCATTTCATCGTTTTGATTGTGTTGCAGTTGCCATTCAGCCATCTTCAATTTACGATATAACTCTTCGTACAAAAGGAGAGTCAAATCACCGGGGCTAGCTGTTTCCACTTTTGTCTTTAAATACTGTTGCTGATAATTTGATGCAATCATTCTAACATTCGCTCCTTTTATACTTAGGGTGCAAAATCGAAGAGCTAGGCAGCTACTAATACTAACCCAGTTGTGATGCGAGCCAAGAACCCTGACTATTTAATTTCTGCAATGCCAACTCCATCGCTGTAAATTGTTTGTAATATCGATCCTCAACAGCTTGCATTCTTGTCTTAAGCACATCGATCCTGCTGTTCAAATCACGAATTTGTGTACCCATTTGGCTGCTATCAGCCGCATCCGAAACGGACCCGCTGCCAATCCGTTTGATCACTTTATTAATCTGGGTGTTTAAAGTACTATAGAGTCGTTCAGCAATCCCAATTTCTTTCTGATAATTGGGATCTGTCTTATCCAAGGTTGAACTCTTCGTGAATAATTTCATAACGCCGTCAGGGTTGCTAGCAATCGCGTCTGTAAGCTTCGCTTCATCCAGTTCGAGTTTTCCAAGCTCACTGGTAGCACCTACAGTAAACTTTTTAAATGTAATCCCTATGTCTGAAAGAGTATCAATCCCTGTTTTAACGCCATTGCTAATGGTTGCTAGACCTTCAACTTTGTTGACAAGGGCACTGCGTAAAGAAGAGAGAGTATCTGTTAAAATATCATCTCGGTATAACAAGCCTGATTTCGCTCTGGTTTCCCAGAGTTCAATTTGCTTCTCTGACATATTTTCTTTCTGCTCGTCAGTTAATGGCAAATAGCTTCTGCTCGGTACTGCTTTAGTTTTTTCATTCACTTTATCGACAAGGTTGTTATATTGCTCAACAAATCCTTTGATTTGACTGACTATGCTGGAAGTATCCCTAGCTACCGTTATAGACGCAGCTGAAGAGGATACTCCTTTCAGATCAAACCTAACCCCATTTAACTCAAAAGCATTATTTTCAAGTATCATCGTTTGACCATTCACTAGAACAGAGGCGTTTGTTCCAGTCTGAGGCGTACTCATCTCTTGAAAACCGAGCTCGGCTACCCCAGTGCCGGTCACTTGAATAGTTGCGCTCTCACCCGTAGCTGCCGTGCTTAACATAAATCGCTTATTCACACTATCAAAGCTTAGGGTTGCACCTATGTTAGCTGCGTTAACCTGTTTAATAATAGAATCATAAGTTGTAGCACCCGAAGTCATATCAACATCTACTGAGCCGTTTGGCCCTGTAATGGTTATGCTCCCCCCACCTGTTACAGTAGACTTGGTGCTATCGATTGAGGTTTTGCTACCTGTCACTAACGCGCTGGAGGCTAACTGATTGACTTGAATAGCATAACTACCACTACTGGCGTTAGACGAGGCAGTAGCTGTAACAACGCTGGAATTGCTGCTTGTCGCGCTCTGCTTACTAAACGAATTCGAAAATCGCAATTTATCTGCCAAGGTACGAATGGATGACAGCATCGTATTCATTTCCCGATACTCATCACGTTTCCAGGCAATCTTCTGCTTCTGTTGATGCAACTTATCAAGCGGTGCTCGCTCAACTTGCATAAGCTGTTTAATAATAGTATCCGTATCCATTCCGGACACCATTCCGCTTAATTTAATGGTTGACAATTATGAACACCTCCTCATCGTTTACTTCCTTTCGTCCAGAAACAAACCTACTTGTTCACACAAGTTTTGGACCAGTTCCAGATATTTCTCTGGTGGAATTTCCCGCAATATCTCATTCGTCTGTGTATCCATTACCTTGACAATCAGTTGTTGGCTTTCTTCATGGATTGACCATTGCAGACGCGTGTCCATCCTTTGGAGCACTTTGTTTCCATGCTCAATCAGGCTCTGAAGTTGATCTTCTCCGAGAGTGGGTGTTTTCTTCGCTGATTGGCCCTGTTTACTGACATTAGCCTCAATGTTGCGCTGTCCCATGGTCACTTCATTAGAGCGTTGAGGTTTATCCGAGAATGAATCGATTCGCATTCTTACAACCCCTTGTTAAGATATAGAAAAGAAACCGACCGGATAATCCGGCCGGCTCCTGTGTTAATCCTTTGATTAACGAAGCAACTGCAGAACACCTTGCGGTTGTTGGTTAGCTTGCGCCAACATAGCAGTAGCAGCTTGTTGAAGGATATTTGTTTTCGTAGATTCGCTCATTTCTTTAGCCATGTCTACGTCACGAATACGGGACTCGGCTGCCTGAAGGTTCTCTGCAGTTGTTCCCAAGTTGTTGATGGTATGCTCCAGACGATTCTGAACAGCACCCAAGTCAGAACGCATTCCGGAAACGCTGTTAATCGCACTTTGAATCAGTTCAAGGTTGTCTGTTGCAGTACCATTAGCTCCATCCAAAGCTGTCAAACCATCGATACCCAATGAAGCAGTATCAGCAGCAGCTAGTGAAAGAACAATTGTATCGCCTTTATTAGCACCTACTTGGAAAGTCAAAGTAGTACCTGCTACAGCAGCGCTCAACAGATCTTTCGTATTGAACTTGGTTTGACTCGAAATTGCGTCGATTTGCGAGGACAACTGATTAATCTCACTATCAATTTTCGCAGCATCTTCAGTAGTCAAAACTTCGTTCGCAGCTTGAGTGTACAATTCGCCCATACGTTGCAGCATAGCATGAGTCTCATTCAATGCACCTTCAGCCGTTTGAATCAAAGAGATACCGTCAAGAGCATTTTTGTTTGCTTGCTCCAAACCACGGATTTGGTTACGCATTTTTTCGGAAATAGCCAGGCCAGCAGCATCATCAGCAGCACGGTTGATTCTGTAACCGGAAGACAATTTTTCCAAAGATTTGCTTTGAGCATTGTTATTAGCAGTCAGTTGACGCTGAGTGTTGTACGAAGAGATATTGTGGTTAATACGCATGATAAAATTCCTCCTTGGATTATGTTGGTGATTCGCATCCATGCTTCACCCATTTTTGTAATCGAAACCATAGCATTCGGCCGTCACTGCCATGTCTTTCGACCCATATTATATTTATCGGTAGCACTGCTAGTTTGTTTAATAGCTGAATGATATATTTTTTATTAAATCTTATTTTTTTTCTGTGCAGTGACCTGATGCAGAATATCTTGAATATCTTCGTTGAAATCCAACGCATGTTGATTCTGCTGCTTTATGGCCTCATAAATCTCTTCGCGGTAAATCGTTACGTTCGAGGGAGCTTCGATACCGATCCTGACCTGATCTCCATTGATTTCTATAACGGAGAGGACAATATTATCATTGATCATGATCTTCTGACCTTTATTTCTTGATAGGATCAGCATCTGCGCCATCTCCTCTCTTCGTTCCCATCAGTGGCTGCCGGGTCGAGTATCCGCCTTGGTCAAGAACAATCTGGGCTGCAACATTTCCGGCTCTGCTAATGACAAGGGGGGCTTTTAAGTTACATGTAATATCCTGAGCAGAACGAACGGTGACAATCACCAAAATCCGAATATCCTTTTCACTCTCAATATTCAGCGTTTCTAACCAATGAGAGTCCAGCTGAAACTCATAATCATTAAAAAAAACAAACGGATCCGCCACAATAAACGTTAAATTTTCATCTTCTACAGACTGTAGAAATTCAAACGGATGCGGATTCTCTTCCGGCTGAATAATAATATATTTCGCTATATCTCCAAAACCTAGGACTGGACCTACAAAAGTAATAACTTGATCCTCTTCGATTTCAATTGGCCCGAATCTCTTTGTATTGACAACCATAATTGATGTTCCTCCCTTTCTAACAACAATAGCTATAATGACACTTGTCCATTATAGCTATTGTAATTCTGTAGTTAGACAACTGAATCCAGTTGATTCCCTATTACAGATATATTCATATAATTTTTTTGTGTTAAATAAGTATTGACCTTGCCAAGCTGGTAATCCATTACCGGCTTATGAGTTTCAGGATTAAAAGTGACCCCTCCTGGAATATAAGTGGTATTCACCTGTCCGGGGATGAAAGTTATATCTACATGGTCATACCCCGGTTCACCCGTTACCTCGACTCTCGGTCGATCCTTAAACACATTGTCTCGCGCAATTTCGGCAAATACGTTTCCGCCTTGTTGAATAGCCATCATCCGATCCCCGTCGCGGGCAATCTCTGCTATATTTTGCATCGAAATCTGAAGGGAAGACTGAGCTATTCGGTCTGTCATCTCTTCAATACGTGCCTTTCCAAGTGCGGACCACGCCTTTCGCGAATCAATCATCAGACTAGGCATGGTACGATCCATCTTTAACACACCAGGCTGCTGGTTCATATTAAGTGACGGTCTGGGCTGCTCTATACTCTGCTGGCCCTTCGTCGTTTGAAGGCCAATCTGGGAGTACCCTTGCTGAATTTGTATTCGGGGGATATTCATATATATCCTCCTCTATCTTAGGAAATCCATCAAACTTGGGCGAATAATTCGAGCCATAGTATCTAAAGAAGCCTGATACACACTTTCAGAGGTTTTGAGATCTATAATAACTTTTGAAATATCTGCGTCTTCCACTTTGGATTGTAAATCCATGTAGTTTAAATTTAGATCGCCAAGTCTGCTAAGCGTAAATTCCAGACGATTTTGTTTACCACCCATCTCCGCTTGCGCAGTAATGGTCGTCTCCAAATTCTTCTGCAGTGAAGGTATGGCACTTTGAATACCTGCTGTATCATCAGCAAGCAGTGCCTTCTTAAGATTATCTACCACAGCAAATATTCCCGAAGTGTCTCCATATGCTCCAAACACTTGCTCACCTAAGGTGTTCACAGACACCGTGATTCCAGCACCAACTTGATACCTTACTTCGCCATCATCCAAAGCATATGCGGTTTGCGTTGGATCCTCAGGGAATGGCTTCTCATCGGTTCTCTCACCATTAAAAATATACTTCCCTTTAAATTGTGAGTTTCCTAAAGATACAAGCTGTTGGTACAACTGATCTACTTCAGCCGCAATGTTTTCTCTGGCATCCTTCGGTACAGTGTCAGTTCCACCCTGCACCGCTAGCTCCGATAGCTTTTGAACAATCTGTGTAACTTCTGTCATGACCGTATCGCCATACTTAAGCCAAGAATCCGCATCTTCCGCATTTTGCTCAAACTGCGTTGTAGCAGTAATCTGGCCGCGATACTGTAGAGCACTGGCTACACCCACCGGATCGTCGGAAGGACGATTAATCCGGCGCTGGGTCATCATTTGCTCCTGATATTTATCCAGTCTGCGATAGTTGCCTTGCAAGCCGCTCATCATGGAGCCAGTCATCATGGATTGGGTTATGCGCATGACTTATTCCTCCTATCTTCCGACGACGCCGGTACCGTTAATTAATTTATCCAACATTTCATCAATCGTAGTGACAACACGTGATGAGGCGCTGTATGCATGCTGGAAGCGGATCAGATCCGACATCTCTTCATCAAGCGATACACTGCTAATCGACAGACGGAGTGTATCTGCATGCTCAACCAGCAATGTGCCATTCTCCACCATCTTGTTAGCATTGCTGCTGTCCGTACCTAATTTGGAGATAACAGACTGCAGATATCCTTCAAAGTTCGTAATATCCGTTACCGCACCGTTGCTGTTGTTTGGATTGAAACTAAACGTTCGCTCAGACAATCCCGCGATCAGAAGTGCCATGCCGCCGTTACCTTTAAGAACGACCTCGGAGGTTGTTCCATCCGGATTACTCTTCATCTCGGTTCGTAAGGAAGCGCCGATGTTTTTCAGATCGGATTGAATGGTTTGGTTAAGCCTCATATTTCCCGCCGTAATTGGCCCCCCGTTAGCAGATACAAAGAAGTCGCCGCCGGTGGTGGCCGGCTCCTTAAGGGTGTAACCCAGTTTATGTAGTCCATTTAGACCGTCAACGGTATGCTTCGTATCCTGGGCAAGTTTGCGTGGATTATTCGCATCCATCACCGCATTCGGAATGTTCACGCCCGGAGGGAGAATCGTTCCAGCCGGCAGGGTCACTTCCACTTTGCCGGTAGCCAGTGTGTTGGCCATAATGTTCAATTGGGTGATATATCCTTGGACGTGCACATCACGGGAGGTCACATACCCGGCAATCTCCCCGCCGGTCAATGCACCGGCAATCGCGTTCGTAATCGGAGTGAACGCCATATCGTCAACCACGACCTGGTTGCCAAACGTCACTTGATAAACGTCCCCGGTCTCCGTCACATTTACGTTCCCGAGCAATGATAGCTGATCAACGAGCAGGTCCCGCTTATCGCGCAGATCGTTTGCGTTATCGCCGAGACCCTCAATCCGCTTAATACTCTGCGTCAATTCCGACACTTGCTCAATATAGTTGTTAGCTTCCGCAACCTTGGTGTCGATGCGAGAAGTCAAATTATTGCTGAGGGTATCCAATTGGGAATAAATATGGTTAAACGTCTCCGTCAAAGCGATTGCTTTCTGCTGAACCGCCATACGAGCGGACAAGTCGGTGTCGCTTGGATTCTTGCTCAGCGTCTGCCAAGCCGTCCAGAACTCGGCAATGCTTGCACTCAAGCTGCTGTCCGAAGGCTCGTTAAAAATCCCCTCAATATTCGAAAGCGTCTCTTGCTGAACGTTCCATGTCGACAAATTTGTATTCTGATTGCGGTATTCGATATCCAATAAAAAGTCCCGTACCCGCTGAATGCTCTCGGCTTCTACGCCCATTCCAAGCTGACCTGCAGCTTGGGAACGCTGCATTCCCGGAAATGCAATCGGGTTAGCTGCAACCAGGCGAGTAGTCTGACGAGAGTAACCTGGCGTATTGGCGTTCGTAACGTTATGACCAGCTGTGTTAATTGCAGCTTGTTGGGCAATCAAGCCCCTCTTTCCGATTTCGAGCAAATGAAATGTGGATCTCATCTACATTTTCCTTTCTGCTTATGCCCTGGTATCAAACATGCTTCGGCCCTTGCCGGCAGGATTCTGATGCTTCGGATGCTGATAAAGCAAATCATCCTCCGGACGGCTGACTAATAAATTCAAACTATAATCAATGAATGCCAGGGACTGTTCAATCAACTCCCGGTTGATCGCATTCAGTTCCTTGAGTTCCATGAGTCTGTCCATTAATTGACGCTGTACATCCTGTAATTCTGTTTTTTCATCCGGGTTAAATACAAGACGGGTCATTTCAGTAACCGTCAGCTGAAGCTGGGAGCGGATGCCCTTCTCACGTAAAAAATCATCTGCGGCACCTTGACGCAGCGCTTCCGTTTCCGCCACCTGCTTCAGCAGGCGGTTCTCCTTGGTCATGACCGCTGTAAGACGTTCCACATCATTATCCAAAATGGCTTGCCTTTTATCTTTCCCTGCCTCTATGAGCTGCTGGTGCAGCTCATCCTGACGCTTCATATATTCGATTATGGATCTAGCACTCACTTGGATTCACCTGATTTATTGTAGGATTGAAAATACGGGAGCAATTTGTCCGCTAAACGGTCGACCGGCACTTCATAAGTGCCATTGGCTACAGATTCCTTCAAACGCTGAATTTTCTCCGCACGTTCCGGATCCTGAACTTTACTCTGTGCACTCAGTTCCATCGCCTCCGGGGAGATTGATACTTCATCCTTACGGCGTTTCTTCTTATCGATATGCTGCATCTCCCGAGATTCAATATTCCGTTGATACGAATTGATGCCGTTCACACGTCCCGATTCGTTAATCTTCACGCCCTATTCACCTCACTTAAAATAAAAGACCGATAAGCTTTACTAAGTTTATCGGCCGGATATGAAACATTGTTAATAGTTCAAAAGTTAGTATTTGCGCAGTTTATCGACTGCACTGTAAGTCTCTCTGTCTTTGCGGGACCCAGGCTGATTTTCCTGGTCGCCAGCAGCCGCCTGCCTTAGCTCCCTCGTTAATCGCGTCCGGCAGGACTCGCACATATTGCTCTCACGAATCAACGTTCCGCATACTTCGCAAGGATACGCAAGGTTTGGCGCGTTCGCAATCGAGATCCGGCCTTCCTTGATGAACTTCGTAATTTGCCGCACAGATACTTCCGTAGCCTCAGATACCTCATGAATCGTTGCGCCTTTTTGCTCACGAAGGAAGGTTGCGCATTTCTCATATTCTTTCTCAATAACCTTCATGCATTCAGGACACAACTCCCGAATATTAACCGTATATAACTTGCCGCACCGAGGGCAATTCCCCAGATTCATGCTCAACAACCTCCATGCCACATAGAACCTTTGATACCCCTAGATTACATTATCTTAGGCCATACGTCTATCATTCGGTAACAGAATCCACACATTTTTCCTATTTTAATCATTTACGAACGAGCCCAGGTTAAACTATAGATCTCGACGGGCATTTCCATAAGGGGTTCGCATCTCCGCAAAACCTGCGCACAAGCATTAATCGTACTTCCAGTTGTATAGATATCATCAATCAAAAGTATACGGAATGGTCCTCTGAACAGAGATGCTCCCACTTCAGAACGAGTATGCTCTGCGACCTGATTACTTATGGACAAAAGCATATCGGGTCCATCCTGCAATGAACCGAAAACACCCTCCATATCCTTCAACCGATCCATCCGGTTTTTGAAGCTCTGTTTATCCGTGTGACGTCTACGTTCCAACATCCGTACATAAGGCACCTTAATTCTCAGCGCAAGCCCCTGTGCGAGCACCTCCGCTTGATTGAAGCCCCTCTCCTGAAGCCTTTCCTCACTGACCGGAACCGAAGTGACAGCATGTACAGTCCATGGCATGTTACTAGATTTCCATGACCCCTTATTGCCCAAATGGATGTTTGCTTCCCGATGGAGCATTGCGTATGCCCGTAGCAGCATCTCTATCAAAAGAGGAGCATAACGTTCATTCCCCCTATATTTGTACTGAGCCAACCACTCTCTCATCTGTGTATCGTAGGTTACCGCACTTCGGTTCAGAACAAAACTTCGATGGCTCAAGCCTGGTCGAATGCAGTCGGGGCAGCCGATTCCCCGCCCGCAACGCCAACATTTAGGTTTCATAATCCAGGGGATATTCCGATAACAGGCACGGCATATGCCCGGAAGTTGCCGGGTGAATGAACCTGTTTTTCCACAAGCGAGACAGGTTTCGTCAATTGGTTTGAGCAAACGATGCATATGTTCGAGCAGATGGCTAAAGACGTTAGATATCAAATATGTTCCTTCCTTTCTCAGAGGGATAGAATAAAGAATGATAGACGTCACTCAACGGATAAAAAGACTACACACAACAACAGTGCGTATATGAGTGCTACACTAAATATCATGCTCAGTTCAACTCCCTACTCTTTCGACAATTCCTGAACAGATCGTAAATACCCTCCCTTATGGGCGATTCTGTTCATCGCTTTGATTTGCCGGACTGCCGAGCTTTGGCTCTGAGTCCATTGAGGAGCAGCAAATACTACTCGACCCGCCGGGTCATCCTTTGATCGGCCCGCGCGGCCGGCCATTTGAATTAATGCAGCTTCGTCAAAAAGCTCACTGTCCGCATCCAAAATAAACACGTCACTCTTCGGAACCGTTACCCCGCGTTCAAGAATGGTCGTTGTCACGAGCAAGCGAAGCTCCCGGTTACGAAAGGCCATCACTTTGCTTGCCCGTTCCGGATCGATGGATGAAGTCCCTTCAATCGGCATATTGGTTATGGTCTTTCGAAGCAGCTCCAGAATCGGAGCAATATGCTTGATGCGGGAAACGAACAGGAACACTTGAGCACCGCGGGATAGAGATGCGCTCAGACTGCGGACCAAGAGTGGGGAAAGCTTTTTTTCTTGTAGACAGCGGTTCACCGTCAAGATTTTCAGCTTTTGTGGAACGGGTAACGGATGACCGTGGAAGCGTGCGGGGACTTTGGCATGTGGCAATCTGCCTGCAGCCGCCTCACGCTGTAATGGCGTTGGCGGTGTGGCTGATAGGTAGATATACTTCCCCCCTGTTTTGCAAGCACCTTTAGCCGCGTAATCCAGCATCGGATCATTATGATACGGGAAGGCATCTATCTCGTCGATCACCACCAGGTCAAAAGCCCTCTTGAAACGCAGCAGTTGATGCGTCGTTGCCAGCGTGATGCTCCCCCTCTTCCATCTGTCCGGACTTCCCCCATATAACGTGACTACCGTCTGTTCCGGGAAGGCCATGGATAGACGTGGTGCCAGCTCCAGCACCACGTCCCGTCTTGGCGCAGCAACCAGCACACACCCACCTGCATCCAGGATGGACTGCAGCAGCGGAAAGATCATCTCGGTCTTTCCGGCACCGGTCACCGCCCAGATGAGAAACCGGGCAGCCCCCGCGGAGCCCCCTGCGGGCGGCTCCGCCAAAAACCGCAGCGCAGCGCCAGCGGCGGCGCTCTGCGCTGCGCTTAGCCCCCACCGGCCCAAGGCCGCGGTGGGGGAACCCCCGGCCGTGCCCCGCACGGCCGATCCTGCTGCGCCATGCAGCAGCAGGGCACAGGCGCGGCTGCGCCCCATCGCGAGGCAGGCCTCGCAATAGGCGCAAGCCGCCGAGCCGCACGCGGCGCATGCCGTGCGGCTTCGGGCCTCGCTGCCGCATCGCCGGCAGCGGGGGGCCATGGCCCGGCGGCGAAGCCAGCCGGCCGCACCCTGCGGGGCAGGCTGTGCCAGCCCCGCTTCCAACCGCAGGCGGCCCAGCAGGACGCCGAGCTGGGCCGCAGGGCGCCAGTCGCCGGTGTCCCCGGCGACCTCCACCAATAAGGCCTCGACCTCGCCGGCAAGCAGGGCTCGTCCTGCCATACACTGAATCAGCAGCTCTGCCTGCTGCATCAACAAACCCCAATCCTCAGCCTCGTTCCTATCTTCGATAGAGTAATTTACATACGATCCGTCCAACATCTGAATCTCCTTTAACAAATCACTCCATTGCGATCTGCTTCCTTCAGGCTCATGTAATAAGAACGAACTTAAGCCCTGGTACAAATATTTCTGCCAATCGGATTTCCCCCATTGATCCATGTCTTGGATAGATCGAAATCTCTCTTTAATAACAACGGCCCATCCAAGTGGAACCCGTGTTGATAACAGCACTAATGACAAGGCACTCGTCTTCTCATCCGTCCATCTATTCACTTCACACCACCATCGAGTATCCACCCGCATATCCAGCGAGAGATAACACTCCCATTTCTCTGATGTTCGTATGGCATATACGGCAATCTTCATGAAATCAACTCCAATATCGAGACATATAAGTTGGTAAAAGGCCGAGTGCTGGTACGTTATTCAGAAGCACATGTTTCAAGATTTCATTTCTTCAGCTACCAACTCCTATGCTGAGACCATTACATTATGAAACAGATCCTTCTCACGATGCCCTATGTTGAAATCTGTCACCCCTTTCTTTTAGCTGCCTTATTCCCAATTCTTCAGGTCGGGTACACGTACTGCTACGAGGGACAGTCAATCACATGGAACCAAGATCGGAGTTGAGTGTAGGAGGTTCAGTGAGGTTCAGCCATAGGCAAAGTAAGAACAAACACGCTTGGATGTGGGAAAGCCGCTCCTCTCCCCAGAAATGCAAAAAACACACCCCTCGCTTACGCTAGGAGTGTGCTTCACGCCTTTAACAATATGAATACGAACCTGGTAACCAAAACAACTTGCAGATGTTTATCCCTGTACATATGGAATTCGAACAGCCTCCATCGGGTTTCTTAGATCGATCCGTATCACTTCTTCTTCATTCGGATCGGCATCCACTTCCCGTGATGCCGAACCATCGGACCTCCAAGTCCCATATACCAGTTCAATTCCGGACAAATGAGTCAATCTCTGGACAATCTTCAGTGTATCATCGTACGACTGATCATCAAGGACGGTGACACGCACGCGCGTCCCGCTCAGCAGGGCATACCATGAAAGGGCTCTCAAATACCATTCCACCTGCCGCTCATGGTTGGACGTGATCAGCACATAATGCTTAAGCCGCCCCGTTCCTTCACCGGCTCTTCTGAGTTGACGGGCATGCACGATATGAATCAGAGCTACAGCAATCCCGTACACCGCGAGTATCCACAGCAATTGGGCAACCATGAGACTCACCTCCTTCTCTTATCAACAATATATGCTGATCAGGAGGGGACGGTGACAGTGATGTAACCAGAGCCCACACGTAACTTAATGGGAACGGCTCAAACACCGTAAGAAGAACATCTGTCGGGTCGTTACCTTCACAGAAGACAGATTGCTTTTTGAAGTATGTCTTATTGCGATACCAAGAAGGCCTACTTCGAAGTTTATACATGCCTGATATCTTAAGAACAGCATCATCGATGTAAATTCACGAAAGACATACCGCATTCCTAATTAGATTTCCTTGCGATATCAAAAAGACCCCTACTTCGAAATTTATACTTTCTGATATCCTAAGATGGAATAACTATGACACCTTCACGAAAGGCCGACCTCGCTGAATAAGTTCTTCTTATCCTTATCAAGGTTGTTCAGCGTCGCTGAAATCTTATAACTCCATATCATAACAAAAAGGAACCGCCCTTGGCAGTTCCCTCCCTATGTAAGACGCGTCCGTGCATTCGGATCGGCGATTACAACGTCACCCAGCCATATTTGATCGAGTTGATAACCGCTTGCGTACGGTCGTCCACTTCCATCTTCTGCAAAATGCTGCTGACGTGGTTTTTTACAGTTTTTTCACTAATGAACAGGTACTCCCCTATCATCTTGTTGCTCTTGCCTTCGGCCATTAGTCTAAGCACTTCCGCTTCGCGCCTTGTCAATGGGTTATTCTCGCCTGCCACGAACTTGACTCCAGCCTCACGCGAACCGCTCTCAGCCATAGCGCCTGCTTCGTTTACATAAGTCATCCGGCGGAGCTGTTGAATGAGCTTGCCCGTAACTTTCGGATGGATAAATGCATATCCCTCATGTACCGAACGAATCGCATTAATCAGTGACTCGGCTTCCATATCCTTCAGGAGGTAACCGTTAGCTCCCTTACGGAGCGTTTCAAACACATAACTTTCATCGTCATGAATCGACAGTATGATAACTTTGATTTCAGGAAACATTTCACGTAGTTTCTCAGTTGCTTGAACGCCATTTTCGGTGGGCATGTTGATATCCATCAGCACGATATCCGGCTTCACTTCATTACAGAACTCAAGTACTTGAATTCCATCGCCGCATTCACCGATAACGTCAATGTCGTCCTCCATATTCAGTATACGCTTCAGACCCTCCCTAAACAGCTGGTGGTCATCCGCTAATAATACTTTTATAATCGTGTTCTCTTTTTCCAAATGTTCCATCCGATTACTCCTTTCTCTTTTCTACGTTCGTCGGGATATGAATCACGATCTTGGTTCCTTGATTCTCAGCTGAATCGATCTCCATTCTCCCTTCGAGCAGCTCAACCCTCTCCCGCATGCCAATTAACCCAAAGTGGTCCCTGCTTTTCTGCTCCAGCAAATCGACATTGAATCCCAGGCCATTGTCCTGTACAACGATTTTGACCAATTGCGCCTGGTACGTGATTTCAACAAGCACATAAGTCGGGTAAGCATGTTTTGCAGCATTCGAAAGTGCTTCCTGCACCAACCGGTAGATGGCAGCCTCCATCGCAGAAGAGAGACGATGCTCTTTTCCCCGTGTCTCGAAGATCGTGCGGATTTTCGATTTTTCTTCATAATCATGCACGTATTTACGCAACGTGGGGATTAATCCTAGATCATCGAGTGCCATTGGACGCAGATTAAAAATGACTTTTCGCATTTCCTCCAAGCTCGATCGAACCTGGCCCTTCAAATCTACTATTTCGTCCTGCACCATCTTAAATTCCTGCTTGGCGAGCATTCTTTCTACAATTTCCGTCCTAAGAACCAGATTCGCCAGCAATTGTGCAGGTCCATCATGAATCTCTCTGGAAATGCGTTTCCGTTCCTCTTCCTGCGCCAAAATAATTTTGAGACCAATGACCTGTCTGTTTTTCGCAGATTCGATGATTCGGGATACCTGCCCCAGCTCTCCGGACAAGTATTCCAATACCACGCCCATCTGAGATCCGATCGATTCTGCACGCTCCACGGAGTTCTCGACATTACGAACCCGCTTCTGCAGCTCATCTCGTCTTGCCTTCAGATACATTTCCTTTTCCCGGTAGATCATGAGGTCAAGCTGAAGCTGCGTTGCTTTCTCATACGCCTGCTTGATGTCCTCTTCCTTGTACCGGACAAAATCCCGGCTGACCTCGGTCAGCCGGATCCGGGAACGGCGGTAGTTCAGCTCCAGCTGATCTACCTTCTCTAAGGTTTCCGTCGTTTCTT
This sequence comes from Paenibacillus sp. NPDC093718, assembly GCF_050279985.1. Lineage (NCBI taxonomy): Bacteria > Bacillati > Bacillota > Bacilli > Caryophanales > Paenibacillaceae > Paenibacillus > Paenibacillus sp. NPDC093718. Next base: position 118,549 of record NZ_JBNNUS010000004.1, read on the forward strand.
TTAATGTCCGCTGCAGTTCATGATTGAGAGACGCGAGCTCCTGCCGCGACGCCTCCAATATTTCGAACATTTGGTATTTGCTGTCCTCCATCACTTTGATGGCATTTTTTATGACACGGTCGATGGCATCGGCTTGATAATCCACGCACTCTACTCCATTTCTAACGTTTCATATACATATCATACCATATCACGATTCGATCGTAACGGTCTTCGTGTTCTTGTCCCATTTTACTTTAAGGCCTAATTGCTCGGAAACGAGACGAAGAGGGACCAAAGTCCTACCACCTTGAACCATAGGTGCTACAGCCGCCGAACTGCGCTTACCGTTTAGAATGAATTCCTTCTTGCCGACCGTCAGTTCCATGAGCATGCCGCCCCTCAGGACACCCACCCGCTGAGCGGATTGGTTCCAGGTTGCTTGCCCGCCGAACGCGTCGAGCACATGCTTAATCGGAACGTAAGTCGTTCCATTCTTCAATATTGGTGCCGAATCAATTGCCACTTTCGAACCATTCAGCATCAGCGATTTTTGCCCAATGGTCATGACCGCTTTGCCTGTTGGAAGTCCTTCATTCCCGGATAGGGACGGCATCGTGAAGCGGATATCGTCAAAAGAAACAGCTCCTGTCAATGCACGCTCGTCCTGGCCTTCTTCCACGTTTACGACATACAAGCGCTTCATCTGTGCCGGGAATGCAATGTTATATCCGCTGAGATCGATGCTCAGTGTCTTCCAGCCGCTCCAATCAATTGCTTTTGCCAAGTCGACGTACACGGTTTTCCCATTATTGTCCTTGAGCTCGGCGCGCAGCCAGTTCAGGCTGTTATCTCCCTCCACATCGATGGTCATGGCCGTTGCCTGTGTAGGGATCACTTTGCCAGTTGCGCCATTCAACTCGGCGTAAGCGTACATTTTTTGTCCTAATCCGCCTGTCATATCATAAGTCAAGTTCAAGACTTTGGATGATGCTTTTGCTCCGCTACCATTTTGGATCGCTGCCGCCCCGGTAACTGCCGGCACATTGGTCGTGAACTTCACCGGGTAATTCACATTTTCGAAGTTCTCCCACGTGCTCTCGCCCGCCGCCGATAAAATAACGACCGTGCTAAAGCCGTCATAGCGTGCGATGGCGTAACCGACTTTCGTATTGCTGTTCACGGAGGATACGGTCAGGCGGCCGTCTTTCACGCTGCCTTTAAATCCGATAAACTCCCATTTCAGTGCACTGCTCGGAACCTCCAAGCTTTGACCGTTGCCTGTTACGGCCGTCACCGGCACGGAAACGCTCGTTCCAGCCTGCAGCGGTGCGCTTGATACGCCGGTTGTCAATGCAACAAGATCATCCGCGCCCAGCACCTTGACTTGCATCGTAGCTTTCGTGCTGCCGCTTACTGCCGTCAGTGTTGAGGTACCCGGCTTTGTCGCTTTAATGCTTTGTCCGTTGACCGCTAGATTGCCGTTGCTGGACTTCCAAGTCGGTTTAATCGAACCTGCCTCAATTGGATTATAGTAGGTATCATAGCCTTTCAGTTCATACGTGCCGATCTGGCCGATCAGGAGCGTGTTGCTTCCGCTTACTTTTAAGCCCTTCAAGCTGCCCTGAGGTGCCGTGGAGAACACGCCGAGTGCGTTAACGATGCTGCGCTGCGTGGTGCCGTATTCCGTATTGAAGGTCAACTGCGTGTTCATCTCGGCAAGTGGACGGTTTACCATCGTTGTCGATCCGCCGCCGTCCAGGTTCATTCCCTTCCATACGCCAACCTTCGTCATGAAATCCTGAAGCTGCTGCAGTGTCATGCCTTTGCTGTTATCGTTGCTCTCCGTAGCAATCAGGTAAGCGTAACGTCCGTCTTTAGAGTAACCAACGGCTGTACGTGCCCTGCTCCCTCCAATCGAATTCACGTTTCGAGAGAATGAAGTGGCCTTGCCGTTATCCACCAGAATCGTATGGCCGCCAATCATCATTTGGAGTGTAGTTGGGTCCAGTTCTTTACCTGATTTTTTGGACACCAAAGCATAATCGGCTTCCAGCCTCTGTCCAACTGCCAGATTTTGTTTCACGAACTCTGCAGCAGCACCATGGGTTCGTAAGATGTAGCTTCCCTCCGGTATCGCTGTTTGCAATCCTGCCATTACTGAAATATCGGTGATGACCCCATCCGTTACCATAACCTCCGTTGGCGTTGTCGAGCTGTTCTTAGGACGCTCAATAGCCTTCCATGCGCTGGTGTAGATATAAGCTGAATTCGCATGACTATACGTAGATCCGGTGCCCTCAGGAGCATAAGATGTTTTGTTCATGCCCGCGAGTGGGAGTGAGGCTCCATTTTCAGCTGTAATACTCCCCGAGAATGCAAACTCATCCAGAATTGGCGTTCCATCGTTTGTTACTCCAAAAGCATACATGCCTTTCAGTTCCGATGGGGTTGACATCAGCTGACCGTTCGATACTTGAGCACCCATCGGAGCCCCTTCGCTGCCAGTATTAAAAAAGTCACCATTAATAGCAGCTACCGCGCCGTTCTCCTTCGCCATTCCGCCCGTGCTTTGTCTCGTTGTAAATTTATTTCCTTGGCCAGTCATGACGTCCAATTTCACATATTCGTTGTTCAAATCCACCCGAATGACATTCGCCAACGATTTTGCGCCAGTGCTGTTGATATACTGATACTTCATCAATACCGCGCCGGAAGTTATGATTTCCTCACCGAGCTTCTTAGCCGATGTTGATGCCGCATAAGCTACCGAGGATGTTGGTAGATTCCCTATCACTGGTATTCCGCTGCTCAGCACAGGACCCACCCAGATGACTCCTGCCAATGTAATAATCAACCATTTCTTGCCTACACCAGATGTTGTAGACTTCAGTGTTTTCCCCTGACTAACCATGTAATCGTAACTCTCCCATCTCTCGTTCAACACGGATGCCGAACATATAAAGTCTCTAATTAATAGACTTCATTTTTGCGGAAAAGTTACGAATTTGTTATAAAAAAACACTTTCGCGTATCGTACACCAAGTCTTATACAATTTGTAGCGGCATTTTTTAGGAGTCTATGTAAATCAATCCTATGTTACTATATTTTCTTACAAAAGTAACTAGTTTGTCATAAAGTTTATTCCTCGTTTTCCATATATTCATCGGAAAGGCTAATAACGATGACGGGTGATCAGCTTTTTTAATTATTGCATTTTTGTCATTTTCTCCGGTTCAACTGTGTTAAATCTCTACTCATAATTAGAAAGAGAAACAGAAAAAAGGCATGCACCGATTTTTTTCAGAAGAAAAATTAAATCAGCACATGCCTAAATTTTATATCTGTTACATATCTTAAAATTACCTTAGTTTACGCCAGCTTGTTCTTTCAACGCTTCCGCTTTGTCTACGCGCTCCCAAGGAAGATCGAGATCTGTACGACCAAAATGTCCGTAAGCAGCGGTTTGTTTGTAGATCGGACGACGAAGATCCAGCATGCGAATGATTCCAGCCGGACGCAGGTCGAAGTTGTTACGCACAAGCTCAACCAGCTTCTCTTCGCTCACTTTACCTGTTCCGTAAGTATCTACACTAATCGACACTGGGTTAGCGACACCAATAGCGTAGGCCAATTGAATTTCGCACTTGTCCGCAAGTCCTGCAGCAACCAGGTTTTTAGCCACGTAGCGAGCCGCATAAGCAGCGGAACGGTCAACCTTTGTAGGATCCTTACCGGAAAATGCACCGCCGCCATGACGAGCGTAGCCGCCATAGGTGTCCACGATGATTTTGCGGCCTGTCAGACCAGCGTCCCCTTGAGGACCACCGATTACGAAACGGCCGGTAGGGTTAATGAAATATTTAGTTTCTGCGTCCAGCAATTCAGCCGGTACGACAGGAAGAATAACTTGTTCTTTAATATCCTTCTGGATTTGCTCCAGCGTTGCTTCTTCGGCATGTTGAGTCGATACTACGATCGTATCCACGCGAACTGGCGTATTGCCATCATACTCAACCGTTACCTGGGTTTTACCGTCCGGACGCAGGTATTCCAGCGTACCATCTTTACGAACCTCGGACAACCGACGAGCGATACGGTGAGACAATGCAATCGGAAGAGGCATCAGTTCAGGGGTCTCGTTCGTTGCAAAACCAAACATCAGACCTTGGTCGCCAGCACCGATGTTCTCAGTTTCCTTGTCCACTTGGGAAGGATCACGATTCTCCAGTGCAGCGTTTACCCCCTGTGCAATATCGGCAGATTGCTCATTCAGCGATGTCAACACCGCGCATGTATTGGAATCAAAACCGTATTTTGCACGGGTATACCCGATTTCCTTCACGGTATTGCGTACGATGGATGGAATATCCACGTATTCAGATTTAGTGCTAATTTCACCAATGACCAAAACAAGACCAGTCGCCACAGAAACTTCACAAGCTACGCGTGCGTTCGGATCGTTAGCCAAAAAAGCATCGAGTACCGCATCAGAAATCTGGTCACAGATTTTATCCGGATGTCCTTCAGTTACGGACTCAGATGTAAATAAACGTCGCCCTGTTAAAGACATGAGATCAACCTCCCATATGAATAGTATGTGATATATCAAGAGGTCCTACACAAAAAATGAACCTTTTCCGACAGGAAAAGGTTTGAAATGTACAATCCTCAACATGCATATTAACTTATTTGTTACCAGGTGTCAATCCAGTAAGTAAGCTGTTTTTCAAGGATTTTCTTGGGTTTTTCAATCATTTTAATCAAGAATAAGTTCCACTTGTAACTGAAAAACGACTACAGTCTACCGAAGAGACTTTCTTCAGCGTTTCGAACCAAACGTTTAGTGATCTCTCCACCAACGGATCCGTTATCACGGGATGTTAGATGTCCCCATCCAGGACGACGGCTGGAAGTTCCACCTCCGATGGTTCCTAACTCGGAACCAAATTCCGTATCGGCTCCATTGGAACCGCTACCATATCCTACAGGTAATCCAAACTCTGCTGCAATTTCGTATTTCATTTGCTTCAGCATTTCACGACTCTCCGGTACCACTTGACGGTTACGACTGCTGCGTGCCATGAAAATACACCTCCTGTATTGGTTTTTACAGAAGTATTATTTGTCGATTTCAAAGCACTCACACGTATAAAAGGTTGTCACAACTGGCAATAATTATAAGAGGAATAAGCCGGGCAAAAGTCCTCGCCAGACCCACTCGAGGATGAAGCGGTATCAGCAAATGTCTAACGCACCCTAGTTGCCGATCATTACTTAATGGTGTAGCCGCCGCGCACCATGACAATCAGATTACTGGTCTGTCCTTCTTTCACCTGTATGCCGCGACCTTCACGCGGGAAGGAAAGCAGATGGTTCTTAGGCGCTGTTTCACCGTTTAACAGGTCTTTACCATCCGTCAGATCTGCAACGCCGCTAGCGACTTCTGTGTAGATCACAGCATTACCCGAACGCACGATGAACTCCGTTCCTGCGTCGGCAATAAGAATCTTGTCTGGCTTCAGCGCAACGTTCTTGACTTCTTCAGTACTTGTGGATGGTTCTGTGGGATTTGTAGGATTTGTTGGGTTCGTAGATCCTCCACCACCGCCGTTCAGTGCCTGCTGGATTTGTTGATCTACGTAGCTTTTGGTGACGACCGGGTCGTCAGTGGTGCCGGGGGTGGTGCCTGCCCCGTCGGCGGGGGTGTTGAGGATGGAGCCCCCTATAAAACATACAGATAAAATAAAAACCAGAGATATAGTTCTTGTAGCTTTCCTCATTAGTACCTCCTACTTTGAGCTTATTTTTATAAATGAGTATCCTCTGACAAACAAAGGAGCCCATTCGCTGAATGGGCCCCTTCCGGGTAAATAATCAAACTTTTTAAATATTAATATTTACCAGTAGTTTGAATCTCAACGGAATTAGCTGCATTTCCTTTAGTATCAGTTACGAATTTGGAAGATGCAAAGTTAGGACCGGAGTAAATTTCTACCGTTTTGCCAGCAACATCACCCTCAAAAGTGATCGCAACTTGTTTAGTACCAACAGGTGCTACAGATGTTACTTTAACTTCCACTCCACCAACAAATACTTGGAAAGCAGTAGCATTAGCTTCAACAGTCAAAGCCTCGTCAAAAGTCAATGTAGCAGTAGTTTTATCACTAGCTTTCGCAAATACTACAGTGTCTTTTACGTAAGTTGGGCTGATCGCATCAGCGATAACAATATTACCAGATACTTTCAATCCGTTATAGTTAACAGATTGTGGGTTGGAAGACTTGACTCTGAGTTCCAGATCTTTCAAATCAGGTGCAAGAACGTTGCTACCTGTAAGGTCGAATGTAACATTCGCACCATTATGACTTGCAACACTCACATCATAAGTAACACCAGTAACTGTATTCTTAACTTCAAAGTCTCTTGCATCAACATAAGAGAGGTTTCCGTCAAACTCAGTTACGATAGTGTCCTTATCAGTTGCTTTAGCTGATTTGAAGGTAAGAGTTTGTTGTCCTTTTTCTTTAACACTTGTGTTCAAAACGTTACCAGAGATGTAATTTCCATTCGCATCGGCTACGTTGGTAACACGCAAACTAATCGGTTGTTTCACTTGGTTAGGAGCTGTTCCAGTGATATTTACATATCCACCCTCTACAGCCGGCAAGGAGATACGAATAGTTTCTGCATTAACTGCAGTTACCTCAGTGTTTACTGGCAATGGGCCATAAACACCCGATGTAACATCTTTATTGAAGTTGTATTTGTTAGCTTCCAGTGCACTTCCTGCACCATCAAGAGCCATCGGCTTGCTATAGTGAACAACGATATCCAGACCTGCAAAATTAGAATCGTTACCTGGATAAGTCACTTCATAGTACGAAGTAGCAAGAACTTGTGGTCTTTCGATGTCACCCAAGTCAATTGTTGTAGAGTACGGCAACATAGCGTTTCCGATTGCAGCTCTGTCACGAATGTTACTGATTTCCAATGTGTATACTCCGGAAGCCAATTGACCGATCGAAGTGATTTTCACTTTTTTGTTTTGGGAATTTGCTACAATAACAGGTTTATTTACTGGGTTACCTTTAGTAGTGAAACCTTTACCTGTAACAACTTTACCATCTTTATCTTTCAACACATAGTTAGCTGTGTTCTCAACATCTCCGAGATCTACAGCTTCACTAAATTCAACAGTGAACTCATGGTTATTTCCTTTAACTTCAGCAGAAACACCTACAACAGTTGGACGCTCAGTATCAAGCTCAGGAGTTACTTTAACATCGCGATTCGCGCTGTTATTGCTGTAGTCAGTAACGCCTTCCAGGTAAATTGTAGTTTCTGCCAGGCTGAGTTTGTTTGTACCGAAATCAACATATACCTTATTGTCTCTGATTGTAGCTTTACCTGTCTTACCGCTGGAAGTATGGTAAACCTTGCTTACAGATTTAATTGGCTCGTTGAACTCGATAGTAGCGGAACTCAGGTCATACGTAGTAGCTTTCACAACTTCTGGTGCAGTTTTATCTTCTGCAACCGTGAAGCTTTGAGATTCAGGCTGAATTGTGAAACCGGCATAGTCCTTAACATTGCGAACTGTCAATTCATGGTTACCAACAGCAAGCTCAGTGCTGATGATTGCAATGTTAGGGTATTGATATGTTACATAACCACTAACTGCTTTACCATCAACTTGGAAGTTAGAAGTAGAAACCACAGTCGATTGTTGTACTGGCTCAGAGAATACAACTTTAAATGCTTTCGTTCCAAGACCAACTACTTCTTTAACTTCTGGCAGTGTTGTGTCTACTGGAGAGAATTTAAGTGCTTCATTGAAAGTTCTGGATCTGTCAGCGTTTTTAACACCTTTAACATTGATGGTGTATTCTTTTTGCTGGTTCAGAACGCCGCTTTCTTGAGCAATAGTCAGAGTTACTGTTTTACCATCTTCGCTCAATTCAGCATTAGATTCAAAAGTAAGACCAGTGATGGAGTAGTTACCGCCATTCTCAGCAGTAGCTTCATCAACTTCACCGTCAAATGCTACAACAACTTGCTTCAGGTTGTTAGCAGACACACCTTGGATCTTAGTAGCTGCAGTTACAACCCAAGTAACGTTTTCAGTGTACTCGTAGTTGTTATGTGTAAATTTAACTTCTTGAGCAACGTTAGCTTTCAAAGCAGTTTCCAAAGTTACTTTAACAACTTCGTTGTTAGCAAGTTTGAATTCAACTACTTTGCCATCTTCTTTCACTTCGTAAGAAACCACTTTTGGTTTTTGTTGAGCCAGGTAGATGGAGTAAGCAACGTCAACCAGTTGGGAACGGGAAGCGTTAGCTTTAGGGTTAGCTTTAGCGTCTACCAAACCAGCGTTGATTGCCGCTTGAACATAACCTTTAGCCCAGTCAGAAGCGTTGTTGTTAGTTTCTGTTGGGATTTCAAGTTTTTGAGCAGTAACGAGAACCTTCGCCATTTCTTGAATGGTAATTTTACCATTGAAGTCGAAGATCATTTTCGTTGTGTTTTTACCTTCCATCAGACCAGCAGCGTATACTGCTTCTACATAAGGAGCTGGCCATTTGCTAGCCTTGTAGTTTTTGTCTTTGAAAGATGCTTTGCCTTGGATTGGCTCGAGACCCATGATGCCAACCAGAACTTTAGCAAACTCAGCACGAGTCATGTCTTTTTCAAGACCAGCAGTTCCGTCTGGATAACCAGTGAAGATCCCTTTTTCTTTCAGTACATCAAATTTCTGTTGTGTGTTAAGCGCATCGTCACCGAATGCAACAGAAGCAAACATGGAGAATGCCATTGCTGTAGACAGTGCTACGGATAAAATTTTCTTCATAACCTTTTTTTCTCCTCCTTGAATCATCACTTGATTATTTTCTTTAATTTGGTAGCTCTTATCACTCATTTGTCCTGCACCTCCTTTCTCGAGTTGAGCATAAATCATAAATGATGTCTGTGACGATATCACAGAATCTTGTTAACGAGAGAACACTACAAACTAGAATAGATTCCTAATCCTACCTAGGTATTATACAACGAGTCCCCAACACCGTAAAGAACATTTTTCTAATTAATAGACAATCTTCTTGTATCGGATAATCTTGGTTACCTCATTGGGCTCTACATTATAAACGTTTGGTTTTCCAAAAAGTTGCGGTGGTTGCAAAGTTTTTTTTAATTTTTTTTCAGAATTTACTCGTATCCTATAACAACCCCTCTTTTACATATTACGACAACAAAAAAAGACGCCCTCTGGGCGCCTTTGTAGAATACTAGCGAATCTTCATAGCAAGCTGGATAATTCGTGCACGCATCTCTGGATTGCTGTGCAGCGTGCTGTACATCTGATCGATCTCCGTTTTATTCGTACGATATGTCTTATCATGTTTAATTGTAGTATGTGACCATTGGATCAACGCATTCTCAGCCGCTGTCATTTCGTTAAATGAATCATGAAAGCCTGTCTCAACAACGAGTCCCTCCATGACTTCCTGAGTTATCTCATCATGAGCGGCACGAGCCAGCTCAATCTTCTTCTCCATCACTTTGGCTTTTTCCTCGAACTTGGTCTTCGCCTTCATGTAGTCGAGCTGCGCTTTTGATAATATCGGCTTCATAAATTCATCTTCACCCTCTAAAAATAGTATGTGCTTCCGCTATTGTAGCGTATTCTACATGAAATTACAAAACAATAGATATTGGTAAACGGTTTCCTGGCCTCTGATAACACCCATAAGATCTTGCTAATTATGCCATTAATAACCTTATTGATTAAAAACCGCGCATGAAAAAACGAGAGCACTGCCAATAGAAATTGGGCATCTGCTCTCGTTCCTTTTGTCATGCAAGTCCTTGCTTATTCATGTTTCTTACAGCATTTTGAGCTTGCTCATCATGCGTTTAACGACGGTTGCCGTATCTGCGCGATTCAGCACCGCATCCGGGTTAAAGTTGTAGGTTGGTTTTTTCTCTCCTTCTTTCAAGCTGTTCGCTACACCGGTTAGAATACCGGCTTTGCTTACCGCAAGAATGGCTGGATAAGAGTAATTCGACTTGATATTGCCTACATCTTCGAACTGCTTCTGAAGCGCTGCTTTGTCTTTTTCGATTTCACCCATCTTCAGATTCAGTGCGCGTGCAATCATGTTGGCCGCTTCTTCGCGAGTCAGTTCCATATTAGGAGCAAAGCTCCGTGGCGCAATGCCACGAATAATTCCTTTTCTGGCAGCCGTCTCGATGTAACGGTAATCCCACTGCATGCTGTTGACTACACTTTCCTGATAAATGTCATCAAAAGTGAGCTTGTTCTTATCGGTATCGTAATCCAACGGAATATCCAGCAGCTTTACTATAATAGTAGCTAATTCACCGCGAGTCATTGGATCATACACGCCGAATGCATCCGTCTTGGACGCCTTCATATATCCTCTGGCCAGCACCAATTCAATATCGTTGCGGGCCGTCTTATGCGAAATCGCATCAGAGTAGCTATAACGTAAGGATTTAACTGCGTAATAACCAAACCCCTTGAATGGTGCCGTAACAGTTTTCTTCTTGGCGTCTACTTTCCCGCCGATGTTGATCCACGTTCCTTGGGACGGGTTATACCACCAAATGCCCAAGTTGCTGGAAGCCGAGTTCACCAGTGCAGAATCATATTTCAATGTAATTGTACCTTTTTGAGACAGCTCCATCCAATTCTGCGGAATCAATCGTTGATGAAATTCGTTGCCTTTCGCGTAAGGATGTGCTGCTGCCTTTACATTAAAGTCCTCAATGTTGCTGCTGTAGGCATTAAGCGAACCTGCATCCAGCCAGTAGAGTGGTGATGAATATCCGAAATGGGCAGCCGGGGTGAACCGGAACGCATTGTTATTATCCCCTGGAATCAGGGACAGGCGTCCGTCCATTTCCACGCCGTTCTCGATTTCGCCAATCCGGTTGTAGGCTTTAATCGTACGTCCATCAATCTGGTTGGCAATGCCAAACAGGATGTCATGCTCGCCGAGCAGGTTAATCGTAGGCACTTCCGCTGTTGGACTTGATTTCGCCTGTTGAAGCACGGTACCTTTCGGCAAAGACAGCGATACGCCGCCTTTAAACACGGACACTTTGCCTGACTTCGAAATATTCGTTTTAAACTGAGAGCCTTCCGTTGCATCGTCTGTGTACGTTACAACGAATTGCCCGCTTGTCTTTTTGGTGCCTTGTTCGATCGTGAACTTGATTGTGTTTTTGCCGTTTTTCAGGTTCTTGACCTCAAGACGGAAAATGTCGCTGATTTCGGATTTCACCATTGGCGTTTTGCCAATCAGAATGGAGTCAGCTCCTTCAGCCTTGATGCTTACCTCTACAAAGTTCTGTTTCAGCACGCCTTCGTTCGGCAGTTTCGGAGACAGCACTTGGTAAGGTGCACGTTCGCGCGTGATTTCGATAGTATCGGTTGTTGTAACCGACTGATAACGCGAACCGATGCTGATTGCCTGCAAACCAACCTCTGGTAGTGCGAGCTCTTTGAACACCACGCGAGCCGAGCTGGAGTTTGCGCCATTGACAATGGTGAAGTACCGGTCGTAATCCGCCGGATTAATGGGATCCAATTGCGTCTTCAGGGCACCGCCCGAGAGAGTCCAGGTTCCTGCGTTGTTTTTGGTAAAGACTGCAAAGATCGTTGGCGTAGGATGACTGAGGTTCACCGTAATCTCATCGGTGTATTCCACCTCAAAGCGAAGACCCAGAGCCTTTTCATATGTGTTATAGGCATTCTCGGCCGTTTCTCTGAACAAGCCGTCCGGATCAGATTCCGTGGCAGAACCAACCGGGAATGGAATCATGTTCTTGATTACTGAACGCGTATCGCTAAAATAAAGCAGGGTAAGCTTTGTCGAGATTTTCCCGCTCTTGTCAGCGACAACCAAAGTATTCGGACCTGGAATCAACTGCAGGAATGTCGTATCTGCAAAGCTGAACTCACCATTACCGTTCACTGTCAGATCGCGAGTGTTACCATTCAAGGAAATGGTAAGTCCTGAAGTTCCCGTGTAGTTCACAATCCGTCCTGTTACTTGATTGAAATCTGAGCTGTTCTTAAACACCTGATTATTATACAAATTATAAATATCAATATAAGAAGAGGACAAGAACGTCACCGGGATGACTTTGGTATCGGAAACGCCCGATGCATTGCTGACCTTGATGATCAGATTTTGCTGACCTGTCGGCAGGTTCGTAATTTTGAAAACCGTGTGGCCGTTGTAAGTAAACTTCTGGGCAATCGTACCGCCGCCCTTGCTGGATTCAATCTCAACATTGCCTGCATTCACTTGTTCCACCATTAAGTAGACCGGCAGTTCATTCAGGACGGTGTCGTTACCGCTTGGGAAAATGGATTGAGATGTAGCCGATACCGTTCCGCCACTCTCCGTTACGCCGTATAGTTGGTACACCTGCTTGATTGTAGGGGCATTGACATCGCGATAAGTAAAGGTACTTTGCACGTCAAACCCAGAATTAGTGTCTTTTATATAGACCAAATACTCCCCGCTCTGAGTGATGCTAACCGAGCCATTCGTTGTAAAAGGATACATCAAGGTATTGCCTAGTACGCTTGCTGCACCTACAGTTGCAGTTGTGTTCATGATTGGCGTCGTTGACCCCACCGGAAATACGGCTACTTCAAGAGTTGGGGGCACAGCTGGGGTACCGGCAACAGGAGCATCTACGATAACATAACCGGAAATTGTGCCGTTAACATTACCTGTCACAACGGTCTGCCCATCGATATTTGTGCTTCCGATCTTCAGTTGATTGACCGTCAATGATCCTGTCGGATGATAAACAACCTGTCTATTAATAGTCTGGGATTTCGATTCGGAGTTCACTACGATCACGAGATCGTTGACACCCTTCTTCAACTGGATCCCCGCGGAGTAATACGTATCGCCACCGCCGGCATACATGGCCATGCCGTTAACCGTCACGCCTTTGGAGCCGTTGGTTGCTTTTACGGAGATACTAACGGTCTGCGTAGTAACAACAACCGGCTTGGAAGCATTCTCTTCCAGGACACGTCCATCACTGAGCGCTACTTCATAAACAGCCGGTACATCGGAGAACTTCACATAAGCTGTGGCACTCATCTGCTGACCTTGCGTGCTCATACCGGACACGATGATTTTATTCACGCCCTGATTCAATTGGACATTCAGGAATTGGAACGTGTTCGCTGCTTCGTCCAGAATCGGCTTGACACCTGTTCCGCCCGTGGTTGTGTCATCAAAGCGTTTAATCTCATACGAGATGGTATTCGGGTTAATGCCATTGTAGGTACCCGAAACCGTAATGGAATTCCGGTTCTCCGGTGTTGGGGAATTCGGATCCGTACTTAGATTGGAAAAGTGAAAATACAAGGCTCCATTTGCAGCTGAAGCCGGTAATGCCGGAATTAGGGAAAAGAACATAGCAATGGCCAATAACAGGCTTGCTATTGTACGGAAATTTTTCTTCAACGGTTGTGCCTCCTTGATCATTCGGACGTTGGAGTCCGTTTTGGGTGTTATGTCGTTCACTGGGTCCCCTCGCTTTCACTGACAGATTGGTTCTAACGCATAGTTCATATATCGGTCCCAAACATTCAATTATTTAGAAAAAATCACAAAAAAGCCTCACCCTTTTTGGGTGAGGCTGGCATGTCCGATCCGGACACATCATGAAAAAGAATAAGTTCTATTTGGTGCGGCTTTCGGGATTTGCCTTCATTCGCATCCGGTTGATCAGACCCAGAATCGGCCGTTTGGTCTTGCCGACCAGACCGATAATTTCAGCACCGATCTGCATGAAACACATCATGACGCAGATAACGACGAAGGTGACCCAGTTTGCTTCATACATGGCAGCCGAAGATTGAATGACGGCCAGTACGCCGAAAAATGCGGCAATCACGTAAATGATCAACACCGTCTGACGGTGACTGAATCCAAGCTCGCGCAGACAGTGATGCAGATGCCCCTTGTCCGGAGCGAAGATCGGTTTCTTCTGGATTTTACGACGGATGATAGCGAAAAACGTATCGGACAACGGAACGCCGATAATAATCAGCGGCGTAATGAAGGATACAATCGCAATCTGTTTAAATCCAAGCAGGGACAGCATCGCCAAACAGAATCCAAGGAATAACGAGCCCGTATCCCCCATGAAAATCTTGGCCGGATGGAAGTTGAAGAACAGGAACCCGATAATGCTGCCGAGAAGCAGCAGACATAGCAGAGCTACGGTGGTATTGCCCATCAAGACGGCCATGACCAGAATTGTGCCGATCGCAATGCCGGAAACACCAGCTGCAAGTCCATCCAGTCCGTCAATGAGATTAATCGCGTTGGTTACGCCGACAATCCAGAAGATTGTCAGTGGGATCGATACCCAGCTCTCCAGCATGGAGTACCGGTCCTGGAACGGTATATTTACAAAGTCCACGGTAATATTAAATCCGAATACAACTACGCAAGCAGCTGCAATTTGTGCCAGAAACTTCACTTTGGCCGAAAGTTCAAATCGATCATCCAAGGCTCCGATCAATACGATCATGGAACCGCCGATCAGAAATGCCTTCATAAAGTTGGCATCGCGAGCCGACAGGCTATCCGGAAGAAAAGGAAGAACTGCAATCAGTCCAAGAATAAAAGCCAGATAGATGCCGAGTCCCCCGAGTCGGGGCATGATCCGGGTATGAACCTTGCGGGCATTAGGAACGTCAACGGCACCAATCTTAACCGCAAACTTCTTCACAAGCGGCGTTAAGAGCAGGGCGAGCGTCAGCGATACGATAAACCCGATGATGTATATCATTAACATGTAATCATTCGACCCCCAATATTGTCTACCGGTTGAATTATACTCCCTTCGGGTCCAAAAACCAATACCAATTTCCGGTGAAATCCCGGATTTCCCCCACAGAAATGAGCCATTTAGCTCGATTTCGTTACGTTTTCTTTCTCGCGCAGCACTTTCACTATGAATTTCGGCAGCGCAAGCATTCTTTTGTAACGGGTGGGCTCCTTCAGAAGGCGGTAAAACCATTCGAGACGAAGCTTTTGGAATACTTTCGGCGCACGCTTCAGTTTGCCGGAGATAATATCGAAAGATCCCCCGACTCCCATAACAACCGGAACTTGAAGCGCTTGTTTATGCTGCGCAATCCAAGGCTCTTGGTTGTCCGCACCACGGGCGACAAACAAAATATCCGGTGAAGCTGCCCGAATCTGCTCGATGACGGCAGCATCTTCATCAGGTCCAAAAAAACCGTCCCGGTAGCCGCATATAATCGCAGCCGGATATTGCATTTGTAACCTTTCGGCAGCTTCCTGAATCACTTCGGCAGTAGTTCCCAGCAGAAAGAACTTCCATCTATAGGTTTCCCCGACCTTCAACAATTCATGTAACAGCTCAAAGCCGGTAACGCGCCCCTCCAGCGGTTCGCCGCCGACACTGGCAGCCCAGACGATCCCCGTCCCATCCGGAACGATGATTTCGGCACTTTGCATCATCTGTTTATATTCCGGATGGTTTACGGCCGTCATCACCATGATCGGATTCGCCGTTATGACATGGTGGGGCTGCCTTGACTGAACAGCCTCTGTCAGGAATTTCACCGTATCTTTCATACTAAGCTTGGAAAAAGGAATCTCAAACACCGATACGGTAGGAAATGGATAGGTCTGTTTCATGTTTATCATCCTCTATGGCGTAAATATTGGGCAATGTGGCGTGCAGGCAGCGCGGCCTCTTGTTTCAATACAGTAATCTGCTCGCCGTGCTCCGCTTTCCATGCGGCTGCATCGTCCAGCAGCTTCAGCATCTGATCCTTTAACGCATCTGCGTCAAGTGATTCACTGCTTCCCGCAGGTTCGCTGCCCAGCCGCTTCAAAAAGTGATTGATTTTCGGATCATAGGAAATTCCGAGCAACGGCACACGCTGATTCGCGGCATAGATCAGGCTATGCAGACGCATGCCCAATATCATATCACAACAGCCAACCTCTCGCAGCATATCCTGCGGCTGCTTCTCATCACGGTAGAAACTGATTTTCGAACCATTTTTGGAAATATCGCCAATACCGCTAGCAATAAACTGCGAAGCCTCAAGATCATCCGGCTGATGAAAAGGGAGAAAGCGAAGATGTACCGGACGCTGTGCGGCTAATGCCTTTAAACCTTCCGCAACAGCCTTCAGCTCTTTGCGTTCCGGATGCCAATATCGAACCGAAATACCGATAACCGGCAGAGGTCCTTCCCCTTCCGTGTCGCGATTTGATAATGAGGATTGCACTAAAGGTTCTTCGAATGATTCACGATGTTCTTCTATAGAAGAAACTGATAAGACATCGTTCTCTTCTAACCCCGATCCCGGGTTGAAATCACGCTGAACATCCACAACTTCTGGCAGCGGCAAGCCCATCACCGGATCGGGTACGACGTGAATGGCTTCCCCCGATATTCCCATCGACTGAAGCAGTTCACCTGACTGAATGTCACGCACCGAGATAAAGGTGCATTTTCGGAAGATCGAGCGAATCATCGGATAAAACAGCTTACGGTTGACCGGACCTACGCCCTGCGCATAAATAAACGTCGGTTTTCCGAGCCACTGCGCGATCTTGAGAACGCCCAGATAATACGGGATTGTCTTTGGGCTGGTAGCGTCCTGCAGCAAGCTTCCTCCACCGCTAATCAAGCCGTCACTGTCCTTGATTGCCTGTCGAACTTCACCCAGCTTCATTCGGTGTACGGACTTTACCCCATATGCCGCTGAGGTCCATTCCGGGTCAATGGAAAGTACCACGGTGTTTATATCAACTCCCGCAGCCTTTCCTTCCTGTTCCAGGGCCGTCAGGATGGATTTCAGGACCGCTTCGTCACCGCTATTTTTGAATCCGTAGTATCCGGAAATGACTATTGTCTTAGAAGTGGAGACCATCTTTTCCAGATCCTTTCTGCCACTTGCCATACCAATATCGCGATCAATCCGATAATCAAGCCGAGTCCAAGACCCAGTACAACGCGAATGGCCGAAATATAGAGTGGCGTGTGAATATGCGTGAATGTTCCGACCATCGACAGCTGCCCCATGACACCGATAATGAGCAGATAAACGGCATGACGGTATTTAAAGGACAGGAACACGCCGAGTACCATCATTGGATGAGCCAGCAAGAACTCCTTGTTACGCGGTCGTACGCCAAACGTATTTTCCAGGAATGTACGGAATGCCATTTCGATCGACGACACAGAGCCTGCATTACCTGTACGAGTGAGATAGTACCAACCGACAATAGCCACAATACCGGCTGCGATGACCCATGTCAGCGAGATCGGTGCTTTAAGCAATTTCAGGATTGAGCTATAAGTCGATCCGCCGCGATACAGAACCACGTAGATGGCAATGAGCCCAATCGGTGCCGCAGCCAGCAAGCTCACGCCTCGGAACTGATCCAGAACAAGCATGTAGGTTACATTGTTCAATAACGCCACAACGATCGGTACAGCTGCGAGCGACAAGATTGAGGTCTTTACCAATAGAACGATCGAATGGGTCACCCTTCTGCCAGAACTCATGTCCGGTATGCTCTGCTGCGTTTCATTGACTTTGCGAATCGCCAGAATGACGGCTACCGTTGGAGCACTGATCGCCGCAAATAAAGCCAAGGCCTGTTCAAGCAATGTTGGCTTCAATACATACAATCCCGCACTGCCCAAAAGCCCGATCACAAAAGCGGCAATCGTAAGGAACGGAATGTAATAGGAAATCATGAGCGTAATCAGAGCTACGGCTCCGACGACAGCCCCAAGCTTGAAGTAACGCTGCAAGGAAGAGTCGGTCACCTTAAACGGCTCTGCAGGACCCATGGTGAAACCATTGTCCTCGATCTGCTTAATGGCCTGCCCCATACCTGTCAAACTGTCAATCAGATTATCCAGCGGGTGAGTAACGGATGCTTTGGTCATATCCCGGCTTGGCTCCGCGTTTAAATAGAACATTCGAATGTTACGGTCTTTGGAAGCCAGAGCAAAACGTTCTCCAATAACCTCAGGCTCCAGATTAGCATCCCGCTCGCTTAAGGAATAAATACGGGCTACATTGTAATCTGTTAAAAAAGCAAGCTTCGTAAATCCTTTTTGCGGACGCTTGATATTCTCAATCGCCACGAGGCCGATACCGTGTTGATTCAAAAGCTCGCCAAAGGAATCCAAACTTTTCATGTCTTCATTATCGTTGAAGCCTCTTGCGGAATCACCTTCAAACAAAATTCGTTTTACGCCGTTGTCCGCAAAGTACGCCATCAGCTTCTCCATATACGCCTGGTCGTACGGAAGACTGTCCGACAGACGCGGCACAATGTTAAAGCCCTTCTCTCGCAGCATGCCAATGGTAATCGGGTCTGGAGACAGCGGTTTAATGACCGCATTGGAACGCGGAGTTTCCAGCACCAACCCATCCACTCCACGATCGAACTGCCAGGATCTTACCGGAATACCCAATCTCGTGTAGGTTTCTTCGATAATGGGTTTAATTAAAGTCGCGCTTTCCTCGTTCAGGAATGAAACATACGTAAAATTCTCGTTCGGGGAGACCGTCGTACCTGTCAGATCAGCGACCTGCTGCCCGTCATATACCGATATTCGCCGCGATTTCACCAGCTCGTCCAGCGTGCTTTCATAAAGTGCCATACTGATTACGCCAGCTTCTTTCAGGCGATCCAGCTGCTCAGATACAAAATCCTGCGGCTTGGATTGATACGCCGCGACATCCAACAAATCCCGATAATCAAACACCAGCTCTACATTCTTTGATGTTGATTCTGTTTGCAGTCGGTCATAACCTACCGGCAGGGCCGCTGCAACGCCAAGAACAACCAGAATCCACAGCCACTTGCGGGCTGCTGTGTTCCAGCGTTTCCAATTCTGAACCACGAAAGTACCTCCTCATCGAACCTATGGAAATTTACGATGGAGGGCAACAGCTCTTTTGGGCCTTGCAGCAACCATCGTAAATTCCCTTCGTTCTCTTCTCTCATTCAATGTATCTATGTTTAAGCGTCTACCCGGGCCATGACTTGATCCGAGAGCGATTGAATTTTGCGATTCGCATCGGCGAGGGATTCGCCGCGCACGGCAAAATACACTTTGATCTTCGGTTCGGTACCGGAAGGTCTCAGGCAGAACCAAGATCCGTCTTCAAGCAGATACTTTAACACATTTTCCTTCGGCAACCCGTCCAGGCCTTCGGCATAATCAAGCACCTGCTTAACCGGCACGCCTCCGACTTCTCCAGGTGGATTGTCGCGCCAATCGGACATCTTCGCTTGAATCTGGGCGACGCCATCCTTACCCTTGAGCGTCCGGGATTCCAGTGTCTCAAGGAAATAACCGAACTGCTCATACAGCTCCTGCAGCACATCGTACAGCGTCTTGCCTTGTCCTTTATAATAAGCGGCTGCTTCGCATATCAGCATCGAGGCCAATACGGCATCCTTGTCGCGGGCATAATTGCCAGCCAAATAGCCGTAACTCTCCTCATAACCAAACAGATACGTATGGCTGCCGGACTCCTCGAACTGGGTCATTTTCTCACCAATGTATTTGAAGCCTGTCAATGTATTCAAGACGGTGGCACCATAATGCTCGGCAATCGCCGCCCCCATCTCACTCGTTACGATCGTCTTGATAACCGCACCATTATTAGGCAGCTTGCCCGCTTCCTTCAATTGCCCCAGCAAATAGTGGATCATAATCGCGCCGGATTGATTGCCAGTCAGTACGACGTATTCGCCCTGGCTATTCTTCACGACAGCCCCCATACGATCCGCATCGGGATCTGTTCCGATCAAAATGTCAGCTCCGACTTTCTCGCCAAGCTTCATCGCGAGTGTAAAAGCTTCCCGCTCCTCCGGATTCGGGGATTTGACGGTGGAGAAGTTTCCATCCGGCTCGGCTTGCTCCGGAACGACATGAATATGCTTAAAGCCGATGCTCTTAAGCACGCGCTCTACAGGTGCTTGCCCTGTTCCATGGAGAGGCGTGAATACGATATGGATATCTTCGCCCAGCTTGGATTCGATAAGATCCCGGTTCACGCTGACACTCGCCACCGTATCCGCAAAAGCCTGGTCCTCCGCTTCGCCCAGCCAAACCAGCAGGCCTTGAGCCTCTGCATCAGCTTGAGACAGCCTCTTGACCGCAGAGAAGGAATCCACCTCCTGTATCCGGGCAATTACGTTCTCTGCTTCGTCCGGTACCAGCTGGCCGCCTTCACGGTTGTACACCTTATAACCGTTGTATTCCGGCGGATTATGGCTTGCCGTGATGACAATCCCTCCGGTAGCACCCAAGTGACGCACGCTGAATGACAATTGCGGCGTTGACCGCAAGGAAGGATACAGTTTCGCTACAATCCCGTTTCCGGCCAAAACCAAAGCAGCCTCTAACGCAAATTCCGGCGAGAAATGCCGGGAGTCATGGGCAATGACAACAGAAGGCTTGCCCTCCGCGGTGCCGTGAGCCTCCATGATATATTGTGCAAAGCCTTGCGTTGCGCGGCCTACCGTATATTTATTAATCCGGTTGCTGCCTGCACCGATAACACCGCGCAGACCGCCCGTGCCAAATTCCAGATCACGATAAAACCGTTCCTCCAGCTCTTTGGTGTCGTGCTCGAGTGAACGCAGTTCCTGTTTCGTCTCCTCATCTACATATGGATCATTCAACCAACGTTGTACCGTATCGATTGTTCTCTGACTCATCTCTGACATGAAAAAAAGTCTCCCTTCCTCATCCAAACAAGAATAGTCTGAAAATTACTCCTTATCCGCGAGAGCAAATATAATTTCTCCCTCGGCAACTACACGTCCATCCACTGTAGCGGTTGCTTTCCCTTTACCGATCATGCCCTTCAAACGAATGATCTCGACTTCCAGCCGCAGCGTATCACCCGGGACCACTTGCCCACGGAAACGGAAACCGTCAATGCCCCCCAAAAAGCCAAGCTTTCCCCGGTTGCTCTCTACATTAAGAATTGCAACAGCACCGACCTGCGCCAAAGCTTCTACAATCAGGACTCCCGGCATAACAGCATATTCAGGGAAATGGCCGACAAAAAAAGGCTCATTGATCGTCACGTTCTTGATGCCGACCGCTCGTTTGCCGTCCTCAATCTCCACAATTTTATCGACCAGCAAAAACGGGGGGCGATGGGGAATAATTTCTTGAATTTGTTTGATGTTCAACATAGTATTAAAATCCTCCTTATGTACGTACCCGCCAAGCATAGCGTTTGAAAAGGGTTGTTCGTTCCATTCGCTGCCGCTGTGCCGCTTTCTCAAGCCGCGGGAGGTATTATTTACGGCTGTATCATGCATTCTCTTGAGGTTTTCTTAACGAATTTCAGATCATGTGCATAAAAAGAAGGATCTGCGGAAAAAATGATGGATATCCTTCACCGCTGCAGAAGTGAAGGTTTTAGATAAGGGGCTTTCTCCCATCGGACACTTGTGTACGAGGAGAGGGCCCTTTTACATACATCCGTCCATTGTCATGAAATGACAAAGTTAATACGCAAGTCCCATCCCATTATACCGTTTAACCCCAAAAAAAGAAAACTCCCTTAAAGGGAGTTTGGCATCTTATCTCAAGACATTGTGTTCACCTTGACCTCTCGTCAAGGTGCAAAAATCAAATCAAAAACATGCTTCCATGTGCCCCATTCAAACACTTCACTGAGCTCCTGATCGCCGAGAACAACATATCCGAAGACCATGCCTCCGAATAATGCCAATACGAGCAATACAGGAATCATGATACGGACAGCGATTTTCCATCCGGATGTCTTGGATCGTTTTTTGGCGTTTGATTCACTCATGATGCCCACCTACCCTCGCATTGTGTTGGCAAGGTTCATCATGGTATCGCTTGAACTAAGCGCACGTGCCGTCAGCTGGTAGGCCCGCTGAACTTCCATCATTTTGGTCATTTCATCGGTCAAATTGACATTCGATTGTTCAATAAATCCGGAAAGCACCTTCGATTTCGGAGGCTCGCCTGGAGCCGACGGTGTCAAATCGAACACATCGCCTTCCGTCAAGCCGCTTCCTACGACGAACAGGTTATCGCCGACAGCAACCAAGCCCTCCGGACGCTCAAGCTCAACCAGCTTCAAGGTTGCATAAGGAGCCGTTCGACCCGTTGGGGTCTCCACGATAATCTGCCCTTTCTGGTTAATGGCAACTTTCCCCTTGGCCGGAAGCGAGATTGGATTATTGTTCACGTCAAGTACTGGATAGCCTTGTGAATTGACCAGCAGCAGGTTGTTTGGGTTCCGGGCATCCGGAGATACATGAAATCCGCCTTCGCGGGTATATCCAATTGCACCATCTCCCTGAACGGCAAACATGGCTTGTCCATGAATCATCAGATCGAGCGGATTACCGGTTTCCTTCATGCCCCCCTGCTCCATGTTCTGCACGACGGAAGATAGTCTCATGCCATACCCGAGTGTATAGCCAAGCGGTGTCGCGCGGCCCGTCCGGTCGAAGTCCTTATGATGCTGCTGAACCTGCGTCAGCACATCTTCAAAGGATCCCTCCTTTTTCTTATAACCAGCCGTATTGACGTTTGCTATATTGTCCGCAATGACATCCAATCGCTGCTGGAGGGCATTCATCGACACCATGGCGCTAATCATCGAGTTGTTCATCACTTACCTCCCGTGGGCTCACATTTTCATACAGCAGTTGTGCTGCCTGCCTACTTACAAACACGGCTTAGACTCGGCCGATCTCATTGACCGCCTTCTCCAGCGTTCTGTCGTAGTACTGAACGATTTTTTGGTTCGTTTCATACGCGCGCAGCGCAGCTGTCAATTCAACCATCGATTGCGTCGGATCCACGTTGGACCCCTCGATAAATCCCTGGCGGATGACTCCGTTATCACCGGGTGCCATAAAACGAACTTCCCCGTCCGGATCGGCCATTCGGAACACGCCATGACCTTCACGAATCAGTCCATGAGGCTCGCTCACGATACTTACTCCGAGAATGATGCCTGTCCCATTGCCTTCTGCGTCCATGATTTCTCCTTGCTCATTCACTGTAAAGTTACTCGCCGAGCCTGTCAATACAATCGGTCTGTTATTGTTATCCAATACCTGATAGCCGCTCTCGCTCAACAAGTTGCCTTCGGGGCTAACCCGGAAGCTGCCGTTACGGGTGTAACGGATATCCCCATTCTCATTCTGAACCGTAAAAAAACCTTCCGGCCGGTAGATCACCTCGCCGTTCTCATCCACGTATCTGCCGGAAGCATCAAATGGATAAGGTTGGCCCGTTGCCGGATTCTGTACCGCAAAAGAGGATACCAGCGCAAAGTCTGTTGTCTTGCCCGTTTCACGGAGCGCGCCTTCGGTATAAAGCGATATGCTCTCCTCAGCGTAAACACCCGTGTTGAACTTACCCAGCTTCCGTCCCGCATTCGTCGAATCATTGCCGCCGATCATGGAGACAAGCACTTCGGGGAACGAACGCTGCACGCTGTTGGTTGCCTTGTAGCCTGTCGTGTTGACGTTAGCGATGTTCTGCGTCACCGTATTATGTCGCTGCTCCTGGGTCATCATCCCTGAAGCCGCTGTATATAGACCTCTTAACAATGAAGGCACTTCCCTTCCATTAACGAATCATAACAACCTTAATCGATATAACGACCGCTACGATGACGGATTGTACTTCCAATCGCTGTTGTTTTTGGATTTCTTGTTACCATCTTGGATATGGTTGAAATCCAAAAACAAAGGCGAACGCTTCGCTTTTCCATTACAATT
Organism: Paenibacillus sp. NPDC093718; assembly: GCF_050279985.1. NCBI lineage: Bacteria > Bacillati > Bacillota > Bacilli > Caryophanales > Paenibacillaceae > Paenibacillus > Paenibacillus sp. NPDC093718. The sequence goes on from NZ_JBNNUS010000004.1 coordinate 142,408, forward strand.
CCGCCCTCTCCGCTGTTATCAGCGTGTATGTAATGCGGAGCAGATCGCTAATTTCATCGTGGTGATTATACCGATTCATATCCATATTCATGTTGTTCCTATCATCTATATCGGAAGGTTAGAACTTTTTCTTTACGACCTTGTCCAAATTATCCAGCATAATTCCCGTTCCCTTAACCACACAATGCATCGGATCCTCCGCAACAAGCACCGGCACCCGCAGCTCGTCCGTCAACAGCTCGTCCAAACCATGAAGCAGTGCGCCACCGCCGGTCAATATGACGCCGCGATCGATAATGTCCGCCGACAGCTCCGGCGGGGTCCGCTCCAAAACGGATTTGGCTGCGAGTACGATCGATGACACCGGATCCCACAGAGCTTCCTGCACCTCTGCCGAAGACACCGTTACCGTAAACGGCAGTCCCGATACCATATCGCGTCCGCGAATATCCATCTCAGCTTGTCTACCGCCTGGACGAACCGTTCCGATAGCTACCTTCAAATCTTCTGCCGTCCGTTCTCCGATCAGCAATTTATATTTATGCTTCACATACTTCGTGATCGCCTCGTCGAACTTGTCCCCCGCCATTTTAATCGAAGAAGCGGTGACGACATCGCCCATGGACAGGACGGCCACATCCGTGGTGCCGCCCCCGATGTCCACAACCATGTTACCGCTCGGTTGGAAAATATCCATCCCTGCGCCAATTGCCGCTGCCTTCGGTTCTTCTTCAAGGAACACATCCCTTGCGCCGCTGCGCTCAGCCGCTTCCCGGATCGCCTTCTGCTCTACCGAAGTGATGTTCGTCGGTGCACAGATGAGGATTCGGGGCCGGCTGTGCCAACTGCGCGCGCCCACGCGATCAATAAAGTACTTCAGCATGGCTTCCGTTATTTCGAAGTCGGCGATGACCCCGTCCCTCAGCGGGCGGATCGCCGTAATGTTGCCGGGAGTGCGCCCGACCATGCGCCGTGCTTCCTCACCGACGGCAAGGACTCGTTTGGTGTCGGTCTCAATAGTGACAACGGAAGGTTCGTCTAACACTACCCCCTTCCCCTTTACGTGAATGAGCACGTTCGCCGTTCCGAGATCGATTCCAATATCCTTGCTCAACATCATGAAAAGCCCCCAAAGTGTTATTTTATGGTAAAAGAGTCTGTTCGCTGTACCGAACCATCCTTCGACATAATCTAGCAATCGATGATGATCTTCGGCAAAACAGGTCCCATATTTCGATCCTATACCAGCTTTTAACATATCATACTTTAGGGGAGGGATTCAACGTCAATCTAGTGACCTAAGCCCTAAAAATCAGGATTTCGCCGTGGCCACCGGTTCGCGGTTGCTGCCGGTTTTTTTGTACTTGATCTTGGTAGCTTCTCCGCCTCTCAGATGGCGGATGGATTTGTGGTATTCGAGAATGTGCTTCACCTGATCCGCCAGGTCCGGGTTGATCTCCGGCAGACGTTCGGTTAAGTCCTTATGCACCGTGCTTTTCGACACGCCAAATTCTTTGGCTATAGTTCGAACCGTATGCCTCGTTTCCACGATACAGCGTCCGATCTTAATGGTCCGCTCTTTGATGTAATCGTGCACGCTCCCGCCTCCCTACTGTGTGGATAGTTTGGTACATTATATGAGGGGCATGACGGGATATTCTCGGTTTCAAGGGGTGACAAGCTTACTTGGACCCATTTATTTTCTGGACATGCCCGTGACGGACAAGTCCAAAATGTCCAAAAAACAAGGCCCGGCAAGGGTTGGACTTGCCGTCCAAAACCGCAACAAAAAAAAAGACAGGATCACAAGATCCTGCCCTCTTCAAGTGCGCGGTGGGCGCATGGCTACAAAGAAATGAAATTATTTTTGCGGAAGTACGCTCACAGGGTTGACCAGTTTCCCGCCCTCATACACTTCGAAGTGCACATGGTTGCCGAGATCCTTCTCAAACTCACTGCGCCCGGCAGTCGCGATGGAATCGCCCTGCTTCACTTCAGCGCCTTCCTTCACTTTCACTTCGTTCAAGCTTTGGTACACGGTTTTCGTGTCACCTGACGTAATTTCCACAACGTTGCCATTAACCGGGTGATTCTCAACCCGGGTCACTTTACCAGTCAGTGCGGCACGAACTTCAAACATCGTGTCATCCGCAGCAGCCAAGTCGATTCCCATATTCGGCGTAAAGGTGTCATTATACTGCACCATTGCCTCTTGATGCGTTTCCGGGTTCGTCTCGTCAAAGTAAGGCTTGACGATGCTGACTGCCACGTCGTCGGCTACCGGCCAGATCATCGATTGCGCATTGGCCGTCACTTCTACAGCTTCTCCGTCATTGCCTTCGGTTGCAGCAGGCTTCTCCGAGCCTTGAACCGAATCCGATACGGTGGTTGCTTCCTCTTGTGGGTTCAGCGTCTTTTGGCTGGCGTCCTGGTAGACCCACACGAGGGTTAGTATAATTGCCGCTGCTGCTAAGTATGCTGCCGGGAACACCCACCGTTTGGATAATGCTTTCTTCCACGAAGATGACGGTACCGCCGAATCTCCTTGCACAGTTTTAGGAGTTTCTTCGTGGGGTTTACTATTTTTGTTCTGTTCATTCATTTGCAATCACCTCAGTAACCATTGTTACCGGGGGCAACTCTTTTATACGTTATCTAACTATTATTTTTTTGAAGAGAGAAGATTTGAAGTTTTGTCAAAAGAAATATTCGTATAGTAGTGCGCCAGAATCTCTTTCGCTTTGTATCCTTCGCGGGCCATGCCCTCTGCTCCGTATTGGCTCATGCCCACGCCGTGACCGTTGCCGTAGGTCGTTATCTCAATCTCGCCGTCTTTCATATGAAGGGTGAATTGGCTCGAACGAAGCCCCAGCTTCTCTCTCACCTCGCGACCGGTGAACTTTTTGCCGCCAACCCGTACGCTCTCAATTCGATGACCTTGCGTATACGAGAGTACTTTCAAAAAAGAAGCCCCCCCATCCCCGCCTGCCGATACCGGTACGGCTCCATCCGCCAGACCAAGCTTTCCTATGAATTCTGAGCGGGGCATCGTGATCGTTGTCTTGTACTTCGGTGAAATCTGTTTATCCCATGGACTCTCCACACTGCGCAGGTAGGGAATCTCGTTCTTCCAATAATCCTCTGAATTTTCGGTATAACCGTTACTGGTGGAGAAAAAAGAAGCGGTAATCGGCTGACCCTCATATGTCATCACCACTCCTGACGTTTCCTTTACCGCTCGCTGGAGCTTCGCCAGCTCTGCTTCCTTCCCGAGCCGCTGCCATTCCTTCGTAAGTTCGTCTTGGGCGATGTAAGCCTGGTGGCTGACCGTATCGGTCACCACGGCCTTGCCGTCCGGCACGCCGCTGCGGTCGCCGGACGCCAGCCGCTGCACGATATACGTCCGTGCCGCAATGGCCTGGGCCTTGAGTGCCTCCAGCTGGAACTCAGCCGGCATCTCGGCGGCCAGGACGCCGACGAGGTATTGTTCCAGCGGCAGTTCCTCCACGGTATCCGTCTTGGTTACGTAGACGGATACCGTGGGCTCTTCCGCCGCCTGCGGCTCGGCGGAAGGCAGCGGGCCAGACCCCGGCGGAAGCGGCTCTGGTGCGTTGTTGCCGGGGGCAACCACCAGCAGGGGCAGCGCCAGCGCCAAGGCCAACAGCACCGCCACCGCCCAGACGGCAGGGTGCACCCGCACCCGCCGCCTTCCGGCGGCCGGGCGCCGCGAGGCAAAGCCGCGGCGCCCCCAGCGCGCAGGCCGCACACGGAACGTGCGGCCGCCGCGCGGCACGCGGCCCGTTGCCGCTGGCGCGAAGCGCTGCGGCTCGGCCGCGGGATGCGGGCCCTGCGGCATGGCCGCCGGCCCGCCGGGGGCTGGCGCGGCGCCGTGCGCAGGCGCGCCAGCGGGGCTTCCGGGCGGCGGCGTATGGGCCGCCCGGGAGCTGTGGCCGGACTCGCCGAAGGCGTCCGGCGCTCTCCCCGGGCCGCGGTGCCCGCGCGGCCCTTCCTGTATATCCTTTTTATCCGGATTCGAATCACGGTTATGTTCTTCAGTCGATCCGGCTTTCTTCTCAAGTTCTCCGGGAAAGTCCCACTTCAATACGGGAGCAGCCGATCCTTCGGATGGTACCTGGTATGATTGAGGATTTCCTTCTTTCAAATCGTCTTTTGAATCAATCGCCCGTTTTTTTCCTGCAGAACTCACATTCACCCGAACCTTTGAATCTTTCATTGCACTTCCCTCCTGTGCCTTTTCCCCTGGTATATACTCTTGTACATGCTCCTACACGCTCTACTTATACTTATGAGACATGGGCATTTAATAGAACTATTCTAAGAGAAAGGACAAAATGCACATGGAGAAAGAACGCGGTCACTGACTGCAAGCAAGCTAGCAAAGAGTCTTTCATTCAAACGGAATCTCAACATAAGAGAATGAATGATATGCGCTATGGTGATGCATTACAAAAAAAGAAGGAGCTTTGCCTTATCGGCAAAGCTCCTTCTCCTGTACTCTATTGTGGTCTATCCTGAGTCGCCAGATTCATCGTGTTGTTTACACCCAGGTAGGTTGAACTTTGAAAACTTTTGCGTCTTCTGTTTCGCCTGCCACTTTTTTCGAAACCTTCTCCGAACTCTGGTCCTCCGTTGAAATACGCCAGATATCCGCGCCAAGTCCAGACAGCTTTTCCGCTAAATGAACATAACCGCGATCGATATGCTGTACGCCGCCAACTTCGGTAGTCCCTTCCGAGACGAGCCCGGCTAATATCAAGGCAGCCCCTGCACGCAGATCCGTTGCGGTTACTTTGGCTCCTTTAAGCTTAGCTCCGCCCGTAACGATCGCAGAACGTCCCTCAACCTTAATCTCCGCATTCATCAGCTGGAATTCATCCACATGCATAAAGCGGTTTTCAAATACCGTTTCCGTAACAACACTTGTACCTTCGGAAACCAGCAAAAGCGCCATCATCTGGGACTGCATATCCGTTGGGAAGCCAGGATAAGGCAAGGTTTTCACATCAACCGACTTTAATGGTTTGTCGGCGATAACGCGAATCCCATTCTCGTCCGGTTCAATGGTAATCCCCATCTCTTCCATCTTGGAAATAACCGGGCCAAGGTGGTCCGCAATGGCTCCTTCCACATATACATCCCCGCCCGTGATCGCAGCCGCAGCCATGAAGGTGCCTGCTTCAATCCGGTCAGGAATCACGTTATGCTTGACGCCATGCATCTGCTCAACGCCCTCGATCCGAATCACACCCGTGCCCGCACCGCGAACTTTGGCACCCATCGCATTCAGGTAATTCGCTAAATCGACAATTTCCGGCTCTTTCGCCGCATTTTCGATTACCGTAATTCCTTCAGCCAATGTAGCGGCCATCATAATATTTTCAGTAGCACCTACGCTGGCTACGTCCAAATAGACCTTCGCCCCACGCAATCTGCCATTGCTTTTAGCTTCAATATATCCTTGTCCGAGGCTAATCTCTGCCCCGAGAGCTTCAAATCCTTTTAGGTGTTGATCAATGGGTCTTGTGCCGATAGCACATCCCCCGGGAAGCGAAATCCGGGTTCGTCCACAACGTGCCAATAAAGGCCCCATGACCAGAAAAGACGCCCGCATCTTCCGCACCCATTCATAAGGCGCTTCACATGTCGTTATGTGCTCTGCATTCACACGTATCACTTCATCCTGATATGTAATGCCCGCACCAAGCGACTCCAATACTTTACTGATTGTAATTACATCGTCAAGAGGAGGCGCGTCAATAATAACACTTTCCCCAACTTCCCCTAGTAGAGAGGCAGCGATGATCGGAAGAACTGAATTTTTTGCTCCGCTGACTTTGACGCTTCCGGTCAGTCTTTTGCCACCGCGGACGATAAATTTGCTCATCATGGTTTCCCTCCGCGTCCATAATTGTCCTTATTGCGTGTGTTAGTAATTAGTTGTTGCTAATTCCCTAACTTTCATCTTAACATTAGTGATTTCCGCTAAACAAGCGATTTTTGAACTATTTATTACATCTGATACGGTGTCTACATCAGGAACCAGAAATCCAAGATGTGACCTTATGAAGCATCTGTTAACCGCAGTATGGACCTACGAAAGGTACCATGACCGACCAGCACTTGTCAATGCGTAACAATTACCGGGTGAACATTATAGTCCGGAAGTCATATCGTCCGCCCGATCAAATTCTTAAGATAAGTGTTAACATAATAAAATGCGTTTATTCGACATCTTCTTCCGAAGCAACCTAACAGAGATATAACCAATCATACCGCAATTAAAACAGACGAGTAAAAATCGCCAAACACATAACCTCATACAATAAATGCCCTAATCACTAGCTGCAAACACTTCGTGTTATGTACGGCGCTCATTCCCCGCGCTAAAACATATATCGGATCATTTGACTCCATGTTATATAGTCAATTAGGAATTCAGCTACAAATCGTCCAAGCACCACAGCCAGCAGCAAATGCAGCAGCTTTCCCTGCGGCCCCTTCGGATGACGGACAACCAAATCCAGCTTTACTTGTTGTAATGCCCACCAAGCCAGTGCAATACAGATCAGCGAAACGACAATAGACAGCAATCCGTTAACACCGACGGCACTGATTGAATTAGATAAATCCTGGTTCATACTCCCTCCTCCTTCATAAATTATCCTGTCCTGTTCAGGACCGACTCTTCTATAATACTTGGCTGGAGGCTAAGAATCCAGCACTTTCTATACGACATTTCCTCGGAAATAATAAAGTTTATCGACATTGCTCCAAAACGATCATAAATACGCTATTATAAGAAGTTTAAATCACCACTTCTTTCGCAACAAAAAATTATCCGGAAGCCATGAATCACTATAGTTTTGTATCTCAAGCTTCTATCTTATACCGATTTAATAACAAAAAAAAATCGGACTCTGAAATGTACAGTCCGAGTAAGTTTTAAATAAAAATTCACGTTTACTGCTGCGGAGCTTTTTTAGAAATCAGATGTTGCCACTTGAATCGTTCCGAAAGCCGGCAGTGCGCCTGTCAACAGAGCAGCAACCAACAAGAGCTCTACCGATAGCGTGAGACTGTTTACAGGTGGAATGACATAGGTGACAACCGGTGCATTAACTCTCGTTATGACCAAAGCAACAGGCCCGTCCGAGAAGTTGTTGACGGTTACGGACGCATTCACGCCACCAGCCAAATTCTCGTAATACGATTTACCGACTTCAGGTGCCAATGAGAAAATTTGTGTCGGGAGTAGATTAGCCATAAGGATGACCTCCCTTCTCTCTTTGATACTATATGTTATGCCAGTGAATCTATTAAAGTTCTAGATAGATGACATATGATAATCGGACATTTAATAGAGTAGCGACCTGCTGAATGCTTAATACACCTCAATTCAGGAGCTGCTATAGCAAAACGATTCTAGTATATTGCGTTAATGTTAAATATAAGAAAAACGAGAATCGACGTACTTTCACAGTAGACAGACCGCATGTAGAGGTAGTTTTCCTTACGATATTGTATCGTTCAGCTTCGCTGAAACCCTATGCATTCCGTAAACTAAAAAAAGACAGCTTGGCTGCAAGAATGCAGCAAGCTGTCTTGGTTTACCTATTAGTTCCGAGTCACTTTAATCCGGTTCATCGCTCTTTGCAGAGCCATTTCCGCGCGACGATGGTCAACTTCATCTTGTCTTCCCTTCGCATTCAGGCGGGTCTCCGCTCTTTCCTTCGCGGCTTCCGCACGCTCCAGATCGATTTCTTCCGCTTTCTCTGCGCTTTCCGCCAGGATGACAATCTTATCTTTGCGGACTTCGACGAAACCGCCTTGTACCGCAAACGGGGTTCTCTGGTTACCGATCTTCACATAAACTGGCGCTATCTGAAGCGGCGTAACAAAGGAAATATGACCAGGTAAAATGCCCAGTTCTCCCTCGACCCCACGCACCGTAACACTATTCACCTGCTCTGAGTAGACCAGGCGGTCCGGCGTTACGATTTCCAACAAAATGGTGCTCACTTCCATCCCTCCTCACCGTTTTCCGCAGAAAACTCGCGCAGCAGACCTCACAGACTCGCAAAAAGTACTGTTCCGGTCTGCCGATCACGGAGCGTCAGCTTACAATGTTTTTGCTTTTTCAACTGCCTCTTCAATCGTACCTACGAACAGGAAAGCCGCTTCCGGAAGGTGGTCATACTTGCCTTCCAGAATCTCTTTAAAGCTACGCACGGTTTCTTTAACCGGTACATATTTACCCGGGATCCCGTTGAACTGCTCGGCAACGTGGAATGCTTGGGAAAGGAAACGTTGAACACGACGAGCACGTCCAACAATCGCTTTATCTTCCTCGCTCAGCTCATCCATACCGAGAATCGCAATGATATCTTGAAGCTCGTTATAACGAGCCAAAATTTTCTTAACGCCTTGAGCAACGTTATAGTGCTCTTCACCAACAATTTCCGGAGCCAAGATACGGGAACTGGATGCAAGCGGATCTACCGCAGGATAAATACCCATCTCGGAAATTTTACGCTCCAGGTTCGTCGTTGCATCCAAGTGAGCAAACGTTGTAGCCGGAGCCGGATCCGTATAGTCATCCGCCGGTACATAGATAGCCTGGATGGATGTAACGGAACCTTTTTTGGTCGAGGTAATCCGCTCTTGCAAGCGTCCCATTTCGGATGCCAGCGTTGGCTGGTAACCTACCGCGGAAGGCATACGGCCGAGAAGGGCGGATACTTCGGAACCCGCTTGAGTAAAGCGGAAGATGTTGTCGATAAAGAGAAGTACGTCTTTACCTTCTTGATCACGGAAATATTCCGCCATCGTCAAACCGGTCAACGCTACGCGAAGACGGGCACCCGGAGGCTCGTTCATTTGACCGAATACCATCGCGGTTTTGCTGATAACGCCGGAATCGCTCATCTCGTGGTAAAGGTCGTTCCCTTCACGAGTACGCTCCCCTACGCCGGCGAATACGGAAATACCGCCGTGTTCTTGGGCGATGTTGTTGATCAATTCCTGGATCGCAACGGTTTTACCTACGCCGGCACCACCAAAGAGGCCGATCTTACCGCCTTTTTGGTATGGAGCAAGCAAGTCGATTACCTTAATACCCGTTTCAAGCATTTCTGCTTGCGTGGAGAGCTCATCATAAGCAGGAGCCTCACGGTGGATCGGGTTATTAATTTCGGATACTACGGCACCTGCGTTATCGATCGGCTCACCCAATACGTTAAATACACGGCCAAGTGTAGCGGAACCTACAGGAACCGTAATCGGTCTGCCCAAATCCACGGCTTCGATACCGCGAACGAGACCATCCGTGGATGACATCGCGATACAACGAACCAGATTATCACCCAAATGATTGGATACTTCCAAAGTCAAATCAACCGAGCGGCCGCCTTCCAGCGTTGCTTCAATCTTGACAGCATTAAAAATCTCGGGAAGATGACCGCGCTCAAATTCAATGTCAACTACAGCACCTGTAATGCTGACAACGCGTCCTTTTTTCATTGATTCGTTTTCCCTCCTACCCGCTCACCTCTAGCGGTGAACGATGATCGTAAAAGCGGCTTATTCATGACATGGCCGCATATCCGTAAAGTACTAAATTAAGAATTCAGAGCCGTGCATTATTGCTGAGCGTTTGCTCCGCCCACAATCTCGGAAATTTCCTGCGTAATGGCAGCCTGACGAGCACGGTTGTAAGTAAGGTTCAACTCGTTGATGATCTTGCTTGCATTCTTCGTTGCAGCTCCCATAGCAGTCATCTTCGCACCCAGCTCACTTGCCTTCGCATTCAGCATCGCACTGAAAATCAATGTTTCCGCATATTTCGGAAGCAGCACCTCAAGCACGCCTTCAGGAGACGGTTCATACTCATAACCCGTCAGGTTCTCGGCGCTACCAATGTTCTCCATCGGCAGAAGCTTGGAGATCTCCTGGAGCTGAGTCAAAGCATTCACGAATTGGTTATAGCACACGTATAACTCATCGATCTGACCCAGCTCATATTGATGAACCGCCGCGTTAGCGATGGTCTTAATATCTGCATAGGTCGGACTATCGGATAAATCGGTGAGTTCCTCAACAACCGGAAGTTCACGACGGCGGAAATAATCCCGTCCTTTACGTCCGATCACAAACAGGCAATACTCATCCTTGGACTGATGGCGTTCTGCGATGAAGTTCGATACTTTTCGCAAAATGTTGGAGTTTGATGCACCAGCAAGACCGCGGTCGGAAGTGATCACCAGATAACCGGTTTTCTTCACTTCACGCTTTTCCAGCATCGGATGGCTGATTCCTTTGGTTCCAGCAGCAATGCTGCCAACCACTTCTTTCAGCTTCTCGGAGTATGGAAGTGCGGAGGTTGCCTTCTCTTGAGCTCTTCTCAGCTTGGCGGCAGCAACCATTTCCATCGCCTTGGTGATCTGCCTTGTGTTCTGAACACTCTTGATCTGCCGCTTAATATCACGTAATCCTCTTGCCATGTTTTCACCACCTTAAAGCTTTGGCGAAGCCAAAGCTAACTTCGTAAGCAATCACCTAACTTTGGCAGAGCCAAAGTTACTTCGTACGCGTAGACTAAGCTTTGGCTAGGACCAAAGCCGTACCTTTTGTAAAAATCACTTTGGTCACAGCCAAAGCTACATTCCATATGATGAAAGAGGATGCCGGGCTTACCCCGGCTCCCCTCCTATTACTTACCTGAGGAGCTTAAACCGAAGCGGCAAAGCCCTTCTTAAATTGATCGATTGCCGCTTTCAATGCGTTTTCGTTGTCGGACGTCAGATCCTTCGTATCCGTAATGGATTGAAGAATTTCCGGTTTATTGCTTTCAATAAACGAAAGGAACTCGCTCTCGAAACGACGCACGTCAGCGATCTCGATATCATCGATATATCCTTTAACGGCTGCGTACAAGCTAACCACCTGTTGTTCAACGGACAACGGCTGGTTTACACCCTGTTTCAGGATTTCCATCAATCTTGCACCACGGTTCAAGCGAGCCAAGGTTGATTTGTCCAGATCGGATCCGAACTGGGAGAACGCCTGGAGCTCACGATATTGCGCAAGATCCAGCTTCATGCCGCCCGCAACCTTTTTCATCGCTTTGATCTGCGCGGAACCACCGACACGGGATACCGAAATACCGACGTTAATCGCTGGACGTTGACCGGAGTAGAACAACTCAGACTCCAGGAAAATCTGTCCATCCGTAATCGAAATTACGTTGGTTGGAATGTAGGCAGATACGTCAGAAGCCTGTGTTTCAATAAATGGCAGTGCGGTTAATGAACCACCACCAAGCTCATCGTTGAGCTTCGCTGCACGTTCCAGCAAACGGGAGTGCAGGTAGAAAACGTCACCCGGATAAGCTTCCCGACCCGGAGGACGACGGAGGAGCAAGGACAACTCACGGTATGCTGCCGCTTGTTTCGACAAGTCATCATAGATGATGAGTGCATGCTCGCCTTTGTACATGAAGTATTCACCCATTGCGCAGCCTGCGTATGGAGCGATGTACTGCAGCGGAGCCGGCTCAGAAGCCGAAGCCGTAACAACAATCGTGTACTCCAGTGCGCCATGACGGCGAAGAGTTTCAACAACCTGTGCTACAGTGGATTGCTTTTGCCCGATAGCTACATAGATACATTTAACGCCGTTGCCTTTTTGGTTCAGGATCGTATCGATCGCAACGGTGGTTTTACCCGTTTGGCGGTCACCGATGATCAGCTCGCGCTGTCCGCGGCCGATAGGTACCATTGCGTCAATCGCTTTAATACCTGTCTGCATAGGCTCATGAACGGATTTACGGTCGATAACGCCTGGTGCACTGCTCTCAACCGGACGGAACGCAGTCGCTTCGATCGGGCCTTTGCCGTCCAGCGGCTGACCCAGCGGATTAACTACGCGTCCAAGCAGAGCTTCACCTACAGGAACCTCCATAATACGTCCTGTACGCTTAACCTGATCGCCTTCCTTGATTTCGGAGTATGGTCCCAGGATAACGACACCGACATTGCTCTCCTCAAGGTTAAGCGCCAGGCCGAACACGCCGTTCTGGAACTCCAAAAGTTCCCCGGACATCGCGTTCTCCAGGCCGTACACGCGAGCAATACCGTCACTTACTTGAATTACCGTACCTACTTCAGAGACAGTGATATCGGATTTATATTCTTCAATTTGACTTTTGATTAAAGTACTGATTTCTTCAGGTCTGATACTCAACGTTTTCACCCCTATCTACTATGCTCGTCTATTAAAAGACTTTTCAAGACGTTCCAGCTTCCCGGCAAGGCTTCCGTCATAAAGCTTGTCGCCAATGACAACTTTCAGGCCGCCGAGCAAACTCTCGTCCACAACATTGGTCACCCGGATATTCTGATGTGCTAACTGCCCGAATTCCGAAGCTACCTGTTCTTTTTCCTGATCGCTAAGCGGGTAGGTGGAGTACACAGTGGCGTCCGCCAATCCTAAGCTCGCACCTTGTATCTTCACATAACTGTTCAGCAGTTCAGCGAACATTTCTGTACGCCCTCTGTCGAGAAGCAATTCGATCGTGTTCAATACAGGCTGCGATACCTTCCCTGCCAACGCCTGGCTGATTACGTTCATCTTCACGGACTGGGGAATATTCGGCGTGGAGATGAATTTCTGAATGTCGGCATCGCCTTCAATGGCATGCACAACAGCGCGCAATTCCTCTTCCACTTCCAGACCCTTCTGCTGCTGAGCCGCCACTTCGAACAGCGCCCGCGCATACCGCTTGGCTGCTACTGTATTTTGGCTCATGGTCTGCCTCCTACCTCTTTAAGGTATTGATCCACCAGTTCTTCTTGAGCTTTATCATTCTTTACTTCCCGTTCAATCAGCTTGGTAGCGATCTTCACGGAAACACTGCCGATTTCATTGCGAAGCTCTTCGACAGCTTTCTTCTTCTCATTCTCGATATCACGAACCGCCTCGGATTTCAGGCGAACCGCCTCTTCCTTAGCCTGTTCCATAATTTGCTCTGCTTGTTTGTTGCTAGTTTGTCTGGAACGCTCGATGATTTCGTGAGCATCTTGACGCGCTTGCTCCAGTGCCTTCTTCTGCTCTTCTACATAAGCAGTTGCCTGCTGACGAGTCTGTGCCGCTTCGTTCATCTGGCTCATTACCAGCTCACGACGCTGCTCCATGATGCCGAACAATTTGCTGAACGCAAACTTCTGAAGCAAAAAGTAAAGAATAAGAAACGCAAGAATAGTAATTACCATATTTTCCCATAGAATTGTCATTGAGGTCACTCCTTTCCATCAACACGAAGTGCGGTGCCTAACAAAACGAAGGCGCGGATGGCATCGGCCCTCCCCGCCAAACCGTTGTATTGTTATTAAGAGAACATGATCAAGAACGCGATTACAGTAGCCGCCAAAGGAATAACCTCTACGATACCAACACCGATAAACATCGTTGTTTGCAATTGACCACGTGCTTCTGGTTGACGAGCGATAGACTCAACTGTTCTGCTTACGATCATACCGTTACCCAAACCTGCGCCAAGGGCGCCCAGACCTACTGCAATAGCTGCTGCCAAAAATTCCATTGTTAAATATCCTCCTTAAAATTGTTTCAAAATTGAAATTTGGTGAAACTATAGAAAATATCTCTTTCGAAAAACACCGCTGTTACGGCGGATTCGTCCGAGTTGATCAATGCTCTTCGTGAATCGTAGTTTGCGAGATGTATACCATTGTCAAAATCGTAAAGATAAACGCCTGCAATGCACCAATGAAGATACTGAAACCTTGCCATGCAGCCATAAACGGAATGCCCCAGAAGCCGGTTTTCAGAATCACCGTGATCAGTACCTCGCCGGCAAAAATGTTGGCATAAAGCCGGATTGCCAGAGCGATAGGTTTTGCCAAGTTCTCAATGATATTGAGTGGCAGGAAGATCGGGAACGGTTCGATGTAATGCTTCAGGTAATGCTTGCGATTCAGCTTCAAGCCCAGGTAGTTCATGAGCACGAACACAACGATCGCAAGACCGGCCGTAACGGAAATGTCCGCTGTTGGCGACTTCCACCACAATACGTGGGCGTAGTGGCCATGTTCAAGTCCGAGTGTAGCCAGAATTGGCTGACCAAAGACTTCGAAGTTCTCCGGCAAGTCGGTGATAATTGAGAACGGCAGGCCCAGCAAGTTCGCTACAAAGATGAACAGGATCAGAGTAAGCCCCAATGATATGTAAGCTTTCCCTTTCTTCAGATCCATCGCACTCGCTACGACGCCTTGCACAAATTCCACTACCCATTCCATGAAGTTTTGCAGTTTGGAAGGGTTTTCGACAGATAGATTACGTACCGCCAGTCGACATAATACGAACACCACCACGCAGGTGACGAGAAGCATTAATACCGCTGAAAGATCAATATTCAATCCGCCAAGTTTGATAATCGGTGAATCATGCATAAAATTGTTTTCACCCCTTTCCAAGTTAGCGCTGATCAATGATTGTTTCTCAAACTGAACACAATGCTGACAGGAATGGTCAACAATTGGGGTATGAACAGACCGGCAATTGCACCGCCGAGGGATACCTGTTCGAGTTTTACGGCGAAGATTACAATCAGAAGCCCGATGCACAATCTCGTAATGAAGCCGAAGTTGTACTTTTTCGGTTCCGGATCGACAGCCAATTGCGCCAGCTGCTGCACTTTCATGGAGAGGAAGCGTACATTAAACAATCCCGCCGCCGTGCCCATGATCAACCCCATCAATATCGGGCGATATTCCGGATAGAGAGCCCATCCGAGAAACAAGGCAGACAATAAGAGTAAGGATACTCTAAATACAGCGTTCACAATGGAAGTCAAATCATTCACGCCTGCGCCCCCAAAAACTTTTTAATGAGAAGAGCGATATTCAAAATCCCTACAAAGAGCCCCGAAAGCGTACCAATGGCAAGCCACACTCTGGGCCCGTCCAAATGATTCATGAGCCATCGCCCGGTAAAAAAACCGATGAGAATGTAAGCGGCAAGCAAACCGCCTGCCCCGCTAATGTATAGCGCTATCAACCAAGGGTTATCTTGACTTTTCGGATTTTTCATATGAACCTCTAATCCCAACTCATTTTACTGAATATAACAAGAGTTTGTCAATGAATCGATTTGATGGATTTACCGTGTAAAATCGGCGTTTTGAGCAGTCTAAATTGCGCAAAACGCCGCGGTAACCGTACAGTTCAACTGTATGCTGTCCCCTTGCTCATCAGAATACGGTAAACTATACCTTTGTGAACATTCTGTGAAATTCTTCTGGACGCTCTTTTCGGATGCCGAAATGGTGCAAAATCGCATTGACAATTCGCTGTGAAGCTTGTCCATCGCCATACGGATTAGCAGCTTTGCTCATCTTTTCGTAGAGCTCCTGATCGGTCAGAAGAACCTTAATGCGTTCATACACATTCTCCTCCTGGGTGCCTACCAGCTCCAGGGTGCCGGCCTCAATGCCCTCCGGTCGTTCGGTCGTATCCCGAAGCACCAGCGTCGGCACGCCGAATGACGGAGCCTCCTCCTGCATGCCGCCGGAATCCGTAATGATGAAATGCGTATGGGTGTAGATATTGTTCATATCCACGACATCCAGCGGATCAATCAGCTTGATGCGCGGGTGATCCCCCAGAATGCGATGAGCCGGCTCTTTAACAGCTGGGCTCGGATGTACAGGATATACGATGGCAATATCCTCAAATTCATCGGCAATGCGCTTTACCGCTTCAAATATTTGACGATGCGGCTCCCCTTGGGATTCGCGCCGGTGTGCCGTCATCAGGATCAAGCGCTTGCCCTGCGCCCAGTCCAGAACCGGATGGGTATAACCTTCACGCACCGTGTACTGGAATACATCCGTAGCCGTGTTACCCGTTACATAAATGCGGGAATCCGGCTTGTTCTCCTTGCGGAGATTCTCGGCGGACCAGTCCGTCGGCGCAAAGTGAAGATCAGCAAGCACCCCGGTCAGCTGACGGTTCATCTCCTCCGGATAAGGGTTCAGCTTGTTCCATGTGCGCAGTCCCGCCTCCACATGGCCGACCTGAATCTGCTGCAGAAAGGCTGCATAGCTGGCCAGGAACGTTGTCAGCGTATCGCCGTGCACCAATACAATATCCGGCTTGGCTTCACGCAGAACAGGCTCAAGACCCTCCAAAACGCGCACGGTGATCTCGTTGAGCGTCTGACGGTCCTTCATGACATCCAAATCATAATCCGGAACAATCTTGAACACATCCAGCACCTGATCCAGCATTTGCCGATGCTGCGCAGTAACACAAACGACCGATTCGATATGCTCTGGGTGACGTTGAAGCTCTAGAATTAGCGGCGCCATCTTGATTGCTTCGGGGCGGACCCCAAATATCGTCATCACTTTCACTTTTGACATGTTTGAAAATACCCCTCTTTGCTTGTTTTCAAATATTCAAGACGTACGAGTGACTGGCTTGGCTCTTATTTCGTGCCGTACAGCCGATCCCCTGCATCACCAAGGCCCGGTACGATGTAACCATGGTCGTTAAGACCCTCATCGAGAGCAGCAACATAAATGTCCACGTCCGGGTGGGCATCATGGACAGCTTTCACACCTTCCGGTGCAGCCACGAGGTTCATCATCTTGATCTGGGTACAGCCGCGTTTCTTCAGCACGTCGATAGCAGCGATAGCGGATCCGCCCGTTGCGAGCATCGGATCAATGACGATCAATTCCCGTTCCGTTACATCGGTTGGAAGCTTCGTATAATATTCAACAGGCTGAAGCGTTTCGGGGTCACGGAACAATCCGACATGCCCTACCTTTGCCGCTGGAAGCAGCTTGACAACTCCGTCCAGCATGCCCAGACCGGCGCGAAGGATCGGAACCAAGCCGAGCATGCGGCCGGAAATGACTTTCCCTTGGGTTTCAGCGACCGGCGTCTGCACGGATATCGATTCAAGAGGAACCTCTCGCGTAATTTCATAAGCCATCAAAGTCGCGACTTCGTCTACCAATTCGCGAAAGTCTTTTGTGTTAGTCCGCATATCGCGGATAAATGTAAGTTTGTGTTGAATCAACGGGTGATCACAAATCACCAATTTTCCCATGTCTGGTCCCTCCGGTTTGAGTACAAATGTTATTTCAATATGGGCGTTAAATATTTGTGAGCTCCATAAATCCTGTCTATTATATCATTCCCTCTAGTCAATTGACACCTGCACGGGTCATGTTTTATTCCATGAGTTTTTGACCTTATAACGGAATCGGATCTTCTTCTGCCCTGAACCTAGGTTTTCCATTCTCGCCTATATTGATGCTAACCGCGAAAGGGCCTGACTGGGAAAATGAGAGCATAGCAATCTGGCCAGAATGTTCATAGCTCCTAAAAGGACCCCACCTGCATCAGGCGGGGTCCTCTTATCATAGGCTTCTTATGCGAAGGAAACTGTGATTAATATTTCATTTCAGCATAGAGAGGATATTGATCTGTAAGCTCAGCCACCAAACGGCCTGCTTTTTCAAGCGTTGCCTCGTCTTTCGGCTGCTTCAAAGTCATGGCAATAATTTTCGCGATGGTAACCATCGCTTGCTCATCCATACCGCGGGAAGTAACCGCAGGGGTACCAATACGGATACCGCTCGTTACGAACGGGCTGGTCGGATCAAACGGGATGGCATTCTTGTTCACGGTAATTCCGATGGAGTCCAGAACTTTCTCCGCGTCTTTGCCGGTGATGTCCAGATTACGGGTATCCACCAGCATCAGGTGGTTATCAGTTCCGCCGGAAACGATGTTCAGGCCTTCCTCGATCAGGGTATCGGCCAGCACTTTCGCGTTCTTCACGACATTCTCTGCATACGTCTTGAAAGACGGATCCAAGGCTTCGCCAAGCGCAACGGCTTTGGAAGCAATCACATGCATGAGCGGGCCGCCTTGGGAGCCGGGGAATACCGCTTTATCAATCGCTTGCGCCCAAGCCTTTTTGCACAGAATCATACCGCCGCGAGGTCCGCGAAGGGTCTTATGCGTCGTTGTCGTTACAAAATGGGCATGCGGAACCGGATTCGGATGAAGACCAGCCGCAACAAGTCCCGCAATATGAGCCATGTCAACCATGAACAACGCGCCTACGTCGTTGGCGATGGCTGCAAGCTTTTCAAAATCAATAATGCGAGGATAGGCACTTGCACCCGCCACGATCAGACGAGGGCGATGCTTGAATGCCGCTTTGCGGACTTCGTCGTAATCGATCAGGAACGTGTCTTCTTGCACGCCGTAGGCAACGAAATTGTACAGAAGACCGGAAGCGTTAACCGGGCTTCCGTGAGTCAAATGGCCGCCATGGGCCAGGTTCATGCCGAGCACGGTATCTCCAGGCTTCAGGGCTGCCAAATATACCGCCATGTTCGCTTGGGCACCGGAGTGAGGCTGAACGTTGGCATGCTCGGCTCCGAACAATTCTTTGGCGCGGTCACGGGCGATATCTTCCACGATATCCACACGCTCACAGCCACCGTAATAGCGTTTGCCAGGGTAGCCTTCCGCATATTTATTCGTCAGCACCGTCCCCATTGCTTCCATAACCGCTTCGCTGACAATATTCTCAGAGGCAATCAGCTCAATGTTGCTGCGTTGACGCTTCAGCTCCAAATCCATCGCTTCCAATACAGCCGGGTCACTCTTCCGCAAATGTTCCATCATGTTCATATCCTCCCATAATCAATCGTTATTTTTTCTTGCAAACTTAAAACTACAAGTAATCATCATTAAAAAAGCGAGTTCTCATTCGAATCAATCGCACAACGTGGAATCATCCGTCTGCTCAAGCCGGTACACCGCACGCTCTCCGCCAATCAGCTTCGGGCGGGTATATGCCGCAGTTACGCGCGCCTCCCCGATATAACGCTCGGTCGGCCGGAACGGAACCGCCACTCTCCGCAAATGCATGCCGATCAGCGTCTCGCCGATATCGACACCCGCATGGGCTTCAATCGATTCCGCAAGGCAGGGCTCCTTCATGCGGCGGTAAGCTGCGGAAGCCATCGACCCGCCCGCACCCGGAATGGGAACTGCCGCCACTTCCGTCAAGCCCAGCCGCTCGAGCAGCTCGCGTTCCATGACAAGCGCACGGTTCAGATGCTCACAGCATTGATAGACCACCGCGAAACCGAATTCCGTTTGAACCTCGGCAATGCCCTGAAGGAGCTGCTGAGCCGTTTCAAGAGCGCCGCCTGTACCGATCCGGCGTCCGACCACTTCACTGGTGCTGGCTCCGATGACCAGCACTTTACCCGGGCCTAAGACGGCCGCTTCGGCCAGTTCGCGGACAATACGCGCTGTCTGTTCGTTCAAGGAAACCTTGGAGATATCCGTCATGTCACAGTCCTCCCGATGATTTTTTCACAGAAGATGCTTCAATCCCATATCACGATAGCCGCAGCTGTATTACGCGTTCACTTATCGCGATACATTCTTCAGGTAACGCTCCTCTATGGCCTTGATCTTGTTCACGCGGCCGACATGGCGCTCGCCATGACTGAAATCCGTAGTCAGCCATGCGCTGACGATTTCGGCAGCAAGTCCAGGACCGACGACACGCTCACCGAGCGCAATCACGTTGCTGTCGTTATGCTCGCGCGTCGCTTTGGCCGAGAACACATCATGTGTCAAAGCGCAGCGAATGCCCGGCACCTTATTGGCCGCAATACTCATGCCGATCCCCGTACCGCAGATCAGAATGCCGCGGTCCGCTTCACCCGAGACGACCTTCTCGCACACCGGAAGGGCATAATCGGGATAATCCACGGAATCGGAACAGCCGCAGCCCAGATCCTCCACCTCGTGGCCAAGACCCCGAATGACTTCCACGATCTCCTCTTTCAGACGAATGCCGGCATGATCCGTACCCAATGCAATTTTCATCTATGAAAAACCCCCTCGTATGTTCGCTTTTGCGTTTTAGCTTGTTTCATTATAACCCAAATCGGGCGCAAAAGACGAAAAAAGAGCAGTCGGCGCACGTATTGTGCTCCAAATGCTCTTTGCCCAGGCGACCGGCCGTATATTCCGATGCTCCATCGTGGTTTCATCCACTTCGTCGCCAGTTACACCGGATCATTTGTTTTTCACCTTCATCTTAAAGCAATACCATGCGAAAGGCAAGTGGCTTTTTAGCCCAATGGCAGGCTTCATATCTCTAAAGGCAAGGCTTAGTTATGCCGATCCGCTTCCAGCTTGTCCAAAAGACGGAACAACGCCGTCCGTATCTCTGCGGCCGTGGCTTCATATTCCTCCCGCGAGCCCCCGAAAGGATCGGAGATATCGAAGCTTGGGATGCGCTGACGCAGCTCGATCAGACGCTCTCGGTCACGGTCGCTGACATCGCGGCCCAGAGATCTGGCCAGCTCAAGCGCGGCATACAGACTATCCTGCTCCCGCAGATCCTCCAGCACCCGGCGGTCATCCTCAACAAACTCTTTCAGCGTGTGCATCTTGTCTGCGGCGTGCGGGAACTGCCTTATAGCATACTGCTTATGCGACTGGGTCAGCGTCAGAATCAGGTCTGCCCACTCCACCAGGTTCGCGGTCAACGGTTTGGACACCAAGTGTTCCTGGATATCCTGGTCTCGCAGTATGGATTCCGCATGATGGGACATCGGCATTCCATCCACGGCCGAGACACCGGCGGACTTCGTTTCCAACGGGACGCCCCGTTGTTTGGCAAGCTTGCGCAGCATGCCTTCAGCCATCGGACTGCGGCAGGTATTTCCCGTGCAGACAAACAATATATTTTTCACGGTCCCATTCCTCCCGTTCGTAGGTCTTTGGGGTTATTGTAACAAATATTGCGTCAAAAGATAAACATGATGCCAAAGATGACCAAAATCAGTCCGCCCAGCATTTCACCGTACTCCCCCAGCTTATTGCTTACCTGACGGCCAAGCAGCAAACCGAGAATGGACAGCAAACCGCCCACGACCCCGAAGGAAATTACGATTAACAGCACATCATCCACAAACATTCCGAGCGAAACGCCTACCGAGAAGGAGTCGATGCTGACGCTAAGCGAAAACAGCAGCATGCCTAAAAATGCGGTAGGATGGATTCGCTGTCCCTCTCCGCCCCGCAGGGCGTTATACATCATATGCCCGCCCAGTAAAAGCAGCAGCCCGCCAGCAGCAAGCCCTGTGACGTGGCCCAGTAACATGCCAACATAGCGGCCGGCAAATAAGCCCAGCAGCGGCATCAGCATGTGAAACAACGCGATCATGAAGCTGATGCCCAGCATATGGCCTAAGCGCATACCGCCTCTCATTCCAACTCCGATTCCAAGCGAAAATGCGTCTAACCCGAGTGCAACCGCCATCAGCAGAATCGCCGCAAGCTGTCCCGATTGGACAGACGCCTCCAGCATGCCCATTCCCCCAAGTCCCATGGTCTTGTACACCATATGCGGACAAGGGGTAAATGATGCCAAAAGCCTTCAGCCGCAGCTCAATTCACGTCGATGATGTGGTGTCCCGCGGCCTTCAGCAGCCGGTTCATGACGGCTGCTCCAAGGCCTTGCTCCGGGCACGCTTCGGCCAGAATGAAGGTTGCGCCTTCGTCATCGAACCGGCGCAGGCCGGCATACAGCCGGCGGGCCGCTTCCTCCGGCGCGACCAGGCTGCCGAGCGAGACGGCAACGTCCGCGCGGTAGTGACCGATGTGCTCGTCGAACGACAGCACGCCGGTCACCTCCCCGCGTCGGGCGGCCGCCTCAAGCTCGGCCGCGATGCGTGCCGACACCGCGTCGGCACGCGGGCCCTGCACCACGCACATCGCACCCTTCGGTGCGTAGTGCGTGTACTTCATGCCCGGCGAGCGCGGCGCCGGGCTCTCCGCCTCCCCGGCGGCGCGATGCAGCGCCGGGTCCATGCGCACGCTTGCCGCAACGGAGGCAAGCTGCTCGGCCGTGACGCCGCCCGGGCGGAGCACCGTGACGGCGCCGTCTTCGCCGACTTGCACCACCGTCGACTCGACCCCCACCCCGGCAGGGCCGCCGTCGAGAACGCCGTCGATCGCCCCGGCCAAATCCTCCAGGACATGGCTGGCCAGCGTCGGGCTTGGCCGACCGGAACGGTTCGCGCTCGGCGCAGCCAGCGGACGCCCGGCTGCGCTGATCAAGGCCAGCGCCACGTTGTGATCCGGCATCCGCACGGCAACGGTATCGAGCCCTGCCGTCACACGAGGGGATACAGCACCCGGTTTAACGGGCAGTACCAGCGATAGCGGCCCAGGCCAGAACCTTGCCATCAGCGCCCTTTCTGTCTCATTCACATGACGGACCAAACCGTCAAGCTGAGTAAGCTCCGAAATATGCACGATCAATGGATTGTCCGACGGCCGGCCCTTCGCAGCAAAGACACGCTCGACCGCTTCCGTATTACCGGCGTCTGCGCCAAGCCCGTAGACTGTTTCCGTCGGAAAGGCCACCGTTCCGCCCCGCTCGAGCACCTGCCCCGCTTCCTCCAGCGCCTGCTTCGCCTCCTTCTCCAAACTCAAGCTCTCCCTGGAAAGCGAGTTCGATACATGCCACACTTCGGTTGAATTTACAGCAGCCTCGCGGAAGCCGTTATCCCGCTGCTGGCTAGGTTCCATGCCATTCCCGTTCTGTTCCATTCCTATCCCAAACTTTCTGTATATGAATTATATAAACTCTAACGCATGTGTTGCCTATGCCCCAAAATAAAAAGCGCTTTTCGTTCTTCAGTCCCGTGCCGGTTCCCATTCAAACCAGTCGCGCCAAAGAGAAAGCACTCTTCTAGAGGTTGTTCAAAAAGTCCGCTTTTGATAAGAAAACCAATCGAGGTCAATTCAAGGACGAGCGACATCGATTTAAAGGTAGGTTTTCTTGCGATACAGAATTTCATCAGCGTAGCAAGATAACTTATAAATTCTATATCTAACACGAAGCGAATCAGGAAGCAGCTCGGCATCGAATCTTGAATTCAGCCGGGCCTAAGTGGATGCTTACGAAGTCATGTTTCCTGCGGAAACATCTTAGGTGCTCACGTACCCAAAACAGCAGATGCTTTCGAAGGCGTTTTCTGCGAAAACGTGTAGCTCCGCTCCTCACTCCCTAGCTTCATCCAACTGAAGCGTTTTGAAAAAACGCACATCGGAAGCATAAACTTCGGTGCTGAAAATCCGACTTTTTGAACTCGCACTTCTACATCAAAGTTTATCATACCCGCTCAGGATTGAAAATCAACTCGCTTATAATCCTAAAACAAGCTTACCACCCAGTTCCAAATGCCAATGAACATATCCCACAAGAAGAAGCGGACCTCCGGTTCACTGTCGCCTGCATTCTTCGGCGTTTCCTCTTGGGAAGCCTCGCCGCCGGCCTCTGCTGAAACCGTTTGGATACCTGTGTCAACAGGCTGCGCCGCCGCATCCCCGCTGCCACCATCGATGAAACAAAGCGGCGGGAACAAGACGCACCACCAGTTCTGCCCTTGACCTTCGCCTAAAGTAATCCGCAGCGCATCGTAATCGCCGGCCGGATACACCGTGCCTCCGTATAACTTCGTCGGGAACGGCACGACGCCAAGCTCTACGGTGTAACTGTACGTAATCCCTCTTTTCTTCAACTCTTCACCCACCAATTGGCGGATTTCCGGAAGATGCTGCCGGGTTAATTCTTTGGCGTCTTCCAGACTTTGCGGGTTCTCCAGCTGCAGGACCCAGAGCTGCATTTGCTCAACGACCGAATCACGAATCTCTCGTTTGACCAGTTGATCGGACGGGCTATCGGAATTCGCGAGTATGCGAAGTCGTATCGATTCCTGAGGGATCGGACCGCCAACTACGGAAGCATCAATCTGCTGTCCTTCCCAAGCCATGATGACCATAAACATACAGGATAAGAGCACAACCATTTTTTTCACGATAATACGGAGGGTTTCACTATAATTTTTCATCTCGGACAACCGCCTCTCTATGAACGAAACTCTATGATGCTATCAGTATGTCCGCAGGTAAAAGATATAAACGTTAGAATCTAGCAATTTCGATAAAAAATCATAGATTGGTGCAGCATGAACCAAAAAAAGATGCGATCCCCATTCGGAATCGCATCTTCGGCAAGATCGGTTATTCAGTTCGTCTCATTTCCATACCCCACATTTTTTAACTAAAGATGGGGGGATTATTGAGCTTCCCGCAAAGGAAAGGTTACGCCTGCTTAGAAGCCGCCGGGCGATAGGCATGCGGATCCGGCATATCTTCCTCCACTTCCTGGCCATGCAGCTTGACGCTCATGGCGACCCCGAGACTCGCCATACTGATCACAAGGGACGTTCCCCCGTAACTGATGAAAGGCAGCGTAATCCCCGTCAGCGGCATTAAGCCGATAAACATGCCGATGTTCTCGAAGATCTGATATAGGAACATGGCCACGATCCCTATAATGAGAAACGGCCCCGCACGCTCCCGGGATTCCAGGGAGATCAGGATCAGCCGATGGATCAGGATGAAATATAACAGAAGCAGAACGGAAGATCCGATAAATCCGAATTCCTCAGCAATCTGCACAAATATGGAATCGGAGTAGGCGTAAGGCACTCTACCAGACTGGATCGACGATCCCTGCATGTAGCCCTCGCCGCTCATGCCGCCCGAAGCGATGGCAAGCTTCGCATTCGTTGTATGATAGCTTGCCTTGGCGGTCGCTTTCTCCGGATACAGCCACGGATCAATCCGTTCCACCCAGTGCGGCTTCAGTATTTTCGATTCCAGCAGCTCATCATGATAATGAATATAGGCCTGTGCGCCGCCGAAGGCCACGCCTGCCACAAGCGCAAGCCCAATGAGCGCATGGGAGAACTTGACGTTCCCGATCCAGAGCAGCCCCAGCAAAATGACGACATAACTGAGCGCGTTACCCAAATCATTCTGGGCCATGACGAGCACAAAAGGCACGAATGCCAAGAGTCCGATCGGAACTACGTCCTTCCAGAAGGACAGCAGCGGTTTGTTTTTGCGCACCAATACAAAAGAAAGGAAAATAATCAGGATCAGCTTGAACAATTCAGCAGGCTGTATACTTAAACTGCCAATGTAAATCCAGCCTTGGGCGCCGTTGATATCCTTACCGATAAACATAACGAGGACCAACACGGCCAATCCGCCCAAGTAAATATATTTGGCGTATTTAATCAACAACCGATAATCCAGCAGGCTTATGCCAAAAAAAGCAATAAAGCCGACAATGTAAAAGGCAACCATGCGGAGATGAGAGCCCTCAAATTTGGTGTCAACGGTTGTGCTGTATATCGACGTAATGCTGATACCCATCATCAAAACCAGTACGAAAACAATAACGTAATCCATCTTCTTAAATTTCTGAAGCATGCTTTATGGTCCCCCTGTGCCCGGAGCTGATCGCCCCCGGTTTGCCTATACAGGCATATAACGATTATTCGAAAAGAAAGTTTGACGCTGCTTATCGTTGATACAGACGATATCCGTTAAAAAAGCCTAACGGCAGCACTGCAATGTAGCGTTTCAAGGAGTATGCCTGCTAGCCCCTAATGATTTATTCTAAAAGATTTCCTCCTCTAATACAATTCACGGGCCCTCCTGTAGTTACCGGCAAAAAATACAAAAGAGATGCTGCTTTCAATAGCATCTCTCTGATTCTAAATCCCAATAAACCGAATCAAGCCTGTTTGGGCGGAGCGGAACGGTACGTTTGAGGATTAGGCATATCCTCCTCCACTTCCTGTCCATGCAGCTTCACACTCATGACGACTCCGAGACACGCCATGTTAATGATGAGTGAGGTTCCGCCATAACTGATGAAGGGCAGCGTAATCCCGGTCAAAGGCATCAATCCAATAAACATGCCGATATTCTCAAAGATTTGATACAGCAGCATGGCCACAATGCCAATGATTAGAAACGGACCCGCTTTGTCCCGACTTTCCAATGATATCAAGATCATCCTGTGAATGAGTATGAAATATAACAACAACAGAACGGAGGAACCAATGAAGCCATATTCCTCTGCAATTTGCACAAAAATCGAATCCGAATACGTATAAGGCACACGTGAGGATTGTACGGAGCTCCCCTGCAAGTACCCTTCCCCGCTCATACCGCCTGAAGCAATGGCCAGCTTGGCGTTGTTCGTATGATAACTCGCCTTCGCGGTAGCTTTCTCGGGTACCAGCCATGGATCGATCCGTTCCATCCAATGACCGCGGCTCTCCATGATTTTCGATTCTTTAATTTCATCATGATAGTGGATATAGGCCTGAGCTCCACCGAATGCAATCCCTGCTACAAGCAGCAGTCCGATAAGAGCGTGCGAGAACTTTACATTACCGATCCATAATAACCCAAGCAAGATGACAATATAACTTAGTCCATTACCCAAGTCATTCTGAACCATGACAACGGCAAACGGGATAAACGTCAACAGCCCAATCGGTACGATGTCCCGCCAAAAAGACAACTTCGCTTTGTTCTTACGGATAAGAATATAGGTGATAAATATGATCAGCACCAGCTTAAACAGCTCCGCAGGTTGGAAATCAACGATACCGAGATTAATCCAGCCCGTGGCATTATTTTTGGTCTGACCGATGAAGGAAGGCAGCAAAAGGGTTAATAACCCTCCGATGTATATGTGCAGCGCATATTTATTCCATAAACGATAATCAATCAAACTGAGCCCGAAAAAGGCTGCGAATCCGAGGATATAAAATATCGCCATCTTGATATGGTGTTTTTCGAATCCGGTGGTGTCGAGCGTGGCACTATATATCGATGTAATACTGACAACCATTAGCATCAACAGTACAAAAACGATAACAAAATCAATCTTCTTGAATTTCTGAAGCATGCTTTGGTCCCCCTGTGCCCGGAGCTGTAAACACTGATTTGCCGATTGAGGCCATGTAACGATCTGAACGACAACAACCCGTTTAACCGGCTCAGCCCATCATCTATTTTAAAAGATATTCATCCAGAACACAATTAACGGGATATTCCCAAGACATGCCTGTCAATGCCCGCCAAATCCGGCACCGTGACGATTTCCTTCCAGTGCCCTGCGCTCCGTAAAAGCTCTGCCACATCCCCGGCTTGGCCCATGCCCAGCTCAAAGGCAATCAGCCGCGGCGGCACTGACAGCAAGGGCAGCTGCTCCATCATGATCCGGTACGGATTCAAACCGTCCGGCCCGCCATCCAGTGCCGTTCGCGGTTCATAGTCGCGGACTTCGGGCTGAAGCCCCTCAATATCTTCCGCCGGAATGTAAGGCGGGTTGGAGACGAGGATGTCCGGCGTCATGCCGGCGAACGGCTCCAGCAGGTTCCCCTGCCGGAACTCTACATCGGCATTCAGATGCTTTGCATTACGCGCAGCAACCTCCAGCGCATCAGGCGAAATATCGCTCGCAAGCAAATCCCACGCCGTCTCCTGCAATGCCAACGTAATGGCAATGGCCCCGCTGCCGGTGCCGATGTCTATGGCCTTTAACCTTTTTGATCGCGGAGTGAGTTCCCGTCCATACTCCAGCACCGCTTCCACGAGCAGCTCCGTTTCCGGACGCGGAATGAGAACCGCCGACGTGACTTCAAACGGCCGGCCGTAAAATTCCTGCTCGCCGATAATATACTGCGCAGGGATGCCCTGCGCCTTGCGATTGATGACGTCCTCCAAGGCGTGGCGCCGGTTCGCCGGAAACGGCTCCGCAAGCGCCATATAATATGAGGTTCCCGACAATCCCAGCACATGCTCCAGCAGCAGCTGCGCATTCCGCTGCGGCTCCATCACCCGCATGCCATCTAAAAAAGAAGAAGCCTCCACAAAGGCTTCTCTTATGCTGCGCTGCGGCGTTAATTCAAATCTCGTCCGCTTCAAAGCGTTATACTCCTTTTTCCATCGCTTCAGCCTGCTCCGCAAGGGTCAGCGCCGAAACGATCTCTTCAATCTCCCCGTTCATCACTTGATCCAGCTTGTGAACGGTAAGTCCGATCCGATGATCGGTTACACGGCTTTGCGGGAAGTTGTACGTACGGATCCGCTCACTGCGGTCACCAGTACCTACTTTGCTCTTCCGCTCACCGGCATACTTCGCTTCTTCCTCTTGGCGCATCATATCAAAGATACGGGCCCGAAGCACCTGCAGCGCCTTCTCCTTGTTGGAGTTCTGCGATTTGCCGTCCTGGCACGTAGCCACGATCCCCGTCGGGATATGCGTTACGCGTACCGCCGACTTGGTGGTGTTAACGGACTGACCGCCTGCACCACTGGAGCAGAAGGTATCCACGCGGATGTCCTTGTCATGGATCTCGATGTCCACTTCTTCCGCCTCCGGCATGACCGCCACGGTGGAGGTAGAGGTATGGATACGACCGCCGGATTCCGTTGCCGGAATCCGCTGAACACGGTGCGCGCCGCTCTCGAATTTCATTTTGCTATATGCGCCGCGGCCATTAATCATGAAGATGACTTCCTTGAACCCGCCCAGATCGTTCGTGTTGACGTCCATCAGTTCAACCTTCCAGCCTTGAGTATCCGCATAACGGGTATACATCCGGTACAGGTCGGAAGCAAACAGCGCCGCCTCGTCGCCGCCGGCTGCGCCGCGAATCTCGATGATCACGTTCTTGTCATCATTCGGGTCCTTCGGCAGCAGCAAGATCCGAATCTTCTCCGCCAGCTCTTGCTCGCGCTGGGTAAGCTCCTCGATCTCCATTTTCACCATTTCGCGCATTTCGTCATCCAACTTTTCGCCCTGCATGGTTTTGGCAGCTTCGAGCTCTTCAATAACATTTTTATATTCAACATAAGCCTCATAAGCAGGCTGTAAATCGGATTGTTCTTTGGAATAATCCCTGAGCTTCTTGGAGTCATTAGCGACATCGGGATCGCACAACAGCTCACTTAACTTCTCGTAACGGTCCGCAAGGGATTGTAATCGGTCCAACAAAGGAATTCACCTCTCTAAGATATATTCCTGAAGATATGCCTTTTTGCACTCCATTTCGCATCAACAATGAAGTGTAAACGACTTTTTATTTTACCATGAAACGACGCATTTGACTAGCAGGCAGTTGACCGGGCTGAAAGGTTCTCCTCTTCAAAAAAACCACGGTCCCATGCACAAAGTGACATGGAGCCATGGCCTTTGAATCGTTCAATTGCTACACATTGAAACGGAAGTGCATCACATCGCCGTCATTAACAACGTACTCTTTGCCTTCCAGGCGTAGCTGTCCACGTTCTTTCGCGCCGTTCATCGATCCGGCCGCAACGAGGTCATCGTAAGCTACGACCTCCGCACGGATGAAGCCCCGTTCGAAGTCGGTATGGATCACGCCTGCCGCTTGCGGAGCCTTCGTTCCTTTGCGGATCGTCCAGGCACGCACTTCCTGCACGCCTGCCGTAAAGTAGGTGTACAATCCCAGAAGACTGTAAGCAGCCTTGATAAGACGGTTCAAACCGGACTCTTCCAGCCCCAGTTCCTCAAGGAACATCGTTTTGTCCTCGCCCTCAAGCTCGGCAATTTCGGCTTCAACCTTCGCGCTGATCGGAACCACGATCGCGTTCTCCGCAGCCGCGAAGTCACGAACCTGCTGTACATAAGGATTGCTATCGGCTTCCGCAACACCGTCTTCGCTCAGGTTAGCCGCGTACAGCACCGGCTTCAATGTCAGCAGGTGCAAATCGCGAACAATCAGCTTCTCATCATCGCTCAGCTCCACACTGCGTGCCGGTTGATCGTTGTAAAGAGCTTCCTTCAGGCGCTCCAGCAGTTCTACTTCCTGAGCATACTGCTTGTTGCCGCCCTTCATGTTCTTCTTCGCGCGGTCGATCCGCTTCTCCACGCTGTCGAGATCCGCAAGGATCAGCTCCAGATTAATCGTCTGGATGTCGCTGACCGGGTTCACTTTACCGTCAACGTGGGTAATGTTCTCGTCTTCAAAGCAGCGGACAACATGAACGATGGCATCCACTTCACGAATATGGGCAAGAAACTTGTTCCCAAGGCCTTCCCCTTTGCTCGCGCCGCGAACCAAGCCCGCAATGTCCACGAATTCAAAAGCGGTTGGTACCGTTTTGTTCGGTTGAACCAGCTCGGTCAGCTTGTCGAGGCGCTCATCCGGCACTTCCACAACACCGACGTTAGGATCAATCGTACAGAACGGATAGTTGGCCGATTCGGCGCCCGCTTGCGTGATCGCATTAAACAATGTTGATTTGCCGACGTTTGGCAAACCGACGATTCCTGCTTTTAAAGCCATTTATGTGACAACTCCTTATCAGGTTTACTTCTATATTTGTAAGTATTACACAGCTTCGGTTCTTATCGCCGAAGCTACTAGTCGTAAGCTAAACAATCTTATTAATTATAGCAGATACCCGATAGACTTCAACACGAATATACTGCCATCGCTTTAATGTAAATCCCGCCAATCACCCTGGCCATTTAAACGCGAATCAGCCGTTTGGTTGATTTCAGCGCATCGATATTCCCTGCGCCGATTCCGAACATCGCCGTCCGCAGCTCCAACTCCACCTGGGCAAGCCGCTGATCCAGCGCTTCCACCGATTCGACCGCTGATCCCAGGAGTCCACGCCCGAAGCCTGCCAGATCGGCGCCAAGGGTGAGCGCTTTAGCCGCATCGACGCCGCTCTGCAGCCCGCCGCTGCCGATAAGCGCACAGGTTGGCGCGGCTTCTCGAACCTCCACGATGCATTCCGCGGTAGGATTGCCCCACCCGGCGAAAGCCTCAGCCGCAGCGCGGCGAACCGGATCCTGGCTGCGGAATTTTTCAACCTGGCTCCATGAGGTACCGCCCGCACCAGCCACGTCGATGAAGGCCGCCCCTATATTGAGCAGGTTCCGCGCGGTTTCACCATCGATGCCCCATCCGACTTCTTTAATGCCGACCGGTACCGAAAGCGTACGGCACAGATCCTCAATTCGTCCAAGCAAACGGCCAAACCGGGTATTCCCTTCCGGCTGAAACACCTCTTGAAGTCCGTTTAAATGAAGGACCAGCATGTCCGCCCCCGCGATATCCACCGCCCGCTGACAATCGTCAAGGCCAAAGCCATAGTTCAGCTGCACCGCTCCAAGGTTGGCGATAACCGGAACGCTCGGCGCACTCTCCCGGACACGGAACGTGGGAGCAAGCTCTTCCTTCTCCACCGCGGCGCGCACCGAGCCTACCCCAAGTGCCCAGCCGCGCCGTTCCGCTGCTTCAGCCAGACGTCTATTGATCTCTCCGGTGGCTTTGCTTCCCCCAGTCATGGAGCTGATCAGAAATGGGGTTCGTACGGAAAAATTAAGAAATGCAGTGTCCAGCTTAATATCGCCAAAGTCGATTTCCGGCAGTGCGGAGTGACGGAAGCGGTAACGTTCAAAACCTGTGGTTACTCCCTCGGAGCCAACTTCTTCATTCAGGCATAAGCGTACATGCTCTATTTTCCGCTCGCCCGTAGGCACTTCCGGCATCAGCCTGCCCTCGGGGCTTTCCAAACCTCTGCCTGAAATGGTTTCAGCTGGTTTACCCGCGGTCTCTTTATGTTCTGAATTCATCCCGTACCTCCTTATCCACTTCGCTCATCCTTTAGATAAGCCGTATATAAGCATATCATTGGCATCAGGTTATTCCGCCGCATGACATGCACATCATCCATTAGCAAAAATATAACCGACTCGGTCTTGACCCATTCTACCGCATGTTTTGAAAAAACAAACCCGAATATCATTCTACCCCGGCTTCCTAGGGTCAACTCCGTCTCCATATCTCACACTTGCTGAATTGCAGAAACGAAGAGTGCGTCAGAACGGGACTTTCATGTTAATTAACGGTATACGACAGCGATAGGAGGATGGGCTATCTTGGGTTTCCGCCATTTCATTCATAACCGCAATTCAGAAAATCTGCCTACAACCGACGCAGGCAATCCAGGGACGCAGCTCATACCAGGGAAACCGAATACCAAAAGCTCCCGAACGCGAACAACGATTTTCATCTGCCTTGTCCTACTTATACTATGGCTCATCGGCGTGATGATCTATCAGACTCATAAGCCACTACCGAAGGGGATCTCCTATGAAAGCCCGCTGTACCAGAGCGACGTTAAAATGTGGACCGACCTGACGTACCCCGGACCGGACGGTCAACCGGTACATGATCGCGAAATCGGACCCCGCATCGGTCAAATTATCGACGAATCCCGAAAATTCCTGGTTATCGATATGTTTCTGTTCAACGGCTACACCCATAAAGGTCAGGAATTCCCCGAAGTCAGCGAAGAGCTTGCCCATCGCCTTGTTACCCATAAGAAGAAATATCCCGACATGGATATCTTCTTTATTTCCGATGAAGTGAATACCGGGTATGGCTCCTATTCGCTGCCGGAATTCGAGGCCATGAAGGCTGCTGGCATTCATGTAATCATGACCGATGTCGACCGGCTGCGAGACTCTACGCCCGCCTATTCTGCCGTATGGCGCACATTCTTCCAGTGGTTTGGCCAGTCGGGCCAGGGGACACTTCCCAATCTGATGGCAAGCGAAGCACCCGATATTACGGTGCGCTCCTATCTGAAGCTGCTGAACGTGAAGGCCAATCACCGTAAAGTTGTCATCAGCGAGAACACCGCGCTGGTCACATCAGCCAACATCCATGACGCCAGCGCGTTCCACTCGAACATCGCCTTCGAAACGAGCGGGGACATCATCGGGGATATGCTTGCAGCCGAGCAAGCCGCCGTTAACCTTACAAGCCCGATCAAACTGCCGGAGTATGAGCCGGGCTCTAAGCCAACCATGCAGCCTTCAGGTCAAGCTAACGATGTCGATGTTCGTTATTTAACGGAAGGGAAAATTTATAAATATGTTCTGGAGGCCATTGAGCAATCACAGCCTGGGGACACGCTCTGGATGGGAATGTTCTATCTGGCCGACAGCAAAGTCATGGACCAGCTTCTAAAAGCCTCGGACCGCGGCGTTGATATACGCATCATCCTGGATCCGAACCAGAACGCCTTCGGCCGGGGTAAGATCGGCATCCCCAACCGTCCGGCTGCTGCTGAGCTCATCAAGAAATCCAAGGGGGATATCTCCATTCGCTGGTACAACACCGGTACGGAGCAGTATCATACCAAGCTCATGTACATTGCCAAACCGACAGGCAAGTCCGTGATTACCGGCGGGTCAACCAATTTCACCAAGCGGAATCTGGCTGATCTCAATTTGGAAAACAACTTGTGGATAGCCGCACCTAAGGATCATCCGCTTACCCGGGACCTGGACCGATACTTTCATCGGATATGGTTCAACGAAGGTGCAGCCTTTAGTCTCGAAGCCGAGGCTTACCAAGGAGAAACGACATGGATGAAGGATATCCTGTTTAAACTGCAAAAATGGCTGGGTTTCACAACCTTTTAACAATTCCTTCAATAGTATGTATGTACGCGCATGAAGGGCCGGTCTAGGCCTGAATGGCCAACCTCCGCTTGGCCTATAGCAGAGGTGACATCAGTCGGGCGGCCGACTCCAGCAGCCGGGTCATGATTCTCTTTTTACGGGTATGATTGCGATCGTACAGGAGGGCGGATTCCAGGTCCTGCTCGAAATCGGATACCAGCCTGCCCACACTTTCCGTATGAACGAGTAAAGCATTAACCTCAAAATTAAGGTGGAAGCTCCGCATGTCCATGTTAGCCGTGCCAATGGTTGCAACCTCGCCGTCAACGATCAGCAGCTTCGAATGCATGAACCCTTTTTCATATTCATATACCCTTACCCCGGCGTCCAGCAGATCCGGAAAATAGGAATGGGAAGCCAGGAAGGGCAGCCATTTGTCCGGCTTCGACGGAAACAGAATCCGTACATCAAGACCGGACAGGGCAGCAACTCTGAGCGCGGTGAATATGTCTTCATCCGGTATAAAATACGGCGTAGCCAGCCAGACCGACTTGCGAGCCGACACAATCATGGAGAAGAAAATGTTCTTCAGGGCTCTTCGCTCATTGTCCGGTCCGCTTGCGATTATCTGAACGGCACCGGCACGACTCTCCAGTAAATCCGGTGAATAATAGATCGGCTCACTTGGCTGCTCTCCCGTCATGTACTGCCAATCCTGCAGAAAGACAACCTGGAGCGTTCTGACAGCCTCTCCTCGAACAAGCATATGGGTATCACGCCAGAAACCGAATGCCTTGCTGCGGCTTAAATACTCATCCCCTACATTCAATCCGCCTACGAATCCGACACTCCCGTCAATCACAACGATTTTGCGATGATTGCGGTAATTTACACGGCTCGTGAAGAAAATCGTCTTTGGACTGCCGAATACGGCGACCTGTACACCTGCATCCCTCATCTCCTGCAAAAAGGAAGGCGGCAGCTGCAAGCTGCCAACGGCGTCCACCATAAACCGCACGGCAACCCCCTCTCTCGCCTTCCGAATTAATATTTCCTGGATCTGCGTTCCGATCGCATCCGGACGGTAAATGTAATATTCCATATGAATGTGATGCGCCGCTTGTTCCAGCTCCGCAATCAAGGCTGCAAATGTCTCTTCCCCGTCGGTCAGCACCTTGGTATCGCTTGAGAAGGAAATCGGCGTGCGTGCCAGGCGGGTAGACAGCTGAAGGAGCTGCTGCACTTCGGGCTTAAAGCAGGAGATGTCCGGGGTGTTCTTGCGGAGCACTTCGCTGGTGTATACCAGAACGTCCTTACGTGCCTTTTTGTCGTATTTTCTTCGCTTGAAATAGTTCTGTCCAAACAAAAAATAAAACACAAGCCCCACGATCGGGACTAACGCCAAGAGCAGAATCCAGGCCATCGTGCTGGTGGGATGACGGTTCTCCATAAAAATCATGAAACCGATGGATACTACGGTTAGCGTGGAGAATATCCCGATAATGGTCCCGGTCGTCTTCCCGAAATAATCCAGGCCGAAATAATAAAACGCGAACAAAAGCGCGGTAATCAATACAGCCTGTATTCCCTTTCTCATATCGTATACCCCTTGTTATCGTTAATGTCTCTATGTATGTACGATGCTGGTCACACCATATTCTACATGATCTCCCTCAGGAACTAAAGACTGTTCTCCGCGAGCTGACAAGGAGCCGATGCCCCAAAATAAAATATTGACAATGGAAACGCCATTTGTTAAAAACATAACTAACGATCGTTAGTTAGGGGGAATGTTATGAGTGCCGCCGATATTAAGCAAGCCGCCCTTGCCCACTTTGCCAAAAACGGTTACGAAGGGGCATCGCTGAAACATATTGCTGACGACTGCGGGATCAAAAAACCGTCGATATACGCCCATTTTTCAAGCAAGAACGACTTGTTTCTGCAGGTGCTTCAGGACGTATTCCAGCGCCAAGAGCAATCGATGGTGGACTATTTCCTCGATCACGCGGATTGGTCGCTGGAGCAGCAGTTGCATGGATTTCTTGAAAGCCGCCTCCAAGCTTATCGCCTGGATGATGAAGTACGGTTCTTCTTGCGAATGGCCTTCTTCCCGCCAAGCGCGCTGTATGACGAAGTGATGGGGTTGGTATATCCATTGCTGGACCAGCAGGAGGAGAACCTGTCCAAACTGCTTGCCGCTGGCTGCCCGGTACACGGACGCATCATTCGTTATCCGCGTAATGCCGCGATTGCCTATATGACCTTGCTGGACGGAATTCATCTGGAAACCGTGTACGGCGGAGAGGAACGGGCTTTAAGGCGGCTTGTGGCCTCATGGCCTGTGTATTGGTTAGGTGTAACGAAACCAGGATTTAACCAGAAGAGTTAAAGTTTCCTGTTCTACGCATGATAAAGAGGCTTAAGAAGAATAGGAATCGGTAACCGTTAAGGGTTACTGTTGTTTTCATAAAAGGAGTGACATCATAATGAATCGCAACTGGATTTATGTGCTGCTTGGCGGATTGGTTGAAATCATATGGGTTATGGGTTTGAAGCATTCCTCCAACATCTGGGAGTGGCTTGGAACCGTAGCCGCCATTGCAGTCAGCTTCTATCTTATTATCGCGGCAGCCAAACGGCTGCCGGTCGGAACGGTATATGCCGTATTCACGGGAATCGGCACAGCCGGAACGGTCGCTTCAGAAATGCTGTTCTTCGGAGAACCGTTTAAACTGCTCAAGGTGCTTCTGATCTGCGTGCTGCTGGCAGGTGTGATCGGCCTGAAGCTGGTTACGGCTGATCATGCGGAACCGGAGGTGAGTAAGTAATGGCTTGGATTGCTCTTGTATTTGCCGGATTATTCGAAATCGGCGGCGTCATCGGCATCAAAGGCGTGTCGGAGCGCAAGGGATGGCAATATGTACTGATTTTGACCTTATCTTTTGCCGCCAGCTTCACCCTCCTCTCCTACGCCATGACCGTACTGCCTATGGGGACCGCTTACGCAATTTGGACGGGAATCGGGACGGTGGGCGGCGCCATCACAGGGATGCTCCTGTTCGGTGAACCGAAGGAATGGCGGCGGGTTCTGTTTATAGCCATGATCCTGTGCTCGGCCGTCGGCCTGAAATTGATCAGTTAATTACTTTTGTAAAATTTCATAAGTTTTCAGAACCTAACGTAAAGGACGACCGTAGTAAAGTTGAAACGGTCGTTCTTTTTCATATATAATAATTATTGACCTCATGGTCAATCCAAGAACCGAAAAGTTCTCAAGCGAGGTGAGCTATTGATTGGCTGATAAAACGGCAGAAAAACGACAGCAAATTCTCATCACTGCGATGCAGCTGTTTTCCGCGAAGGGCTCTTCGGTTACCTCCATGCAGGAAATCGCCGAAGTATGCGGGATGTCGAAAGGCAGCCTCTATCTTCATTTCAAGTCCAAAGAGGAACTGGAAAAGAGCATTTACGAGCATATCGCAAGCCGGATTAAAGATGAGATTCTCCGGGTCGACCACGATCCGCTTCTCGCGCCCAAGGAGCAGCTGCGCAAGCAGACGGAAGTGCTTCTGATCCATTTTCTGGAGATCCGGGAATTTCTCCTGAAGCAGTTCCATGATCAGATGCCGGGGAAACCGCCCTTTGACAAGGAAAACATGCGGCAGGAAATGCTGGCTGCATTGCAGTGGTTTAACAATAAGCTGAAATCCATTTATGGGCCCGAAGTAGAGCCATACACATTGGAAATCGGCATGTTTATGGGCAGTATGCTGGGTTCGTATATCCGCTTCCTGTTCATGCCCGGGTTCCATTTGAATGTGGGAATCACCGCTGATCACCAGATTCAGCTGCTCGATGATATTGTGGAAAGTATTCTGCGCAGACGGCCCGAGCCCCTGATCCCGATGGAGGCGGTGGGGCAATTGGGCCAATTATGCCAAACCGACATTCGTACAACTCGTCACCCGCTCATCGTCATTAAGGCGATGAAGAATGAACTAAAGAAGATTCAGGTAGAGACGGATGTCCGGGAAGATGCAATGGAGTCCCTCCATATTATGGAGAAGGAACTGCTTGCCCTCCAGCCCAGCCGGGCCGTTCTGAAAGGAATGCTTGCTAACTTGGAGGAGATCGAGGAACTTGAAGCCTTGTTTACGGAGCTGAAGGGCACCATTGTTACCGTGCTCGAAAGCTATCTGACACCCGGTGGAATGATGCAGGGAAATTAGTACAAGTTAGAGACATAGAGTTTTGGAGAGGAGAGAGAATCGCCTAATGAAAGGAATTATCAATTTCTCGCTGCGCAACAAGTTTGCGATCTGGCTGCTGACCATCATCGTCAGCTTCGGTGGGTTATACAGCGGACTGACGATGAAGCAGGAAACCATTCCGGATATTAATGTCCCATTCTTAAGTGTCACCGCGATCTATCCGGGCGCAGCCCCTGAAGGGGTTGTGGAGGATGTCACCAAACCGCTTGAGACGAGACTTCGCAATATTGACGGCGTCAAAACCGTAACCTCCACCTCCATGGAGAATGCAGCCAATGTCATGGTTGAGTTTGATTATGGTAGTGATCTGGACAACGCTACAGCTGCTGTTCGTGAAGCCATTAACGAGGTAAAGCTGCCTGATGACGCTCAGAAACCTACCATATCCAAATTCAGCATGAGTTCCATGCCGGTTGTCTCCCTAAGTATTGCGAACAAAGACAACATGGCATTGGATGAATTGACACGCATCACAGAGAATGACATCGTTCCGGAGCTGGAGGATTTGGACGGCGTTGCTTCCATCCAGGTAGCCGGACAATTCGTGAACGAGGTACAGCTTAAGTTTAATCAGGACAAACTGAACGAGCTTGGCTTGACGGAGGATACCGTCAAAGGTATCGTGCAGGGTTCCGCGCTGTACGTTCCGCTCGGCATGTTCGAAATGGACAAATCCCAGAAGGCCGTTGCTATCGATGGCGGCATTATCGGCATTGACGACCTGAAAAATATCGCTATTCCGGTTATTCCGGGCGGCGGTGCAGATGCAGCTGCCGGGGCCGGCGCTCCGAATGCCGGGGCAGGTCAACAACCATCGCAGCAGCCTTCCGGTGACGCAGCTGGGACCGGCCAACAAGGCGCTCCTGGAGCCGGTGCTGCTGCAGGCGGACCAAACGGTGCGCCTGCCGTTCCAACCGGCATTCCAACCGTAAAACTCAGCGAGATTGCCAAAATTGAAGTTATTGGAACCTCGGAATCCATCTCCCGCACCAACGGGAAGGAATCGATCGGTATCCAAATCGTGAAAGCCAACGACGCCAATACGGTTGACGTTGTCAATCAGGTGAAAGACAAGGCAGAAGAATTGAGAGGCCTCTATCCTGGCATGGATCTGACGATCATGCTGGACCAAGGCAAGCCGATTGAAGACTCTGTTCATACGATGCTTTCCAAGGCATTATTCGGCGCATTGTTCGCCGTTCTGATCATAATGGTCTTCCTGCGCAACATCCGTTCGACGATTATATCGATTATTTCGATTCCATTGTCCTTGCTGATTGCTGTGCTCTGTCTGAGACAAATGGATATCACCCTGAATATGATGTCACTCGGTGCCATGACCGTTGCCATCGGCCGGGTTGTCGATGACTCGATCGTCGTTATCGAGAATATCTACCGGCGCATGTCCCTCTCGACCGAGAAATTAACGGGCCGTGAGCTCATCAGCGCCGCTACACGTGAAATGTTTGTGCCGATCATGTCCTCCACTATCGTAACCATCGCGGTATTCCTGCCGCTTACCCTGGTCAGCGGTATGGTCGGAGAGCTGTTCATGCCTTTTGCATTGACGATGGTCTTCGCACTGCTCGCTTCTCTGGTCGTGGCGATTACGCTCGTGCCCGCTATGGCGCACAGCCTGTTCCGCAAAGGCTTGAAGAACAAACATGATCATGCGGAGAAACCGGGCGCAATGGCCCGCGGGTATCGTTCCATTCTGAAATGGACGCTGAATCACAAAGCCATTACATTCCTGGCAGCCATCGCGTTATTGGCAGGAAGCTTGTTCCTGACGAAGTACCTTGGCGTTAGCTTCATTCCGGAACAGGAAGACAAATATGCCATGGTGACTTATTCTCCTGAGCCTGGCGTGATGCTGGAGGATGTGGAGGAACGCGCATTAAAAGCGGAGAAATTGATTCTGGATCAACCTGGAGTCGAAACGATGCAGTACTCCATCGGCGGAAGCAATCCGCTTGGTATGGGATCAGCGAATTCCGGATTGTTCTATATTATGTATGACCCGGACACGAAAAACTTCGAAGATGTCAAAAAAGCGCTTGTCGAGGATCTTGCCAAGGAAGTACCGGACGGTACCTGGTCCAATATGGACATGGCAGCCGGCGGCTTTGGCGGCAGCCAGTTAACGGTTAACGTCTTTGGCGATTCTCTGGAGCAGATCAAGCCGGTGGCTGATCAAATTGCAGAGCTTGCCAACAAGGATACAGCCACCTTCGAGAATGCAGAAACCAGCTTATCCGAAGCGTTCGAGCAGTATACGCTGGTTGCTGACCAAGAGAAGCTGAGCTCCCTTGGCCTGACCGCAGGACAATTGGCAATGAAGCTGTCTCCCGTACGGGAACGTCCGGTCTTGACCGAAGTCAAAATTGAGGACAAGACTTACAATGTTTACATTGAGACGGACAGCAAAACCTATAAGAGCATCAAAGAAATTGAGAACGAAACCGTCACCTCTCCACTCGGTATCGAAGTGCCGATCAAGGATGTCGCCAAGGTGGAAAAAGGAACGACTCCTGACTCCATTATGCGCATCGACGGGAAAATGGTTGTGACCGTCACAGCCGATATCCTGTCCAGCGATGTTGGGTCGGCCTCCACCAACCTGGAGACTGAAGTGAACAAGCTTGAGCTTCCAGACGGCGTATCCGTCCAGTTCGGAGGCGTTACCGAGCAAATCAACGAAACCTTCGGACAGCTTGGACTCGCCATGCTGGCAGCCATCGCGATTGTATACTTTGTGCTTGTGGTTACATTCGGTGGCGGTCTCGCACCGTTCGCCATCCTGTTCTCGCTGCCGTTCATTGTCATCGGAGCCATTATCGGCTTGCTTGTTACAGGCGAGACATTGAACGTGTCTGCACTCATGGGCGTACTCATGCTGATCGGTATCGTCGTGACCAATGCGATTGTATTGATCGACCGCGTGATCCATATGGAACGCGAAGGCATGAGTACCCGCGAAGCCCTGCTTGAAGCCGGCGCTACCCGTCTTCGTCCAATTCTAATGACGGCACTCGCAACGATCGGCGCTCTCCTGCCACTCGTATTCGGTTGGGAGAACAGCGCAGGCATCATTTCGAAAGGACTCGGCATCACGGTTATCGGCGGTCTGATCAGCTCGACGCTGCTCACACTCGTGGTGGTACCTATCGTGTACGAGTTCCTGATGAAGTTCAGCAAGAAAAGAATCGAAGATTAATTAGAACATCAAAGCCCCGGCTTCCTACATTAGGAGGCTGGGGCTTTTTTTTGGATGACTATGATATTGTCCTGACTCGCTAATGTACCAGCACAGCTTCCCTGGAATGCTTCCACGTCTTCAGCATGTTCAGATCCTGTGCGAGGAACTCCTCGAGCAGACTGAATACCGACTGATAAAGCGGGCTTTCCGTGGAGCCCTTTAGATCCTTGCAGAGGGATGGCACCCATGACAACAGATGCTCCTCCAGAAACTTCTCTTGAACCTCCATCAATTGCAGCATGCTATGTTCACAATACGTATTGTTCAGCATACGGTCATGAAGCAGTGTCATAAATTCCAGTTCAATGGCTATATGATCGTCCGCTTCCCCGTGCAGTTTATTAAAGGCAACACCGACGGATGCATAACAATCGGCTAAATCCTGAGCGCATCCATCCTTCGTGTAATGAGACTTTGCCGCTTGACGCTGTTTGGACTGCTGAAGCAATCGGCGGTATTCCGCCCCTTCGTATTCGCAAATCCGAACCAATTCCTCAGGTGAGCGTCCACATAAATAGGTCATCAGGTCCGTACCGGCCTTCGAACACTCCGCAGCCTTGCTAATTCCGCTTCCGCGGCTCCATTCCGCAATCATAGACAAGCTGGGCCAATTGCCCAAAAAATCGATGAGCAGCTCGTAGACCGTACCCCGGTTTTCAAGCCATCTGTGACAGACGTCAGGCACCTCCAAAGTTTGAACAGGTGATATCGCCATATCGAACCTCCTATTGGTAACCTTTCTTGTTGGATGTGATATCCTTGACAGTATATCTTAGATGAACGTCTAATGAAAGCAGTTTGAAATGATTTCCGAAAATTTCGGAAAAATCAGGAAACTTTCGGAAATCTAGAATGTCACTACTCGCTTTCAAGGGGAGAAAGCTTTTGTCCACAGCTTCAATATACTGGATCCCGAAAGCGTTTTCTGTGATTCTTCTCACAAAAGAATGGCCGTTTTGCCGCAGCTTGTCCTGCCGGCATGACTCAAACGGTGCATTGACTCCCGTTCAGGGAATGGCTACAATGTGACCATGCATGCTATAAAGGGGGATTTCCATGATCGAACCGCTTAAAGATTCTTTCGGTCGGGTCCATGATTATATTCGTATCTCAGTGACGGATCGATGCAATCTTCGTTGTGTCTATTGTATGCCGGAAGAAGGGATGG
Organism: Paenibacillus sp. NPDC093718; assembly: GCF_050279985.1. NCBI lineage: Bacteria > Bacillati > Bacillota > Bacilli > Caryophanales > Paenibacillaceae > Paenibacillus > Paenibacillus sp. NPDC093718. The sequence continues at coordinate 184,598 of NZ_JBNNUS010000004.1, forward strand.
AATTCCAACCACCCGATCAGATTATGAGTTATGAAGAGATCGCAGCGATCATGCGCGTCCTTGCCCCCATGGGCGTCTCCAAAGTACGCCTTACCGGCGGCGAGCCGCTGGTACGCAAGGATCTGGAATCCTTGGTCCATATGATTGCTTCCATTGAAGGAATTCAAGATATATCCCTGACTACCAACGGGATCATGCTCCCCTCCAAAGCTCGCCTGCTTAAGGAAGCCGGACTTACCCGAATCAACATCAGTCTGGATTCGCTTCATGAGGATCGCTACGCGCGCATTACGCGCGGCGGTCAAGTGCGTAAAGTGCTGGAAGGCATTGAAGCCGCTTATGAAGCTGGCCTGGATCCCATCAAACTGAACATGGTGCTAATGAAGGGCTTCAACGAAGACGAAATTCGCGACTTTATCGCGCTGACGCTCGATCGTCCCCTACATGTCCGCTTTATTGAATACATGCCGATCGGGCAAGCGTCCGATGCCTGGCGAGATTCGTATCTGCCGCTCAGCCGGGTATCCGAAGTGTGCCAGGAGGCGGGTTGGACTATTCAGGAAGAGCAGGGGCCATCCGGCAACGGACCTTCACGAAATATGAAGGTGGTTGGAGCTACAGGAACCTTCGGTCTGATCCATCCGGTCAGCGATCATTTCTGCGATTCCTGCAACCGCCTCAGGCTGACGGCTGACGGCCACATCAAGGCTTGCCTGTACTGGTCCGACGAATTTAACGTGCGCCGCGTCGTCGATGATCCTTCCGCGGTGGCAAACCTGTTCCGCAAAGCGCTGGGTTCCAAACCGTTGAATCATGAAATGGCGCTCGCGCTCGAGAAAAAAATGCAAAGCCATACCCCCACCGTCCGGCGTATGTCACAGATCGGCGGATAAACCGTCGGCTGTGCGTATAATAGCCGAAGGCAGTCATATGGTTGATATTAAAATCCCCGCCAAGCATTTAGCTGGCGGGGTTATTTTTTTATGATGAATACCGTTTCGTCGTGCTTTTGTACACCTTTATTCAGCTATAGAAATCTACTATCTATCCTCAGGCAAGTCCGCATTCATCAGGCCGGCTGCTGCCTCGTATTCCCCAGGCGTGTTCATATTAAATAAAATTTTGCGCGGATCAAGACCCGTAATTGCCTCTAATTGCTCCTCGTGCACGAAGACGGCATTCAGCTCCTGCACCCACTCCACCATGCGAAGTTGTCCCTTGTTCAGCCTGCGTTCAAGGCCTTCTACGATTTCTTTGCGATATGCCGCCAGCAGCGGATGCACCCTGCCTTCTACAACAGGAATTACAGCATCGGCTGTGAGCTGCTGATTCGCCAGATTCAGCAATCCCCGAAGGAAACGCTCATGGATATGGGGCATGTCGCACGCAGCGACCATATTCCATGTGCTTTGGGATGACTTGAGCGCTGCATGAAGACCCGCCATCGGGCCTTGCCCGACATAAAGGTCGGGAACGCATTCCAATCCGAGAAATTGATAAGACTCGGGGGTATTGGTGGATAGGATGACGCGGCCGCTAACCCCGTCAAGCGCCTGGACCGTTCGCTCGATCAAACTCATTCCCTGCATGGGCAGAAGCGCCTTGTTTCTTCTCATTCTCCGGGAGGCCCCGCCTGCAAGTACGATACCCGTCACCTGATCCGGCGAAAAGCCGACATCTATGGGTTGACCGCTCATATGTTCTACCCCCCTTTCTTACACGTTGTAAAAAAACTTGATTCAGTTTATAGGTTAATAAGCAGAATAATGGAAAATCATTTAAAAGATGGTTTGTATCCCTTTTCAATGCGTGATACATTGAAAGGGAAAGCGGCTTTTTTTCGATGCCGCGATTGTGGATTGTATTCGGTTTGAAAGGAATGACCTACTTGCGGAATATGGACAACGCCCAACCTTCGCTGATATCGCTCAAGCTGTTCAACTTCTTCATTTACGGAACCATGGTCATCTTCACCGGTTTCTTCCAGTTATATTTGCAAGACATCGGCATGAGCAAAATTGAAATCGGCAGCCTGATGGCGATCGCGCCATTTGTGTCCATCTTCGCCAATCCGTTCTGGGGATTCTGGGGTGATCGGGCGGCAAACATCAAGCGGGTGCTGCTGATCATGATGACCGGTACGCTGCTGCTGGTTCAACTTGTATTTCAGGCGAACACCTATGCAATGATATACATGACAATGATTTTCTTTTATTTCTTCCAGACTCCGATGTTCTCGCAGACAAATTCGCTGATTCTAACCTATATTGAGGGGACGCAGCAAAAGTTCGGCTCGTTCCGGCTATGGGGCTCGCTCGGATGGGCGCTGACGGCTATCGCTGCTGGGCCTGTCATCGACCGGCTCGGGTCGGGGCGCATCGCCATCGTGTTCTCGATTATGCTGCTGGTGGCGGCCGTGTTCATGTTTACGCTGCCCTCCATCCAGAAGACGACAGCATCGGCATCGGTCAGCCTTAGAGGACTCAGCAGGCTGTTCCTGAACTCCTATTTTGTCTGTTTTATCCTGTTAGGCATTATGGTATCCATTCCGAACACAGCCAATAACACTTTTATGTCCCTATACATCCTGGAGCTTGGCGGTACCAAGCAGATGGTGGGCCTTGCGATTTTCTTCTCGTCGATATTTGAAGTGGTGATCTTCATTCTGTTTGACCGCTTCCTGAAACGGAAAATCAATGTCCTGGTCGGCTGCTTGACGATTGTCAGCCTGCTCTTCGCCCTCCGCTGGCTGCTGATGGCGGAAGCCAACAGCGCGCTGGAGGTAGCCTTCATCCAGCTCCTGCACTGCGTAACCTTCGGCGGCTATTTCTATGTCGGCGTGCAGCTGACGATGCTGTTTGTGCCGACGCCGTATCGCGCTTCCGGACAAGCGATCTATACCTTAAGCTGGAGCGGCATATCCGGCGTCATCGGCGGTCTCGCCGGCGGCTGGATGTTCCAGAACTTCGGGGCGCAGATCATGTACCGGACCGGCACGATGCTTGCCATTGTGGGTGCCATCGGCTTTGGCTGGATGTGGTACAACCTTCGCAAGCACGGATATCAGCCGCTGCATCCGGACGATCCCGATAGCGACGAGATGGAGGAGTACGCTGTGAGTTAGATCGTGGTCTGTACGCAAGCCATTCAACAAGATGGTATCACCGTAAATATAACAAGACTCGAATGAATCCTGTAACGGGAATCTTCGAGTCTTATTTGCGTTATAGAGCATAGGAGACGTCTTCTACGCCGCCTATGCCGTTATCTTGATTTAGTTCTTCGGAAGCTGGAACGAGCTCTTCAGGGAGACCACGCGATTAAATACCGGACGTCCTGGCTGCGAATACTTCGAGTCGACGTTGAAATATCCGTGGCGGAAGAACTGGAACTTGTCCTGTGGCGCAGCATCCTTCATATTCGGTTCCACGAATCCCTGCACGATTTGCAGCGAGTTCGGGTTGATGTCGTCCAGGAAGGACTTCTCGGCACTTGCTTCTTCCGCTTCGCCTGCAACCTCCTGCATCAATTCGGCTTCTTCCTCTTCGTCCTTGAACAGCGGTTCGAACAGGCGGAATTCGGCAGGTACGGCCTGCGTGGCTTCCACCCAGTGAATCGTTCCTTTCACCTTGCGTCCGGTAAAGCCGCTGCCGCTCTTCGTCTCCGGATCATACGTGCAGTGGATCTCGACGACCTTGCCGTTCTCGTCTTTGATCACGTCATTGCACTTGATGAAATACGCATGTTTCAAACGGACCTCGTTGCCGGGGAACAAGCGGAAATATTTGCTCGGAGGATCTTCCATGAAATCCTCCTGCTCAATATAAATCTCGCGCGAGAACGGAATCTGCCGAATCCCCATCTCCGGATTCTCTGTGTTGTTCTCGGCATCCAGCCATTCGATCTGACCTTCAGGGTAATTCGTAATGACCACCTTCAGCGGGTCCAGCACAGCCATCGTACGCGGCGCCTTCAGCTTCAGGTCCTCACGGATAAAGTGTTCCATCACTTGGCGGTCCACCGTGCCGTACGCCTTCGAAATTCCCGTCTCAAACACGAAGTTTCGAATGGCTTCAGGCGTATACCCCAAGCGCCGAAGTCCGGAGATCGTCGGCATGCGCGGATCATCCCAGCCGTCCACCACATTCTCGTCGACGAGCTGCTTCAGTTTGCGCTTGCTCGTAACCGTCTGCGCCACGTTCAGACGACCGAATTCGTACTGATGCGGCGTGCTGTCCATCTCGCATTCCGTCACAACCCAGTCATAGAACGGACGCTGATCCTCAAACTCCAGGGAGCACAGGGAATGCGTAACCCCTTCAATGGCATCTTCCAGCGGATGAGCAAATGCGTACATCGGATAAATGCACCACTTGTCGCCTGTATTGTGATGATGCGCGTGAGAGATCCGGTAGATAACCGGATCCCGCAGATTAATATTCGGCGAAGCCATGTCGATCTTGGCGCGCAGCACGCGCTCGCCGTTGGCGAATTCCCCTTTGCGCATCCGCTCGAACAGATCCAGATTCTCTTCCACGCTGCGATCCCGGTATGGACTATTATGCCCGGGCTCGGTCAGGGTTCCGCGCGTTTCGCGGATTTGGTCAGCGGATTGGTCATCCACATAAGCTTTCCCTTTCTTAATCAGCAGCACGGCACGATTGTACATCTCTTCAAAATAATCGGACGCGTACCGCAGCTCTTCCCAATCGAATCCGAGCCACTTCACATCCTCCTTAATGGAGTTAACATACTCAATGTCTTCCTTCACCGGGTTCGTATCATCGAACCGCAAATGCGTCCGTCCGCCGAATTCATCGGCCAGTGTGAAATTGATCCATATGGCCTTGGCATGTCCAATATGCAAGTAGCCGTTCGGCTCCGGCGGAAAGCGGGTAACGATTTCCTTGACTTTACCGGACTTCAGGTCTTCGGTAATAACATTTTTTATGAAATTGGAGGGGGTGCCCCGATGGTTCTCCACGTTGATCAACCTTTCGTCCTGTAATTTCTGTCTATCTCCTGTATAAACGTGTTTCCCTTAAATATACCTGTAATGCCGCGATTGTTCAAGGAATTCGGCACCTCCGTGCCGCAAGTTGCCAGCTTGCGATGAGGATTCCGGCAAGCAGTCTGCTCCCAGCATCTAACCTGCGCACAGAGGATTCTCCCACAGCCGAAAATGCCGGCGAAAATCGTTTTGACGGGGGCTGGTCAATAGGGTAGCATGGAGAGAAAAACAGCTATGAAGGAGGCCTGCAATCATCTTATGAAACCTACCAAATTCCCTAAAGAACAACGCGAGCAGCTGATTGGACTGGTTCAGGAATACTTTGAGACCGAGCGCGGCGAAACCCTCGGCCATCTAGCCGCAGAGGGTGTTCTTGATTTTTTCACGGAGACCCTAGGGCCTCATCTATACAATCAAGCGCTCAGCGACTGCAGAACGGTTGTCAGTCAGCGTATGATTTCCCTTGAAGAAGATATTTACGCATTGGAGCAAAAAGTGAAGCGGACTCGTTAAAGTTACATACACTTCACGAGAGAACAAAGGAGATACCTTATGTTTGGATACACATTAGATGACCATGTTGAACTGCGCCCGCTTGCCATAGAGCATGCACGGGCGATGTTCGAGATTACCGATCGTTCCCGGGACCGCCTCCGCAAGTGGCTTCCGTGGGTGGATGCCGTCACCGAGGTCAACGATACCGTCAATTATATCAAAGGCGCCATGAAGCAAGCGGCCGAGAACGGCGGCTTCTCGGCCGGCATTTGGGTCCGCGAGGAGCTGGCAGGCACCATCTCGTTCCATGAGATCGATTGGAACAACCGCTCGGTCAGTATCGGATACTGGCTGGATCAACATTTCACGGGGCAAGGCCTGATGACAAGCGCATGCCGCGCGTTCACGGATCACGCGCTGATGCGCATGGGCCTGAACCGGGTCGAGATCCGCTGTGCAACGGCTAACCATCGCAGCCGGGCCATTCCGGAACGCCTGGGGTTTGTGCTGGAAGGAGTCATAAGGGAAGCGGAGAAGCTGCCCCAAGGCTATGTTAACCACGCGGTCTACGGCATGATTCAGAGCGAATGGAAGCGGATGAGGTAGCCTTTATATCCTGAACAAAACCGGCTTGAATCCCACGATAAGGACGCAAGCCGGTTTTGTTGTCTGTATGTGTTCTAGAATATAGGTCGACCATGGCCTAGAAGCTGGCAAGAACCATCGTCTCACTCCTGATTCTCCAGCAGGGTCTCCAGCCACTTGCCGAATTGCGTCTTCAGGCTAGCTGACAGCACATCGATCTCCAGCATGCGGGATAATCCGCGTTCATCCTTCCGTCCATCCTTCATCATTCGAAGCACGTCCAGCACCGTTATGCGGGAAGCATGGGACTCAAGCTGAACGATCGCAGAATCGGCACGTACGTCCCCTTCCTCCAGGACTCGAAAGTAAAACCCGCTGTAGCCCGTATTCAGCACTCTTGCCGGCATATCTTTCACGCCATGCTTTTGCGACAGCTTAAAGCAAGGATATCGGGGCTGGCTGACCTGTACCACAGCGTCGCCTATCCGGTATACATCCCCGATGTAGACCCGATCCTCCAGCATCCCCCGCAGCGTCAGGTTTTCGCCAAAGGCAGCATACTCCATCTGTTTGCCCAAGGAGTGTTTCCAATAAGGATAATGCTCGGAGGGGTACGCGCACACTGCCTTATCCACGCCGCCGTGATTGACGAGATCTGCCTGACCATCCCCTTCGAAATTCAATGAACTTAGGAACAAGGGACCCTCCACAGGCTGCTTATAGATTCCCGTGGACAGGTCCTTTCCCTGGTAATCAACCGTTACAGGCTTTCCCACATTCAGCGATACAATGCCTATGGTCATGGAAAATAACCTCCGCCTTCTTTTCTTTTCATCTACTATATGCAATAGCGTGTGCCCTTGTCCAGAAGCCGTTATAAGTGGCGGGCCAAATAACATAAGGCCAACCAGAAATCCCTGATTGACCTTAACATACGAAACAGCCCGGCAAGCTGCCGGACTGTTCAACCCTATGACCTTCATCTCTCTGCCGCTCGGTAACCGGCCTAGAGGGATATCATGATGTGGTCAATCATGATAAGAAGCAGCACATTAAGATATCATCGACGTAACGTCCATCCACATAAAACTCCTGAATCAGCCTGCCCTCTTCCTGAAACCCGCAGTTCCTGTAAAAAGCGAATGCGCCAGGATTGCTGGACAGCACCCGCAGCCTCAGCTTCGAAATGCCCTCCACGCGCGCCATATCCTTCACGGCATCGATCAGACGCTGCCCGATGCCCTGCCGTTGATAGGCAGGGTGAACCGCGATGTTCAGCTCCAGCACATGACGATTACTATGAAGGCTTGTGGGCGACCGGAATCCGATGTAACCGCACAGTACCCCCTCATGCAAGGCCACGAGCTGTGTGCCTGGCGGACAATGCAGAAGATAATGATCTCTTGAGTTCCACTCCAATGGGGCAGGGGCCGTATTGCGATCCCATACCAGTTCGTCGAGTTCCATGAGTGCAGCAGCATCCTTCATCTCGGAGAACCGGATGGTCAATGTCTCTTGACCGGTCTTCATCGCCATCCCTCGCTTTGATAACCATTCCCTCTATTATATCAGACCGGTTTGCTTCTTGCAGACGAGTTTCACGGGGTCAAGAATTATTGTTCATGAATACAGATGTAAATATCCACGACGCAACCGGTGTCGCCCTCTCCGGCCAATCGTTTGAAATCCGCGCCTGCAATACGAACGCCGCCTGTGCGATATCGGTTCCGGATCGTATCCGCTGCTACATCCTGCCCGTTAATCGTAATACGGGACCGCTCGGAATGATCCACGTGATAAATGAACGTTACCGCCACCCCCGCGTAGTTGAATTGGAACTCCAGGCCATCCAGCGTCTTCGGCAGGACCGGATCAATCACCAGGTCTCCTCCCGCTTCGCGAATGCCAAGCGCATTGGAAATCAACTGATTCATGTAGATCCCCGGACCGCTGGAATAAATCCGCCATCCGCCTTTGACAGGCACGCTTCCGCTCCGCAGCGCATCAAACGATTCCTGCGCTTCATAGCGCGTGTTGAACTTCCCGTCCGAGCTGCTGAAATACGCATTGCTCTGACGCAGCTCCGCATTCGACACAACCTCGGCAATGCCGATCGGGTTGATGCGCTCAAGCCCGCTCCAAACCTCGCTGCTCTTGCCGAGCTTGGCCATCGCCTCTACATAACGGATGTGCGCATGTACATATTGAAGGCCAACCTCCCGGCCAAAATTCGCCGCCTGCTCCGCCCGTTTAAAGTGCGTGCTGACTCCGCCGGCATATACGGCTGGACGGTTCATCAATCTCACGCCGTCCGGACAGAACAGCTGCTCACGGATAATCTCATAATGGCTTGCTGCCTGCTCCGGCGTCAGCAGCTCGCTGATCATGCTGCGCGTCATCGGAAGCAGCCGGTACTGGATTCCCGTTTCCTCATCGGACGGATGAAGCAGGAATTTGCTCTGCTCTTTGCTCTCCATATAGACAAAGCCGGGAATCACTTCAGAATTCAAAATATACGTATTGAAATCCCGCTGAATTCCTTCCGCGAGATCCCCCACGGCATCGGACATCGCTTGGTCCACAGGCCCCATGACCTGGGAGAACTGGTTCAAGGTCTGATAGGTCAAAGCCACCGTCCAGCTGCTGACCATGAACTGCTTCAGCTGCGCGTTAGCCGGCTGAAGCGTATCATCCCAGTCTCCGTCTCCATAAGAAGACAGATAGGTATCATGAAGGAAATGATTTTGAATATAGGCCATTTGCTTCTTCACATGCTCAAGCACGGTGTACGTCTGCTTCGTAAAATCGAAGCTGTGCTTTCTCGTGTATGGAACGGCCGACTCCAGGATGCTGTAATCGCTAGTAACGGCCAAATAATCGCCCAGCACCTTAAGCGGCCATACGATAATGTCGCCGTGGCTCTCTTCCTGCTGGATATGGGCGTACTTATCAAACATGAACCACTGCGGCCAGTTTCCGTCATCTTCATATTGGTGAGTGTATACCTCAAGCAGGATATCGCGAACCTGCTCGTATTTATGCGTAGCCATGAAATATTCAACAGGCCCTTGGCATACATCGCGTGTTCCCCACGCTGCGCCGCCATATTGTTCCAGGCCGTGCGGTACCGAATAGTGAACGAGCATGTTATGCGTATACCACCAGGCCAGCGCATTCACCTTGAACAAGCCGTCTTCCTGTCCATTCTTCAGGCTCAGATGGAACCCGTTCATGACTGACGCATAGAATGAGCGGTAACTTGCAATCTCTTCATCGGCTTCCCGCACCGCAAGCGGAGCGTTCGCTGCATCAAGGCTGCCTTGTACCGTCATGTTCCATTCCGCGCTCTCGCCAAGCTCAAGTACTGTTATGGAGGCACTGCCAGGCGCGATGTTGTTTGCCAGACAAGTTTCGTCCTTAACCTGCATATCGGCTCCCGTCACGCCAAGACGATAATGCAAATCTGTGTACACAGAAGCACTGAGTGAAGACGAATCGGCACGGAACGTCAGGCTACCGTCTTCCTGAATCATATGATAAGGAACTTCGTATTCGTTGACATCCATCGTGATCTGCATGGTGACCAGATAACGATAAGCCCTTCCACTCTCGGAACGAACTTGAAGCGTAACCTCCGGAGCCGCGGCAGACGTGAAGTTCGTAATGATTAGCATGTCACTTCCGGTCTTATAGTACCACCGTACATAGTTGAAGCCGATCTCGAACACGGACGGCATCGTCAACAGGCGGTACTCTCCGTCCATCTCCACATAAATCCGCTGACCAGATGTCTTAGGCACGTTCAGTGCATTTCGTGCATGACTCATCATTTTGTTGAAATTCGTGTTCCCCGTCACCAGCTGGGAATTAAACACGCCGTACATGTAAGAGGTTGTCGTGATGACAGGACTGCCCAGCTTCACATTGTTGCCGCTCATCAAGATATGGCCGTGCGGACGCTCTACGCGGAGCTCCTTCTCCTTCATGACGATATGCTCATAAGTATCCGTGAAGAACGAGAGCAGTTCTTCCCCGTCACGCTCCTCTTGGCGGCGTACAGGGTACAAAGCGTTCAACTCGTCTTCCGTCAGCGGCAATGTGCGCAGAGGCTCCCCGAAGCGCTCGGATCGCTCGATCCGAGGCAGGGAATTGCCCGTCTCCGTCAAGCGGCGCGCTTCAACCCGCTGCCACGCAGCCTGAAGCTCATCCTGGAATTCAAGCGTTGTGACTGCATCCGGATGATTCTCCTTAAACAGGCCGTAAAATACGAACCGTGCCGTGCCATTCAGCGTTACGCGAGGGGACTGCAGGGCGGTATAGGCAAACTCATATTGATATACCTCATTCGGCAGGCCCTCCTTGGATAAAGCCTCAGCCTGGTTCGTCTCTTTATAAGAAAGGCCAAAGAACTGAAAGCCATCCGTTCCATACCCCACCGTAGAAGTCAGCGCTCCTTGTTGAAGATAGGGGAATACGTCTCCCTGCGGCTGATTTTGACGGGAGCACACAACATACCCCAGATCTTCCTGCTTGAACACAGCATGGTCAATGTACTGGGACAAATAGGCCTCATTGTTACGAACGGCGCCCGGATGGGCGATGCCGATATCCTGCCCATACACGACGTCGGCTTGAATCCCTTCCCCCTGGAGCTCGACGTCCCAGAACCATGCGCCGGTATCCGTTGGGGTAAACAGAACCTTATAATCTACTCCCTTGACGCTGCCTTCCCATATCATCCGGTTATCCGCATGAGTGACCACGCTGTTGGAGTGCACCCCGAGCATAGGAACGGCCTCGATGCCGCTTTCGGTATGGATTCTCAGAAACAAATTGTTGAGGGCGCCATCAATCGAATTCGAGAGCAGCTGATTGATCATCGTCGTGCCGTAAGTGGCTTGATAAAGATCACCGCTAGGCAAAAAAGAAAACGTCAATTCTCCCGCCTGGAGTACCATCTTTGCATCGTTCATTACATGATTGGCTGTCACAAGTTTCACTTCCTATTCTGCATAAATGATGTTAGTCGTGTTATTTCCGAAGCCGAAAACGTCTGGTCTCCGTATCCCGGCTATTCTTTCCGACCATGATGTCGAACTCGCCCGCATCGCTGGTGAAAGACAAATCCGAGTGATGATAACGCAGCTGTTCTTCGGTCAGCGTAAACGTGATTTCCTGTCGTTCGCCCGGCTGCAGCAGCACCTTGCGGAAAGCCTTTAGCTCCCTGACAGGCCTAACGACCTCTCCTGATCGGTCGCGGACGTACAGCTGGATCACTTCTTCACCGGCCATATCGCCGGCATTCGTCACCGAAACCGTAATTTCAAGCGGCTGATCCGGGAACATTTCATCCGCCGACAGCGTCATCTTTCCGTAAACGAATTCCGTATAACTGAGGCCGAATCCAAACGGAAACAGCGGCTCATTCGGAATGTCCAAATATTGCGATACATAGCGTACCTGCGCATCGGGCGCATCCTTCGGACGGCCGGTATTAAAATGGTTGTAGTATACCGGCACCTGTCCCACGGAATAAGGGAACGACATGCTGAGCCGGCCGGAAGGATTCGCCTCGCCCGTCAGAAGTGCAGCTATGGCCGCCCCGCCTTCACTTCCCGGGAACCAGGCTTCCAGCACGGCCTCCGCTTCGTCCAGCACCCCATGCAGATCCAGCGGACGACCGTTGAACAATACGGCAACCATCGGCTTCTCCAGCGTTTTCAAATGCTGAATCAGCTCGAGCTGCGGTTGTGGCAGCGTTATAAACCCACGGCTGCCCGCTTCGCCGCTCATCTCGGAATCCTCGCCCAGCGCAAGCACAATCACGTCGGCTTCCTTTGCTGCCTTCATCGCCTCTTCCAGCTGCTGCCTGGTCATGGCGTTCACGCCGCAGCCTTCGGCCACCGTCAGCGCGCCGGAAGACAGCTTGGAGCGCAGTCCCTGCTCCAGCGTTACCGCGTCTTCTTTTGAGCCTGTCCAGGACCAGGGGCCAAGAATATCGCCGCTGGCAGCGAACGGGCCGATCAAGGCAACGCGCTGCCCGCCGCCCAGCGGCAGCAGGGAGTCGTTCTTCAGGAGCACGCAGGATTTCGCCGCAGCTTCCCGGGCCGCCTGTCGATGTTCCTCGCAGAACACAATCTCCCGTTCCGCCTGCGGATCAGCCCCCCGCACAGGGCGCTCGAACAGTCCAAGGCGCTTTTTCAAAGACAGAATACGCAGCACCGCTTCATCAATAAGGCTCTCGTCCACCCGTCCATCGCGTACCATGTCTGGTAAATGATGAACATAGCTGGACGTCATCATCTCGATGTCCACGCCCGCTTCAATAGCTCTTAACGCTGCCTCTGCCTCATCCTCCGCTACCCCGTGTGGAATTAGCTCTTTGACCGCTCCCCAGTCGGAGATCAGCACGCCCTCAAAGCCCCATTCGCGGCGCAGCAAATCGCGCATCAGCCGTTTATTGCCCGTAGCCGGTATGCCATCCACGGTATTAAAGGCGGTCATGACCATCTCGACACCCTCATCCAGCGCAGCCTTGTACGCAGGCAAGTAATATTCCCGCAGCTGACGCTCGGACATGTCCACCGTATTGTAATCGCGGCCACCTTCGCCTGCTCCATATGCGGCAAAGTGCTTCACGCAAGCAGCCAGCCGGTTAAGATCCCCGCTCAGATCATCCCCTTGGAAGCCTCTGACAAAAGCTCTGGCAAATTCACTGTTTAAGTAAGGGTCTTCACCGGTCGATTCCATCACCCGTCCCCAGCGGGGATCGCGCACCAGGTCCACCATCGGTGCAAAAGTCACATGCAGGCCGGATACCGCGGCTTCGCGCGCAGCGATTTCCGCACTCCGCTCCGCAAGGCCAGGGTCCCACGAGCTCCCCATGGCGAGCGGCACCGGAAAGATTGTTTTAAAGCCGTGAACGATATCGGCCATCATCAGCAGCGGAATTTTCAATCGATTTTTGCACAAATGTGCTTCTTGTACGGCTATCACTTCCTCCGCACCCGCCAAACCTAGCACGGAGCCGGCATTACTTACGATGTCATCGGTGATGCCAAGCGACTCCATCGGTCCTGTAATCTGCCCCGATTCTTGAGCACCTTCGAAAAAAGGGACGGCCAGTTGTATAAGCTGCGCAATTTTTTCCTCCAGCGTCATCTGCTCTACCAGAGAAAGTAGTTGTTGATCTGCCATTTCCCATCCTCCTTTGTCATTGCCATTCACTTTACAGTTAATTCGAAACGTTTTGATTTCCCCGAAAGCGATCAAAGAATCCCTGAAAATCATATATCTTATAAGTGTTTTAACTTAAAAATCAACAATTTTAAAAAAGAGGAAATCAGCACTTATCCGCGTATTAAATCGAAACGTTTCAATAAATGCGAACAAAAAATTCAGGGCAGGGGCAGCCAATCCAGCACCCGCTGAATTTTGCGATCCCAATATCCCCACTCATGACCACCGGGTTCTTCCTCGTAGGTGATATGAAGCCCCAGGCTGTCCGCATAGTGTCTAAAGGTTTGATTATCGTTATACAAAAAGTCTTCCGTTCCGCAGCACTGATACAACATCGGTTTATGGCCTGTATATGCCGCGAATTCCGAGGCTAAGAACAGTAAATCGTCCCGGCTTCCTCGCAATCGATCGACGCTTCCAAACAGGGTACGGATTTCTGCCTCCTGAAAGCCCGGTCCTGCAGCGCGGCTGGCGAGATCCAGCCCACCCGATAGGCTTGCGCCTGCCGCATAACGATCCGGATAACTCATGGCCAGCTTGAACGCTCCGTAACCCCCCATCGAAATTCCGGCGACAAAGGTATCTTCCCTTCGCCCGGACACCGGAAAGAACGACTGAACGAGCCGTGGAAGCTCCTCGCTCAGGAAGGTAAAGTAAGGCAAGCCGTTTGCCATGTCCATATAATAGCTTCGTCCGACTCCCGGCATCACGAGCGCGATGCCTTTATTCTCGGCATATCGTTCGATGGACGACCTGCGCATCCATTCGGTCTGATCCGCTCCTCGTCCGTGAAGCAAATAAAGCACCGGCAGTTTCGAAGAAGAACCGTACGGCAGCAAAGCGGCTTGCGGCAGAAAAACCTCTATGCCGGTAGACAGCTTCAGTGCTTCGGAATAAAAATCACACGTGATCCATGCCAAGTTCCTCATCTCCAATCCGGTCCATTAATTCTCTACTTTGCTCTTCCCTGCAGATGCCCGTTCCATCATTTCGGTCGTCAGCATATAAGACTGCTTCACGGATTCGCCGGCCAATATCTGAAACAGCAAATGGGCTGCAAGCGAGCCCGCCTCGCTCTTGGGCTGCTTGATCGTGGTTAGCGGCGGATTCACGTATTCGGCTAATTGAATATCGTCATATCCGATGACAGATACATCATCCGGCACCGATATCCCGCTCTCCTCAAAAGCCTTCAACCCTCCAATGGCCATCTCGTCGTTGCCGTAGAACACCGCCGACGGGAGCGCCCCCTGCATAATCATCATCTTGGTCGCATTGTAACCGCCCTCGCGCACGAAGTTGCCGCTGAGACGCCATTTCGACTGTTCCTCCAGCCCTGCCTCGGCAAGTGCCCGTAAATACCCCTGATAACGCAAATGGTTATCGTACGAATCTGACGAACCGCTGATGTATGCCACATGCCGATGACCGTTCTCAAGCAGATACCGGGTAGCCGTGTATCCTCCTTGTTCCCCATCGACCAGCACATTGACCAGGTATTCGCTGCACAATGGACGATCCATCACGACAATCGGAAATTGGGGACCCGAGGTCTCGATCAGAACTTCATCCCGGATATTAGGTGCAAGTATGATGGCACCGTCCGCCCTTTTCTCTCTCAAAAATTTAACCGCCGTTGAATCTCTGCCACCCATCGAACTGCAGGCGATCAGATCATATCCGTTGGTTAAAGCTACCTCCTGTACGCTTCGAATCAGCTCGGAATAATAAGGCCCGGATAGATCCGTCAGAATAAGAGCGATTGTCTTGGTGCGGCTCCGCTTCAAATCCATGGCAAATCCGTTCTTCCGATAATTCAACTGCCTTGCTGCCTCGAGCACCTTTGATCTTGTCTTGGAACTCACTCTGCTGTCGCCGCTTAACGCGTATGAAGCCGTTGACAAGGCGACTCCAGCGAGCTTTGCCACATCCTTAATCGTTGCCATTTCCTTACGCCCCTTCTACTACTTAAAAAACTCTATCTATTTTATTTCATGCCAGAGATCGTATATCCTTCAATAATATGTTTTTGGAAGAAAGAAAATACGATGATAATCGGAACAACCATAAATGCAGCGCCTGCCATCTGGAGGCCGAAATCAGATCCGTGCTGTCCTTTCAGAAGCTGCAGACCCACCGAAAGCGTATAAAGCTTTTGGTCATTTGCCATGATGAGAGGCCACAGGAAACTGTTCCAAGCGCCGATGAAGGCCAAAATCCCCTGTACCGCAAATACCGGCTTCGTGATCGGAACGATCAACTGGAAGAAAATCCGCAGCTCTCCCGCTCCATCCAGCCTCGATGCTTCAATCAGATCCGTAGGGATCGTGGACATGAACTGACGGAAGAGGAAAATACCGAATGCTCCGACCAGGCCAGGCAGCACAATACCCGCCATCGTGTTAGTCAATCCCATGGCATTAATCAGCAGGTAGACCGGAATCATGGTAACCTGTCCCGGAATCATCATCGTTGCCAGCACGAGATAAAACAGCTTCTTGTTGCCGGGGAACTCGTATTTAGCGAATGCATATCCTGCAAGCGCATTGAGGAACAGACCGACAAAAGACCAGAACACAATGATAAGCGTATTTTTCAGGTATACGATAAAGTCCAGCTTCGTAAATAAATCCACATAATTTTCAATCGTAAATTCTTTCGGTAATAACGTCGGCGGAACTGCCGTAAATTCATTTTCCGGCTTGAATGAGGACGTGATCATCCAGATAAACGGAATCATCATCAGCAGTCCTCCTGCAATGAGCAGCACCGTCATGACTGTTTTCTCAATTCTTTTAGCTGCCATACCCTGAGCCTCCTTCAGTTACGATACGAAAACATCGGTTGAACCTGAATCTTAATATTCGACATCTTTTCTCTTGACTGCGAATTGTACGACCGTTACAGCGATAATGATGATGAAGAGCACAAACGATCCTGCAGCCGCATAACCAAAATTGCTAAGCTGGAAGCCATTGTTATAAATAAAGAGGGCCATCGACATCGTGGAGTTCAGCGGTCCGCCCTTGGTCATAACCAGCGGCTCCTCGAAGAATTGAATCCAGCCGATCAGCGTCGTAATCGTGACAAAGAAGGTAGCAAAGCTAAGGAGCGGCACCGTGATGTACAACAGTTTCTTCCACTTGCTTGCACCATCGATCTCCGCCGCTTCATAATAGGAGCGTGGAATGCCCTGCAGCGCAGCAAGGAAAATGATCATATTGAGACCAATCGATTTCCATACGGCAAGAAGAATCAGAGATAACTTGGCAAGTGTAGGATCATTCAGCCATTGCTGTGCGGGAATACCAAACCAGGATAACATATGGTTAAAGAGGCCGTAATGGCTGTTATACAGGTATCCCCAAACAACCGCGACCGCCACAATATTCGTAATGGAAGGCATATAATAAACAACGCGGAATGTCTTAAACAACCATCCCGTGCCATAGTTAAGCAGCAATGCCGCACCCATGGCAAGCATAACGACAAGCGGAACACCGATAATAACATAGAACATGGTGTTAAACATCGATTTCAGAAAAACCGGATCTTTAAATACATTCATGAAATTATCGAAGCCGACGGCTTCAATATTGGAATAGTTGGCGAGACCCGCCAGGTCGATATTCGTGAAGCTGATGACAAGCGCAATGATGATCGGAATGATTGAGAACGTCATAAGCAGCACCAGTGCGGGCGCAATAAACATATAAGGATACTTATATTGGTTAAAGCGCTTGATAAAGTTCTGCAATGTCATTCACCTCCTGCAAGTGTGGGTTTCTCAATATAAGAATAACGCTCTTTGGAAGCAGTCAGGCTTGTTTCATCCTTCGAAGAAACAAGCCGGGCTGCGTTAAGACGCACTCTTATTTTTTGTTTAGAATTTCAGTAGCTTTCTGATTCAGAAGATCCATTTCTGCTTTGATGTCAGCGCCGCCAAGCGTAATTTTCTCAAATGCGGCAATGGCTTCTTGGGAGATAGCATCCCACTCCTTAATGAACGGAACAGGCTTAGCGCTTTCGAGCTGTTTTCCGAAGGTAGCAAAAATCGGATCTTCAAAGCGTTGGTCTTCCCATGCACTCTTAACAGCAGGTAGGTTTTTGGCCACATCATAGTTGGTCAGCTGCGATTCTTTTTCACTCATGAAGGATATGAATTTAACGGCTTCATCTGCATTTTCGGTTGTGTTGAATACCGACATGTTAGCTCCGCCGAGGAACGATGCATTGTTTTCTTTAGCTGGAAGTGTCGTCGTAGCCCATTTGCCTTCAATCTCAGGCGCTTTGTCTTTAACGCCCTGAATCATCCAAGGACCGCTGATAAACATCGGGAATTGCCCGTCTTTAAATGCGGCAAACAGATCCAAATCGCTGGCAAGCGGCGTCATACCCGTATCATAGAAGCTCTTCAGGTATTCCATGGCTCCCATGAATTCCGGCTCGTTAAAATGCGGGGTCCGGTTCTCATCGATCATATCGCTTCCATTCTGCCAAGCAAACATGGACAGATAGTTCATATCTTTAGCATCAATGGTGATTGCGTAATTGCCGTCTCCTCTAGCTGCCAGTTTCTTACCGGCATCCTTCATTTCATCCCAAGTCTTAGGACCTTCCGGATAGCCTACTTCAGCCAAAATGTCCGTACGGTAGAACAGTACGCGCGTTTCCACATACCATGGGATGCTGACAACCTTGTCATCATAACTCATGGTTTGCACAGCACCATCAAAATAATTTTCTTGCTTCAAGTTTGGATACTGTTCAAGATACGGCGTCAGATCGAGCAAAGCTCCAGCCTGAGCAAATTCCGGAATCCAGGTTGTTCCCATCTGCACGACGTCCGGGCCGCTTTTGGATGCAACCGCTGTAAGCAGCTTGTCATGGGCACTGCCCCAAGGAATCAATTGAACGCTTACCTTAACGCCTGGATTCTTCTCTTCATATTGCTTAATCAAGGTTTCGTCAGACGTATCACCCATCAGCCAAACTTTTAGTTCCTTCTTGCCTCCACCGCCTTCGCTACCTCCATCTGCTTTCTCAGACCCGCCCGAGCATCCGGCTAATACGACGGAGAACACCAGCAATGCTGCCAACGTCCACAATATTGATTTTTTTCTCATTCTACATTCACCCCGTTTTTAATGTTTACCACCATGCGAAACGTAATGCAAAACCCAATTGAAAGCACTTACTTCGAAACGTTTCGATTTTATTCGAAAAAATAAAGACGCCGGATAAAGGTTGCTTCTATAATCCTACTGTCTCTTCATTCCCCCTATAAAGCACCTTTCCATGGTTATCCTAGGGATAAACAGGCTGTTTTGTGTTCATAATAAAAAGATTGCTTGCTTAATTACTTTAAAAAACGCATTCTGTTTTGAAACGTTTCGACAAGTTCATTATAGCTCCCCCTGAGAGCGATTTCAATATCCTTTTTATTTTTTTGTAAGGCGTTTCTTTGACAAGTGGTGTAAGCCTTAAACTGTAGACAAAAAAAGCAGTAAGCCCCGAAGAAGGCCTGCTGCTTAATCCTATATCCTGAAATTATATCAACTATTAAAACTTCGACTATGCGTTAAGGTGACCTGCATTCTTGTCATGAGCGTCGTGATGAAGCGAGATGTACTTACTAATCCGGGCATGTACGGCAAATGACAGGAATGACAACACGGCAACACCTACAGCCAACCATGCCACCGGCGTCAACCCGCCGGCGTCATACATCGATCCCATCGCATAAGGCCCAATCACCCGGCCTGCGGCACCCATGCCCCCTGTCACGCCGATATAGAACGGAGCCGCTTGTCCTGCACGCTCCGAGATAAAAGCCGGAATCGCAGGCGAAATCAGCATCTCCCCCAATGTGGCCAGCACCATCGCAAGGATCATACCCGGATAACTGTGCACCGTCACAATGACGACATAAGCTGCCAGATAGAACAAAGCGCTTGCCGTCATCTGACTGCTCTCCGTACGGGCCGCCCAGCGCTTGATGGCATTCGTGAGCGGCTGCGCGGCAAAAATCAGGATCCCGTTCAGCGTCCATAAATATCCGTAAGCCGTCTTGGACATCCCCTCCGAGATGATGAACGGAGACACCCCTGTGTTCCAGATGGAATTACCGAACCACAGGAACAGAGAACCCAATCCCATAAAGAGATAGATTCGGGTGTTCCCGAGCAATGCCCAAGCCCCGGGGCCCGCCGGCAGCGGATTCTTGGGCTGGGGATGATGGGACCCTTGCGATACGCCCGTTCCGCCCAGTTTCGTCAGGTAGGACAGGAAGAAAATCGCAAATCCGAAGGACGTGACGCCGTTTAAGACAAAGCTTAAATGATACGATATCTCCGCCAGGAAACCGCTCATAGCCGTTCCCAAGGCTACGCCGATATTATTCGCAACATATATGACATTAAACAATTCGCCCCGCCGATCGGCAAACCGAAAGCCGATAAACGCTTGAATGGCCGGCATCGATATCGCGTTACAGAATCCGATGAAACCCATCATCGCGATGAACAAGCCCCATAATCCATTAATGAACGGAAGGGTGAACAGTCCGAGGGCATTCAGCAGCAGCGAGCCCACAATGAGCTTTTTCACCCCAACCCGGTGGTACAGCGCACCGCCAAGGAGTTGACCGGCAATTCCCCCCATGGACTGAATCAGTATGACAAAACCCGCATCCTTCATGCTGCGTCCCAGTTCATCGAATACATACATCGTTGTCAGCGGCCACATCAGGGACCCGCCTGCCGAGGCAACGAGACTTGCAACAAGAAAACCTTTTACTTCCTTAGGGTACTGCTCCAACCATTTCATGTTTATTATCTCCCAGCAGCCTCGCAGCAGTATATTTACGCATATAACCTAAAATAGCCCCACAAAGTGGAGCCTATGCTCCGATGCTTATTCCAAATACTTTGCGGGGACCCCAAAAAACTTTATAAATTCTAATATGTTAAAAAAAAGCCCGTGCGGGCTTTTTCTAATTATTCTTCAAAAAAGAGGCGAGCGCCATCTTTTTGCTGTCCCTATAATCCTGTAAGAATGAACATTGCTTGTCACTTCTTATCGCCCAAATCCTAGTATCGCTTGAGAGATCCATTTTTAGCAAGCACACTCATTGACGCTTTACCATAACAGCGAATGCCGGCCGCTATTCGTCATATTGACCCTTCCCTAACGAATCTCGGACACTCACTCGGATTTCCCGGCTGCAAGCGGCGAGGCCCTTCTTTAAACACGTTCGGAAGAAGGGCAGCTCGTCGAGGTATATTAGCATTACTGCCGCTTCACCTCGACCACCGTTGAGAAGAAGGTAGCCCCTTCACCCATATCCGACAGCCTGTCGGGTGTAAGGGCATTGGCGCGCTGCTTACGGCCCTCGCCTTCCCACCACAGGCCTTGGCTGACTACAGTGCCCGGCAGCATTTTATCCGTTACCTTGGCCCGAACTTCATAGGTTCCGCGGTCGTTGTATACCGTAACCATGTCTCCGTCCTCTATACCGCGTTCCTCTGCATCCTCTGAATGGATCTGCAGGGCTGGCTCCTTCTCCAGCTTCTGATGCTTCTCCACATTCGCAAAGGTCGAATTCAGGAAGTTGTGGTTCGGCGGCGAAATGAACATGAGCGGGTATTTGTGCCCGCGGCCGCGCCTTACCCCGTCATAACCTTCCTTGAGCGGCACGTAGGTCGGAAGAGGCGGAAGACCTGCTTCCTCCAACTGCGCGGAGTATAGCTCGATCCGGCCCGAAGGCGTCGGCAAACGATCCAGATATGTTTCAAGCGGCGTCATGTCAAGCTTCACATAACGCTGTTCCTTTAGCTTGTCCAGCGTGACGCCGTTCAGATAAGGATTATCCGGGAAGTCGAGCGCTCTTGCCATCATCTCCTCTTCCGTCTCATGGAAGGCCGGGTCAGTGAACCCCATAGCCCGCCCCAGCATGGAGAACAGCTCTACATTGCTCTCGCTCTCCCCAAGCGCCGGAATGACCGGCTCCTGCAGCTGAATGTACTGATGCCAGTAGGAAGCGAACAGGTCGGTATTCTCGAATGAGGAGGTTGCCGGGAGCACGATATCCGCATATTTGGCCGTATCCGTCAAAAACAGGTCATGCACAACCGTAAACAGATCCTCCCGTGCAAACCCTTCCCTTACCCGCTCGGTGTCGGGAGCTACAACCAGCGGATTGCTGCAATAGACAAAGACCGACTTAATCGGTTGTTCGGTCATGGTAAGCGCCTCGCCGATCCGGTTCATGTTAATCGTCCGGGCATCCGGATTCGGCCGGAGATCGGGACGTTCGAGCGCGTCGCTGTCCATGCTGTTGTAGCCGCCATTCGATTTGGCGGCCCCTCCGCCCCGCTTCAGCCATTGTCCGGTCAAGGCCGGAAGCGCCGCGATGCTGCGCACCGTCAAGCCGCCATTGTCGTGATGCTGAAGGCCGTTACCGATATGAATATAGGAAGTATCTGCCCGGCCGTACAGCTCGGCCAGCTTCTCGATATCCTCAACTGGAATTCCGGTAATGGAGGATACATGCTCCGGTGTATAGTCTTTCACATGCTCACGCAAGGCTTCATGACCGATTGTATACTGCCGGAGGAATTCCTCGTTCACCATCCCGTCACGGAACATGATGTGCATGAGACCGACGGCCAGTGCCGCATCCGTGCCCGGAAACAGCGGAATGAACCAATCCGCCCATTGCCCCGTCTGGTTCTTATGCACGTCGATTACAATGACCTTGGCACCGGCCTTGCGCGCTTTCTCTGCCAACACCACCTGATGCATATTGGTGCTGACGATGTTGCCGCCCCAGACGATGATGACATCGGCATGGACGGTATCCTCCGGGACGGTGCCTCCATTAAACCCCATAACGGATTTCCAGCCCTCATTGCCTGCGGAATTACAGATCGACTGCTTCAGGCGGCTGGCGCCCAGCCTGTTGAAGAATCTCCGATCCATGCCGTCCACGCTCAATATCCCCATGTTGCCGTAGAAGCTGTAAGGCAGAATGCTCTCAGAGCCATGCTCCTCGATCAGCTTCTTGTAGCGTTCGGTAATCTCCTGAATCGCTTCATCCCAGCTGATTCGCTCGAAAGCCCCCTCGCCCTTGGGCCCTATCCTCCGCAGCGGATAAAGCACGCGCTCCGGATGATACACCCGATGTGCCATATTGCGGACTTTATTACAGATGGCTCCCTGCGTAATCGGATGATCCCGATTACCGGTAACCTTCACGATTTTTCCGTTCTCTTTATGCAGCAGCAGGCCGCAAGTATCGGGACAATCCAACGGACAGACCGCCGGAAACACGCCGTTTTCCTGATGTATCATCGCTTCAGTCATTTCGTTCATTCCCCCTTGTACACGCTGAATCATATCCCTTTATCTTAAAAGAAAATCAGATCTCCAGTAAAGTCTTACATTTTTTTCTGCATCAGTGATTCACTCTACTTCCTTCCGGGTATATTCCTATCAAGAGCAACGAAGAGGAGCCCAGACCCTTTCTCTTCCTTGCCGAATCATGGACCACTCCCAAAAAATTCGCCATGCCCATGTCTCCTCCCCCGAGACCGGCATGGCGAATTTGTTTGTACAGCATTACTGTATCGTAGAGATATGATTATTACGACGGTGCCTTACCATTTTAAAAAATAGCGGGCTTGTTCCCTGCGACTTATACAAGGAATCCGCTCCGCCAACAACGTTAAAAAAGCTGCGATCATCCGATCCCTATTCTTAAGGGAGCGGTCGATCGCAGCTTTTTTTCTCCGCCTTTGCTTACCAGGCTTCTGGATATCAAGAAACATTTTGCGCAGAATGAACCTGTTGAGCAGTGCCGGTAGCTGGCGAAGACGACAGCGCCGCATCTTGTTCACCGCGAGGAATGTCCTCAACCTTATCATTCTTCTTCAAATATACGGTCCCGTAGGCAGCTCCCACAAACAGCGCGCCTCCGACGAAATTGCCAAGCCATACCGGAATAAAGTTTATCAGATACTCACCCCAGCTGTAATACCCTTCAAATATCGCTGCGGGAATGAGGAACATGTTGGCCACCACGTGCTGAAAGCCGATGGCTACAAACGCCATCGTCGGAAACCAGATCCCGAGAATTTTGCCGCTCATCTGGTCCGATCCGTAGGACAGCCACACGGCGAGAGCTACGAGCCAGTTGCAGCCGATACCCGACAAGAAAGCCTGCAGGAAGCTGTCATCCAGCTTGTGTCCCGCCATGTCCACCAGCTTCTCCAGATAAACGCCGCTGCCTGTCAGACCGGTCACATGACCGAAGAAGTAAGCGACGAACAACGCCCCCGCCATATTGCTTACCGTGACGAGAGCCAAATTCCGCATCATCTCCATCGTGGATATCCGCTTCTTGAACCTGGCCAGGGACACGGCCATCATGTTGCCCGTCAACAGCTCTCCGCCTGCGAGCAATACAAGAATCAGTCCGACAGGAAATATCGCCGCGCCTATAAAACCGGCGATGCCTCCCCAAGCCTCAGACGCCCCGGAAATCACGCGAATATCCAGCAAAAAGCCGAGCGCGATAAAAGCACCCGCCAAAAATCCTAATATCATAACGTTCATGGCGGAGTTATGTGCTTTTTTTACCCCGTTCTCCACGGTGATCTCCGCAATGCGATCAGGTTTGTAATAGGCCATGGCCGCTCCCCCATTTCTCCCGCATTCCGTCCTGAGAATCTCTCGAATGCAGCTTCTGATGTTTCTGTTACAGTTACCCATATTGTACCGCAGCCTACTAAGCAAGAACGTGAATTATATCACGACCATGTGCGTCAGGTTCGGACCTCCTTGTATCCTGGCTGGTTGATCACGTTTTAGATCGAGCATTCGTTCGATCCGAGCCAGCGGTACATATAAAAAAATGCGGTGCCCGGAGATAATCCCGACACCGCTTGGTTGGTGCTTTTACCAGCCCTCTTGTTCTAAACCAGCAAACTTATGCCAGTTTACAAGCAACACGTTCTAAACCAGCAGCATATGCCAATTTATCAGCAACATGTTCTAACCACTATCCCTATGCCTCGGCGACAGTCTCTACCCTAACAGGCGTTTCCTTTTCCTGAGCCGGAACGTTCGAGATCGGAAGCTTCATGCTAATCAAGGACGACAGCAGGAAGAGCGCGCCTGCCGTAAAATACACAACCACAATGGAGGTTACCGACATATACCATCCCGTAAACCCGGAGCCGATGAGCAGCATACCGGTAAACATCGGCGTCATCACGCCATTCAGCCGACCGATGAATTTCTCTTCCACCTGCTGCATCATCACGGCCATCAGAACCGTCTGCGCCATTGCCATCAGCACCCCGGTTGCGAAGCGCATCGTGCCGGTCAGGATCGGCCACTGGGACAGCACCTCGACAAAGGTCGAGAGGCCAAGGAAGGCAAGCCCGGCGAACAACAAGTAGTTGCCTTTCACTCTCCCCGCAATGACAGCAGCCAGCACGCCGCCAATTAACATGCCTAGGCCCTCTAGCGCAGTAAACCACTGAACGCTGGACATTGACAGCTGTAAACGCTCCGTGATGACAAAGATATCAAGCGGCTGAACAAGTCCACTGCCGAGCGCCAATAAAACGTAGACCACCAGCAGCACCTTCAACAGCCGACTGGAACCGATATAAGTGAAGCCGGCCTTCATGTCCTTCATAAAGGAACCGGTCGATTCCGAATTGTTAGAGGGTTCATCCACACTGGAAGGAAGAAACATTAGCACAATCGCCGAAGCGCCGAATAGAACCAACAAGCTGATTAATGATGCCTGCAATCCAAAAGCTTGATAAATCGTCGTACCGACCATCGGTCCCAAAATGATGAACAGCGACATCGAGGTCTGGGACAAAGCCGTGGCCGCGGGCACATGCTCATCCGGCAAGCAGCGCTTGATGATCTTCATAGACGAAGGCTGCGAGAATTGGGATACGACAGCCGAGACCAGGGTCACCGCAAACACGGCCTGCCAATATCCCGCATACACAACAAACAGGATAAGCAGTATGGAGAAAAAGCTTAGAATGTCTCCCCAGATCATCGTTCGCTTGGGGCGCCAACGGTCCGCCAGCACGCCGCCAACCATAGAGATCACAAAGATCGGCGCGTATTCAATTACGGTAAGCAGCGATACGGCGATCGGGTCATGGTTGCTCTTTTCCATAATGAAGAACAACAGTGCCATGTTGCGGATCCAGATCCCGATATTTTGCATAAAATCCGAAACCATCAGCAGCACGAACGCGCGGTTGCCAAACAAATGCCTCATGTTTCATCCCCCTAAGAAAACCGACTATTCGGTTTAATTATATATGCGGAAACGCCCACCCGCTTGCAATCAACAGAAGCGTTTCCGATAAATCCTTCAAACACTACGATCCTTGGCTCGATAAGACACCGTTTAAAAATAACGCAACTCCCTTGTGGTATAGCTGCCTTGATTCCTCCTGAGACCGTTCGTAGTACGAAACCGACAACCCGTCCAGTAGCGATCCGAAGATAACGGCTATTTCGTCGATATCCTCTGCCGCTATCCGTCCCTCGTACGCTCCCTCCGCTAGAATCTCGCGGTAGAGCGTACGCGGACCTTGAAAGATCGTCAGGATCTCACCCACAATCGTTTTATTCTCCGGCTGATTGATATAGAATTCCTCCGCGATCTTAGTGAGCGGATTCTGGAAGTCATCGACCATATGATCGGCAATGCCATACAGCTTCTCCTCGAAGCTGGCGTAACGGGCTTTTTTATCATTCCAGGCTTCCATCCATTCCTGATTCTGCTTCGCCAGCAGCTTGACGAACAAATCTTCCTTGCTCTCAAAGTGATAGTAGATGCTTCCCTTACTGGCACCCGTATACTTGACCAGTTCATCCATGGATGTTGCTGCATACCCGCGCTGGATGAACAGTTCCTTTGCTTTATCCAGAATCATGTCCCGCTTTCGCTGCGCTTTTTCTGAAGACATCGACGTAAGCACTCCTTGCTTGGAAATAATAGTCCGGAATTCACGTACCAAAACCTGATTCTCTTAATAAACATAAATCTGTGAAGATGATGAACACCGCTCACAGCTAAAAAACCGACTGTACGGTTTAATCATACTGAAAACATTCCCGCATGTAAAGCAGCGTCTTCACAATCACATCGAAAAAAGGACCTTGCCTAAGCAAAATCCTTTCATCATTCGTACATCCGAAACCAATATTATTTTTTTATTCCACTGCCCAAATGGCTCTTCCTTCTTTCATCGGATCGCCATAACTCAGCTGCAGTCCCTTAACTCCCTGCTTCACTTCGTACGGTATTTCACCTGTCAGCTCGCCGCCTGGGGCAATGGTACCGTCCAGCATTTTCACGTCATCCGTAATGGGAACCGTATAGTTAAGATCGCTCGAATCCGTCAGGGAAAAAGATAGCGCCGAAGAGATGACCAGCGGCTCCTGGCCATTGTTCTTCACGGTAATGTCAACCACCTTAAACGTATGGCCGGGCTGGGGCTTCAAGTATTCATCGCCTTCGGATTCGCGTACGCCGTTCAGCGTAATGACCGTGCCGTGATAATCCACCGTATCGCCCACCGCGGCAGGTTCGCCGATCGGCTTCACCTCTGCGTTGTCGGCCGGTTGGTCCTCATCTTGGGTTGGTTCCGCAGGCGGCTGCTCTTCAGACGTCCCCGTCTGAGCTGTCCCCTCACTGTCCACAACAGCCGGCGGAGTCTCTGCGGGCGGAGCAGCCTCATCATTGGAACAAGCCGCCGTCAGCAGCATGGAGAACAATACAGCCGAGGCCAGCATTACTTTTTTATTCATACTTTATCCTACCTCCTGAAAGTCGATATCTACATGTCCGGATATTTTCCAATTCGCTGTCAAAATCCATAATCCTTCAAAAACAAGAAAAAGACCCCCTAATCAGGGAGTCTTCTTGGTAAAAGGATTACGAATGTACCGGTGTTTTCGTTTCGACCGCCGGCAATGCCTGCAGTCCAGCCGTGTTAAGGAAATTCCACGGTTTGTTGTAATGCGGCTGGAAGAAGAAGTCGATGAATGCCAATTGATCAATCGTCATCCGATTCTGTATGCAAACCGACAGCGTGTTAATGGATTGCGTCATATCCACTTTGGAAATGACCTGTGCACCAAGCATCCGGCGGCTGTCTTGCTCATATACCACCTTCAGCGTAACCTCTTCGAAGGTAGGCATGAATTCCGGACGGTAATGATCCGTAATAGTAACCGCCTCCACCTTCAAGCCTTCGTCCTTGGCGGCTCCTTCGGTTAATCCCGTCGAGGCTATGTTGTGTTCGTATATTTTCAATCCCGACGTACCTTGCGTTCCCATATATGGGGTTGTCGGCTGCACAAGGTTGCGTGCAACGAGCGTGCCCATCCGGACTGCGTTAGTAGCCAGTGGAATGTACATCATTTTACCGGTCGGGTTATAATGCACAGAGCAGCAATCGCCTGCTGCATATACATCCTGCTTGCTGCTTTGCATATATTGATCGACGACGATGGCGCCATTTTTCAGCATCTCCACCTGCCCCTTCACCAGCTCCGTATTCGGACGGAAGCCGATGCAGAGGATCACGAGATCCGTGTCGATCTCACCTTTGTCGGTGATGACCTTGTTCACCTTACCATCCTCGCCTTGGAAAGAAGTCACGGTTTGACCCAGGGCCATCTCAATCCCTTTTTCACGGAAGGATTCCTCGATCTTGCCGCTAAATTCAGGATCCAGATATTTGTTTAGAATGCGGTCGGCACTATCAATCAGCGTAACCTGCTTCCCGTTCTGCTGGAAGGCTTCAACCAGTTCCACGCCGATATAACCGGCGCCGACAACCGTAATGTGTTTCGCTTCCTGCGCTTTTTCAATGATCGCATTGGAATGATTGTAGTTTTTGCAGAGCAGAATATTATTCAGATCGATGCCTTCAAGCTTCGGTACGATTGGCCATGATCCGGTTGTGATAATCAGTTTATCATAGGCATCATCAAAAATTTCCTGTGTGACCAGGTTCCGAACTTTCAAGCTTTTCTTATCCGTATCCACCGAAATGATCTCATGCTTCATCTTGGTTTCAACACCCAGCTCGTCGAGCTTCTGAGGCGAAGAGTAGAACAGACCGTCAGGGTCTTTCACAACGCCTCCAACGTAAAGCGCGATGCCGCAAGACAGGAATGAGATGTTATCATTGCGTTCATAAACGGTGATCTGTGCTTCCGGGTAAAGTTTGGCGGTATTCACGATGGCGGACGTTCCTGCATGGGTACAACCGATAACTGCTACTTTCATGGTTTTTCCTCCTCCAAGTATGAAGCTGTATATTTGATTAAGATGAGCTCTTTTGCCTGGATTCATGCTTGGTAACGCTTGTTGAGCATGAATGTGGTGACTGGTAATATTATTTGTGAATGTTTTCACTTCATGCCTTTATTATAATGTGATTAATTTCACAGTTCAATAGGTAATTGCATTATTCACACATTGTTCATAATTTCACATAGTTGGAATGATAAAAGATATTGACCTAAAGTTTATGATGTTCTCATCGCTAATACTAAGATTAGATCAAGAATACAGGTTCCGTATCAGGGTAAGCTATAAGAGTCCAGCCTCATGAAATTCAAGCATTCACCCTATCCTATACGTTCTGCCTTGGAGGATCTTGCTTAGACTGGTCTACCGGAATGTGCCATGAAAATAAAAAAAAGACTGTTCTCCCCAGAGGAATATCCCCGAAGAAAACAGCCCTGTTGATGTAATCGTTACTTTCTGCCACTAGCCAAGCAGAGATTCAATGGCGCCCTTCATCGATTCCGGCGTATCTCGCGGTTCGAATCGCTGAACCACCTTGCCCTCGCGGTCTACCAGAAACTTTGTGAAATTCCAAGCGATCTCTCCGCCTTCGTTCGGTCCTGGCTGCTCGGATTTTAAATATTGAAATAACGGATGCGTTTCTTCCCCGTTCACGTCAATCTTCGCAAAGATTGGGAAATTCACGCCATAATTCAATTGACAGAATGATTCGGCCTCTTCACTTGTACCCGGCTCCTGTCCGCCAAACTGATTGCACGGGAAACCAAGAACCTGCAGTCCTTGCTGGCTATATTGGTCATACAGCTGCTGAAGCTCTCCATATTGCGGCGTAAGTCCGCACTGGCTTGCCGTATTTGCAATAACCAGAACCTTGCCCGCATACTGATCGAGCGAGACTTCCTGACCCTTGGTATTTGTTGCATGATATTCGTAAACTGACATCTTCGAATCCCTCCCGGCTTTGTTTTGAATGGATGGCATGCTTCCAAGCTCTACAGCCTAGCCAATCTCCTTCCATCATATCGAATAAATCGTCTTAAACCAAATTTTAGCCCAACGCCTCTACCCCACAGCCCGGAAATCCATTATGATGAATGTATAACCTCTTCAAACAAAATTTACATAGGCTAATAACAGCTGTTTAATCAGCAAGTAAGCAGGGTAATGATTTAAGGTTTGGAGACATATTGCAATATTCCGTAATTCAACAATTGTAAGTGAGGAAAAGAAATGAAACTGTATCCCGAAATGTTTATATCCCCATGGCATCTCATTGTCATTGTGCTGGCACTGATTGCCTTCATCGGCTTAATCAAAGGGGGGTATGACCGAAAGACCGTGCTTCGCAGCACAGGGTTATCGACGCTGGCCTTCTATTTTATACTGACGATCCCCATTGGTCTTATCACCCAGGAATCGCTTTACAAAAAAGAAACGATGCTGACCGATTTGGATCAGAATTTTGAGGACAAGAAGGCGGGTTCCGAGCTCCAAAGCTTTGAAGACTACATCGTGGTCCATGCTGGCGCCTATAAAAACGAGGATGATGCGGATATTGAGATCTATGCCGGGAACTACCATGAGAGCCAATCCTTTCATGGTCACATCACCCTTTTCGTGTACGATAAGAACGATGATGAAGTCTTCACCGAGATGTACAAGAACGTGACCCTCGCCCCCGGCGAGAAGAAGAAGCTCGACACCGCCTTTACCAGCCAGCCTATGGAAACCTACAGATACCGATACGAAACGCACCCCCAAATGTGAAGGGTGCGTTTTCTCGTTTTCGTATTAAGTTGACAGATGGTCTCCGGGCTGGATCCCCGGCTTATCGTTTTCAGGAAGAGGCTGATACGCCCCCGGCATCGGCGGCAGATTCTTTGCATCCCGACCTTTGCGCACATGCCGGATACCCAGATAGAAGAGACCGACCACAGGCAGTGACAGCATCGCTATAGCAAGGAGTATGCTGGACATTTGGTACGAGGGATCCGTTTCGATCTCGGAAAAATCCAAAAACATAAACGATATAAAGGTAATCAACGAGAACATGATGATCTGGAGCCAGCGCATCCATTTCACCAGGAAGAAGAACAGGATCGCGGAGATTGCAACAAGTAAAATGGGAACTAACGGCTGTTCCGGGTCTGCGTTACCCAGCTCTGCCTGGCGCGTCAGCCAATAACCGATAGCGAACTGAACCGGAAAAATCAGCCAAGCCAGCAAACCGGTTCCACGGAAAGCCGATCTTCGCTTTTGCAGCGCCTCTTCGTACTCGAGGAGTTTCATCTCGTATTCCAGCTGATTAAGCTCCTCTTCCGTCAATTCCCGGTCTTCCTCCTCATTTTCCTGTACCAGACGGTCCAGGTAAGGCCGGAATTGCCGCTCCATATTGCCATCAAATTCAGCACGCTCTAAATCCTCGTCCTCGCGAAGCAAAGACGCAACCGATTCATCCCCAAGATCATGAATGATGATAGAAGTCAGATATAAAGGAATGTCCCTTCTGCCAATAACCTCCAGCCACCGGTTGGCCTCCATCGGATCCGTGAAAGGAATGGCCACCGCCCGTTCCGTCTGCCCTTCTCCCGCGACCAGATACATAATCGGCATTAACTCCGCCATAGGCACGGATTCGGTCATTTTGCTCTTCTTATAAGCATAACTGAATTGAAAGATGTATCGACCATAGTATATTTCCTTGATGTCACCGATTCTAAGGCTCCCCTTCAGGGAGTCTTTCGTTTCCGGGTCCCATCTCTCATATTCAATAAAATCTTCGTATAACAAATACTCGTCCAGATGCGTATTGTTCCAGATATGCCCTTTCAGGCTTCTGGACAGACGAATCATCATGAAGATACCGGCGGGTATGGCAACCAGACTCATCCAGGTCCAGACATTGGCCCAGAGGTACAGCAGCATCAAGGGACCCAGTGTCAGCGCTAGGCCAAGCAGTATTCCCAGCACGTGCATTTCAAATGTAATCACCCAATAAAAAGGCTGCATCTTGGGCTTTCTCTGCTCATGAATCACCAGAGACATTCAGGCAACTCCCTCCTACTATTCTTTCATTTGTTTCTATGGCTCACATGTAACGAGGACATTGGGGATCAAGATTGGAGCAGTTCGCAGGATGTACCAAATAGTATGTTAGGCCAACGATAGAGCGTGCGTCCGGCAGTGCGACAAAAGAGCTGTAATTGCAAGTCTTGCCGGGCGATGGAGCGGCGTCCCGCGTTCACTCGAAGTCTAACCTAACGGACTCAGGAGACCTTATTTCGCAAAAAATGGGGTTTTAAGCGAATCGAACGGACAGGAGATCCGTTATTCATCTGGAAAGACGATATTTCGGCTGTTTTCAGGCCAAATAACGGCTCTGGTGTCCGCTATAACGATAAATGGACCTCATTACAGGGAAATAACGTATCTGATGTCCGTTAGCCTCGGCGTTCAGTGGGGTTCTGGTCATCGTCATAGCGATTACGTTACACCTAGGTACCATTTGGATTGCACCTAGATACCATTTCATTACACTCATATACCATATCGTTGAACTTAGATACCATATCGTTGGATCAGATACCATATCGTTGGACTCAGATAGCATTTCATTGGACTCAGATACCATTTCATTGCACCTAGATACCATAACATTGCCCCAGATACCATATCGCTTGCGCACCTAGATACCACATCATTGCACCGCACCTCGATATGATACCGAAGGCGGAGGCGAATCAGCACGTCTAGCTTGCATGCATATTATGTATTGAAATTAATATCCACCCCTACATTCCTACTTCCCTACATCCTTACAAGTATGTTAATTACTACTCTTGAACCCAAAAATCCTTCCACGGCAAGTCAGCCGGGAAGGATTTCCATCTCACGCTTTGCCTTATTGAGCCGTTCGTTTCTGAGCCAGCTTCACAAGCAGATGAGCCAGCTGATGCTGCTCCGCTTGGGTTCCGACCTTCCATAACTCCTGAAGAAGCTTCTCTTCGGAATTACGGGGCTCCTCGTTTGCAGCCAGATAACCAGCCACCTTTTCTGCTGCCTGCGCCAGCTGCTCTTCTTTCAACCCAATGCTCTCGGCAAGCTGAATTCGCTTGTTCAAATAGGATTGGAAGGCATCAAAATCGGCCAGGATTCTCTCCTTCTCCCCATCATCAATCCGGTCCATTGCGTCACTGACCTTACTCACATCCAGCTCACCTTGCTTGTTCACTACATGATTATGTTCAGACATGGTAACGCCTCCTTGTCATTGACTGGGTAACGCTCTCTACTTAAACGGGATCTTCCGGATTGAAACAGATGCTTCCTGAAATTTTTCTGGAACCCCTAGCGGCTGCGCCCACCGCGCCGGCCACCACTCTGGTCTCTTGCTGCGCGTCCTTCAGAGGATCGGGTACCGCCCTGTCCGCCGCGACCGCCTTGATTTCCACGACCCTCGGTTCTGGACGGTCCACGGCTGCCGCCGCCGCGTGTTCCGGCCTGTGATCCACGGCCTTCGCCTGCACGTCCCCCGTCACGACTGCCACTGCTGCGACCTGCAGCCGACAATGGTCCGCGTTCCTCGCCTGCACGCCCGCCGTCACGGCTACCACTGCTGCGGCCTCCAGCCGCAGATTGTCCGCGACTCTCGCCTGCACGGCCGTCCCGGTTTCCTGCCCGTCCGGTCCCACGTTCATCTCTGCGTGACGATCCGGCCCTTCCTCTGCTCTGCTCGCTGCCGCGGCTCCGCCCGGAACCCGTACCGCGATCCGCCCGGCTTCTGCCTTGGCCGCGTT
This sequence comes from Paenibacillus sp. NPDC093718, assembly GCF_050279985.1. Classification (NCBI taxonomy): domain Bacteria; kingdom Bacillati; phylum Bacillota; class Bacilli; order Caryophanales; family Paenibacillaceae; genus Paenibacillus; species Paenibacillus sp. NPDC093718. The sequence goes on from NZ_JBNNUS010000004.1 coordinate 218,094, forward strand.
CCTGATCGGCTTCAAGCGAAGAGATGTTTCTTGCTTTTCCCGGTCTGCCTGTATCTCTGCCTGAGCCGCCCGTGCTTTCCCGAAGGCCTCCAGCACTGGAATCATAGCGGACTCGCTTCAAGCGCAGGGAAATTCCTTCCTCGATGCGCTGTAGATCATTAAGATCCTTACCGGCAGCAAACGTGATAGCCATTCCGTTTCCACCGGCCCGTCCGGTCCGTCCGATACGATGGATGTAACTTTCAACATCATGAGGCATATCGTAGTTAAAGACATGCGTCACGCCCTCTACGTCAAGCCCTCTCGCGGCAACGTCCGTTGCCACCAGCAGCTGCAGCTTGGCTTCCCGGAACCGCTTCATTACCGCTTCCCGCTTCGCCTGGGACAGGTCACCGTGCAGCTCGTCCGATTGATACCCATGGGCAAGCAGCGCTTCATTCAATGTTGTTGCTCTGCGCTTTGTCCGGCAGAAGATAATCGCGAGAAATGGGTTATGCTCCTCGATCATCGCACGCAGGGCATCCTGCTTGGAACGGTCCGTACACTCGACCACAACCTGCTGGATCTGCTCCAGCGGAATCGGGGAAGCCCCCTTAATGACGATATCGACGGGGTCTTTCATATAGTTGCCGGCAAGCTGCTTCACGCCGGCAGGCATCGTCGCCGAGAAGAGCATCGTCTGGCGCCGATACGGAAGTGCATGCATCAGTGCTTCCACCTCATCCAGAAAACCCATGTGCAGCATCTGGTCGGCTTCGTCCAATACCAGCTGTTTGACGCCGCCCAGCTCAAGCGTGCCCCGGCGTAAATGGTCCAGCAACCGGCCCGGTGTTCCGATGATCAAATGTCGGCCGCCTTCGAGCTTGCGCAGCTGTTTCTCCACGTCCTGACCGCCATAGACCGCCAGAATTTTGATCCCGTCCGGCTCGCCGGCCGTCAGCTTCTTGGCTTCTTCCGTAATCTGCAATGCCAATTCCCGTGTCGGCGCAATAATGAGCGCCTGCGGGTACGCCCGCTTCGGATCGATATGCTGCAGAATCGGCAGCATGAAAGCCAGCGTTTTACCTGTGCCGGTCTTTGCCCGGGCGATAACGTCCTTCCCTTGCAGCAGCAGCGGGATACTCTCTTGCTGTACCGGAGTCGGCACCGCAATTCCCTGCTCTTTCAGTTTCCGTACTCTTTGTTCGTCAATGCCCAGCTGTTGAAAGTTCGGCAAACGTTCCACCTCATTTAAATTATTTAGCATCTGTTGCGTCAAATCGATTGGATTTAGCAAACAAACATACTTACATATAAGTCCGACAAAATGTCGATCGAATTCGTTCTAAGAAGAACGAACGTTGTCGTTGTAATTCTTTTCAACTGACAAAAGATCCTGACTTTGGTAATGTCAATGATATAGATATCCAGTTTACACCAGATAAAGGAGGTGTCCCCGATATGCATACCATGCAGATCATACTGTCAGCACTCATCCTGATGATTCTGTTCGGCCTTATCAATCTGATGATGAATTATATTTCAAGACGCGACGGGGAGCCTATCGTACCCTTACGGAAGAAGCTGTGGCTTGTCCCGCTGTTGTCGGCCTTTATTATTATACCGTTAGAACTCTTTGCGATGTTATACGCCCGGTGGTTCCCCATATCGGATCCATCCGGATCAGGTGAAATCCTGGCTTACGACGGTCAAGGCGTATGGCTCGGCTTCTCGCTCACCATCCTGATTGGGTTCCTGGTCTTCGAAGGAATCCTTCATCCTTTGGTTATCACCCTGCTAAGGCTGCTGCTTCGCAAGGATACCTCCATCTATATCAAACAGGCGGTTACCGTTGTGACCGACACGGTTCTGCTGTACATAGCGTCTCTGATTGTGCCCGGCATTCCTGTCGGCGGCTGGCTGCAAGCGCTTCTCATTGCCCTATTCTTTCACCTCATAGAATGGATCCTCATCGGGGTCCAGACTTGGGTACAGCAGCGCAAACGGGCAAGAGCCGAATCTACCTAGAACCTGCCGGATTTGAAAATGGCATATAGCAGCCATGCAACCATGAGCAAGGCTACAATGAATCCGACTTCAATCACGGGGAAACTCCACAGCATCATCGGCTCTCGACTGAGCGATGAACCGATAATCAGACCTACCATGATGATGCTGAAGGCCAGAAGCACAATGCTGAAGGAGAGCCGGTTACTGATCTGATCCAGCTTGCGCATCAGGGTTTGCAGTTCGGGAACACTGATCTCCACCCGCAGTTTCCCCTTGCTGATCAGGGCCGACAGCTGCCTGGCCTGTCCGGGCAGATCAAGCAAACTCTCGGCAAGTCCGCTTACCCCGTCCAGCACCTTCCTGCTGATCCGGCGGGTATTATACCTCTTCTTCAACAGCTTTCGGCCAAAAGGCTCCGCCATATCGATAATGCTCAGACTCGGGTCCAGCATCTCGATGACCCCTTCGAGCGTCAGCAATGATTTGCCAAGCAGCGTCATATCCGGTGGCAGCATAATCCGGTGCCGCTGAGCAACGGCAAACAGATCCGTCAATGCCTTACCGATACGCACTTGAGCGAAAGGCACATCATAATACTCTCCCCGCAGCCGATCCATATCTGACCGGAGCGAATCCATGTCGCAATCATCCGGGATCAGTCCCATTCTGGAAATCGCCCGGATCATCCCTTCCGAATTCCGCCGCATCAAGGCAATAATGAGCCCGGACAGATGGTCCTTCATATCTTCGCTGAGGTGACCCACCAGCCCAAAATCCAGAAAGACCAGCTTGCCGTCCTCTCGGACAAGTAAATTCCCCGGATGAGGGTCGGCATGAAAAAATCCCTCAATAAAAATCTGCTGCAGCATGCCATCGATCAAATGTTCAGCGATCGCCTTCAGATTATGTCCCTTGTCCACGATCTCCTGCCTCCGGCTTAAGGTGAGGCCATCGACATACTCCATCATCAGAACTTTAGATGATGTGTACTCCCAATAAATCCGCGGAATGCGGATATATTCATGCTCCGGCATCTGGGAGGCTATCTTCTCTGCGTTTCGGGCTTCATGGCTGTAATCCAGCTCGGCCATCATCGCTCTGGCAAATTCGTCAACGATCCGGTCCACGCGGTACTGCTTTACCCATTCCCAGTGGCGTTCGGCAATCGAGATTAAATCCCGCAATATCTCCAAGTCACGGCCGATCATTCGGGCTACCCCGGGCCGCTGAACCTTGATCGCTACATGCTCTCCGGATTTCAGCTTCCCCGCATGGACCTGCCCAATCGAGGCGGCAGCCAGCGGTTTGTCTTCAAACTCACTCAACACTTCATCGATCGGCATACCCCACTCTTGCTCAATCAGCTCCCTTGCGCTCGTAGAAGAAAATGGAGGCACCCGCTCCTGCAGCTTCACCAATTCCTGGATAATATGGTCCGGCAGCAGGTCCGATCTTGTACTCGCCAACTGTCCGAGCTTCACAAAGGCAGGCCCAAGATCCTCAAGCACTCGCCGAATGCGTTCCCCGAGCGTAATCGTCTCCGGCTGTTCCCTGGAACTCCAGCGGACAGGCAGCGACAGAACATGAAACAGTCCCATCTCCTCCACCATATAGCCAAAGCCATGACGCATGAGCGCCATGGCGATTTCCCGGTAACGTCCGGCATGTCGGATTCGGACCGCCATCTATTCCTGCCGCGATCCTTCCAGTTCTACAACCTTCTTCTCCAGAGTAGCAATGCGCTGTTCCAGGCTGGCGACATCACTCTCTTTGGGAACATCCAGATCGGACAATACACGCTGCACCTGTTCATAAATATAGTTCTTGATCTGCGACTGCTCCTCTTCGCCGCGTTCGACGAGACGGTTCACAAGCGCTTTGGACTCCGCAGGAGCAAGCTCCCCGCGTTTGACCAGATCATCCACGATTTTCTCTACTTTTTCCTTGCTGACCACGGTAAGGCCCAATCCTAACGAGATGGCTTTCTTAAAAAGATCACTCACGGTACATCCCTCCCGGTCGTTGTCTGGTTCCATTATAACCTTTAACGCGGGTAAAAACATCTATCCTTGGACTTGCTTTCATAAGTATAGGGAAGCTGCCTTATCAATTTCCCCTGATTTCACATGAAATATGAGGGCAATCCGGAATCGGATACAAGAAATTGCACTCCAGCCATGCTTATTATGTAAAATGCAATTAAAAAAGCGAACATGCGGGAAAGTAAATGATCCCGCATGTTCGCTTTATGGTGTTATCTCATGCAGAAGAAGAATGGCTTAGTCGTCATCCCCGTCATGATCGTCGCGATCATCATGATCCCAATCATCATGGTCATCATGGTTATCGTGGTCATCATGGTCATCATGGTCATCATCGTCGTCATCATGGTCGTCGTATTTCTCATACTCTGCCTTGATCACTTTACCGCTGATCGCATGGACTTCTACGTCGGATGATCCGTTTGCTGTCTTCACTTCGACGTCATACACCCATCTGCCGTCATCTTGGTCCAGATCCACTTCCACAGCCGTACCGCCCTTAGCGTGTTTAACTGCGATAGCGGATGCCTTGCCGGCACCGATCAGATTGCCTGGAAGGTTATCACGATCATCATCGTCATCCCGGTCCACTCTTACACCAAGGGATTTGCCGGTATAGGCATCAATCCATACATCCACGTCCCGGTTATTCTGCTGGATCTCCACATCGTACACCAGCTTGCCCTTTTTCCGGTCTATATCAATGCTCTCCACTTTGCCGCTGGCAGCAGCCAGTGCCAATTGTTCCGCTTTTTCCATTCCGATCAGCTGCTGCTGTTGCTTCGCTGCTGCCTGAGTTCCCGCTGCAGGCGTCTGTCCTGATCCCGCCGCCTGTACAGCGTTATAACCGTATACTCCACTCGCCGCGATAGCTACGGACAGTGCGCCTGCCCACCATATTTTCTTCTTCATCATCTTACGCCTCCTCATGATTCTCTCCTGTTGATCTCTACAAAACCAATATACCGTCTCAACATGAGAGCTTTCGGAGAGAAAGATTAGAAAACGATGAGAAAACGCGGACAAGACCTCTCATTTATTCATCGTCGTCCTCATCATCCCAAGTCACCGTCATGATCTTACCGGTAATGGCATGGACTTGAATGGTCGCTTCGCGCCCGTCCGCTCTCTCAATCTCCACCAGATAGTAACGGCTGCTCTTACTCTCGCGATATTCCACATCCTCCACCGTTCCCGGTACTTTCTCTAAAGAAAGCTTGATCGCATATTCTTTGGTAATCATCGTTGCAGGCGGTTCCGAAGTGCCGCTTCCGTTTCCGCTTTCCCTGCCCGCAGCTCCCTCCCCTGCTCCCTTGCCACCGTTATCCGTTGGCTCGGAAGGAGGAGTGTCTGGATCCGGTTCCGTTGGCTGATCCGGCTCCCTTGGCCCACCCGGTTCAGGATCTGGCTTCACAGCGGTCTTATCCCGCTGCTCTATGGACACGATATCGCCTTGACGGGCATCCACCGTCATCTCATACGTTCCGATAGCCGACTGAAGCTCTAATCGATACACCCCGCCGTCCAGCGCGGTCTTCGTTATTTCGCCGCCAGGATATTGGGAGAGCACCTCCTCCACCACTTCATCCATTGACATAGCGGAAGTAGAACGGCTAAAAGGACTCCATACCGCATTCACAATAATCATAACCGCTACCAGCATTACGATACCCAGCAGCAGACTGACTTTTTTACGCATCGAATCACCTCGGATACAATCTGTCTTTACCGTCAGTATAGCGCAGCATGGTTAGAATACGATGAGAAAAAGGAACGTTTTAGCCTTTTATTCCGATTCTTGCAGCCGGATCGTGGCGGTTGTACCGACACCCGGCAGGCTATCCAGCTCAATCGAAGCCGAGATGGCCTCAGCGATATCCTTCGCCAAGGATAAACCAAGACCGGCCCCCCCGCCCCGGCGGGTACGAGCCTCGTCCACCCGGTAGAAACGGTCGAACACGTGCTCCAGCTCCTCCTTGGCAATGCCGATTCCGCGGTCGATGACCCGAATATAAACCTCTGATGGCTTTCTGCCAACCTGAATGACAATATGTTCGTCACTGTACTTGCGCGCATTATCCAGTAGAATGAACAAGAGCTGCTTGAGCCTGCGGCTGTCCGTCCAGCCGAGAACCTCGCCATCGGCTTCAACCTCCACCGTGCGGTTATAGGCATCGCGAAAGGCACGCGCGGAAGACTCCGATAATGCCACGAGATCCACCTGCTCCATCTCGACCTGCCATTGATCCTGATTGCGGGCAAGCAGAAGCAGCTGCTCCGTCATCTCCTTCATCCGGATCGCTTCCGAATGGATCGCTTCAACGGATTCCATGAACAGCTCCGGCCGGTCCAGACCTCGCCGCTTTAACAAACTTGCGTAGCTCTCGATGATGGTAAGAGGGGTCTTTAACTCATGGGAAGCGTTGGACACAAATTGCTCCTGCCTCGCATGATTGCTCTCCAGCAGCGTTATCATGTCGTTGAACGCAGCCCCCATCTCCACCAATTCATCCTTGGATTTCTCCTTCAGCTCGATTCGCCGGAACCGTCCGCTTTGCCGGATCTCTCGCATCGTACGGATCAAAGCCGTAATCGGCTGGACGATCAAACGTCCCAATATCCGCGTCGAAAGGATGACCGGAATCAAGGCAATCGCGGTTACGGCAACCAGTACGATGCGCAGCACTTGGAGCGTCTCCATCGTAGCGGCAAGACTGCGGGCCACCTGTATATTAACCACGACCCCGTCTCTCCAGATGATAGGGAGGGAAACCATCGTATATCGGATATTATCATACTCGACGACCTTCACCTGCTTCTGCTTATCGTACGGCAGCTTAAGATCATCCATATCCTCCCCGGAGGAAGTCACTGAAGTGGACGGATAGCCTTCATCCGGCCCGAGCAATTGAATCTTCCCGTCCAGAGGGACATAGCTTCGTAGAAGATCGCTCGCCGGGATCGTATCCGCGGCTTTGGCCATTTCCCGCGAAATTCTGGAGTCCTCCGCTTCCGCTTGCTCCAGCTGGCTGTCCACCGTCATTTTGCTGAACACATAGTACACGGATAAGTTCATGACTATCAGAATGGCCGCCATCAGCACCGACGAATAGAGGTGGATTTTACTGCTCAGCTTCATGGGGTCTCTTTGAGCACGTAGCCGACGCCGCGGACGGTGTGAATGAGCTCATATGCGCTGTCATGATCGATCTTCTTGCGGACATATCGTATATATACATCGACGACGTTGGTGTCGCCGTAATAATCGTATCCCCATACGGCAGCGAGAATCTGCTCGCGGTTCAGCACCTGCCGTTTGTTCTTCAGTAAATAGACGAGCAAGTCAAATTCACGCGGCGTCAGATCGATCCTTCTGCCATCGCGAATGACTTCCCGCGTACCTTCGTTCAATTTCAAATCCGCTGCCGTAAGCCACTCTCCTGCCGCCTGCTCTTCCGGATCCTGCTTACCCTGAAGCCGCAGCGCAGCACGAATCCGCGCCAGCAGCTCTTCGATCTGAAACGGCTTCGTTATATAATCATTGGCTCCTAGATCAAGCCCCGATACTTTATCCTCAACGGAGCTCTTGGCTGTCAGCAGCAGCACGGCCGTGTGGGAGTCATGGGCACGGATGCGCCGCAGCAGCTCAATCCCGCTCATCCCGGGGAGCATGACATCCAGCAGAATTAAATCCACGTCCTGACTGCGGTATGCCTCCAGCGCATCCAGCCCGTTGTCTGCCTTGGTCACCTGATATCCTTCACTCTCCAGCTCGATTTCAAGCAAACGGGATATTTTCGCTTCATCCTCAACAATTAATATCTTCCCGCTCAAGCGCGTCCCTCCTACCGATCCTATCGAAATGGCTTCTTAACCTGGAACGCGTGCAGCCCACTTGGCCGCTTGCGTAATCATCAAACGCAGCTGAGGCTTGAGAAAGGACGGCTCGTGGTGGCCCGGCATCAAGAAAACCACGCGTCCGATGCCATACGTATGGCACCAGGCGGCAGGCCACTGCTTGCCTTCATATTCATAATGCAGCAGCACGGTTTTTTCCGTAAACGGACTGAATATGAAACGGTAAGGCTCCTCATCGAGCACAAAAGGCTCCACGCCTTCCGTAATATCGTGATCGGTCTCCCCAGGAACGAAATACAGCTTCTCCATGGGCGGGTGTCCGTCAAAACGGGCGCCGATCAGCTGCGCCAGCTCATAACGATTGGCCAGCGTAACGCCGTTATGAATCACGAGCAAGCCGCCGCCTCCGCTTACGTAAGACAACAGGCCTGCGGTCTGGCGGGGCGAGACGCGCTCATCCCATAGGTCGCTGTAGGCGATGCAGAGCTCGTAAGGGTAGAGATTGCTTTCATGCAGCATTTTATGATTTTCCGTGCACTGCACGGTGAACATGTCGTTCAGCAGGTGTGTCACTTGTTTATCGATGCCTTGCAGCGGATGAAACTTCGGGTGGGTGTAGCTGCCAAGCAGCAATGCTTTTCTCTTATCCATCGGTCATCCTCCTATTTACTACTCAATATTTCACATGATCCTTATGAACATGCATGAAGAAGCTGGCATGGAATGAAATCTCCCCAACTTCATTACGCTATATCATGACATTATTCTTGGCTTTGAGCAAAGTAGCGGCCAAGCGCCACCATCATGCTGCCCATTCGCTCTTCCTCGGGAACCACCATGCGTTCAATGCCTTCCTCGCGAAGCCCCTGTGCCGTAACCTTACCGACAGCGGCGGCCAGAACCGGTCCGCGGAATGCCTCAAGCACAGCCTCCAGCTTGCCGTGGGCACGTGCATAATCCGCAAGAAAACGGAACTGGGGCGCGCTTGTAAAAGCAACCGCATCAACCTTCCCGCCCACAATTTCGTTCACGAGCTGCGAAACATCCTCCTCCAGCGGCGGAATGTGCTTATACGGCAGGATCTGCTCTACTACCGACCCGCGACTCTCCAGCCACTCCACCAGCTTAGGGGCAGATTCGCCGTGCAGCTGTAGAATGACCCGCTTGCCCGACAAGTCATGCGGCGCAAGTGACCGGATCAGTCCCGACGTACTGCCATCATCATCTCGGACGACCGGCGCCAACCCGCGTTTTTTCAGCGCATTTGCCGTTTTGTACCCTCTTGCCGCAATCGAGGTGCGCTGCAGCGTTTCATTCAATGTATCCAAAAGGCCCATCTGTTCGGCCGTATCATAAATGGCCTCCAGGCCGATTCCCGTCGTAAATATCGCCCACGGTGCAGGCGCTTTGAGCCAAGCTTCGATCGAACGGCGCAATACTTCATCATCCAAAAATACGGTTCCCTGGGCCGGACGAAGCAGCGCGGTTCCTCCCATCTTCTCCACCAGCTTAGCCATGTCTGCCGCCTTGCGCGGACCAGCCAAAGCGACGATCCGATCTTTCATATGCTGTGCCATGTTATATGCCCCACTCTCATCATTTCTAGCTTGTGGATCCGTTAATCTTACGCTTCTAGCAGTTGACTCCAGTATAAAGGCCCTGCTCCTATAGATAAAGTCACTTTGGTCTTATTCTTCAAAAAGCCCCCCTTTCCTGCCATAAACCAAAAAGCAGCAAAGGAATATAAGTTCCTTTGCTGCTTCAACATGAAATATTCGAGGCATACTTCACGCCCCGGAAACTCTTAAATCTTAAAGCGTTTCACCATCTCCTGCAGTTCTTCCGCTAGCCGGCTTAAATCTACAGCAGACGCGCTCACCTCTTCCATGGAAGCAAGCTGTTCCTGAGAGGCAGCCGATATCGTCTGAGTCTGGCTGGACGTTTGCTCCGACACCCCGCGGATATCTTCAACGGACTTTTTCGTGGAAGCTGTATCTTGAGCCAATTCCTTAGCCGCTTTCGAAGTGGTTCTTACCTGGCCGGACACCGTATTCACGGCCTTTTTGATACGAGAGAAGGAACGTCCGGTCAGATCCGCTGCGTCAACGCCGTCCGACACCTTCTGCCTGGCGGCTTCCGTCACCCCCTTGGTTCGTTCCACTTCCGCAAGTATCCCTGCAATCAGCCCTGATATGTAATCTGCTGAGCTTTCCGACCTTTGGGCAAGCTTACGGATTTCGGCGGCCACAACCGCAAATCCTTTGCCCTGCTCCCCGGCTCTCGCAGCTTCGATCGAGGCATTCAGCGACAGTAGGCTCGTCTCCTTGGCAATGTCGGTAATGGCCGAAGCGATTCCGCCGATCTCCTCGGTCCGCTCAGACAGCTGATGAATAACCCCATTCAGATCGTTCATCGCATGATCGATATCCTGCATCGTCGCTGCTGCGGTAATCACCGTCTTGTTCCCTTCCTGGGCCAATTCCTCCGTCTGGTTCATGGCGTCTGTAACCTTCTCCAACACTTCCGCAATCTCATCCGCATGCCGGGATACTTGAAGAATGCGCTTCAGAATCTCCTCCGCGGCGTTCAACTGGCGTTCGCTGCCAGCGGCAACCTCCTGAATGGAAGAGGTGACATGCTCGACAGCGCTTGTATTTTGCAGGGCGCTTGCGGACAATTCCTCGGAAGATGCGGAAACATTCTCCGTCATAGCCTTGACCCCGTGAACCATGTCTCTGAGACTGTCCACCATCTGCTGGAAGTGATCGGCCAATTCGCCAATCTCATCTCGCTTGAAGCCTTTCATGCGAAGCGTCAGATCCCCCCCCGCTTATGACTTCGGTCGCTTGGCGCATACGCCGGATTGGCTTGATCACTGAGCTTACATTCCAAGTCACCAGAACTAAGGCGGTTAGCAGCGACACGGTCATGACCACAATCATCGTATGGCGGATGCCATTAACCGCGTCGTCGACTTCCTGAACATACATGGTCCCGGCAATTTTCCAGCCGGTTCGTTCATTTGTAATGTAATTCAATTGTTTCTCCATGCCGTCATGAACATAGTGAAAATGACCGGTCGGCTGCTCATACATCTTGGAGATCCAGGTTTCCTCGGCCAACGCGTCCGTCCCTGCTTCATAATCGGGGTGAAACAAATATTTGTAGTTTTGATCCAGCACCATCGTGTAGCCTTCTTTACCTACCTGTACCTCGACCAGACTCTGGATGCTGCGGAGGTTGAGATCAATGCCCACGACGCCTTTGCCGTCAGGCAGCATCTGGGCGATCGTTACAACAATCAGTGAGCCTGCATTCGAAGCATAGGGGGCTGTAATAATCGGTTGGCCCGATGCATTCATTGCCTCCTGGTACCAACCGGTTTGTCTAGGGTCATAGCCCGGCGGCAGCTTTTCACTCGATGCCTTGATAATTCCAGCCTGCGCCGTACCGATAAATACGTCCACCGTCTCCGGATGAAGTCCCAAGTACTGCTTCAGTGCATTAATAGTTGAACCTGCTTGCGCTTTAAGCTCCTTGTCGATTTCCGTGGACTTCATCGTGGTGCTTAAATAATTCAGGTCATCAAACTTGGATTGCAGCGTGTGGTTAATAATCTCATTCGCCATATCGACGCTCAGCGATGCACTGCGCAGAATTTCATCCTCGATCGTTCCCTTGGCGTCACGGTAGGTGATAAAACCGATTGCGCAACTGGGCACAAGGAGCACGAGGAGAAATGTGAGGATCAGATTTCTTCGAATACGATTAGCACTTTTTTTCTTCATGGGTTTCTTTCCTTTCTAAACTGCAGTGAATCTCGCCTGTCTTCTATAAAAATACTCCCTTCAACTTATCGGCATCTCTTGGACCATTCATTATGCAGTGTGTATAGGTAATTAATTCCATAAAAAAGAGGGATACCCCTGTTAAACGGGTACCCCTCTTGTCGGCAATCCTAGATCACCGTTTATATAAAGGCCATCCATCCTGCACAGCGAAAACAAAGATGGCTGGCTCTTATAAGTTCTGATTACGTTACTTCGGCTGATTGGAAGGTATGAATGCGCTCAGGTCTACACCAAGCCCTGCAGCGAGTCTTGCGCCATACTCGGCGTCCGCACGGTAGAAATTGCATACGGCACGAAGCTGAATATCGGATTTGACCTGACTCAGGTCATCAACCAGATTGCGGATCAGATGATCCTTCTCCTGCTCGGTAAACGAACGGTATAACTCTCCGGCCTGTGTGAAATCATCCGTTTTCTCGATACGCTGGCGAACGACACGCCCGATGAGCGGTGCCTCGCTTTCACTTACAGACGGATCTTCCACAGGTCCTGTTGTATAGCTGTTCGGCTCATAGTTGACCGGTGATGGATCTTGTTTCACATTCATCAAGCCATCGCGTTGATGATTACGTACAGGCGCATATGGGCAGTTAATCGGAATTTGCAAATAATTCGCACCCAGTCGATGACGCTGCGTATCCGGGTAAGAGAATAACCGGCCTTGCAGCAATTTATCCTCCGACGGCTCGATGCCAGGCACCAACGCACTTGGGGAGAAAGCGACCTGCTCCACTTCGGCAAAGAAGTTCTGCGGATTGCGATTCAAGGTCATGGTGCCGACCGTTACGAACGGGAAGCGATCCTCCGGCCAGGTCTTTGTAGGATCCAGCGGATCAAAGGACAATTCATCCATTTCTTCCGGGGACATCAACTGCACCTGCAGACGCCATTTCGGGAAATTCCCGTTTGAGATGTGCTCATGAAGATCACGGGTGGCGTGATTGAAGTCCTTGCCCTGGACTTCGACCACTTCATCTGCATTCAGCATATTCACGCCTTGTGCGGACTCCCACTTATATTTAATGTAGGTCACTTTGCCTTCGCTATTCACCCACTTGAAGGCGTGAACGCTGAAGCCATCCAACTCGCGATAGTTCGCCGGTGTGCCGTGATCGGAGAACACCCAGGTCATCATATGCGTGGATTCCGGGGACAGCGTCATGAAGTCCCAGTACCGGCCGGGCTCCTGGATGTTGGTCTCCGGCGAAGGTTTCAAGGAGTGCACCATATCGGGGAATTTGATCGCGTCCCGAATAAAGAAGACAGGGATATGGTTCCCTACAATGTCATAATTGCCTTCCTCGGTATAGAACTTCACGGCAAATCCGCGCGGGTCGCGTGCTGTTTCGGGTGACCCCGTTCCATGAATAACCGTGGAGAAGCGAACGAACACAGGAGTTTCTTGACCGATTTCCTGCAGGAATGCCGCTTTCGTATATGGCTTCATGTCATTCTCCACAACAAATGTGCCGTGTGCACCTGCCCCACGCGCATGAACGACGCGCTCCGGAATCCGTTCACGGTCGAAGTGGGCGATTTTTTCGATCAGATGGTAATCCTCAAGCAGCGTTGGTCCGCGGCGTCCCGCCGTTTTGGAGTTTTGGTTATCTCCGACCGGAGCCCCTTGATTGGTTGTCATTCTATCCATATATGAACCCTCCATCATTTCTATAATTGATTTTAGACTGAATCTAAATTTATGAATTGATTGTATCATTGGAGAATCCATTGGATCATGATTGTCGGATGAGTGTTATATGACCCTTTTATGATCGTAATATGAAGTTCGGATGAACCCTTCTAGAGTGCGGTGAATGAACAAAAAAAAGAGAGGGGGATTAGTCCGCCAGGCGGTATCCCACTCCTCTAACCGTTGCAATATAGCGCGGGGCTCCCGCGTTGTCGCTCAGCTTTTTACGCAAGCTTTTGATATGGACATCGACCACATTGCTGCCGCCCATAAAATCCGTATCCCAAATTTTGCACATCAGGTCCTCACGCGTGCATACGGCTCCTTCGCTGTCCAGCAGGAGCATCAGCAAATGATACTCTGTCTTGGTCAAATGGATCGGAGTGCTGCCCCGGTGGATCGTCATTTTATCCCGATCAATGGATAAGTCTTTATACACGAGGCCTCGCATGACCTCTTCTCCACCTGACAATCCGGCAGCCGGTGAGAACAATCGGATGGTTCGCTGCACCTGATACATCATCGTCTCTTTGGAGCGGGCAGGCCATACCATGAGCTCTTCGTTCAACAGGCTTGAGCCCGCATTGCTCATTAATTCTTCCCCTACAAGGTACAGAATCGGAATAGAGGAATGCTCGGGCAGCAGGAGCTCCTTCTCCTTGTTGAACGCCGCCATATTCCGGCAGCCCGTCATATCGGCAATAATCAATCCTGTATTGAGTGCCGACTGAAGACGCGGTTCCCATTTGCGGAACATCATCACCTCAAAGCAGTTCTCGGTCAAGGTAATGAACATTTCATTCACCCGTCCGGGAGAACGGCTTAATAACGCAGCCCGCAGGGTTGTGGGACAAGCATCCCCTATCGCCATCGGCGTCGTCGGACGTACATACAGGTTGCCGGTCTGGAAATCAGGAAACGAATAGACCGTTCCCAGTTCCGTCATTTCTTCCGTTTGGTTTGACATTCTGGACACACCCCCCCGAATACGACGTGAGCATGATGGATGACGTAATTGGTTTCACTGGCTACCGTAGCAGCCCAATCCTCTGGCACCTCCGTCATGACCTCGTCCACTTTACCGCAAACTTCACAAATAATATGTTGATGCTCGTCAGTACGGGCGTCGTACCGGCTCGCGCTCTCGCCCAGCTTCAATTCTCGAATCAGCTGCTTATCCGTCAAATAACGCAGGGAATTATAAACCGTCCCGTACGCCAAATTATATCCTTTCTCCACCAGCCGGTTCATGATATCCGCAGCAGTCGGATGATCATGCGATTCCCGAAGGACATCGTACACCGCTTGGCGTTGTGTCGTCAGATTTAAAGATTTCAAGGTATTCACCCTTTTAATTTATTTTTAGATCAAGTATAAATCCTATTCTCCTCAAGGTCAACATCCCTTGCCGAAATTGCCGCTGGTAATCTTTAAGATTTCTTTAGAATCAATTAAAAATTCCTTTAGCTTGTATGGTTAGAATTAGAACATACATAAACGATGAAACGTATAGCCCGCCAAAGGAGGCGATCGACCGCCATGGAATCCATATCCCAGCATCCCCGTCAAGTACCGTCATCCCCTGAACGATCCCGGCAGCAAACCGGCACGATTCGAAACAAACGAATAAAGCGCCGCAAGGGAAGAACACGTTTAGGTCTGCTCCTTCTGCTGTTTCTCGTCATTCTGTTGGTCGTGTTCATCGCGAAGATATTTATTCCGCCTCCCATTAAAGCGAGCTCGGCCATCCTGATTCATGCAGATACCGGCCGCGTGCTCTATGCGATGCATGCCGATCTCCCCCTTCCTCCCGCAAGCATGTCCAAAATGATGACGGAGCTGCTGGTGCTGGATGCCGTTCGTTCCGGGCAGCATGCTTGGGACGAGAACGTGCCGATTAGCCGATATGCCGCAGAGGTGCCCGGTTCGGCCATCGGCATGCGTGAAGGCGAACACTACACGCTGAGGCAGCTGTTCGAAGCGCTCATTATTCATTCGGCCAATGATGCGGCTGTAGCTATTGCAGAGCATCTCAGCGGGTCGGAAGCCCGGTTCGTGGATACCATGAATGCCCGGGCGAAGGAAATCGGCCTTTCTGACCGGACCGTATTCGCCAATGCATCTGGTTTGCCTGCCGCCGACCTGGCTCCTTTTACCGAAGCCGCCTCCGAAGGGGATACCGTCATGACGGCCAGGGATTCGGCCATGCTGGCCAGATGGCTGGTGAACAAACATCCCGATCTGCTCGAGGTAACGAGTCAGCGCGATTTGCCTGTACCGCAGAAGAAGCTTTCCCTGCATACCACCAATCTCATGCTCCCTGGCGAGCCACATTCTTACGAGGGTAATGACGGATTTAAGACCGGGTATACCCGCTCTGCCGGGTATTGCTTTACTGGAACGGCGTCGCGTGGTGGGAACCGACTGATATCCGTCGTGATGGGAACCGGGGATGCCGATCAGCGGTTTAAGGAAACCCGGAAGCTGATGGATTACGGATTCGATCGTCAAGGCATTTTATCGAATCTCGTCGCCGGCCTTTTTAAATGATTATTGTACGAAAAACTCGCTATTTTTGAAGACAAAGCTGCACTTTATGCGGTTGATTTAGGGTACACTGTTCGTATGGAATCATCGTTTCCAATGGATGATTTACTGGAGGATATCACAATGAGAAGCGTATTAATCGTAGATGACGATAAAGAAATATCCGGGCTAATCTCCATTTATCTGGAGAATGAGGGTTACCGCGTAATCCAAGCCCATGACGGGGAGGAAGCACTGCTGGCGATGGCCACGCACGGTGGTACGGTGGATCTCGTGATTCTCGATGTCATGATGCCAAAGCTGAACGGGATTGACACCTGCCGCAAAATCCGGGAAACCTCGTCCATACCCATCCTGATGCTGAGCGCCAAGAGTGAAGACATGGATAAAATACTGGGGCTGATGACCGGCGCGGATGACTATATGATCAAACCGTTCAATCCGCTGGAGCTGACGACTCGCGTCAAAACACTGCTGCGGCGCTCCACTCTGTACAATGCCGAACTGCTTCGGGAGGACAGCGACCGGATCCAGATCGACGGGCTCGACATTAACCGGACAACGCATGAAGTAACGGCCAATGGCAAAGCGATCTCTCTGACGGCTAGAGAATTCGAGATTCTGTATTTGCTTGCCCGCCAACCGGGGAGAATCTTTAGCGCCGAGGATATCTTCCAGCAGGTCTGGAAGGAGAAATATTACGTCTCCAATAATACGGTTATGGTGCACATCAGCAACCTGCGGGACAAGCTCGAGAAGGAGCTGGGTTATAAGCTCATTCAAACGGTATGGGGCGTCGGGTACAAAATCCATGCGTAAGCTGCAATGGAAGATCATCACGCTGTTTTTTGTCGCTGGTGCCCTGACCCTGTCCATATTGTTCTTCGCGCAGCAGATCATCCGATTGATCGGCCGGGAATACTGGAAGGAGCCCTGGGTAAACACCCTATTCAGTGTTGATCGTATTCTGGAGGATTTCTTCGGTTTTCCCATCATCCCGACGATCATCGGCATCGTGCTGTTTATCTTCATGGTATTGCTCCTGAGCCAGGGCACCATTCGTCAAATCAATCACTTAATGGAGGGAACCAAGCGTTTGGCAAAGGGCGAATTGGATCAAGAGATTATCGTTAGCTCGAATGACGAACTGGGCCAGATGGCAACGCAAATCAATCAAATGGCCAAGCAGCTGAAGCTATCACTGGCAGAGGAGCGCATGGCGGTCCAGTCCAAGAATGAGCTGATCAGCAACGTATCGCATGATCTGCGTACCCCTCTCACCTCCATCATCGGGTACTTGCGGCTGGTCAATGAAGACCATTACAAGGATGAGGTCGAACTCCGGTATTATACCGATATCGCGTACGATAAGTCGCTGCGCCTGGGCGGACTCGTGAACGATTTGTTTGAATACACCCGGATGGGGTACTCCCCGATAAACCGGGTTGACATTAATTTGGTGGAGCTGCTCGCACAATTGGCCGTGGACTTTTCGCTAACCGGGCAGCAGGAAGGAGTACAAGTCATCTTCACGCCTGAAACGGAGAAAATCATAATCTCCTCGGACGGGGATAAGCTGATGCGTACCTTCGAGAATCTGCTGTCCAATGCGGTACGGCACGGGCGAGAGGCCGGGGTGGTGGACTTGAAGGTATCAAGTGATGCGAAGTTTGCCATTGTACAGGTAATCAATTACGGTCCCCCGATCCCTCCATATGCAATCCCCCATCTGTTCGAGCGGTTTTACCGAGCGGACGAATCGCGCACTGATCAAACCGGCGGCTCCGGGCTTGGCCTGGCCATCGTAAAAACCATCGTGGATGCCCATAACGGCACGATTCAGGTAACCAGTAATACGGAACGGACGATGTTTGAAGTTCTGCTGCCTTTAGAGGCTCCTCCAAAATTAACAAAATAAAACATTTAATATTCGACATACAATTCCATTTTCCGATAAAATAAGGGGTGAATGTCTTCATCGCCTTGCCGTCTTGCGCAGGGTACATGAAAGGAATGATCCCCCATGACTAATATACTGTTCACCAACTTTTGTATATTTGTGACTTTCCTTTACCTATCCGGACTGCTGTCCAAAAAATATGTGGCCGGCGTTGTGACGCCGTCTATCAACGTTAAGATCAACGCAGGACTGCTCTTTGGCATTTATGGGATCATCCTGATGTACTATTCGTTCCCGATTGACCCCCGGTTTTTCGCGGATTTGCGGCATCTGGCCATTGTCGTGATTGCCAGCTACTTGGGCTGGCTTCCGTCTCTGATTGCCGGCGTGCTGATTGCACTCGGGCGGCTGCTTCTGTTCGGCATGTCCGCTTCCTCTGCCGTTGCAGGAGCCGGCATGCTGCTGATCGGCATCATCTGCGGGATGCTTTCTCGTCTCCATTGGGAACGTTTAGGCAAAATGCTGCTCATGAGTGTATCAAGCATGCTGGTGCTCCTATGTATTATGTGGATGAATATCCCGGACCACCACAAGGTGTATACCGTCTTCACGCAGCACCTCATCATATCGATGCTCGCCACGGTGGTCATCTACATGCTGACCGAGTATATTAACACGTCCAATCAACTATTTCTGCAGATGAAGAAAAATGCGGAGACGGATTACTTGACCAGTCTTCATAATTTGCGCCAGTTCGAGCAGCTGTTATCAGAACGTTTTCTCGAAGCCCAGCATTTCAGCGAACGGTTGGGTGTTCTTGTCGTGGACATTGATCATTTCAAAAAAATAAACGACACCTACGGCCATTCGGCCGGAGATGCCGTTTTGCAGCAGCTCAGCAAAGTGCTGAGGGAGCATTCCCGTTCTTTTGACGAAGTTTCCCGCAACGGCGGGGAAGAATTCTCGGTGCTGGTCCCGGAAGCGACCATCGACGAGACGGCCGCTATTGCGGAACGAATCCGGGCCGCCGTAGCGGACCATATCTTTGTCCTGGAAGACGGAACCAAGATTCAGATCACCGTGTCGATTGGAGTTGCTGTACACCCCGATACGATTCGGTCGAAAAATGCCAAGGTGCTGCTTCAGCAAGCGGACCGCGAGCTGTACCGCGCCAAGGACAGCGGGCGCAACCGCGTATGCTCCGCTCCAGAAATCAATGACCTGATCCTTTCTTAATTCGGATCCGCCTTCAGTATTTCTTCAATGGCAGTCAGCGTATCCGGAGACAACTTCATGCCGGAGGCCTTCACATTCTCTTCCACCTGCTCCGGACGGCTGGCACCCACCAGCGCACTGGCTACGTTGTTCTGACGCAGAATCCAGGCTAAGGCCAATTGGCCGACGGTCATACCCAGCTCGCTTGCAACGAGACCCAGAGCCTGCACCTTCTGAATGCGGTCTTCACTCATTTTGAGCCGGTCGGCTCCAATCTTCGATGCGCGGCTGTTCTCCGGCACGGCTTGCTTGGAGGCATACTTGCCAGTCAGAAGCCCTTGAGCTAGAGGAGAATAGACCACTTGTCCAATGCCCTTCTTCTCGCCTAAAGGAATGATCTCCTCCTCGATCTTGCGCTCGAACATATTGTACAGAGGCTGATTCACCACGATGCGGTCCAGCAAGTACCGGTCCGCAACGGCCAAAGCCGCTTCCATCTGGGCCGCAGTCCACATGCTGACTCCGATGTAGAGCACCTTACCTTGCCGGACAAGGTCATCCAGCGCCCTCAGCGTTTCCTCTAGCGGTGTTTCTTCATGATATCGATGGCAGTAATAGATGTCGACGTAATCGGTACCCAGCCGCTTCAGACTCGCATCGCACTGCTCTCTGATATGTTTGCGGGAAAGTCCCTGATCATTGGGTCCGTCCCCCATCTTGCCGAATACCTTCGTGGCCAGGACATAGGATTCCCGTGGGAAAGCTCTCAAGGTTTCCCCGACGACCACCTCAGCCGCCCCCTGGGCATACACATTCGCCGTATCAAAAAAATTAACGCCGAGTCCATATGCGGTTTGAATCGACTTCACGGCATTCTCCCGTTCCACATATCCCCCGTACGTCAGCCAGCTCCCGAGACTGATATCGCTAACCTTCAGTCCGCTTCCGCCCAATCTTCTAAATTCCATATGTGAAACCTCCTTCATACAAGATAGATGCTTTCTATATTGTAACATCTTCCTGTACGATAGACAGATATGCCTTGTCTAACGTTTATACCCGGTCGACTTTATCCTTAACCTGACCGATACATTAAACTTGATATGGGGGTAAATGGCACGCCATTCCTCCATCTCCGTCTGATTGTTCCAGTGCGTACCTCCATATCGGAGGCCGAAACCCAGCGGGTCCAGGCCTGTTTTTTGAATCTTCTCCAGCAGGTTTTTTACCGATTGGGAAATTTCCTTGCTAAATTGCTCTTCGATCTTACGCAGAGCCTTCGGATCCAGTTGTTCGGGATCCTCCTTCTCCTCCAAAATCGCCGTGATCCGAATCTTGTAGTCAATGGTTTCTTCCCCAGATTTATCCGTTATGATCTTATATCTAGCCCGGGTCCTGTCCGTATTCACTTCAAGCAATTGGCCCTCAACCTTCGTCCCGAAATTGGTGCTTAAGTTCCGAAGATCAAGCAGGTTATACAGCCTGGTTTCCTCCTGATTCAGAATCACCTTCACCTTGTTCTTATCCATCAAAGCTACCTTGTTGATATTCAGAACTTGGTCGCCGCTCGTTTCCACGACGGGCATAACCGGATCTTCCCCTTCCTCCATCATTCGGCGGGTCAGATCGAAGGAGTATGTCTTGGTAATGAAAGGGGATTCTGTCCCCTCTTCACTGAGCGCCAGAAATATCGCGTTTCCGGCGATCCGCTCCGTTGGGGGATCAGCCTTTAATATAGCTTCTGCCGTAGGGATGGCAACCGCCGGATACATCAGCAGCTGCATGTCTCGCCTCCGAACAGTCCAGTCTTGAATTTTACTGATATTTTCCCGGGCATATGCTTCGCCGTACATGACCCCCTTGCAATGTCCAAAGTCAAGCTCCTTATCCACTTTGGATTTGACCTCCCTGATCGCTTCGGCTATGCTTGTCGCTTCCTGCGTAATAAGGATTGACTTCTTATCCCCGGTCTTCGGGTCTCCCGAAGGAATCGCGATTTTGAAGCTGAATCGGTTCATGTCGGGGTTCTCCTTCGAGACATCAATACCGATAGACACGACAAAAAGTCTGAGATCGATATCCCTAAAATCACATCCCGACAGTAACAAAAAAGAGCAGCACATGAGCCAGACCAGCCATCGTTTCAGGTCCTTCATGCCTTCTTCCTCCTTTTCCTCCATACCGCATAGAATAACAGGGCAATGAGCAGGAACTCCCCTGCGAACCGGACATCCAGAAAGACAATCGCCATATCATTTAGTATGTATTGATTCACGATAAACGACGTGCCGAAGGTAATCAGGGAAAAGAGGAGAATCACCCACCATTCGATTTTCCTCCTTTTCGTCATCGCTTCGCCCTTATCGACCTTTAATCCGAAGCTTCCCAGAATCAGTTCCTTACCCACATGCCAGTGAATGATGGAATTCACGAGGGAGAGGCACATATACACCACGTAGAAGACATAAATCATCCGTTCAATGATGAAATAACGAATCCGTAGCGAGTCTACCGTCGAGAAGGCAGGGTACACGTGTCCACCGGCGCCTGCAGCGCCCAATATGCCGATGGGTGCAAAGATCGAAACCAGAAGGGTAAGCAAACTGAATACTACAATAGCCCATACATGACGCACTCTGAATCGGTGAAATATCCGATTGAATACCACCATGTTCACGTAGCCCGTAAAAATAAAAGTTGCCGCCGCCACCGTTTCATAATTGGGCATATTCCACGCATAGGTAATGATTTGCCTTACGGCATCCCAGCTGAAATAAGGATTGCTGAAGATACGCCATGACATATAGGCGATAATAGGCACACAGATGTACAGAATCATCTCCAGGGCATAGAGAATCGACTCGGAATCCAGCCTGGCACTAAGTCCAACCACCACCAGAAATCCCATCAGAACAATATAGGGAGATACATCCGGACTAATGTAGCGGGAGGTAATATCAACAAAACTGACCAAGGTGATCACGCTGGAGAAAAACCACGCGAGTCCGTATAAAAAAAGCAGGATGCCGGATATCCACTTGGACATAACCGAGTGGAAAATCTCCGGCAGCCCTTGTCCCGGAAATTTCTGAATCAGTTTCACGAAAGTAAACAACAGGAAGGCGCCAATTGGAATGGACACGAGAATCGACATCAGCGCACCGTCAAAGCGATCCGTAATCAAGATGCGAGGGACATAATTAATCAGGTTGATGGTTGCATTGAGCAGGAAGAGGTAATAAAAATATTTATTTCTAACCACTTCGCTGATCTCCTTTCTTATTCCAGTCCACAGCAAACATCTTCAAGTATGGTTTGCCGAAGGACCTGAGGCTCGTAAGATACATGATCATGGCCACCATGCCTAAAACGATGCCGACCAAGCCGAAGAAGGTGGCCAGTATAATGAACAAATACTTCGTGACACGGATGCCTGAGCTCATCATCGTTATCGGGATCACGAAGTTTGTTATTGCAACCGCGGAAACCAGAATGATCATGATGTTACTAACCAATCCCGCCTCCGTAGCAGCGGTTCCCAGAATGAGACCCCCTACCGTGGTAGCGGTCTGACCAATCGCTTTGGGCAGCCGAACACTCGCCTCCGTCAGAAATTCCATCGCGAGCAGCATGAAAATCACTTCGAAGAAGGACGGATACGGCACCGTAGCCCGGCTTCCCGCAATAAGCAGCGTAACCTGCATCCTCAATATTTCCGGATTGTAGGAGGTGAAGGCCACATAAAGACTTGGCATCAGCACGGTGATAAACAAGGCGATATACCGTATTCCCTTGAGAAACCAGCCGATTGGAGGAAGCTGTATTTTGTCATCCATCGCCGTGAAGAAATCATTGAATATGGCCGGCAGCAGAAGCGCATACCCCGTTGAATCCATCAACACCGCAATCTTTCCTTGAGATATATTCAATACGGCCCGGTCAGGGCGTTCGGTTAGCATGAGTGTTGGATACAAACGAAACTTAGGGTGCATCGTGTGCCTCTCAATTTCGGAGGCCGATTGCACAATATCTGCTTTGAGCTCGGACAATCGCTTTTTAAGCTCCTGTAATACCACTTCCTCCACTTTGCAGGCATCGTACATAATGATGATTCGGGTCTGTGATATTTTACCAACGGTCATGAATTCCGTCTTTAAATTGGCGGTTTGGTAACGGTGACGAATCAGGTTCAGGTTCACCTCGATATTTTCCGTAAACGAATCATCGGGACCCTGAATGACGTTCTCCGTACTGGCAGGCTGAATGGCGCCTGCATTAACCAATACGGCGTCAAACAGAAGCACGCTGTCCCGGAGAAATATGGCAACGCAGCCCCTTAGTATATTACGGAGCAATTCCTGTTCATCTTTCGGTTCCACGCTTGAGGGAAAGGACCGGAGGAATTGGTCATATAGATCCAAAGATTTCAGCTCATAAAAACGGTTTATCAAATTTTCGTTAATCATGATGGGATCGCACATGCTCTTAAGATAAATCAATAACGCGTGCTCACCTTCATTCTTCAGCTCGCGCTGCTCGATGTCCCCGACATTACGGAGATGTTCTTGCAGACACTTCTTGGCATCCTCCGCCTTTAAATATGGTCCGCTGGTCATGTTACCACCCCTCAT
Source organism: Paenibacillus sp. NPDC093718 (assembly GCF_050279985.1). Lineage (NCBI taxonomy): Bacteria > Bacillati > Bacillota > Bacilli > Caryophanales > Paenibacillaceae > Paenibacillus > Paenibacillus sp. NPDC093718. The sequence continues at coordinate 241,817 of NZ_JBNNUS010000004.1, forward strand.
TTCACTAAATTCCGAATCTCACGCTGTTTCCTTAGGTTCTGCACAAATGTCCCAAATTATTTACAATCATCCAGAAAACGTAAGAAAGCAGCGAATCGAAATCAGCTCGTTTCTAATCATTCCCATGTGGTAATAATGAAGACAGAGTCTGAGTTTAAGGGCAAGACCCCTAGAAACTGAGGAGGAATCGTGAATGAACCCATCCAATTCATCGTACCAAGGGCTACCGCAATACCCGGTGTCGCTGTGGAGAGCGACTACCGAACTGCCCGACTTCCCACGCTTGGCCGAGGATATTGAAGCGGATGTGGCCATCGTCGGAGCCGGCATAACCGGAATCACCACAGCCTATCTGCTGGCGAAGGCAGGTAAAGATGTGGTCGTCGTCGATGCAGGCCGCATTCTGAACGGAACAACAGGTTTTACAACCGCGAAGGTAACGGCACAGCATGGGCTGATCTATCATGAATTTTTGAATCATTTTGGAGAGGAGAAGACAAGGCACTACTACGAAGGAAATCGCGAAGCGATCGAATTCATTCGAGATATTATTGGCGGAGACGAAGGGAAATTCGGGCTGAAGCTGGAGGATGCCTATATCTACGCACAACAGGAGGACAAGTATCTCACAAAGCTCGAGGATGAAATCAAAGCTTATGAGAAGCTCGGCATTCCGGGAGAATGGCAGGACAGTCTTCCTCTGCCTATGCGGATTCGGGGAGCCATTAAGATGCCTGGTCAGTATCAATTCCATCCTCTGCAATATCTTAAACATTTGACCGAACAATTTCTGAAACTCGGGGGGCGGATCTATGAGAACACGACCATGGATGAAAAGGCCGAAACCGATGGACCGATTACGCTGCTAACCAAACGGGGCGGACATCGGATCACTTGCAATCACGCAGTGTCGGCATCTCATTTTCCGTTCGTTGACGAGAAAGGATTGTTCTTCACGCGGCTGCATGTGGAACGCTCCTACGCCATTGCTGTCAAACCCGAAACCGCCTATCCGGGAGGGATGTATCTAAGCGTAGACCAGCCAACGCGTTCCTTGCGGTCAGCTTCTTATGACGGTGAGGAGCTGGTTATCGTCGGAGGTGAGAATCACCCGACGGGCCGCAGTATCTGTACCCATCAGCATTACGAAAATCTGGAGCTTTTTGCAGGAAAGCTGCTGGGCGCTTCTGCCATTCCGTATCGCTGGTCGACTCAGGACCTGATCACACTGGACAATATGCCTTATATCGGGCCGATCACGTCCAATCAAGACCGGATCTTTGTTGCGACAGGCTTCCGGAAATGGGGAATGACGACTGGTACGCTAGCCGCAAAGATCATTAGCGATCAAATTCTGGAGAAAGAGAACCGTTACTCCGAGGTGTACAGCCCGTCCCGCTTCAAAGCGGATCCGAGCATCAAAACATTCGTCGTCCAGAATGCCTTGGTTGCGAAGGATTTTGTGGCCGGCAAGGTGGAATTATCCCACGCCGATATAACCGAGCTAAAGGCCGGCGAAGGCGCAGTCGTCCGCCATAACGGTCAGCGCGCCGGGGCTTACAAGGATGATCAGGGGAATCTCCATCTCGTGGATACGACCTGTACCCATCTCGGCTGCGAGGTGGAATGGAACGAGGGCGAACGCTCATGGGATTGCCCATGTCACGGATCACGCTATCGCTATAACGGCGAGGTGCTTGAAGGGCCGGCCATTGAGCCGTTGAAGCAGCTGGACCCGGAGAGTTGAGCTGAAGCGCGATCCCTCAATGGCGCCTTACCTAAAAAAGAAGTGAAGCCCATCCGAGCTTCACTTCTTTTTTATAACATGGGGCAACACACCAGAAACAACCTAAATCCAACCAAAAATAACATATTTCTGGTATAAGCTTACACATCGTTTACAGGAGGGACAGCCAATGGTTCTAGGCCCTGAGTATTTGGATCGAATTGAAGAGGACGTCTCGGAGAAAAAAGCGCAGGAGAAGCTGCGCGGTATCCGGCAGCAAAGCCTGCTTAGTGATTTTTTAATGACCCTTGCCGCTGCAGGTGCCTTCATTGTGGTGGCTGCCATCTTTGGTTTTATTTTGTATAACATACGATATTAGAGACCCTTCAACATGCCTCCAAGGTAGTAAATCACGGATGTTTATAGTTTCTTACAATTGCAAAAAGGCACCCTGACGGGTGCCTTTGTTATGTTATGACCTGGATCTGGATTACCTTTGCAGGCCTAAGCGATTTCCGGCGCCAGCTCCTCGCGGTATGCCGCAAGCGACTGATCCACGATGACCTGTATGAAATCGGGATCGATATCCTGGATCCAAGGCATGGCGTTATTCCAAGCATTTTCCTCGATTTGAAGCGCGAGCTGCCTCTGATCCCATTCATCCACCGTTCGATCCATCCGGTCGCACAGCTCTGTCAGGGTCATGTCCATTGAATGGCCCAGCTCATGTGCGAATACCACCGCAAAATAGGCATGAAACGGCTCAAGCGTGCCAAACAGCTGCAAACACTGCTGGCGTATGACTTCGGTATACATGGTCACGCTGTGCGAATGCATCACATATTTTCCGCCGATTAACCGGCCCCCTGGAAAATACGCCTCCATCTCCACGGTGACACTGCTGCCCGACCGACGTAGAAGCTCTTGCGTAATTCGGTTCAGTTCGGACTTATTCAATAATGATCATGGCTCCCTTTAAAGATATAAACATAAACATCATTATAAAAGAACCATATGAAAATGCAATAACAAATATGCCTGCCGGCTTACTCCGAGCCTGTCAAAAGCCTTAAGCGGCGCGGCTTGACGGATACGGCCGCAGGCGTTCATATCTATTTCCCCGTCCGTGTCGGCCTTCATGGGCCGATCCGTTATCAGCTTGATGGAGGCGGCCTTTAGTCAAAAAAAGAAGACCCGCTTCATTCGAATGGGTCTTCTTGTTATAACATTCCTTGCCTCGCTATCCAGCCTCATGCTGGTCGCTGAATTGACTGTTATACAGGTCCGCATAGAAGCCGCCTTGAGACAGCAGCTCTTCATGGGTTCCCTGCTCGATAATGCTGCCCTTGTTCATGACCAGAATCAGGTCCGCATCCCGGATCGTGGACAGTCGATGCGCTATGACAAAGCTGGTGCGGTCCTTCATCAGCTCATTCATCGCTTTCTGGATATAGAGCTCCGTTCGGGTATCCACGCTGCTGGTTGCCTCGTCGAGGATCAGAATCGATGGATTAGCCAGAATGGCACGCGCAATCGTAAGAAGCTGCTTCTGCCCCTGCGATATGTTGGAGGCCTCCTCGTTTAATACGGTATCGTAGCCGTCCGGCAGTGTCCGAATGAAATGATCCGCGTGAGCCGCTTCCGCTGCAAGGATGATCTCTTGTTCCGTGGCGCCTTCGCGTCCATATCCGATATTCTCCCGGATCGTACCGTTAAAGAGCCATGTATCCTGCAGCACCATCCCGAACAGGCTGCGGAGTTCACCGCGCCGAAGAGCCGTAATATCCGTGCCGTCTATCGTAATCTTGCCCTGATTCAGCTCGTAAAACCGCATCAACAGATTAATGAGTGTGGTTTTCCCGGCGCCGGTCGGTCCGACGATGGCGACCGTTTGCCCGTGCTTCACGTCCACATTCATATCCTCGATCAGAAGCTGGTCCGCTTTATAGCCGAAGCTCACATTCTCGAAAGACACATCGCCAAGCGGCTTCTTGAGCGCTGCCGGAGCTGTGTGCTCGGACACTTCTTCTTCCTCATCCAGCACTTCAAATACGCGCTCTGCCGATGCGACGGTGGATTGAATGACGTTTGCGATATTCGCAAGCTGGGTAATCGGCTGCGTGAATTGGCGTGAATATTGGATGAATGCCTGAATATCCCCGATCTCAATCGCTCTGCGGGTAACCAACACCCCGCCGACGACACTGACGATCACATAACCGATATTTCCGACAAAACCCATCAGCGGCATAATGGTACCCGATATAAACTGGGCTCTCCAACCGGCATCATAAAGCTTGTCGTTGACCTCATCGAATTGCTCCATGGACTGTCGTTCGCGGCCAAAGGCCTTCACCACTTTATGACCCGTGTACATTTCTTCCACATGTCCGTTCAGCTCACCCAAATGCTTCTGCTGAGCCACAAAATGCTTCTGCGAGCGCTTGGCAACCACAATCGTGACCACCACGCTAAGCGGCAAGGTCAGAATAACCACCAACGTCAGCAGCGGACTGATCGTGAGCATCATCACGATGACGCCGACCAGCGTGACAACGGAGGTAATCATCTGCGTCAGGCTCTGCTGCAGCGTACTGCTGATATTGTCCATATCGTTGGTCACCCGGCTCAGCGTTTCCCCATGCGTCCGAGCGTCAAAATATTTCAGCGGCAAACGGCCGAGTTTATTGTAAACATCCTTACGCAAATCATACACGGTCCGCTGGGCCACACCAGCCATAACATATTGCTGGATGTATGCAAATAGAGAGCTTAAGAGATATAAGCCTGCAAGCCAGAGCATGATCGTCCGAATAGCGTCAAAGTCGATCCCGGCACCCGGAACGCCTTGCATCTTGGCCATGAAGCCTTTGAACAGGATCGTGGTCGCATCCCCTAATATTTTCGGGCTCACGATGCTGAATATCGTACTGAGAATAGCTGCAATCAAAACGATCAGCAGCTTGCCGGTATGCGGTTTGAGATATCGCGTTAACCGGCGAAAAGTGCCTTTGAAATCCTTGGCTTTCTCCCCCGCCATTCCGGGCCCGTGCGGGCCGCCAAAGGGACCGCCAGGTCCCCGGGGATGTCCTCCCCGTTTCTTCTCACTCATGCGATCTCCTCCTCTGACAGCTGCGAGGTAACGATTTCGCGGTACACATCGCTGGAAGCCATGAGCTCCTCATGCGTGCCGATGCCGGCAATGCGTCCCTCATCCAGCACGATAATCCGGTCAGCGTCCATGACGGTGCTTACCCGCTGAGCGACAATCAGAACGGTAGCTTCCGTCGTTTCCTCGCGGAGCGCTGCCCGAAGATTGGCATCCGTCTTGAAATCCAGCGCCGAGAAGCTGTCGTCAAACACATAAATCTCAGGCCGTCGAACCAGCGCCCTAGCAATCGAAAGCCGCTGTTTCTGGCCGCCGGATACGTTGCTGCCGCCTTGCGAAATCTCGGCATCGTATCCGCCCTCCATGGAGGCGATGAAATCGGCGGCCTGAGCAACCTTCGCTGCATACCGGATCTCCTCGTCTGTTGCATCTTCTTTACCGTAGCGGATATTCTCCGCGATGGTACCGGTGAAGAGCAGCGCCTTCTGCGGCACGAATCCGATTCGGCCCCGCAGGTTCTCCTGCATCATGTCCCGGATATCCGTACCATTGACGAGAATCCGCCCCGAGGAAACGTCATAGAAGCGAGGGATCAAGCTGATCAGCGTCGATTTACCTGAGCCGGTTCCGCCGATAATTGCGGTGATTTCACCCGGACCGGCACGGAAGGAAATATCGGATATGGCGGGCTCCTCTGCACCCGGATAATAGAAGGTTACATCCTGAAATTCGATCGAGCCGTGCTCCACGCCGGTAACGGCCGGCTGCTTCGGATCATGGATCTCCGGCATCATGTTCAACACCTCATTGATCCGAACCGCCGATGCCTGTGCACGCGGAATCATGACAAACATGACGGATAACATGATGAGAGAGAACATGATCATCATCGCGTATTGGAGAAATGCCATAAGGTCGCCGACCTTCATATACTCGCCTTCTATGCGGTGGGCTCCGAACCAGACAATCGCCAGCGTGGCAAAGTTCATGACCAGCATCATGACAGGCATCATCGCCCCCATGATTTTATTGACTTTGATCGAAGTGGCCGTCAGGTCCTCGTTCGCGTCGTTAAAACGGACGGTTTCATGGTCCATCCGGTTGAAGGAACGGATGACCCGGATTCCGGTCAGATTCTCCCGCAGCACGCGGCTCAGCGTATCAATCTTTACCTGGATCGCTTTGAAGAGTGGAATCCCTTTTTTGGCGATGAGGAAAATAGCCAGTGCCAGAATCGGCAGGACGATTAGAAGAACCGTAGTCAGTCCCGGGTCTCTTGACACGGCCATCACAATGCCCCCGATACACATCATCGGTGCTATCGCCATCATGCGCAGGATCATGATCGTGACCTGCTGTACCTGCGTAATATCGTTCGTTGTACGGGTAATCAGGGATGCCGTACCAATCTTATCGAATTTCTGCAGCGTGAAGTTCTCCACATGGGAGAAGACGCGTCCCCGAACAATTTTCCCGAATCCCGTAGCGGATTTGGATGCCAAATAACTCGCGGCAATAGAGCACACCATGCCCCCTGCTGCTACCAGGAGCATAAAGCCGCCCACACGCCAAATGTAAGGCACATCTCCCTCAACGATGCCATAATCCACGATGTCCGCCATCAAGGTCGGCAAGTACAGATCAGACAAACATTGGAAAAATGTGAACAGCAGGACAAAAATGACCGCGGTCCGGTACGGTTTCATGTAGTGAAACAGTTTTAACAAATCTCCCACCCCTACTCGTTGTCTGATGTCGTTTCATTCGTTTTGCGTTTTTGCTCGTGAAAATGATACACCTTCGTTAACAGCTCCGTCAGTTTGACGCTGTCCTCTTCTCCCAGAAAATCCACCAGCTCGTTAAAGTTGTTCTTGACGTTCTGATAGGTTTCCTGGACAACGCGGTTCCCTTCCTCGGTAAGCTGTACGCGCACCGCACGTCGATCCTGTACATCCATCACCCGTTCCACCAGACCTTTGCTCTCCAGAGCGTTAATAAATTGGGTGATCGTGGGTGACGTAACATTCATCATGCTGCTGATTTCGGACACTTTCATACCGGGGCCGTCAGGCTCGATATGATGTTTGAGTCCCATCAGAACGCGGATCTCGCCGGGCGTATAGCCGGAAATCAAGTGCTGATCCCATTCCTGCTTGTGGAACATGCGAATGCTGTACAAGAGCCTGCCGGCGACGCTATCCTCTCGCCTGCCGCCCTTCATGCACAGCCCTTCTCGCGATTCTCTTTCCTCTTTCCCGTGGTTCTCATTATGTAAATCTGGATGTTTATCCTCTGCCATGGTCCACCTCTTTTCTGCAACCACTTCAATAAATAGATAGTCTGCCAATTTATTTGGTTACCTAACTATATACCTGAAAGAAGGCCGAAGTCAAATCGACTCCGGACCTCCCGTAACATCCATTATTCGTCATCGTACAGGAGCTGCTGGAACGCCCCCTTTCGGTCTCTGTCGCTCTTCCGTGAGGTCTTGCCTGAACTCTTATTCTGACGGCGGGTGCTGACCCTCTCTTTACGGGCGATATGGGCCATTTCCCGCTCCGTCTTCTTGTAATTCGCGTATCGTTTCGGATCCAGTGTTCCGTCCAGGAGCGCTTCCTGAACCGCACAGCCGGCCTCCGTCTCATGACGGCAATCATGGAACCGGCACTGCTGGGCGAGCGTGGCAATGTCCGCAAAGGTTGCCTCAAACCCTTCCTCCGAATCCCACAGCTGCAGCTCCCGCATGCCCGGCGTATCCACCATAATCGCGCCTCCCGGCAGCACAAAGAGCTCTCGATGCGTCGTCGTGTGCCGTCCCCTAGCGTCCTCTTCGCGTATCCCTTGAACCCGCTGCATCTCCTGACCTGACAGCCAGTTCAGGAGGGTGGACTTACCGGCCCCGGAGGTACCCGTAATCGCAACCGTCTTCCCCTGCACCAGATAAGCCTGCAGCTGCTCCTTCCCTTGATCCATCAAGGAGCTCACCGCATGAACCGGCACGCCCGGTGCAACAGCCTCTACCTGCGCGACATAATCTTCCGGCGATTCACATAAATCCGCCTTGGTAAGCAGAACGACTGGTACGGCTCCGCTTTCCCAGACCGCAATCAGATAGCGTTCAATTCGGCGAACATTAAAATCCTTGTTCAGCGCATTAATGATAAACACAGTATCCATGTTTGCGGCAATGATCTGCTCATCCGGGACGCTTCCCGCTTCCCTGCGTGTCACCGCGGACTTTCGGGGGAGTAGCTGATGAATGACGGCACGGGATTCCCCTTGCAGCGGCTCCACCATAACCCAATCGCCAACAGCGGGAAAATCGCTTTTGCTGGCTGCTTCGTATTCGTATTTGCCCGTGACCATCGCGGACTGCTCTCCCTCTTGCGTAATAATGCGGTATTGCTTCGAGAATTGGGCTGTGATGCGTGCAGGTACCAGGGCTTTATCCTGCTGCGGGATCTGCCCGGCCATCAAACTCCAATGTTCATTCCATCCATAGGCTTGTAGCATGGTCATGTCTTGTTTAGTCAAATTCGTTATATCCCCTTATCGTTATTGGATTGGTTGTTATCAAACACAAAAAAAACCGCAGATTTGTATCCGCGGCTGATCTGAATCTATGCAAGAAGAAGGCATTAATCCCCATACAGCCAAGCCGTTAAAGGTCATTCCAAGCCCCTTGCATAGACACAAAAAACCCGCAGGATACCAAGCACGGTCTCCTGCGGGGCTCTTCAGTATGGAGTTAAAGACAAGTATAGCTACATGCCTTATACCCCTATACCATTAGAATTTCCCGTCCAAAGAGACCAACGTCAATGCGACCCATCCACTATGCATCATAACCATCTGACATCAGCCTCCTTCAGCTTAATTAATATATCCGTATTATAGAGTTCGTATTTCCAAGTGTCAACATCTCAAGAAAAAATTAGATGCGCCTGTAATGCCTCCACTCCTCCGGCAGCAGCATTCCGTACTGGCGATTCAGAAAGCGGTCATCCACGAGCGTCAGCGTCCCGCTGTCCTGCTCCGATCGGATCAAGCGACCTCCGGCCTGCAGCACTTTGTTCATGCCCGGGTACACATAGGCATAATCGTATCCCCTCTTGCCGGTGCGGTCGAAATAATCCTTGATGATATCATTCTCGAAGGATAGCTGCGGTAATCCAACACCGATGACCACGACGCTCGAAAGCCGTTCTCCCTTCAGATCGATGCCTTCGGAGAAAATCCCCCCCATCACGGCAAAACCGATCAGCGGATCTTCCGCATCCGCCTGGAAGGCATTCAGGAATGCCTCCCGCTCCTCCTCGCTCATCCCATGCCCCTGGAGCAAGGTACGCGCTCCCGGATTCATTCGGGCAAACGCCTCATGAATATCCTGCATGTAGGGATAGGACGGCAGGAAGATCAAGGTATTCACCGGCTTTTCCTGAACCAGTGCACTCAGCATCCGGACGATGGCCTCGCTATTGCGCTCCCGATCCTTGAAGCGCGTCGATAACGGCAATATTCGAACATCCAATTGCTCGGAAGAGAAGGGGGAGGGAATCGAGAGGCTGTAGTCCTCTTCCTCCGCTCCCAGCATGTCGCGATAATATCCGAGCGGCATGAGTGTTGCCGAGAAGAATACGCTGGAGCGGTAGTTTTTTCCCGCTTGCTGGAGCAAATAAGAAGGGTCCAAACAAAACAGCTTGAGAAACACCTCGCTCTGACTCATCTCCGCATACGTGACAAAACGGTCGTCATACAGCTTGGAGATGCGCAGATACCCCTGCACGGCAAAATAGCACTCCAGTAGCGCATCGGCCTCATCCCCGCTCTTGCCGGTCATCAGTTCGGCCTCCGCCTGGAGCGAGAAATCCTCAAGCAGCTCAACCATCATCTCTGGCTGCTGGGACCCGACAATCCGCTCTTCCTCCCTACTAACCTTGCGCAGCACTTTAAAGCGGTTATTCACCCGCTTCGCCGCGTTGTATAGTGCGGGATTGCTCTCTTTGTAAGCTCGTTGCAGCTCCAGAAAAGCCGATTTATTCAGCTCGGCCGAGAACATTCCCCGCGCCCGATCTACCAGATTGTGAGCCTCGTCAATAAGCAGCACGCTGCGTTTCTTCACTTCCTCCGGCATTCGCTTGAAGGATACGCGCGGGTCGAATACATAGTTGTAATCGCAGATGACGGCATCGGCTGCATACGCGGCATCCAGTGAGAACTCAAACGGGCACACCGTATGCTTCCGGGCGTACTCTTCAATAACGGGTCTCGTGATCAATGTTTCATTCGAGAGCAGATCCAGTACGGCGCCGTTAATCCGGTCATAGTAACCCTCCGAGAAGGCGCAGCCCATCTGACTGCAGCCTTCCGCTTCACGGAAACAAATCTTGTCCTTCGCCGTCAGCGTGACCGTGTGCATGCAGAGTCCTTGACGCTCCATACGCGCCATGGCTTCCTCCGCGGCGGTTCGGGTGATCGTCTTGGCCGTCAGATAAAAAATCCGCGACAACAGGCCCTCGCCGATCGCTTTAACCGAAGGAAACAGCGTGGATATGGTTTTCCCTATGCCCGTCGGCGCTTTGGCAAACAATCTTCGACCTTCCCCGATACTTTTATAGACGGCCCCGGCCAGCTTCCGCTGCCCCTCGCGGTAGGCGGGAAAGGGAAACTTCAATTCGCGGACGCTTTGATCCCTCCGCTCGCCATGCTCCCGCAGCAGGTTGGCATAAGGCGCATAAGCCGCCACGATCTCCAATACAAAGGATTCCAGCTGAGCCAAGCTCCATTCCTGTTCGAACTGCTTCCGCTCTCCGCTCGGGACTTGGAAGTAGGTTAATCTCACCGCCATCTTCGGAATCCCCTGCTGCTTCGCGTACATATAGGCATACATTTTGGCCTGCGCCCAGTGAACCGGGTACGTGTGCTCCGTAATCTCGCCCAAATCGCCGGAGGTCGACTTGATCTCGTCAATCATCATCCGCTCTTCCTCTTGAATCAGACCGTCGCAGCGACCTTCCACCACAAAGAGAAGATCCTCGTAAGGAATCTCCACTTCAAGCTGAACTTCCTTCTGATCGTTCTCACCATAGTCGCGCTGCACCTGTTGATGCGCCCGGGTCCCTTCGGTCAGGGATGTCGCCGTGCGAAAACCCGAGGTAATGCTGCCGCTGCGAAAGACGTATTCCACCAGCGGCCTGACGGATATTTGGATAGTATGAGGCATGATGGTCTCCTTCGTTCATGTTCTATGAAGGATATTATACCAAACATTCGTTCCTGAAAGCGAAGCATCTACCTTCATTCAGCAACAAAAAGCGTGCAGACGGCATCCTGACAGGATGGCGTTCTGCACGCTGTATGCAACATATGCTTACGGGGCTTTCTTCTGCATCTGATCCAAACTCTTGAACTCGTACCCCCGATTCCTGGCTTCGTCGATGATCCGCCCAAGCGCCTCGGTGTTGTCCTTGGAGATCGAGTGCAGCAGGATCACAGCGCCCGGGTGGAGCTGCGCGGTGACCCTATCATAAGCATACTGCGCACCGCGCTGGGACTTCACGTCCCAATCCATATACGCGAGCGACCAGAAGACATTGGTATAACCCAATTGTTTGCTGGTGGCCAGCGACCGCTCATCGAAAATGCCGCGCGGCGTACGCAAATATTTCATATCCGGCTGGCCGGTTATGCGCATAACCTCTTTCTTCACCCGCTCCAGTTCCTCGGTCAGCTTCTCTGCCGAGATCGTGGTCACATCCGGATGATTCCAGGAATGGTTGCCGATAATATGGCCTTCCGCCGTCATCCGCTTCAGCAGATCTTCCTGTGTCTTTACGTAGTGTCCGGTCACGAAAAAGGTGGCGGGCACCTTCTTCTCTTTGAGCGTATCCAGGATACGCGAGGTATATCCGTTCTCGTATCCGTTATCAAACGTAAGATAAAGCTCCTTCTGCTCGGCATCGCCCATGAAAATCGCGTCGTATTTTTGCAGGAGCTCCTTAAAGCCCTCCTCGTTGATGGAGGGCAGCTGGCCATTGACGCTTTTTTTGAACCCAAAATGAAACGGGCCGCTTCCGCCCGCCAAAGCCGCTCCGGCGATGGACAGCATGACCGCCAAGCTCATAAGAAGCATAAGGGCCGGACGAAGGATACCACGTTGCTTCATATCCGTTCTCTCTCCTTCATTGTTGTGATATGGATCGACTCCCCTGATGAAAGACCTGCCAAGGGTAGCATCACCTAATATCCCACAAATCGGAGCAAACTATGTGTTGGCCAGCGAGGACTCGAATACCGGATTCAGCGGGGTCTCACGTGATCTTGATCAATCGGCCCTTCTGATGACTCTGCAATGCATACTCGATCATGCGGATCACATTGCGGGCTTCTTCAGGCTGGACGGGTAACGGGCCATCCTTCTGAATCGCTTCGGCCAGTCCCTGATAAAAGGCCTGGTAGCGGCCCGGCAGCGTCTCAATCTCGCCCTGAACCGCAAGCCCGCTCAGCTCGGTAGCAAGCTCCCCATACTGATCCGGCTGATCTTCGCCCCAGCCCGCATCCCCCGGGTGCATCCCCTGCTTCAGCTGGCCTTCCTGAGGGTCTGTTCCATACTTCAGGAAGCTTCCTTTATCCCCGTGCAGCTCGAATTTCGGGCCGGCTTGCCGGACCAGCGAACCGGAATGCAGAATAACACGAAACGTTTTGTAACCCAGCACCAGATGAAAATAATCATGGGTTTTGGACCCTTTGCGCTCCGTCCTCAAATCCGCCCACAGCGTCTCCGGCAGACCGAACAGGAACAGCGCCTGATCAAGCAGATGCGAACCTAAATCGTACAGAATGCCGGACCCGGGATTTCCCTGTTCCCTCCACCGCTCCGTTTGCACCTCCGGACGGTAGCGGCTGAACTGCGCCTGATAAATGGAAAGCTTGCCGAGCGCCCCCGTCTCCAGCAGATTGCGGACGGTCAGAAAGTCATTGTCCCAGCGGCGGTTATGATATACCGTCAGCAGGACTCCCTTCTGCTTGGCAAGATCAATCAGCTGGTCCGCTTCGGCGGATGTTATGGTAAACGGCTTCTCGACGACCACATGCTTACCAGCCTCGATGGCTAACCGGGTATATTCATAATGCGTTGCATTCGGACTCGTAATGATGACAACATCAATATCCGGATTAGACAAAAGCTCATCCACGCTATCGACAACTGCCGCATCAGGCAAATCCTTATGAACCTTGTCCGGATCTGATGACACAACCGTGTGGACTTCGTAATCCGGCACGCTTCTCAGGATAGGTGCATGAAACACCGACCCGGACAGGCCGTAGCCGATGATTCCCGCTTGTATTGCCATAAAGCAAGCCTCCTCTTCCCATGGTTCTATGTTGATTCGATATGTATCGTTTTGATTCCTTGCAACATCTTAACATTCCGCAAATATTTTACAACCTCAAATGGTAAAGCCGCCTGCACATTAATCACTGTGCAGGCGGCTTTCTTTATTGCCATAGTTAAATGATAACCTGGAGACCGCTCTCGACCTAGCGAATTTTAGTAAGGATCCGCCTCATGGCCCATGCGATTTGCATCCTCTACCGCCTGCTCCCGTTCGTTCTCGTTCGAGCCCTTTCTGGCCTGCTCGAGTCCTTCCCGCACGCGGCGTCCATAATCCTCATCCGCATTCGTGAAATATTCCACCATCTTGTCTTGAATCCGAATATCGCATTGGATAAGCGCACCCACCAGGTTGCTAATCAATTCGTTTCGCTCCCATTCCTCAAAGGCTCTGTACGTATCCCCGGCCTGCTTGAAGTCCAGCGTACGGTCCAGCTTCTGCCGGACGAGGTTGGCATTATAATGGGGCTGATGCGGCTTCGCCGTCTGCGCGGCTTCCACCAGACCGTCGGTCATGGACGGCTCGTAATCCACATGCGGGCTTTGCCCTGGTGCCTTATCCACGTAATAAGACATCTGCCCGCCGCGCTGATTGGTAGCGACCCGCTTCTTTGGCGCATTGATCGGCAGCTGCAGATAGTTGGTGCCCACCCGATGCCGCTGGGTATCCGAGTAAGAAAATGTGCGACCTTGGAGCATCTTGTCGTCCGAGAAATCGAGCCCATCCACCAGCACGCCCGTGCCGAAGGCCGCTTGCTCCACTTCGTTATAGTAGTTTTCCGGATTACGGTTCAGCACCATTTTGCCTACCTTCAGGAACGGGAATTGATCTGCCGGCCACAGCTTGGTTGCATCAAGCGGATCGAATTCCAGCTCCGGATGCTCATCATCGCTCATAATTTGAACGCATAGCTCCCATTCCGGATAATCCCCGCGTTCAATGGCCTCATATAAATCCTGTGTCGCGTGGCTGTCATTCATGGCCTGGATCTTGTTTGCTTCTTCCTGGGTAAGATTCTTAATGCCTTGCTTGAGCGGCTCCCAATGGTATTTGATCAGCACGCTATTGCCCTCTGCATTGACCCATTTGTATGTATTCACACCAGAGCCCTGCATTTGGCGGTAGTTAGCCGGAATGCCCCATGGGGAGAACACAAACGTGATCATATGCGTCGCTTCCGGGGAACGGGAGACAAAATCGAACATGCCGACAGGACCCGGAACGTTGGATGCTGGATCAGGCTTGAACGCATGGACCATATCCGGAAATTTGAGCGGATCGCGGATAAAGAATATTTTCAGGTTGTTGCCGACCAGATCCCAGTTGCCTTCTTCGGTGTAAAATTTCACGGCAAACCCGCGCGGATCCCGAAGCGTTTCCGGTGAGCCGGCACCGTGGATGACGGTTGAGAACCGGACAAACACCGGTGTGCGCTTGCCTTCAACCTGAAACAGCTTGGCTCGGGTATACTTCGAAACAGGCTCGTCGCCCACTTTCCCGTAAGCTTCGAAGTAACCGTGAGCTCCAGCACCCCTTGCATGCACGACGCGCTCCGGAATGCGTTCACGGTCAAAATGCGTGATTTTCTCCAGATAATGATAATTCTCCAGGGTCATCGGACCCCGATTCCCTATTGTTCTCACATTCTGATTATCCGAAATAGGATGTCCCTGACGATTAGTCAGCGTATCCTCCCGCTCCGTCTCGCCCCGATTCTCGGCGTATCCTGCCCGTTCTTGGTTTATTCCGTTATTAGCATCATGATCTTGGCCACTCACGAATGACATTCCTCCTTGGATATAAGGCTTGTAAAATGGGTTCTCTTTACTATGGATATTATGTCCAAGGAGTGAAAATGTATGAAATGCCCTTCAATTTATAACAAAGTTATTCATGCTCGCCCAGGAGGGAACGCGTAAAGCTGATCCATTCCCTGACGGCAAAGGACAGGTACCGGTCCTTCCTCCAGATCATTCCAAGCTGCCAGGGGATCGAGGGATTATCCAGCGGTAGTATCGTCACGCGCGAAGAATCGATTTCCTTACAGATCGTCTCCGGGAGCAATGCAATGCCCAGATTGGCAGCCACCATGCCGCTGATGAGATCCCACTGCGAGCTTTCATAGACCACCCTTGGCTCGAAGCCCGCGCTGACGCATTCGCGGATAATCCGGTCATGCAGCGTAAAGTCCTCTCGAAACAACACAAACGCCTCGTCGGCAAGCTCATTCAGGTGCACATGATCTCTGCCTGCCAGCCTGTGGGATGGATGGACGAGCAAATTCAGCTTCTCTTTCACAAAGGAATAATAGTGGAATACATCCTCATTGACCGGCAGCACCGCGACGCCGATATCCGTCTGACCGCTTTCCACATCCGCTTCGACCTTCTTGGCGCCATCCTCAATCAGCTGAATGGTAATCTTCGGATATTCCCGGTGGAACTGCCCGATCACCTCCGGGAAAAAGCTGGAACCTACCATAGGCGGAAGCCCGATACGGAGATGGCCGCGCTTCAGGTTCATGAGATCCTCCAGCTCGGCCGATACCCGCTGAAAGGAATCCACCATTTGCTGCGCCTGCTGATACATGATATGACCCGCGTCCGTCAGCTCAATCCGCTTGCCCTGCCGATAAAACAAGGTTACGCCCCACTCGTCCTCCATGTTGCGAATCGTTTTGCTGATCGTTGGCTGCGTAATATACAGCTTCTCGGCAGCCTTGGTGAAGCTTTGGTTCCTCGCTACCTCAAGAAAATACTCCAGGTGCCGTATATCCATCCGATAGTCCCTCCGGTTTCTTCTATGTATAGATAAATGGAATGCACATCATTCGATATATGCATTTTACCTATGAAAATTATCGTTGTAAAATTTCATTACCAATGAAAATAAAGGAGGCCGGTCATGATACACATGATGAAAGGAACGCTCCAAGTGGCCGGTTTCATGCTTCTCTCCTTAGGGATGGATCAACTGGCCGCTTGGCTGAATATAGGAATTCCGGGCAGCATTCTCGGAATCGTTGTTGTATTCATACTTCTCGAAACCAAAGTCCTCCGCCTGGAGTGGATCGAACTTGGCGCCAATTGGCTGCTCGCCGAATTGCTGCTGTTCTTCATCCCTGCTGCGGTCGGCATCATGAAATATTTCCCTATGCTGGAGGCCGAAGGGCTCCAGATTCTAGCCGTGGTTTTGTTCAGCACCGTCATTGTGATGGTTAGCTCAGGACTAACCGCCGGCTTCATCTCATCCAGAAAGGAGCGAAAAACACCATGAACATCCTGTTGACGGTAATTCTCGGTTTATTGTTAACGATCGGGATTTATGGGGGGGCCAAAAGACTTTATCGCCGCCTGCCAAAGGTCTATTTATCTCCGCTCCTTATCACCCCTGTACTGATTGTAGTGATATTGACACAAACGGGGGTATCATACGAATCATACAATGAAGGGGCGCAGTGGATCAGCAAGCTGCTTGGACCGGCTACGATCGCTTTTGCCGTGCCTTTGTACAAAAACTTCCAAACCCTTAAGAAGCATGCAGCCGAAATTATGCTCAGCGTGCTGACCGGATCGGTACTCGCGATGATATCCTCTGCATTTCTCGCAAAATGGATGCACCTGAACAGCTCGCTGGCGACCAGTCTCGTGCCGCGCTCCATAACAACGCCCATTGCCATGAACGTCTCGGAGGTCATTGGGGGGGTGCCTAACATGACCGCCGTCTTTGTCATTATGACCGGGATTCTAGGCTCCATGATCGGACCGGCGGTCATGCGGATCTTCCGGATTCGGGGCGATATCGCAAGAGGCGTGCTGTTTGGAACCAGCGCTCATGGAACCGGCACCTCCAAGGCATTCGAATTCAGCTCCCTTTCGGGGACGATCTCCAGCATTTCGATGATCGTCGCCGCTCTCTTCACCCTCGGAACCGCGCCACTGATTATGTCCTTTCTTTATTAATATTGCTAAAACCCTGACAAAACCGGCGATGGCCGGTTTTTTTGGCTGTCTATTTCATGTTGTTATAAGAAGCTTGGGACTTACTTTAACTCTTTGACAACCTCCTCCGAAGAGGTCATAATTAGTTCTGTTCATTAGTTTTGTAAAATAAATGGTATACGGAATGTATATCAACAGTAAGAATAACGTCTATCGATTCTTAAATAACGAATGGCCGCTGGAGTTTTAGAATTAGGTATACCGCGGCATTGAAAGGAAGGCGATACAGGTGTTCTCCACCTCGCGGTTTCGGTTAACGATTACGAAGCCTTTTATATTTTTCTCTGTCATTATGCTGCTCAAAAGCTACGTAGCCTGGATGGTCATTTTTGATGATGTCATGCCATGGAAGCCGCTCATTACGGAAATTCCTTTTATTTGGCTTGTGTTCAGCTTAATCGAATGGTTCGCTTCCAAGCGAAAGCTCGCTGCCTATATGAGTGTTAACTTATTGCTGACCGCCATATTCTTCGCAGCCATTATGTATTATAAATACTACGGTGTCATTGTTACGTATCACGCGCTGGAGCAGGTCAATCAGGTAACCGCGGTAAGCAATAGCGTATTCTCCTTAATGGACCCTTACTATCTGCTGATCTTCACGGATATCATCGGTATGTTTTTTCTATTATGGCGCAGTGACCGCGTCAAAAACTGGAAGGTTCGGCATGCCAAGAAAGAAAAGCGCAAGATTATCCCTATTGTTTTCGTTGTCTCTTTAATGCTGTGCCTGTTCCAGATTATGCCGAACCGCGCAAGCATGAACGAAATCGTCAAGGCGCAGGAAATGGGCATTCTTAACTATGAGGCCTATACGATTTTCCAGCAGGAGAACAAAGAGCTCGTGGATGCCAAGACCATCACGCAGGATAAAATCAACGAATTGAAGGGCCTCGGAGCGGCTGATCAGGAAGCCTTGCTCTCGGGTGCAGCCAAAGGGAAGAACCTGATCATTATCCAGATGGAATCCTTCCAGGAGTTCTTAATCGGATTGAACATTGATGGCAAAGAAATTACGCCTAACTTGAACAAACTCGCCAAAGAGAGCCTATACTTCCCGAATTTCTATCAGAATGTCGGCCAAGGTAATACCTCGGATGCCGAGTTTGTGGTGAATACATCCTTCTACATTCCGCCACGGGGAGCGGCTACGCAGCATTATGCGGACAGAGTTCTGCCGAGCCTGCCGAGATTGCTGCAAGGGGAAGGTTATGATACTGCCACTTTCCACACCAATGTGGTGGAATTCTGGAACCGCGGGGAGCTGTACAAAGCCCTCGGTTTCAACCGTTATTACGATAAAGCATTCTTCGGTGATGAAGATAAGCTATTCTTCGGTGCATCGGATGATGCCCTGTATTCCAAAACCGCCGCCGAGCTGAAGAAAATGAACGAAGCCGATAAACCGTTCTATAGCCATGTCATTTCCATGTCGGCTCATCATCCGTTCACGATTCCCGAAGGCAAATATCGGATGACGCTGCCGGAGCGATATGAAGGCACCTTCGTCGGCGACTACATCCGCTCGCAGAATTACGCCGATGATGCGCTTGGTAAGTTCATTGAGCAGCTGAAGAAAGACGGCGTGTGGGATAACAGCCTGGTCGTTCTGTACGGCGACCACCTCGGACTGCCGATTTATTCCTTGGACAACAAGGATAAAGAGCTGATGCACGAAATTTATGGCCGTGATTATAACTCCGGCGATATGATCAATATTCCGCTTTTGATTCACGGAGAAGGCATTCAGCCGGAAGTGAAGGAGCAAGTCGGCGGACAAATCGACCTCTTGCCGACAGTGACCAACCTGCTCGGCGTATCGATGGACAATCAGCTTCATTTCGGTCAGGATCTGTTAAACAACACCGAGAATAACTTGCTGCCGGAACGGTATTACCTTCCTTCCGGTACCTTTATTAACAATACGACCCTGTACATTCCGGGAATCGGCTTTGAGGACGGAACCAAGCATCCGCTTCCGAACGCGGACGAGAAGAAGATCCAGGCGACCAAGGAAGAGTTCGAACGCGCACTGCAGTTGCTTCATCTGTCGGACAGCTATATCAGACAGCTGCCATACCATAAATAGCCCGTTGCTTAATGGGACAACTCTTTCGGATCATCGGAGGGTTGTCCTTTTTTGTGCTTGGCAGAGAATCGCCGGCAACCCTTGATGCATAAGGCTTTATACACCCGAGGGCGACGGTTATTTGACATAGTGGCTTACTTTTTCTTATGATTAATAAGAAAAACTCTATCGACGTACTTTCACAGTAGACAGACCGCGTTTAGAGGAAGTTTTACTTGCGATTATCGAATTTGTTCAGCTTCGCTGAAAACTATAAATTTTATAATCTTAGCAATATACCTTGTTTTGAAACCCGCATTCGTGGTGAAATTACGTACAACAACTTAAATGACTCATACTCATACGCTGACAATTAAGCCATATATTTTTATGAACAAATCGATTATGAATTGTAGGAGTGACGATCCGACTTGGACCCCATACGAAGGATAAACAGAATTATATGTTCAACACTTGGCCTTCTTCTGATTGCTTCCTTTACGCATGTTCCCCTGGTGGACATCACCGATTCCGCTACGGCTACGCAGGGAATGGAAGCGTCTGAAGGGACTCTTCCATCGCCAACGCCGGTACCCAAGAGCCCGGAACCCGTTCGGTTGATGCTGGAGTCGAAACGCCATGTGTCTCTGCTTTCCTTGCATAACGTTACATGCCGCACGGATACCGATATGTTTCTGCTCCTCAAGCACATGATGCTAGACCCTTTAAAATTCCGGTCGAATTATGTTGACAGCCATGCATAGTAAGTGATGGTTATTAAAAAACTAATTCGGATCAGATAAAAAAGGATGTGTTTTGTTTGGATGACAGTATAGGCTTAAATTTATTCTTAGTCGCTGTGCTTATCGCAGCTACCGCTTTTTTCGTTATGACGGAATTTGCTATCATAAGACTTCGTCCCAGCCGGGTAGACCAATTGGTAATGGAAGGGCGTAAAGGCGCGCTTGCCGTCAAAAAGGTCACTTCGAATCTGGATGGATACCTGTCCGCGTGTCAGCTGGGAATTACCATTACGGCACTCGGTCTCGGCTGGCTCGGGGAACCGACCATCGAGAAGATTCTTCACCCGGTGTTTGATAACTTTGCAATTCCTGCGCCCATCGCATCGCTCATCTCGTTTTTGCTTGCATTTATTATCATGACTTATATTCACGTCGTTATCGGTGAACTTGCGCCGAAGACGATTGCCATTAATAAAGCGGAAGCCGTGTCGTTCCTCTGTGCGACACCTATTATCTGGTTTAACCGGATCATGTACCCGTTCATCTGGTTGCTGAACGGATCCGCCAACAAGATCGTTCGTCTGTTCGGCATGCATCCTGCCAGTGAGCACGAAGAAGCTCACTCGGAAGAAGAGCTCCGCATGATTCTGAGCGACAGCTATGAGAGCGGAAAGATCAATCAAGCCGAATACGGTTATGTAAGCCGAATTTTTGCTTTTGATGATATGCTTGCCAAGGAGATTATGGTACCCCGTACCGATATGATCTGCCTGTATGTCGATAAGCCGCTTGCCGCCAATCTGCAGATCATCAAGCGCGAGCAGTACACCCGTTTTCCGGTTGTACGCGGTGACAAGGACCAGATCGTCGGCATGGTGAACACCAAGCAGTTCTTCCTGGAGTTCGATGACAATTCCAACATCGACTTGACCAAGCTGATTCATCCGGCCATGACGGTATCCGAAGCGATTCCGATCAAGAAATTGCTTCGGAAAATGCAGCAGGAAGGCACGCATATGGCCATCCTGATCGATGAATACGGCGGCACCTCCGGGATGATCACCATCGAGGATATTCTGGAGGAGATCGTCGGCGAGATCCGCGACGAATTCGACGAGGATGAAGAACGCGAGTTGACCCAGCCTGAGCCGAACCGCATTATTGCCGACGGCAAGGTATCCATTAACCGGATCAACGACCTGCTTCACACCGACCTGAGCACCGATGATCTGGATACGATCGGCGGCTGGCTGTACGGACATAACTCCGAGCTTGCTAAGAGCGATACATGGAGTTACGGTGACCTGACGTTTACTGTCATCGAGAAGAAGACTCACCGCTACACGAAGCTCCAAATCGTTAAAGAAACAGCTGAGGCAGCTGCCGAAGCAGCAGCGGAAGAAGCAGCTGCCGTCGCGGCCGCAAGCGAAAACAACGAATAGATACCAACTAGCCAAGCCGCCATGCAGCCCTTACCGGGTTATGCATGGCGGCTATTCGTATGACGGAATAACATTTTAACACTTTAATAAGTTATAACTCTGCTGTAATATAGAAATAATCTAATTTCATACATATGGGGGGCAGCAAGTCATGAATCGTCAAATCGCTATCATTGGAAGCAGCGGCGGCAATCTGTACAATCTCGGCGGCAAAGACCCGCTCAAGCTGCTGGATGAGATATTGATGCAGCTGGAGAGCGCAGGCCTGTCCTGCGGGGCACTGCAGTTTATCGCTGCCCAGGTCTCCATGGATGCAGCCAAGGATACAACCCCTGCTGCGCTTTACAGCTGGAGCATTTCTCAAGGGGAGCCGGTCGTTATCGCGGAAGGTACGCTTCGGCAGGTCAATCAAGCGGCTGAACGGCTGGACCGGGAGATTGCCGAGCAGATTGAACTCGGCGAAATCGACGGCATTATCGTTATGAGTGCCGACCCTGAGGGCAGTAACCGGCACGCCATCGAGGCTGCTGCCAAGTTCCGGTTGCCCGTGACCGGTACTGGCGGAACTTCCATGGCCATTATACAGACCAAAGGCGCGCATGTCATCGCCGCCTCGGGTACAACCGGAACCACCAACCGAACCCGCGCGGTCACCTTTGTTACTTCCCTCAGCAAGCATTGGCGGCTTACATACCGGCCGGTCATCGGAAATGCAGCCGCGAACCTTCACGGGGCGTCCGGAAGCTCGTCGCCATGGCGGAGAATCAATATTCGAGGCACTATGATGGCATCCCTCCCCGGTTTCATCGGCATGGCCCTGATCCTGGCAGTCAGCAAAATCCCGGGGTTATCCTCGCTGACCGAGGTGTTTGATCTATTGATCAAGGCGCTGCCGGTCATCGTCGCTGTCATCGCAGCCAAACAGGTATCCGAACTGGACGAGGTATCCATCGTGGCAGGCATCGTCGCAGGCGTCCTCTCCGTAGAGGGGGGCATTATCGGAGGCATCATTGGCGGAATTGGCGCAGGAATCATCGTCCATTACATATTCCGTCAGTGCGTGGAGTGGCGTTTCCCCGCAACCACGGTCAACATTGTTGCAGGCGGTATATCGGGACTGATTGCCGGTCTGCTCGTTTATTTCCTCATTGCACCGATTGCGCTGAGTGCAGGGCAAGGCATCCGCTTCCTGATCGAAACGCTTGTCTCCTGGAGCCCGGCTATAGCCGGATTGATTGCAGGCCTGCTGATCTGGCCCGCGATCATTGGCGGCGTTTATCATGCGGCTATCCTGCCGATTGTACTGCTGGAGATGGAGACAACAAGCAACAGCTTCCTCGGCGCGGTCGATATGGTCGGTCTGGTGATGGTGTCCGCAGGAATCACGCTGGCCAATATTATCGCCCCGCGTGATAAGGGAGAAGCAGCCGTAGCGGCTCCCGGGTTTGCCATCAATATGGGTTTTGGCACCTTCGTTGAAGCCGCCTATCCCTTCATGTTTTCAAACAAGCTTGTGTTTGCTGGAGCGATTGCTTCCGCAGGTCTTGGCGGCATGCTCGTCGGTCTATTCGGCGTTCGGGGAACCGCTTACGTGCCGTCCTTCATCGGTCCCATCACATCGAATAACACCGTTGGCTTCTTGATCTCCATGGCAGCCAGCATGCTCTGCTCGTTCCTGATTACGTTCTTCGTAAACAAACTGTCCGGTTATCGGGATGCGAAAAACACCGTGAGCATGTAGGATATGGTCAGTTCCAATATGCAGGATTTTAGCTAACCAATTGGCCCGAAAAAGAGTTTATAATAATAGATAGGCTCCTATTTAGATGCCTATACCCATTCGGAAAACGGAAGGAGGTTATTATGATCGTGAAATTCAGAAGAATATCGCTGTTCGCACTGACAAGTGTCCTGCTGGCCGCTTCGCTAGTCTGGAACAGCGAACAAGCAGCCGCTAACGATGCAGAGGACTATTCCGTGAAGGCGGCAGGCACCCCCATGACAAACGTTCTTGTTCACAAAGGCAAAGCGTACGTTCCGCTCAAGTCCTTAGCCGATGCAATGGGGTATGAAATTTCCTATACGCTGAAGGAAGAGTTGGACAACTTTCATCAATATGACGTGAAGGCTGCGAACAATCCCCCGGTATCGATCTGGGGCAACGACAGATGGGGGTATACGATCGTTCGGCGGGCAACGCAAGAGATGAACGTGAACGATATCGACATTTATAAGCCGGCCAAGCTATGCCCCGAGGAATCGGATCATTGCAAGCTTGATGAGAGCAAGTATAACGGCCCTCTTTTCATCAAGAACACCCTCTACGTACCTGTCCGAGACATGGCCACAGCCTTAAATCTGAAGCTGACCATGAAGAAGACCCAGAAAGGGCGCATCATTCATCTGTCCCAGCGCTGAAGCTCCTATTCCCCCTAACGAATAAAAAAGCCAGGCAGAGTCACAAACTCCGCCTGGCTTTTAATCGGAATAGAGGTCATCCAATCCTCCAATTTTTCCATACTCCTCATTCCAGTCCTCTGATTTCAATGTCATCCGTGGACGTGATTTTCGAAATATCAAACTCTCTGAAAATATGGGTGCTCTGTTTCCCGTTCATATCCAAATCCTGCTCTAGCTTCTTCACACGGTCCGGCGTCTTCAAATCCGCCCCATAATATTCAATGTGAAGGTCCGTCTCCCCCGGCACCGTCACCGAAGGCAGCCGCCGAATCAGCTCCAGCACCCGTTCCTTCTCCTGCGCCAGATTGTCTGCCGTCAAATCCGCGAATACGATTAATCGGATATTCTGACTTACATTTCCACCGGCATTTGCGAGTTGGTTATAATTACGCTCAACCGTGTCGATATCGGCGTTGACAAAGGCATCCGCAAACGCCTGATCCGGATAGAGCTCAGCCAGCAGAGGTTTCAACCGGTCTCTCAGCTGCTGTCCCCAAAGCAGATTCAAATATGTATCATTCGATATGCTGGGAGGGCTGGCTTCATTACTGCTAAGCGTGAATTCCAGCTCAGGCGACTGTACCGGATGGGCTCTCAGATTGTATGAGCCGATGGCCCAGGTATAGTCCACGTCCGTTACCTTAAAGGGTTCGTTATACTTCTCCTCCAGATAGGACTCTGCCGCTTCTTGAACCACCCGTTTCTCCGCGGCCGTCTTCATGAAGGGAGCCGATCCATAGGTATACCCTGCGTATACGGCCCCGGCGAACAAGGCCAGTCCGATCACCGTCCGCACGATGATTTTCCAAGGAGAGGAGAGTTGGCGCCTCCGCTTCTCGTCGAACATCGGTTTCTTGGGCGATCGGTAGTTGAAGTAAATAACCGGTATTATCAGACCTATAATATGAAGCCCAATAGCTATCGGACCAATCAGCATGCCCAAAAATCCCAATGTCATGAAAAAAATAAACAAAGCCGCTCCCTGAAGCGCCATAAGCAGCGTTCCGCCTATAATCATGCCCGGCGTCCCGATATAAAACATCCCGAGCCCGGTGCAGATCAGAGAGAGCAGCGTGGCAATCCATTGATGTTTCTTCAAGTTATCATCCGTCCTTCATGCAAATGGTTTGTCAATCATGGTTAATATCCTGACACCCTATTATAACCGCTGCGGAGCTTGGAAAAAGAAAAAATCTAAAAGACCAAAACCCATTTCACCGTGGTGAAATGGGCTGGGGTCAACCGAGGCGTGTTTTCCGATCAAGCTCCAAACATGAGCCCTTACTCCTTCGGATGGATCATTTCTTCCGGACGAACGATCCGGTCAAAATCCTCTCCGCTTAACAGCCCGCTTGCCAGAGCCGCCTCGCGAAGCGTTGTCCCTTCTTTATGCGCTTTTTTTGCGATGGCCGCTGCATTCTCATATCCGATATGCGGATTCAGCGCTGTCACCAGCATCAGCGACCGCTCCATATTCGCACGGAGAACGTCAAGGTTGGCTTCGATGCCGACCGCGCAGTTCTGGTCGAATGAATCCATCGCATCCGACAGCAGGCGTACGGACTGCAAGAAGTTATAGATGATGACCGGTTTAAAGACATTAAGCTCAAAATTACCCTGGCTTGCTGCAAAACCGATCGTGGCATCGTTCCCCATCACTTGGCAGACCACCATCGTCAGTGCTTCGCTCTGGGTTGGGTTCACTTTCCCTGGCATAATAGAGCTGCCCGGTTCGTTGGCAGGGATCGAGATCTCGCCAATCCCGGAACGAGGACCGCTTGCCAGCCAGCGGACGTCGTTGGCAATCTTCATCAGATCGGCAGCCAATGCCTTCAGCGCCCCATGGGCAAATACAATCTCGTCATGGCTGGTCAGCGAATGGAACTTGTTGCTGGCCGACGTGTAGCTTTTTCCGATCTGCATGCTGATTTCAGCTGCCGTCATTTCTCCGAATTTCGGATGCGCGTTAATGCCGGTGCCGACGGCAGTACCGCCAATAGCCAGCTCACGCAGCGGTTCTACGGCGGAAGCCAGCATCAATTCACACTTCTCGAGCATCCGATGCCAGCCGCTGATTTCCTGTCCGAGGGTCAGCGGTGTGGCATCTTGAAGATGCGTGCGGCCGATTTTGATCAGGTCCTTATATTCATCGCTTTTCTTCTCGAGCGTTTTCTTCAAGCGGCGCAGCGCGGGCAGCACATGATCTTCCACGGCCACGACCGCGGCCATGTGCATCGCTGTCGGAAACGTATCGTTAGAGCTTTGGGATTTGTTGACGTCGTCGTTGGGATGAACGCGCAGGGCGCTGTCTTTTTGCTCAAGCAGCTGATTGGCCCGATTCGCAATGACTTCGTTCACGTTCATATTGGATTGCGTGCCGCTGCCGGTCTGCCATACCACCAGCGGAAAATGCTCATCCCACTTGCCGGCCACAATCTCGTCGGCGGCGGTCGTAATGGCATCCACTTTATCTGCGTCCAGCTTGCCAAGCTTGCCATTCACAATGGCCGCGCTTTTCTTCAATATCGCAAACGCCCGAATGATTTCCTTCGGCATCGTTTCGGTTCCAATCCGGAAATTCTCGGAACTGCGCTGTGTCTGCGCTGCCCATAGCTTATCCGCAGGCACTTTAATCTCACCCAGGGTATCCTTCTCAATACGATAATCCATCCCAACTTCCTCCTTTAACTTCCTTGAATATAAGCGCTTAATATTCCATCCCCCCTATTATGACATAGACTTGCCCAAGAAAAAAACAGACCGGATGCACAGCTGCGACTTTCATACGAACAGCCTTGACTCGGCTGCCTTCTAGGCTCGCTTGCTCGCCGTCATCTCACATGAAACAATGGCAGGTATCACACGATTCGCTGTGCTTCTTCAATCAAGCTAACGTTACTATTCCGGCTTCACAACAGCCACTGGAACCAGCGAGCATGCCCATCCGTCCGCGCGACCGTAAACTCGCTTCGCACGCCCCCGAGGATATAGTCCGCATGAAGATCGCCATCCTGCATATTGTTGTAGACATGCACGATATCGCGGACGCTTCCGATTTCATTCAAGTGATGCAGCAGCTTTTGCTTGGACGCCTCCGGAATCTGATTGGCCACATGCGTATGAAATACGCAAATAACGGCCCCCTCCGGGATGCCCTTCACGATATCGGGAAGTAGCGCGGTCCCATCCCCTTCCAGGAACTGTATCCCGGCCTGCTGCTTCAATACCTCCGCCGCATGCTCCAGCATGGATACCCTGTCGTGATTACCCGGCCAGATTAAAGACCGCAGCCACAAAAAGTGCTCCGGATTCCGCACGTCATTCACATGCAGATCGATCCCCATCCGATAGACGACCGGGGGAATGGAAGCTGGCAGGAACGGCGTCCGACCTCCCCTGATCTCCGATGTAATATGAACCTTCGACCCCGCCAGGCCGTAACGAACCGCGTCTCCATAGGAGTAGCTGTACTGATCCCACAGCAGCTGCAGTCCGGCACTGGTGCCTAGCTCCACCAAGGCAAGCGGCTTACGGACCTTGTCATAGATCGAGCAGAACACCGGATACAAATACGCACAGCGGCGGACTTCGTTTGTCTGCACCCGTTTACTCTCCAGAATCCTGATAATAGCTGCCTGATGCTGCAGCACAAATGAACGAAAATAGGGATAACAGGAGCTCATTTCCTTCGGATGCTCCACAATACCGGGGTAATACGCCCTCAGTTCCGGCCCCTCACCCTGTAGCAGCAAATATTGAACGGCGCCAAACAGCATATTGGGGACAGGCTGGCCTGCAGGAACAAACGCAGCGACTTGCAGCACCTCTTCATCATCGGCTATATGGCGAGCCAAGTACTCATAGAACACACTGGATCCCGGACATTCCCGTTCAGCAAAATGATGAAACACGTTGACCAACTGTTTCGATTCCATCCTACACCACACCCCTAAAGTTGTAATTAACCCTTTATCCTGCTTAAGACTAATGTTACATCTTTCCAGAAGGCGCGTGGATTCTGATCTTTTATCAGGCTTATAACAAAAAAAGAAGGCAACAAAAAGAAGAACCGCTCTCCTGAAAGGGCCGGTTCTTCTGCAGGCAAATCGCTATGGCTGTTTATATCGCCGGACGATCCAAACGGTACAAGTTCCGATACCGCGGATATCGCTGCATCAGCTCATCATGGGTACCCCGCATGACGATTTGACCGTCTTCCATGAAGAGAATCTCATCCATTCGCTCCACGCCGACCAGATGATGCGTCACCCAGATCAAGGTCCGGTCCTGCAGGCTGGCGAATATGGTGGACAGCAGCTCCCGCTCGGTTTTGGGATCCAGCCCGACCGTAGGCTCATCCAGAATGACAACGGGTGTTTTCTGCAGCAGGATTCGGGCCAAAGCCACGCGCTGGCGCTCTCCTCCGGAGAAACGCTGCCCGGCTTCCTGCATGCGGGTGCGAAGACCTTCCGGAAGGGAAGCCACCAACGGTTCTAGCCGTGCCAAAGCAACCGCGTCCCGTATTTCCGCTTCCGTGGCATCCGGCTGTCCGAGCCGGATGTTGTTTGCTAGCGTCGTATCGAACAAATGCGGACTCTGGTTCAACACCGAAATAACGGAAGATATCTCATCGCCAAACCGCACTGAATCCACTCCGCCTAAAGTCAGACTGCCCCCTGAGGGTGCCAGCACACCCTGAATCAGCTGCAGCAGGGTGGATTTACCGGCACCGGAGCGTCCGATGATGGCTACTTTGGCGCCGGGAGCAATATCCAGGGATACATCCATTAATGTAGACCCATCCCTACTCACACCGGATCGATACAGTCCGGATTCGCCGCCTGCTGCCTGATCATAACGGAAGCTGACGCCATCCGCCTTCACATGAACACCGCTGCTTATGACCGATTCGATCTCTCCCTTATTCAGCTGTTGCCCCCGATTCCGCTTCCCTTCAGATGTTTCGGCGCTTTCGATTGCCTGAAGTCTCGCGACCGATTGGCCGTACTGCGGAATCCGCTCCACGGCTTCGGATACCGGCAGGAATGCGTCCATTAACGGGAACACAACCAGCACAAAAGCCGCGATTAGCGTAACATCAATCGAGCCGTCCGCATACTGCCTTCCTGACCAATACACCATCGATACCACCGTCACGGCAACCACACATTGGCCGATAAAAGCCCGAAGACGCGACCAGCGCTTAAGCGAGCGGTCGGTCCGGTCGACCTCGGCTTCATGCGCCTCATAACCGGTCAGGAATTCCGTCTGCCGGCCGCTGACGTACCATTCATGAATGCCCAGTACCGCGTCGGTCAGCTTTTGGTAGAGGTTGCTGCGGGCCTGCTTCATCTCCCGGTTTTTCCGTTTGGTGAGCAGCAGGGAGACCAGCGGCAGTACCAGAATCAGCACCGCTACATATAGCGCGAGCAGAAGGGCAAATGCCGGGTCAAACAGGCCGACGGCCAGAATAACCCCGGCGTATAACACAAGCGCCACAATCGATGGAAAGACCGTTCGGATATAGACGTCCTGCAAATACTCGATATCATCGGAGAGCACGCCAAGCAGATCCCCGGTGCGGTACCGGGAGGACAAGCGGAGGGCTTGCGGTTCGAGAATACGGTACAGCCGCAGGCGCATCTGGGACAGGATGCGAAGAATCGTGTCATGCCCCACCAAGCGCTCCATGTAATGGATGACCGCGCGTCCGATGCCGAAGGTACGAACCCCTACGGTCGGCACGTATACCATTAGGATATTTTCCGGTCGCAGGGCAGACTTGGAGATCAAATACCCGGAGGTGAACATCAGCATCCCGGCGAACAGGATCGTGAGCACGCCAAGCATCACAATCAGCAGAAAACGCCAGAAGTTTGCCGTTACGTAAGGCCGAAACCACGATTCCTGCTTCATTGTAATCCCTCCATCTGCGATGTAATTAAGCCGTAATAGACACCCTGCAAGGCCATAAGCTCCTCATGGGATCCCGTTTCCGCCACCCGCCCCTGATGCAGAACGAGGATGTAATCCATATCCTGCATCCAGTGCAGTCTGTGCGTCGCGAGGAATACCCACTTATCTTGAAAAAGGGAAAGCATTGTCTCCTTCAGCTCGTATTCCGTCTCAATATCCAAATGGGCCGTTGGCTCATCCAGCAGCAGAACCCGCCTGCCGCCGAGCAGCGCTCTGGCCAAGGCCACGCGCTGTGCCTGACCGCCGCTTAAAGCGCGTCCGCCGCCGCCGATCATCTCCGCGAGTCCGCCGGGCAAGCTTTTTACCAGCTCCGACAGGCCGGCCGCCTCTACCGCCGCTTCCACTTGAGCCCTGGACGCCTCCGGCGCATAAAAGCGCACGTTCTCCTCCAAGGTTGCCCCGAACAAATACGGCTGCTGCGGCATGTAGGTGACCTCCGACCGCCACTCGGGCCGGTTCCAGTCCTCCAGCCTCACGCCGTTCAGCGCCATCGCTCCCGATGTTGGCACCATAAATCCGCCTAACAGCTCGATCAACGTGGATTTGCCGGCCCCGCTCTCCCCGACGATACCGATTTTGCGTTGACCCGGTATCCGGAAGCTGACATTCTCCAAGGAAGCCGGCCCTAACTTTTCGTGTCTGAGGCCGATTCCGGACAGCTCCAGCACGCTGCCCTTTTCCCATCGGAATGGTGGCTGCGGTCTGCGGCTGGGATCAGAGAAATTATTTTGAATTTTAAATGTTAGGCCCGTTGGGGTCCGTTCCATCGTTCCTGCTGCCGAGGTTTCAAACGCTTCGGTCGGTTCGAATGGACCCGCGTCGTTGACCGAACCCTCCGCAGCAACAGGCCCCGTGCTATCTTCCGATTCCGAACGCCCCTTCCGGCCCTCCCGAATCATGGATTGCATCGCCTCCCCTGCCTGCTTGCCGTCCAGCGTGGCGTGGAAGTCCGCTCCGACCATGCGCACCGGCAGGAAATACTCCGGTGCCAGGATCAGGATGAGCAGTGCGGGCAGCAGCTCCAGGCTGCCGTTAATGAGGCGCAAGCCTAAGTTTACCGCAACAGATGCCACGGACAGCATCGTAAAGAAATCCAGCGCGAAGGACGACAGAAAAGCCACGCGCAGCGTCCGCATGGTAGCTGCACGATACCCCTCGCTGACCTGCTGTATGCTCTCGCTGTGCTTGCGGCTCTGTCCAAGAAACTTCAGGGTAGTCAGACCTCTCAGGGAATCTACAAAATGATTGGACAGCATCCGGTAGGATTCCAGCTGCCGCTCGGTCTGCTTTCTCGCGGCAAGTCCCACGAGGATGAGAAATACGATCAGGATCGGCATGGTCACCAGCAGAATAATGCCCGAAATCCGGTCCGTCATGAACACGTACAGCCATACCAAAGCCGGGGTAATGCCCGCCCCCATCATGCGCGGTATGGTCAGCTCCGCATATTTGCGGAACTTGCCGATGCCCTCCAGCACAAGCGTAACCACATTGCCTGTTCCTTCCGACCGGACAAAGGACGGCCCATTCCGAAACAGCTCATTAAGCAGCTGCTTCCTCAGGCTCGTGCCCGTCTCCTCGGCAAAGCGCTGCGCGATTCCTTGCTGCACGGCCGAAATGCCGTGGCGTGCCAGAAATGCAAGCAGGAACAAGGAAATGGTCTCCCCCTGCTCCTGCAGCGTTGATCCCGCAAACAGGGCGGATACGGCTTCCGCCAGCCACTTGGCTTGCAGGAGGATGGCCATGCTCTGTGCCAGGGTACATACGGCGACAAGGAAGAATACCGTCTTGGCGCCTTTGTATCCCAGCAGATCTTTTCCCATCAGTACTCCAGATGCTCCTTCTCATGTACCCGTTTGTGGAAAACGAAGTAACTCCAAATTTGATAGCCTAATACGAATGGCAGCAGCGTTACCGCCACAATCGTCATAATCTTCAGGGAATACGGTCCGGAGGCCGCATTATAAATGGTCAGGTCAAATGCTGCATTGATGGAGCTGACCATCACGCGCGGGAACAAGCCCACGAACACGGACGTTACCAGCAGGGCGATAACCGCCCCGGTCATCCCGAAAGCCCAGCCGTCCCGCTTGATGTTCATGAAATATCCGCCCAGCAGGAATGCGAGCAAAGCCAGCACCAGCAGCACGGTTAACATCACGCCACGCTTCTCGAAGATATCGGTCATGAAATACGTCATCACCCCGAATGCCACGAACAGGGCCGCTACGGGAAGCAGGAGTCTCCGGGCCATACGGCGCGCCCGTTCCTGAAGATCCCCCATCGTGCGCAATGTTGTGAACATCAAGCCATGCAGCAGGCAGAGCATCACCATCGTCAGTCCGCCAACCACAGTATAGCCATTCACAACATCAAACAATCCGGCATGCAGCTGCATCTCCTCGTTAATGGGGAGCCCCTGAATCAGGCAGGCAAAAACAACGCCGAGCAGGAATGGCGGAAGCACGCTGCCGGTGAAGATCGCACCGTCCCACACCCGTTTCCAGCGGACATCGCCCACCTTGCCGCGGAATTCAAAGGCCACCCCGCGTCCGATCAAGGCCAGCAGAAGAAAGACAAGCGGAATGTAGAATCCGCTGAACAGCGTAGCATACCAGTTCGGGAAGGCGGCGAACATGGCGCCGCCTGCCGTCAACAGCCAGACCTCGTTGGCGTCCCAGAACGGGCCGATCGAGTTGATCAGCACCCGGCGCTGGGTATCATTTTTGGCCAGCAGCTGCGTGGACATCCCGACCCCGAAGTCGAAGCCCTCCAAGAAGAAGAACCCGATAAACAATACGGCAACGAGCACAAACCACAGTTCGTTAAGAGACAGCATTGTAGCCCTCCTTATTAAACGGATCGCTTGCGTGGTGGTCATCTTCCTCCGCCGCATACGGTCCTTTCTTAATGACTTTGATGAACAGATACGCCATGACGGCTGCCAGCACCGCATAAATAGCGGTAAACATGATGAGCGAGAACAGAATCGAGCCGGCGCTGACGTTCGGTGAAACACTGTTCTCCGTGGTGATCAGTCCGAATACCGTCCAAGGCTGGCGGCCGATCTCCGTCATGATCCATCCCGACGTATTGGCAATGAACGGCAGCGAGATGCCGAACAGCATCAGTCTGAGGAACCACTTACCGGCCTTCTCGACCTTTTTACGCAGCATCAGCCACGCTCCGTACAATCCCAGCAGAATCATGATGCTGCCGGCGGCCACCATAATCCGGAAGCTCCAGAACGTAGTACGGACCGGCGGGATATAGTCTCCAGGGCCATACTCCTGCTCATACTGTGCTTGCAGCTCCTTCATTCCGATGACTTCCCCGGAAAATTTGCTGTAGGACAAAAAGCTGAGCAAATACGGGATTTTGAACTCCATCGTATTCTCCTGCTTATCCGGATCAATGGCCGCAATGACCGTCCAAGGCGCAGGATCGTCACTCGTTTCCCACAAGCTCTCGGCTGCGGCCATCTTCATCGGCTGCGTATCCACCAGATACTGCGCCTGCTGGTGACCGAATACTGCTACCAGAATGGAGGTGATGAGGCCAATCACGATGGCGATGTGAAATGATTTCTTAAAGAAATCCAAATCCTGCTTCTTCAACAGCTTGTAGGCACTCACACCTGCTACGAGGAACGCCCCGGTTGCCAAGGCTCCGAAGATCGTATGCGGGAACTCCACCAGCAGCTGACCGTTCGTAATCAGTGCGAAGAAATCGTTCATCTCCGCCCGCCCATTGTTCATCTCGAACCCGACGGGACGCTGCATGAACGAATTCGCAGCCAGAATCCAGAAGGCGGACATCAGGGTCCCGAAGGACACCAGCCAGATACTGAGCAGATGGACCTTCTTCGATAAACGGTCCCAACCGAATATCCACAGTCCGATAAACGTCGACTCGAGGAAAAACGCCAGCAGAGCTTCGATGGCAAGCGGTGCGCCAAACACGTCTCCGACAAAGCGCGAGTAATCCGACCAGTTCATGCCGAACTGGAATTCCTGCAGAATCCCTGTCACAACCCCGACCGCAAAATTAATCAGGAACAGCTTTCCCCAGAACTTGGCCATTTTCTTGTAGACTTCCTGACCTTTAACAACATACATCGTCTCCATGATGGCAATCAGAAACGCCAATCCGATGGACAACGGTACGAAAATAAAGTGAAAAATGGTTGTCGATGCGAACTGAATTCGCGCCAGCATAACCGGATCCATATCAGATACCCCTTCCTTTAGCTCACGTGATCACTTCAAATTTGATTCTTTTTGTATTGTCGCAGACCACGTCACAAAGGATTGTGATAAACATCACAATACCAGGACTGAAACCGGGGCAAAAAGTTATAAATTTGTGACGAAAATCACTAAGTGAACAACGGTATAACTGAGTACCGAAAAAATGGAACCCGCTCGCTTTCTCTGCCCGCGGCCAAAACTTTGTATTTACAAAAAAGCAGGTTCGCCATCAGGCCAACCTGCTTCGATATATCTGCACCCTTATTGAACCGCGCCAATCTCGGTCTCGATGAGCTTGAATTCCGTTACGTCCGCGATCCCGCGGTTGGTAATGCGAATTTCCGGAATCACCGGCAGCGCAATGAGCGAGAAGGTCATGAACGGGGCATGAATGAAGCATCCGAGCTCCTTCCAAGCCTCCTCCAAAGCAGCGACTTCCTCCGCTACGATCTCAACCGGACGGTCCGCCAGCAAACCGGCAATCGGCATCGCCACCTTCGCCAGCACCTTGCCGTCCCTTACCACGATCATGCCGCCTCCGCACGCCGCCAGCTCATTCGCCGCGAGTGCCATATCCTCGGCATTCGTGCCCATCACCAGCAGATTGTGACTGTCGTGCGCTACCGTGGACGCAACCGCGCCGGACTTGAGTCCGAAGCCGCTCGCAAAACCGAGTGAGATTTGCCCGGTTGCGCTGTGGCGCTCGATGCATGCCAGCTGAACCACGTCTTGATTCAGGTCCGGCTGGATGACGCCCTGCTCCACGGAGAGCACCGCGGTCATTTTGGCGGTACGGGCGCTGTTCTCGATGACGCGCACCACATTCACTTCCGTGCGCGTTGCATTGAATTTGCTGCGCAGCAGAAAGTCATCCGCAGTAAGCGAACGCTGCAGCCGAACCGAATTAAAGGCTTTTTTCGGGTATTGATATACCGGGAACGCCTTCACGAGCCGGCCGTTCTCTGCAACCACTTCGCCATCCGTGATCACAACAGAAGGTACCATGCTCAACAGATCATCAATCAGCAGAATATCCGCCGTTTTGCCAGGTGAAATGCTGCCAAGCTCCATGTCCATCCCGAAATAACGAGCGACGTTGATCGTTCCAAGCTGGATCGCCGTAACCGGGTCCACGCCCTCTTCCATAGCGCGGCGGACTACATGGTTCATATGTCCGAGTCTCAGCAGCGTCTGCGGATACACATCATCCGTAACCAGAGAAATATTGTCTGTACGAACCTTATCTTCCGTTATGACCTTAACAACTTCCTTCACATCCTGCCAAGCCGAACCCTCGCGGATCATCAGGTGCATGCCGAGGCGAACCTTCTCCAAAGCCTGCTCTCGGGTTACCGTCTCATGATCGGAGCTTACGCCGGTTGCCATATATGCCTGCAGCATCCGGTCATCCTCGGCCGGAAAATGCCCCGTCACCGTCTTGCCCGCACGCAGCGTGGCCTCGATCTCTCCGCTCATGGTCGGATCGCCGTACACGACGCCCGGAAAGTTCATCACTTCGCCAAGCCCGGCGACACCGGGCCAAGTCAGTCCTTCCTCAATGTCGGCTACGCCCAGCTGCGCCCCTGCATCCTCCAGATCAAACGTCGCCGGTACGCAGGAAGGAATGGTGGTGAACACCTTCATCGGCAGCTGCTGCCCTTCCTCGTGCATCCAGCGAACACCCTCCATGCCGAATACGTTGGCAATCTCATGGGGATCCATATAAACCCCGGTCGTTCCGCTAACGATTGCCGCCTTGGCAAACTCGGTCACGGTGAGCATTGTGCTCTCCACATGCATATGACCGTCGAGCAGACCAGGCGAGATAAACCGGCCATTCGCTTCGATCACCTGCGTCCCTTCCCCAATCGTATGATCGGCGTTGCCGATATAAGCGATGCGCCCGTACGCCATCGCCACGTCCATCCGTTCCTGAAGCTCGCCCGTGAACACATTGACCAGCGTGCCGTTTTTGATGACCAGATCGGCTGGCTCTTGTCCTAACGCAACCTTCCCCAGCTGCCGGCTGACCTCGTATCGTTTCTGTCTCTGGATTGAACTCATGATGATTGCACGCTCCCCTTTTATAATTGAACGGTAAGAATACAAAATCGATCCGCTGTATAACACGCCAAACACCCCGGGCAGCGTATCTGCCCGGGGTGCCTGTACTTATATCCATAGAGGAAGAGAAGTCCCGTGCATCAGCAATGGTATGCTATCTAGT
The DNA here is from genome assembly GCF_050279985.1 of Paenibacillus sp. NPDC093718. Classification (NCBI taxonomy): domain Bacteria; kingdom Bacillati; phylum Bacillota; class Bacilli; order Caryophanales; family Paenibacillaceae; genus Paenibacillus; species Paenibacillus sp. NPDC093718. The sequence goes on from NZ_JBNNUS010000004.1 coordinate 278,215, forward strand.
CTGCACATCACCTCATCCGTTAAAACCTGCTGGATTCCAATCAAGATGATTTTCTAGCCCGGCTTCAATAATTGCGAAGCTGGGCTAGGTGGTGAGATTCTCATACCTTCATGTAGTCAAGTCATTTACGGTAACCTGGTAGAAACGCCTGGGCCCTATTCCCCGGCATATACATCAAGATTTGATTTTGAAAAAAACGTACCCTTCCATTCTTTTCGTTTCATTTGTTGTATGAATTATAATCCTCCTGCCCGAGAAGTCAAGCCATTGGAAGGAACTGTACATCTCACCCCTGCCGCTCAAGCCAATTTCTGTCCCATTCTCTGTACACGCTCAAGCCAATTTCCGTCCCATTCTGTGTACACGCTCAAGCCATTGCTTTCTTGCCACTTCAGGCATTTTGCGAAGCTGTGTAATGTTCGTGGCACGCACACTGCCTACGCCGCAAAACTTCAGAATGGAATGTTTCATCATTTGATGCCCCGGCTGGCCGAGATAGAAACGGTAGTAGACGTACGGCGAATCCATCGTGACGATCAGACGGGCCGTTTTCCCTTTGAGCAGCTGCTCCGGCAAGGGCGAGTTCCGGCGGTACTTAAAGGCAAAGCCCGGCAAAAACACCCGGTCGATGAACCCCTTTAGCAGCGCCGGCATGCCGCCCCACCAATTCGGGTACACAAACACAAGGTGATCCGCCCAAGAGATCAGTTCCTGCGCTTTTTGCAGATCCGGCTCCAACGGTTGTTCACCCTTATAGCCGCCGGAGAGATTCAGGTCGAACTCCATCTCCGCAAGCACGAGCTCCCGCACCTCCGCCCCGGATTCGGCCGCCCCCCTCGCATAGACCTCTGCCAGCTGGCTGCCATAGCTGTTCGCAATGGGATTGCCTTGAATAATTAAAACCTTTTTCATATGTTTCTTCCCCCTCATAATTTGGTTAACAATCACTAACCTGATGGTAAAAAGAAAAGGTCACGCCGGACCTTTTCCCAAACCTGTTAATGCCAATAAATGCGCCGTCACTTCAGGTGCCAGCGGCGACAAAGGTTCCTCCAGCTCCCCTTGCATCGTTGAGATTGCCAGCTGGCTGAATGCACCGATGATCAACACAGCGGTTAATCGCGTATTCTGCGGCGGAATATCCCGCTGCAAGACCGCCTGCTCAAGCAGATCATGCAAGGCGTCCAGCGGCTGGCGTCCTCTGCTCTTGAGCACCTCCGTAAACAGCTCGTGATGCTGGGATAAGAGCAGCAAGCCGTATTTATCCTCGTCATACGAAGCCAGTACCCGGGTGACGAGGGCCGACAGCCGGTCTGTAAACAAGCCGGGGCGGGACGCATAATCATCCACCAGACGCGTATAACTGCTGCAGTATTCCTCGAACGCCTCCGCTGCCACGGCATCCTTATTCGTAAAATGCTTATAGATCGCCGCATCCGTTACGCCTGCCGCCGCGCCGATCTCCTTCACCGATACGCCGTCCACGCCCTTCTCGGCGAAGAGCTTCATGGCAGCCTGCAAAATATCCTTCTTCTTGCTATCGAAATGTGGTTTCTTTTTCATGCTCATATCATAAGTCAACACTAACCAAATTGCAATAACCAATGCAAAAAAGAGGCCCCCCCCCTTACCTGGAGTGCCTCTCCATTCATATTTCTTAAGCTTCCCGTCGCCTAAAACGCAAGCTCAGCCTTTTTTGGCCATGGGCTCAATCTCATGCCATGCTAAACTCCGGCTTCGACGGGAGCCGCCTTTACCTTTTTGCCGTACAGCAGCATAAGCGGGATGCTGATCCCAAATGCGCCGGCAACTAGCAAGAACGGAATTCTCGGATCGACACCATATGCCCAGCCGCCAATGATGCCGGATGGCGAAATGACAATAAGGATGAGCACCTGGAGCAGCGCGAATATTTTGGCGCGGTTCTCATCGTCTATGGCATTGGCCACCGCAGTCTCCAAGTATGGGTACGTCATCATGGTGCCGATTGCGGCAATGACGGTGCTCAAGCTCAGCACCAGCAGATCCCCTTGCGGCGCAAACACCAGTATGACATTGGACAATACCGATATAACGAACCCCCATACCATCGTCCGGTGCACATGCTGCTCCCCGATTCGGGGCATGATCCACCGCATGAATATGAGCATAATAACGGAGGAGAATGCCGGGAAGACCGAGATCAGGCCGCTGCCCAAATGCAAATATTCCACCATGAAAATGGAGACGTAGGTTGTCTTCACCGTCATCTGAAAATTAAATAATATATACACGCCGAAGATCATTAGCAGCAGCGGATTTCCGAGCATGCTCTTCATCACCGAAGCATAGTCGGACATCCCTTCCCGCAGGCTCATTGCCTTCGTTTCTTTCATCTTGCGGTAACCGATATCCGTCTCCCTTGTCGCATAGTGGCGCCCGATGAACTGGATCGTCATCAGGATACAAGCCAGCACGAACATGATGCGCACCCCGGGCACCAGCGTGAAATGATACACCAGCAGCCCTCCAATCGGTGCAAACAAGCCGCCGACAACACTAATCAGCTGCAGCAGCGTAAAGACATAGGTCCGCTCCTTCGGCGCGGTGTCCTCCACCAGCAGACAGTAAAAGGCGGTATGCGGCACCTTCTGAAAGCCGTTGATGACGGCCGCGACCACAAAAAACCAGAAGTTCTGCGAGACCGCCCAGAGCAGCGTAGCCACGGTCCAGCTTAGTACGTCGAAGTACAGCAGCGCTTTTTTTCTGCCTAAACGGTCCGTTAAATACCCGCTGAGAAACGAAGAAAGCACCTGCACAAGCAAACCGATGGAGGTAATCCAGCCGATTCCCGTCTCGGTTACCCCAAGTTGGTACATGTAGATCGAGGTGTACGTCGTGAACATGCTGTAAGGGATAAGAAACAGCGGCTCGTAAACGAGACAGCCTCGCGCATTGCCAGTCAATTGCCGAAACGAAGTAGAACCCATAATATCCTCCGGACCTGAAGTGTAGTCGTTGCTTAGCCATTATAGCGCAACCGGGCCTGCAGCAGGATAGGAATGTTGAAGGATTTTTGAGGCGATTCGGGAAATGCCGATCCAATCAGCAAGGTTACTCCTTGCCGCGCTCAGCAGCCCCCTCACCTTCTTGTATGGAAGCCTCAGGCAATAGTACGGTGATGGTTGTTCCTCGGCCCACTTCAGACCACACATTTACCCGGCCCCGATGCGCTTCGACAATCGCCTTGGCGATGCTCATCCCGAGTCCCGAGCCGTCCATGCTCTCTTCGGTATTCGTTCCCCGGTAGTAACGCTCGAACAGATTGCAGCGGGTCTCTTCGTCCATCCCCACGCCTTGATCCGCAACCACGATCGCCGCACCGCCGGGACGTCTCTCCACCCGGACCTCAACGTTTACCCCATCCGGATTATGCTTCACGGCATTCGTGATCAGGTTATCCATCAACCGCTGCAGCCACTTGGCATTGCCGTCGACGAGCAGCGCCCCTTCGCCGCCGATATAGTTAAAATTCGCATCCAGCGTGGCATCATTGACGTATTTCAGCACGCAGCGGCGCACCAGCTCATTCAGGTCAAGCCGGGTCAGCTCCTGGGGGCGGATCTCGCTTCTCAGACGGAAGACGAGCGAGAAATCATTGATCAGCTCCAGCATGTAGTCCCCTTTTTCCCGAATCACCGTTCCCATCTCCCGCAGTTCCTCCTGACTCCAATCCTGCGGTGCATTCTCAAGCATATAGCCGTAACCCTGGATGGAGGACAACGGCGTACGCAAATCATGCGATATCCCGGACATCCATTCTTCCCGATTTCGATCCAGCCGCTCCCGTTCCCGTTCGGTTTCGGCCAGCTGCTCCGCCATTTTATAAAAGGAATGGATTACTTCCTTGTACAGCCTGTAACGAGTACGCAGCTTCCCGTTCTTCCGGAACACCCGCTTCCGGTCCTTCGGCGTCAGCACTTCCTCGTAGTCTCCGCTCCCCATCCGCTCAAACCACCCGGTAAACAGCAGCAGCGGCCGGCTGTACCGATATCCATGCCATATGGCGACCCCTAGTGACAACACAAGCACGCAGACCATCGTCCATAACGCCACGCGGATCAGCTCGTTCATCAACGGCCTTTTCTCCAGCGCCTCGTCCTGCGGCGTATGATATACCCAGGTGTTGCCGCTGGCCGTATCGCGATAGACCGCGATATGCGTGGAATACGTGCCCGGCTGCTCCTGCATCGTAATGATCTCCAGCGGGTGGTAGCTTACCTTATCGTCCGAATCGGTTCCAATCGCTTGGACAACGCGGCCCTCCCGGTCAATGACATGCAAATAACCGCCTAGACCAGCCAACTCGCGTCCGAGCTCCTCTTCATCCTCCGGCCTCACCCTGCCGCCGTCCTGATAATGCGCATACCATTCCCGAAGATGGTCCGAACTCACATCGATACGTCCGATCAGATACAGCAGCGGTTCTTCATAGGTCAGATCCATCTGCCAATCCATCGTGTACTCGCCGAGACGGCGTTCCTCCTTGATCTCGAGCAAGGTGCTTACCGAGTAATCCGACGGAACGTCCGGAGCCGTATTGGTGGAATGAATCACGTTTCCGTCCATATCCACCACTTGCAGCCACATATCCTTCTCTTGAAGCAGGAGCTTCCACTGTTCCTGCAGCAGAACCTTCCCTTTCTCTGTTACCGTCTCCGTCACAATGCCTTCCAATACGCCTGCAGTAAAGTTGCGCTTGATCTCTTCGTCACCGATATGTTTGATCAGGAAGAATAAGAGCACGATCAGGAAGCAAAACATAAACGCCGAGAACGCAATTAATTGGTACGTAAAATGAAAGGCCAGCCTTCTGCGCAGCCTCATCGGGCTTTCTCCTTAACCAGCTTGTAGCCGAGCCCCCGGACCGTCAGCAAATATTGCGGGTTGCTCGGATCCTCCTCGATGCGTTCACGGATGCGACGGATATGTACCATGACGGTGTTGTCCTCGCCCATGCCGTCGATGCCCCACACGGCTTCGTACAGCTGCGACTTGGAGAATACGACCCCCGGATGCTTGCAAAAATAAAGCAGCAGTTGAAAGACCTGCGCCGGACAAGGCATAGGCTCTCCCAGCACCGTAAGCTCCCCGGCGGATTCATCGACCTTAAACCGGCCGAAATCCCATGCGCGCTGTATCACCGGCTGCTCAGCCGACACGGTTGCCCCGATGCCGCCACGGCGCAGACGCGCCTTGATCCTTGCGGCGATCTCCAGTGGATTAAAGGGCTTGGTGACATAATCGTCCCCGCCCATCGCAAAACCGGTCAGCACATCCAGATCCGACGCTTTGGCCGTCAGAAACAGGATGTGCGGACTGCCATAAGAACGGATCTGCGGACAGAGATCAAATCCCGTGCCGTCCGGCAGCATGACATCGAGCAGCACGATATCCGCTCCGTGTGCAGCGATTTCGCTAAGCGCCTCCTTACAGCTGGAAGCCGTATATATGCGGTTAAAGCCTTCCTTGCGCAGCACCATCTGCAGCATTTTCACAATGGAAGGTTCGTCATCTACAATTAAAATTCGTGTTTGATCCATTTTATCCTCACCCGACATTTATGCTAGCACAACAACCTTAACAGGAGTTAAACAAATGCGGGAAGAGTTAAGAAAAAGTTAGGTTGCCGTTTCCGAGTTATTTCATTTCGAGCTTTATACTTGGTGTCAGAGGTGATTGACATGAATTCAAATAAACGTTCCACGGCCGTGGATGCGATACGCGGCTTGAGCTTGCTCGGCATCTTGATGGCCAATATGCTTATTTTTCAATACGGCATGTTCGGCAAAGATGAGCTGCATTTCTTCCAGCCATCCACGCTGGATCTGATTAGCCATGACATGCTGAAAGTATTCGTAGAGGGCAGCTTCATGCCGATCTTCACATTCCTGTTCGGTTACAGCATGATCAAGATGCGGGAAAGCCTGATCGGCAAAGGGCTCAAATACGGACGCAGCTTTTTCCGCAGGTCCGTGCTGCTGATCGTTCTCGGTTTGCTCCATTCAACATTCATCTGGGAAGGCGATATTTTGCTGTTTTACGGAGCGATCGGACTCTTCCTGGTGCTGTTTGTGAAACGGAAGGCCAAAACAATCCTGATCTGGGGGATCCTCTTACTCGCGCTGATGTCCCTCCTCGGATATGGCTCCATGGAGCCTACGGCAGGTGAAGCCGAGCGTATGGAGAATTATGTGAAGCAGTCTATTGAGGTATACGGTAATGGCACGTACAGCGAGATTCTGAGCTTTCGTTCAACTGAGGAAATGCCCATCGACCTTCCGGACTGGCTGATGCTGCTGGTCATTCTGATTGCTCCGCTAATGAGCGCGCCGATGTTCCTGTTTGGTATGGTCGCTGCCAAACGCGGGCGCTTCCTCCATCCTTCCATGGAGATCAAGCTGTATTTAAGATGGTCACTGCTCGTACCGGTAGGGCTTGGACTAAAGACCGCAGGGGTTATGCTCGGCTCCACCCACGGCTGGAGCGGCATCTTTACGATGCTTGGCGGACCTCTGCTCGCGCTGGGTTATATACATCTGTTCGCTTCCCTATATGCCTTCTCATCTAAACAATCGGTCATCATCCGGGCGTTTGAAGCGGTTGGGCGGATGTCGCTAACCAACTATCTGACGCAAAGCGTTGTGTGTGTACTGATATTCTACGGATTCGGGCTGGGCATGTTCGGCAAGCTCGGCGTGCTGCAAGGAGCGCTGCTGGCCATCCTGATCTATGCTGTACTGGCAACGGGCAGCCTGCTCTGGTTGAAGCGATTCCGCAGCGGCCCGATTGAACGGCTGCTGCGCATTGGCACCTATTGGTCATGGAGCGGCAGGGCGAAACCCAAAGTCATGACGCCGGCTGCCGCCGTACCTGCGGCAGAGTTTCCGGCAGAAGGTCCTCCGGTGACTTAAGTATGCCGCAGCTTTGGCTTGAAGCCGGGGAGCCCCGGCTACGAGGCTCTTGTGGCTCTTGTGGCTCTTGTGGCTCTTGTGGCTCTTATGGCTCTTATGGCTTTTGTGGCTCTTGTGGCTTTTGAGGCTCCCTAGCTCCTAAGATGAAATCGGCCCTTCCGTTCAGGTATAATGGACATACAGGCAAGGGGTTAGACATTTTTGGAATTTATCCGGTCGTTATCGAAGGAGGAATCTAGCATGCTGGTTGTTACAAACTCGATTAAGGTTAAACCGGGCTTCGGACAAGAAATTGCGCAGCGATTCGCTGAAGCGAAGGGTGTCCAGGAGATTGAGGGATTCGTGCGGATGGAAGTATGGCACGAAGCCAAAGAAGGCGCAGAGGCAGAGGAACTGAAGGTCTCTACGGTATGGGAAGACGAGGAGGCGTTCAAACGCTGGACTTCCAGTGAATCGTTCAGGCAATCCCACGGTCAGGGCCGGAATGAGAATATTTTGGGCGCTTCCTTGAACAAATATGAGCTGTTGATCAGTCATAAGTAGTAACATGGAACGGGTTTTCACCATAAATACCCCGCCTGGGCGATTGCCTGTGGCAGGGTATTTTTTTGCCGTGATATGACAATTGCCTTCTCCATTCATTCCGTTCACGATCCCTGTGAAACAATAGGGACATACCTCAAGGCTCCTGATCGTTTATCATGTACCCCGGCAGCAATTCAGGGTTGTGGGATCGACCCAGCTCAATCATGTACTTGTTCAGATCGTTCAACTCGGGACCCGCCAGTACATACGATTGTCCATCCACCTCAAACTCGTTCGCCACGCGAACCTCCTGCTCGCTCTGCACGACGTCCATAAAGAACAGAAATCCCGGTTTCTCGTTATCTGTGATCCGCTTGGCTTGAAGATTGTCCACTCGCTCCATAACCGGTTCTATGTCCTGCTTCTGATCCAGCACCATCCGTGTGCCATCCCCATAAACCACATGAATGGCCTTCACCTTCGCCGCATCCAGCATCATCAGTTTCTTGACGGAGTACAGGCTCTTGTCTTCAGACCCCGCATCCTCGTCGAATCCGCTGCAGCCGACCATACCCAGAACAACGATAATACCAACCATCATGATGAACGCGAGCTTACTGGACATCCCTTCATCCCCCCAAACGGAAATCTCACCATCTGTATCCATTCCAAAGTCACCAAATATGATCACAACGAAATGGTTATATTAAGCATGATCAGGCATTGCCTTACATTCTGAGCAAAAGGAGCTTACGTCATATGGAAAGCACTCACGATTTTGTGGAAAAAATGAACGAGAATGCGGAAAAGGCCCGCCGCAACAAGGAAAATCACGGCAAAGGAACGCCAAGCGACAAGCTGCCGACCAAGCAGCACGGCACCAAGAAGTAAAAATGACGCATACCGCGATCCTCACAGGATCGCGGCTATGATATCAGCAACGGTTCGAACACCGGTTATCTGTGTTTCCCTATTACATACGATTTACAGTCCGTCGGATGCCTGCTTCAGCAAGGAGCCAAGCGCATCATAATCGACCTGCTGCCCGGACGAAATTTTGATGGTCCTTCGCTCAGGCGGTCCCTCAAACAACGCTTCAGGCCAATCCAGGCCATCCGCATTGAAAATGGTAAAGCTCACAGCTCCCTTCGCAACGCTGATCACGGCTGCATATTTTCCGTTTTTCAGAAAATGGGGCTTTTTGTATTGAAGCCGTTCCGAAACGTCCGGAATCGTGCTGTGCACAAGCTCCCGAAGCCGCTCGCTGACCTCCACCTTCCAGGTATCACTGATGGCTGCAATGTAATCCGTAACTTCTTGATTCATCTTATTGGCTCCCTCTTTATCGTAATATGGTATTTTTCCAACTCAACCCTGATGAACCATCTGCCAGGTCATGCCGTACCGGTCCACCACTTCACCGTAGTAGGCTCCCCAAGGCTGCAGGGCAAACGGATATTTCTCGGTCCCCCCATCGCTAAGGTGGCGATAAGCGGCGCGGGCGTCTTCCTCGTGATCAAACGTGATGGCCATACCCATGCTCGTGCTCTTGCCGGTTTCCTGAAACGCATCGGTGAGGATCAGCTTATTGCCGCCAGCCAGCGTTAACGACATGTGCATAACCTTATCCAGATGGGCTTCCGGTATGCCCGGCATGTCCTTGAAGGTAGTCAACAAATCGATCTCTCCACCCAGCGCTTGCATGTAAAAATTCGCCTGACCTCTTGCATCCTCCGAAATAATAAAAGGTACCATTTGTGCTTGCATGTTCATCTTCCTCTCGGTTTTATTTGTCAATATCTAAATGACGAACGAGATTTTATGTAATCGACACAACTTCATATTTATTTTAAAAATTATTCCGAAAATTTTCTTCAGTTGTCTTAGGACTCCGCTGACAGGCAATCTGCCGCACGGTTAAGCAGCAGGGCACGTTCCCTCATGTTATCCGTCAGCGATGCGGCCAGCTTGAACTCCGCGCAGGCTTCGTCCAGGCGCCCCAGCTTGAAGAGCAGGTCTCCCCTTACGCTCGGGAGGAGATGGTATCCCTTCAAGGCCGGCTCGCCACCTAAAACATCCACGATCTCAAGCCCGATCTCCGGACCGAAAGCCATGGAGAGGGCCACGGCCCGGTTCAGTTCCACGATGGGCGAAGGAGAAACCTGAGCCAAGGCCTCATATAACGCGGAGATGCGAATCCAGTCGGTCTCTGCCGCAGTGGGCGCTCCGGCATGACAAGCGGAGATGGCAGCCTGTATGGCGTAAGGTCCCGTCATTCCACCCAATCGCTCGATCCGATCCAGAGCGGCAAAACCGCGCCGAATCAATAAATAATCCCACAAGGCCCGATTCTGATCCATGAGCAGGACAGGCTCCCCCTCCGCATTGACCCGGGACTTGAACCTAGAGGATTGAAACTCCATTAAGGCAACCAATCCGTGCACCTCGGCCTCCGTCGGCGCGATCTCTGCCAGCACCCGCCCGATCCGAAGCGCTTCCTGGCACAGCAGCGGACGAATCCACTGGCTGCCCGAAGACGCTGCGTACCCCTCATTAAACATGAGGTAGATGACCTCAAGGACCGACGACAACCGCGGTTTAAGCTCGGCTCCCTGAGGAATCTCGAATGCCACCCGGGTCGCCGACAGCGTCCGTTTGGCACGAACGATTCGCTGCGCAATCGTCGGTTCTGGCACAAGATAGGCGTGAGCAATCTCCGCTGTCGTTAATCCGCCGAGCAAACGCAGCGTCAGAGCTACTCGCGCCTCAGGGGAAAGAACCGGATGGCAGGTCATGAAGATCAGCCGCAGAAGATCATCGTTCACTTCCCCCGCCTCCGGTACCTCCATATCCGAATCCATCCGGGAATCCATTTCGCGTCCGAGCAGCTCATACTTCTGATCGCGCACCTTATTCCGGCGCAGCAGATCCAGCGCTTTGCGCTTCGCAGCGGTCATGAGCCATCCACCGGGATTATCCGGTATTCCGTCTATCGGCCAGTGTTCCAGCGCAGCGATTAGCGCTTCCTGAGCAAGATCCTCAGCGATCCCGACGTCACGAACCATTCGAGTCAGGTAGGCAATGATTTTGGAGGATTCGATTCTCCAGATGGCATCGATCGTACGATGGGTATCTGCCGCTGACATTACGGATTCTGCCTTTGAATGTGCTCACGCATTTCGTATTGTTTAGCCTGCGCTTCCGGATCCTGCGTCAGCTCTGTCGGTTCAAAGACCTGGCGGAGCTCGATCTGGCCCGCACCGAAGCCGTGTGGATCCGGCATGCGTTTAGCCCACTCGATCGCCTCTTCCCTCGTCTTCACTTCGATCAAGGTATACCCCGCGATCAGTTCCTTCGCTTCCGTAAAGGGGCCATCGGTAATTTTCGGCTTGCCCCCCGGCTCCGGATAAGATATCCGGATGGCGCCTGAGCTTGGATGGAGGCCATCGGCAGCAAGCAGCACGCCCGCTCTGGCCAGCTCCATGTTATACCTCATCATGGCATCCAGCTGCTCTGCGCTTGGCAGTACGCCTGCCTCGGAATCCTCGGTTGCCTTTACAATCATCATAAATCTCATCCTTATTCCCTCCTGGTTATCAAGACTAAACTTAAAATTTTCGTTCTATGCTTAACCAACGAATAGAGTGTCCCCTAATCGACAAAGGCGTCAACATTTTCAAAAAAATAATAGGTTACAACCATTTCGTTACTGGACCGTGTATTCCTGTTAAAAAAATTCAGCTCCATGAAAAAAAGACCAATCAAGGCAAAACGCTTGATTGGTCTATGGAGAAGATCATGTATGTTATGGAAAGTGGCTGCTCGCAAGCCGCCCCGCAGCTCGCGTGCCAAAACCAAATCTTCATATGCAGCAGAACATCCAGCCCCGGATTGCCGAGCAAATTACAGCATTCTTCAAGCTGCTCCGCGATTCGCCACAGGATGCTCTGTAATTTTCACGAATATTAGAACAGGAGATCGCCGTATCGGCACCGAAATGATTAGCTACCATTTCTCATGAATGCGGTGATCTTCTATGGATACTAACATTCCGAACCGGATCCATATTATCGGCTCCGTCGGAAGCGGTAAAACGACACTTGCCAGGACGCTGTCCGCCCAGTTGCACATTCCTTATTACGAGCTCGACAATGTGGTGTGGGAGCGAGCCGAGCCGGATGATATTCGGAGGAGTGAAGCAGACCGGGATGCGATGTTACTAAGTATCGTCAACAAGAAATGCTGGATCATCGAGGGCGCTCACCTTAAATGGGTCAGTCCCAGCTTCCGCCGTGCAGATCTTATCGTATTCCTGAAACCGTCCTATTCAACAATAACCTACCGAATCATCACAAGATTCATCAAGCAGCGACTGCGACTTGAACAGGCGCACTACACCCCCACCTGGGACATGTTCAAAAAAATGTTCGAATGGAGCGCAATTTATCAGCGGCAAGGCAAATATCAGATTCAGGGTACGCTCGTTGATTATCCCGGCAAAGTAGTCGTCGTAAAAGACCTCAAACAGCTGAAACAACGTCTCGAACAGTGGAGGTCGTCAATAGAACAGCAAGAAAGGACCTCCGGTTAACCGGAGCTCCTTCTCACTTAGAAAATATCCATGCTCAAATACCGCTCTCCCGTATCCGGGGCAATGCAGACAACCCGCTTCCCTTCCCCCAGCCGCTTCGCTACGCGAAGAGCAGCGAATACCGATGCGCCGGAGGACGGTCCTACCAGAATTCCTTCCCTGCGAGCCAATTCCCGCACCGTTTGCAAGGCATCCTCATCGGCGATCTGGATGATCTCATCATACACGCCCGTATTCAGAATCTTCGGTACAAAGCCTGGACTCGTGCCCACCAGCTTGTGCGGTCCAGGCTGTCCGCCGGAGAGCACGGGTGAGCCCTTCGGCTCGACTACCGCGATGTGCAGGTTCGGCAAGGACTTCCTCAGCTCTTCCCCGGTTCCGGTTACGGTACCGCCCGTTCCCGCCGTCGCCACGAAGGCGTCAAGCCGACCTTCCATCTGCTCTAATATTTCCGGCGCTGTAGTCACCCGGTGAATGTCCGGGTTGGCCGCATTCTCGAACTGCTGCGGAATGAAGCTTCCGGGAATCTGCTCCTTGAGCTCCAGCGCCTTGGCAATCGAACCCGGCATGCGTTCGCTGCTCGGTGTCAGCACGACCTCCGCCCCGTACGCCTTCAATAGATTTATCCGTTCCTTGGACATATTGTCCGGCATAATCAGGATAGCCCGGTAACCCTTAGCGGCCGCAATCATCGCCAGGCCAATGCCGGTATTCCCGCTTGTTGGCTCAATAATGGTACCGTTCGGCTGGAGGAGTCCTTGTTCCTCCGCGGTATGAATCAGATTGTACGCCGCGCGGTCCTTCACGCTGCCGGAAGGATTGAATCTCTCAAGCTTTACATAGACATCGGCAGCGCCTGAAGGCACTAGGCGCTGAAGTTTCACCATTGGCGTCTGACCGATCATATCCACCACACTGTTATAAATCTCCATGATGTTGAAACTCTCCTTTATATATGAAGTGAAAGCATTCTCCACTAAACTGAATTTCTATAAAGACAATAAGCTTACTCGGATTATAACAAAAACGTCAATCGACGTACACTCTCAGAAGACAGACCGCCTTTAATTGATGTTTTTCTCGCGGGCCAGGCTCGCCGCTTCCGTATGAATGTATGGTATGCTATCCAAAGAAAATAACGATCGGGCTCCGCCCGGAAGACAAATTCTTCCACGGCCTTGTGCACGATCCGCATGTTAGAGGAGGCGCAAGAAAGCGTGAATATTCCGCTGTCACTACCTGAAGATCAACCCGTTCTGCTGCTCGACCGGACCCATGATTTATCGCATCAGGACGTACTGTCCCATTTTGCGCTGGACGAGCTCCTATGCAGGATGACCGGAGATGGCGGGCCAGCCATCTGTCATCTGTGGCGGCATCCGCGCGCTTTTGTGATGGGCGTGCGCGACAGCCGCCTCCCTTATGCGCCGCAAGGAGAAGCCATGCTTCGCTCTCTCGGCTATGACACTGCCGTCCGCCATTCGGGCGGTGCTGCCGTACCCTTGGACGCTGGCGTGGTGAACCTGTCCCTCATCCTCCCCTTTTTCTCTACGGGACCCGCGCCTGACTTTCATCAGGACTTTGAAATCATGGTGGAGCTGATCCGGGAAGCCCTCCGCGGCACCGGACAGAACGTAGATACCGGCGAAATTGCCGGTGCTTTCTGCCCGGGAACGTTCGATTTAAGCATAGGCGGCCTTAAATTCTGCGGCATTGCCCAGCGGCGGCAACGTAAAGCGTTCATTATCCAGGCTTTTATCATCGCCGAAGGTTCGGGCAGTGAGCGCGCCCGGCTGGTTCGTTCCTTCTATGATATTGCTGCTGCGGGAGCAGAACCCAAGCAGTATCCTCTGGTAGAAGCTAACAGCACCGCCAGTCTTGAAGAGCTTACGAGCATCGGCACCGGCCAGAACGCCGTGCACACGTTTATAGCCGCGGTCAAAGAGGTCATCCGCAGCTGGCAATCTGGCAAGGAGCTGACAGAGGCCGCTTCCAAGTTTACGATGCCAGGCTCTGAGGAGATCCGTAATATGGCTGAGCAAATGCGGCAGCGCTATAACCTTAATTAAACATAATAAAGAACCATATAGGCTAATTAATCAGTCTATATGGTTCTTTATATTCTTTTATTTTGCAGTACTGACGGGAGCATGCAACAGTTCTTGCATTTCTTGCAGATACTCAAGAGACGAATAAACAAATTAATGGACACTAGATCCGTTATTCCGAAAAAAACAGCAACTTTCCCCATACTTTCGGACTCAGAATCCGCTATCTACTATAAATACCACGATTAACAGCCATATTCTATGTAATAACGAATCTGGTGTCCTCATTTAACCCCAAACCCACCAATCGAGACATAATAGCGGAACCTCTGTCCTCAAATCATTGCAACAGTCAACACGCTTATGCAGCGCCTGGTATTCCGCGGACAAACAAACCTCGCCCTATCGATACAATCCGTCCATCAATCCATTCGCGTCCTTCGATTCATTCTATCCGTTCGACACAGTAGGCTGATCGTTACGAATCGGTCGGTCGATCCACACAATCCATCCATCCATCAATTCAATCCAATCCATTCACCCTAAGACCCAAATAACTGAATCTGTTCATTTTGGCACCATCACCTGGAAGTTAGGCCAAGTTATTAAGATTAGAACCGTGTATCACACCAAGATTACTTTATTTTTACAATTACACCATTCACCGATGATATTCCCTTAACACTTCCCCTATAAACTTGTCCTGATGGCAATTTATACATTAGGGGTGGATAAGCTTGAATAAAACGATGGACCGCAAAACGTTTCTGTCTTATCTGGGTACGGGCGCAACCGCATTGGCAGCCGCTTCCGCAGGCTTAGGTGTACTGGAAGGGAAGGCTTCCGCCATGTCCGGAACCGCAAATCATCTGTTCGGATTCAAAACGAATCGGGTCAGCGGCTACTTCGAGCCAATCGAACCAACCAAAGCAGACCAGCTCGTCCTGCCCAAAAACTTCAAATATGATGTCATTGCGGCTTTCGATGACGTAATCAATCCGGCTGGCGAAAAATTCGGCTCCGGCTGCGATTATAACGCATTTTTCCCGATTAAGGGCTCCAATGTCCGCGGCCTCCTGGTCAACAATCACGAGTACTCCACCATCTTCTCGATCGGACCTGTGAAGGACGGGAAGATGACGGCAGATCAAATCCATAAAAACCTGTATTACCAAGGTATGTCAGTCATTGAAGTATACCGCGACGAGAAGGGTGTATGGAAAATGGACACCACCTCCACCCATGCCCGCCGTATCAATGGCTTCAGTAAATTCGAAATCACCGGCCCGGCCAAAGGCATCCCTGCCCTGAAAGGCGCAACGACGGCTACAGGCACGTTTGCCAACTGCTCCGGCGGCGTGACGCTCTGGAACACGGTCTTATCTTGCGAAGAGAACTTCGAGGACACCGCGGCGGTTTCGAACCTGCCGGATACGCATTACGGCTGGGTCGTCGAAGTCGACCCATTCGATAAATCCTTCCTGAAGAAACACACCGCCCTCGGCAGATTCAATCATGAGAATACCGCGATGGGGCTTGCCGCAGACGGCCGGGTCGTTGTCTATATGGGCGACGACAAGAAGGATGCCTGCGTTTATAAATTCATCAGCAAGAACAAATATGACAAGAGCAAAGGCCGTGCCAATTCCGCGCTTCTGGAAGACGGAACCCTGTACGTTGCCAACCTGAAATCAGGCAAATGGATGCCGGTCACCTTGGAAGCTGTAAACAAGGCCGCCGCAGAAGATAAAGAGGCCCAAGCTAAATTCAAATCCCAAGGCGATGTGGTCACTTACTGTCAGGAAGCTGCGCGTCTTGTCGGCGGAACACCGACGGACCGTCCGGAGGACATCGAAATCTCACCGTTTGATAACACGGTGTTTGTCTGCCATACGAACAACGACAATCATGGCAACATTCACGGCCATATTACGCGCATTTTTGAAGCGGGCAACGATCTGGGCGCTATGGAGTTCGACTTTGAAATCTTTGCAGCCGGCGGACGCCAATCCGGCTTCAGCTCGCCGGACAACCTGGCGTTCGATTCAAACGGCGATCTGTGGGTCGTAACGGACATCTCCAGCAGCAGCCAAAACAAAGGTGTTCACAAATCCTTTATGAACAACGGACTGTTTGTAATTCCAACAAGCGGGCCGGATCAAGGGGTCGCGCTTCAATTCGCCTCCGGTCCGGTAGAGTCCGAGCTTACCGGTCCCTTCTTTACACCCGACGAGCAGACGCTCTTTCTGTCCGTTCAACACCCGGGCGAGAATACGGAGGACCTCAGCAAACCAACCAGCACATGGCCTCACCGTTCCGGCGAAAACATGGCGCGCTGCGCTGTCGTAGCAATTAGCGGCTTCAAACTGGAATAATACCAATCGAAAGGAGCGAGGATCATGCCGTTTGGCAATATCGGAATTGGCGGTTTAATTCTTATCTTGATTATCGCACTCATCATATTCGGTCCATCCAAGCTTCCTGAGCTCGGTCGCGCATTCGGGCGGACCTTAAGCGAATTCAAGGGCGCAACCCGTGGCTTGATGAACGGAGACGACGAGAATGGAAAAAAAGACGATGCTCCGCAACCTGCTGCAGCGGTCAATAAGCAGAACAGCTAATCCGAACGACCAGAGCGCGATCGAGCATCTGGAAGAAATGCGGAAGCGCCTGATCCGCACCCTGATTGCGTTTCTCGTCGCGATGGTGGCTGCCTTCATCTACGTCGAGAAGATCTATCACTGGCTGGTACGAGGCATGGACAAGCAGCTCGTTCTGCTCGGTCCCTCCGAAGTAATGTGGGTGTATATGATCATAGCGGGCGTTGTGGCCGTCACCGTCACACTTCCCATTGCCGCTTATCAAATATGGCGGTTCGTGCAGCCGGCGCTGCCGGATGGGACTCACCGCTCGGCCGTGCTGCTCATTCCCGTGATCAGCGTGTTATTCATTGCCGGCATCTGCTTTGGATACTTCGTGCTGTTCCCGATGGTGCTGCAGTTCATGCAGCGTATGGCCGAAGGGGCATTCCAAACGATGTACACCGCGCAAAAATACTTCACGTTCATGATTCATATGACCGTTCCATTCGGATTCCTGTTCGAAATGCCCGCCATCGTCGTTTTTCTGACAAAGCTAGGCATCGTGAATCCGCATCGGCTTGCCAAGATGCGCAAATCAGCCTACTTCCTGCTCTGCATCGTGGCCGTCACCATCACGCCGCCGGATATCATGTCCGATTTGATCGTGATCGTCCCGCTGTTCCTGCTGTACGAAATCAGCGTTTCGATCTCCAGATTCATCTATCGCAAGCAACTGCAGCTCTCTCAAGCAGAGGGCAGCGCAACCTAACACACGTCCGTTTCCCCCGAAGTAGGACGGAACCTTGAAGAACCCGTGACTGACAACCTAAGCAAGCAGGTTGTCAGTCACGGGTTCTCTTTTGTATTCATCACGTTAGATAATGTGACACCTATACTGAGATATCTAGTAAAAATGGATTGACACCTTGGATACATTGCTATAGTTTTACTTTATAGTAAAGAATTCATCTTATATATCACGATGATTATGTATTATATCCTAGGGCTTCTTCCATATTGAGTATAATTTGTAATATATATGTTATGAATAATTACATTTGAATCATCTGCCGAAATCCCTTGGCTCCATCCTTTGTCTCTCCTATTCATCTGCGTCCATGGGCTCGTTACATCAATCCCTGAGCTGAGACTTTTGGCATGATTCCACTAATTTTTAGAAATGATCCATTGATTTATTAGTCGAGTTCTCCTAGTATTTTTAGTAGAAACATCTAACGGTTTGGCATTTGGGCCATCACTTCGCCATCATTTATGATAGCGCTACCAGTTTCTACAAGAAAGAACGACTATCGACTTTCATTCTAGAGAAGACAGACCGCGTTTAGAATGTTGTTATTCTTGCGATATCAGGTAGGCCATGTCTCTGAGTTTATACCTCTGATATCTTAAAGAAACACGTCTATTAACGGACTTTACAAAATACAGACTGCGATTAGAGGAAGTTTTTCTTGCGATTATAGAATTTGTTCAGCTTTCAAACCTTATCATTCTATAATCTAAAAAACGGGAGGTTGCAGATATGAAATGGAATCACTTCAAGTCCAAGCTTCTGCTTAAATACACACTGTCCTACATCTCCATTTTTCTGATACCTCTTGTTATATTAACTATCATTATTTATCACAATGCCGTGAATACGCTCCGTTCCGAGATCGAGCAGACCAACGTCAATCAGTTGACCCAGGCTAAAACGGTCATCGATGAGCGCATGAAAGAACTACAGGACATTGCCTTTCGAATCGCCTACGATGAGCAGTTGACCCGTTATTGGACTCACCATCCTTATTACAGCCGCGAATCTATCGGGGCCTTGGTCAAATACAAAGCCACCAGTTCCATCATTGATGAGCTGTTCCTGTTCTTCCGCGGAGATAACAGCATTTATTCGTCACAGGGCTTTGAGAATCTGAACGTCTTCACCGACCGCTACAAATTCAACAGCTGGAACGAAACGGAGATGGTTCGTGATTTAAACTCCGTCCCGATTCCGACCATGCGTCCGGCGGAGCAAGTGGTTCAGGGAACCAAAACTCAAAATTCCATGCTGGCATACCTTGTGCCGATCGCACCTAACAATACGCCCGCTCATGGAACCGTCATGTACCTGATTCATGAGTCCAATCTGACCGGATTGATCGACTCCATCCTCAGCGACTACCATGGGATGACTTATATATTCGATAACTACGGGCAAGTGCTGGCCGCCAACTACCAAGGCGAAACCATTACCGAGCAGGAAGTCAGCGCACTGTTCGCGCTTGAGCCCGGAACGCACAGCCTTTCCTTGAACCAAGAGCCGCATTCGGTTGTATCCGTCAAATCCGATGCGGGCTGGACTTACGTCACCGCGATGCCAAGCAACCAATTTTTCAGCCGCATCGTTCATATTCGTACCTTTGTAATTCTGGTATTCTCCTTTGTGGTCGTGATGGGCACCATTCTGGCGATAATGCTGGCCCGCAGACAATACCATCCGATTTCAGACTTAATGGAGTTCATCCGGTTGAAGAATGACCCGGAACCGTCCACATCCAGCAACGAGCTGGAATGGATCAAGAAAACGCTGCACGACTACAGCCAGCGTGTCGATCTGCAAGAGCCCTATGCGCGGAATCATATTCTGCTCATGCTGCTGAAGCATGGCCATACCGGTGAATTCCCCTCCGAATTCACCGAGAAGCTGGGCATCCGCTTCAGCCGATCCCATTATTTTGTCGTGACCATGGGGTGGGAGTCGCACGCCCTTCCCATTGGCGACAATCCGGAGCGGCGGCCCGTCATGCAGTTCATGAACGATGTGGACCTGCCGGCCTTCTCCGCCTATGCCTTTGGAGTGGAGCTCCCACAGCCCGATCAGCTGGCCCTCATTGTCGGATTCGATGCGGAAACCGGGCATGAAGCGAGCCTTAACGCCCGTATGGAGCCGATCGCCCTGGCCTTGCAATCGATGGCGGCAGAGCACACAGGCGTCTCTCCTGCGATCGGGGTAGGCAACCGCTACAGTTATCCGGAGCAGCTGAATCAATCCTTCATTGAAGCATCAACCGCTTTGGAGGCATCCATGCTGCACGGACAGGGCAGCAGCACCTTTTTTAACGCGCTTTCCGGTTCCGGCGCACAGGATTCATCCTTCTGGGTCCCTAAGGATGTGCTGCTGAAGCTGGTTCAGAGCTTGAAGCAGGGCAGTTACGACGTGGCGGTTCAGATGGTATCCACCGCATTAAATAACCTGAAGACGGAAATGCCGTCCGTACCGCTGCTGCGCTGCATCTGCTTCGATATTCTGAACACGATGCTGAAGACGGCTTCGGAGCTTGGCATCCATCATGTGGTCAATCAGCTGCCGCGTGTCACCTCCTATGACTCGCTGGAGGATTTGGAGAAGAAGCTGGCAGGCCTTGCCGCTGAAATCTGCGCCCATGTCGAGGCGAAGAGCGAAACGGAAGAAAGCTCCCTGATGGACGAAATCGTCGCTTATATCGACGCCAATTTCACGGATTATGACCTCAGTCTGGGTACGATCTCGTCTAAATTCTCCATCTCTTCATCGTATTTCAGCCGCTCCTTCAAGGAGAAGATCGGCATGAACTTTACCCAGTACATCTGGCAGAAACGGATGGACGAGGTGATCCGGCTGCTGCTGCACACCACCGATCCATTAAAGGATATCATCACCCGGGTCGGTTACCTGGACACGCCAAACTTCATCCGCAAATTCAAGAAAGAGACGGGATACACGCCCGGTCAATACCGCAAAATGCACAGCCCCGACAGCGCCGCCGTTTCCACGGATGACGACGACGAGGAGTACATCGGCTAACGTTTTCGTAAGTCGGCGTCGGCAAGCCCGTCGGATTAGTTACGCCTGATAAATAGAAACCTCCCCTGAGAATGATTCAGGGGAGGTTTTCGTATGACAAAAGTTTGTAAGTCCATCAACGAGCAATCTGATCGTTTGCTTCACATACCGCCAGCTTTTCCTATTTCCCGGCCGAATTGTCTTGAAGTCCTTGATGCATAGCATCCAACAGGCGATGAGTTGAATCACACCCGTATTCCCAGAACATGATCCCAGCCAAGCCTTGTTCCTTCACATAATCGCATTTGCACTGAATCGATTCCTCATCGTCATATGAAATCAGGCTGGAGCCATTAAAGAGGTACGGTGCACAAGCTTCCTCATCCCAATAACGAATGTAGCCGTTCTTGTTGATGTAATCCGCAGCCAGCTCGGCAAAGGCCGGACCATAGCCGCCTGTGCTGCCGGCCATTTGGTGAAGGCCGTGGTTCCGGTCCGGAACCTCGTTCCATACACGGGAATAGAATGCGGCACCGATGACGATCTTCTCCTTCGGAACACCCGCGCGAACGAACAGGTTCACGGAAGCATCCGTGCTGATTCGGAACAGATCACCGGTTGGCGTGTACAGATTCGTATGATGTCCGGTCAGAACCTGAAACCCGCCGCGCATATCATAGGTCATCAGCTGGACGAAATCGAGGTACTGCTGCACCTCAGCCATCTCCGTGCCGTCTACATAGTACTGGTCAGCCCCTGCCGCTATCGTGAGCAGATAATGACGGCCATCCCGGGAGCCCTTGGCATCCAGCACCTCCCGGATCGTCTTCAGCAGCAGGGTGAAATTCCGTTTATCATCAGGACTCGACCCTATGCCGGCCTCACCGTAACAAGGATACTCCCAGTCCAGATCGATCCCGTCAAAAGGGTATTCCTCCAGCACCCGTACGGCGGATGCGGCCATGCGCTCCCTTCCGCCTTCGGTTGAGGCGGCTTCAGAGAATCCACCGGCGCTCCAGCCGCCAACAGACAGAAGCACCGTAAGATTCGGGTGATCCCGTTTGATGTTCCGGATAGCTTCGCCATTCTTCAAATGCTCGGTGGTGATCTCATCATTCTTGACATGACCGAAGGCTACGTTCAGATGCGTTAACTTCAGCAGATCCTCATGCGTCATGTCGGGAAGAACCGAATCGACGGCGTAACCCGCCACAATATACTTCGTCATTACTCTTCACTCCGATCCCTTCTAGGGTTGTAATATCGCGGTCGCAATCTGCAGGGCTTCCTTCCCGGTGCCGATCTTATATCCGGAAGCCGAATAACGGATTTGATCCTGACTGTCCAGGACGAACAGATGAGGATAACCGGCTTCATGGGCTGCTGGATTCGGGATGAAGCCCGACAAGGAAGCATAACTGGAATCCCGTACAAAAACGGTGCGTGCCGGCAGCTTCGGATAGCTGGCCGGATCAAAGGAAGCCGTCCATTCCGCATCCCCGATCATCAGCACAATCGGCAAGCCCAGCTTATCCAGCGGCTCGGCCAACTCGCTGAGCTCGCGGAGCAGATGCTTGGTCGGCTCCCGCTCCGGTTCGATCCAGGCAGCAAGAGCACCCTCGGATCCCAGAAGATCCTTAAGATTGGCTCCCGCTCCATCCAATCGGGTAAGCGCACTGCCCGGAGACAGTGTACCAAGCACCGGAATGTCGACCGCCGTCTCACGATAGGTCAGCGCCACGCGCGCGGTGTCTCCGGCACGCACGGTAAAGTACGTGAAGCGCACTCTTACCGTTCCGTCCTTCAGCCGGATGCCCGACGTTAGGCGGTACGAGCCCGGCTCAACCTCATACGGCTCATCGTAAACCTCGGTGCTGCCATAAGGATACACCAGCGTTTTGTACACGCCGTCTTCCAGGCGGGCGAAGGTAAAGTTCTCGGCATAGGATGCAGCCGGCGTGTCCTGCGAGCCTTTCGGGTCCCTGAGGAGCTGCAGCATCCCCCAG
The DNA here is from genome assembly GCF_050279985.1 of Paenibacillus sp. NPDC093718. NCBI lineage: Bacteria > Bacillati > Bacillota > Bacilli > Caryophanales > Paenibacillaceae > Paenibacillus > Paenibacillus sp. NPDC093718. The sequence goes on from NZ_JBNNUS010000004.1 coordinate 300,740, forward strand.
CTTGAGCTCTCCTGATTCCGCGGCAAGTTCAGACGGAAGATTGCATCTTCCCAGCCTCCAGCACATAAGTACTGCGGCTTCTGCTCGCTCGGATGCAGTCGGGCAGGAATCCCCAGACTGCGGCATACCGCCACAAACAGGATGTCCAGCGACTGCTCGTCTCCCTTCATGAGACTGTATGTGCCTGCCGGATTTCCCTTCCCCTTCAGGTTAGGAAGATCGTCTGCATATATATAACCCCTCTCCAAACGCCCGGCAAGCGCAGAAGGATCCTTCCTGAATGCCGCTGCCTCCGCAGCCGTAAAGGCATCACCGAATACGCGTCGATACGGAACCAGCATTTCATAAGAAACCCGCGGACACAGAATGTACTTCACGAAGGTATCCTCATCCCACTCTCCACGCTGAGCGAGCGCACCCATCAGATGATCATCCAGCGTCTGCCGGAAGGTATCAATCAAATCCTTTTCGTTCAGCGACTCCAGCAGCCGAAGCGGCCACTCGCCATAATCGCCGGCACGCTCCTCCAGGATCGCGGCGATTTCCCTGCTGTTGCCCCTGGCTTTTCGAATAACGTCCCACACCCGCTCCGGAGGCAGTCCTGATGTCTGGGCCATTGTGAATGCCTCTTCTTCGCTCAGGAATGTACCCTCATATTCGGTCCGGACCTTCGTCCCTTCCTCCAGACGGCGGTTATGAGCCCGGATCTTCTCTTCCGGCAGCGCAGACGCGACATCTCCTTCTCCTTCCGGCGGAGGAACCATATCGAAATCCACGGTCCCTGACGGCTGTTCGGATGAATCAAGCACAAATTCGATATGTTCGCCGTCCTGGGTCTTGAACAGGACTTCACTCCACTTGCCGCCGCTGACCACGCGAACCAAGAGGTCGCCATAACCGGTTTTAAAGGAAGCCTTCCCTTCCTCATCGGTCTTGATTTCGGCAATCGGGTAAAATTCAGCCATATTATACAGCTCAAATCGAACGCTTGCGCCGGATACGGGCTCTCCCTGCTTATCCTTCACGCTGACGTAAAGGGTGCGGGCCGGCGCATAATTCTCCAGTAAATTAATCTCTGTAAATCCCTTTTCATTGAGGGTAATATCCTCCGGTCCGGGATAATCGGCAAAAATTCGCGTATTGATCAGCATCGCCCTGCGTGCCGGCGGACTAAACCAGCCTTGATTCAGGCGTGCTTCCGGTTCACATGCCCCGATGTAATACCACTGGCCGTCCGCCCATGCTTCTACCCAGGCATGGTTGCTGTCACAATGTGCCCAGCGCGGCGTATAGACCTGACGCGCGGGGATCCCGATGCTTCGAAGAGCGGCCACCGCCAGCGTGGACTCCTCGCCGCAGCGTCCGCGTGCGTTTCGGATCATCGTCAGCGGTGAAATCGTCCGCAGATCACTGCCGATGTAGGTCGCCTTCTCATGACACCAATAATTAGTTTCCAGAATGGCATCCGCCATCGATAACTTCGCCGTCCGTTCGGCCAGTTCGTTGAAGAGAATACCGCGGAAATCCTCAATATTCTCCGTATTAACCCGGTACGGAAGCACAAAATGCAGGAACAAATGATCCGGCACACGCTCGCCCCAAGGCACTCGCTTACGGATGTCCAATGCTTGACGCACATGACTCAAGAACAATTCCCCATCATAGTCGGCCATGTCGTTTACCGGCATGTAGGCAAACAAATATTTCAGGGCCCAAGTTTCTTCTCCAGTCAGCTCCTGCTCAAAAACATGAAACAGCTGATCTTTGCGGGCTTCAGCAAAGACTACCTTCTCCTGGAACTTTTGCTCGATCCGCTCCATTGTCAGCGAATCCAGCGAGAACACCGCGGTTTGGCTGGTCATCCTTAAGCTCACTCCTTCCATAGCTTTCCGTCTTCCCGAATGCAGATTAGAGCCGTACCGTCCGACGAAGGGGCGCTAATCTGGAACAGGCTGCGGGTCGTTTCAATCACAGGCTGGATGCTCCATGAATCCTCGCCCATGAGCTGCTTTGCATCCTTCGTAAATTCACCGTGGGCTTCATAATAATTTCGCTGCCGGTAATAGAGCCTCCGCAGCTCCCACTTGATCCGTTCGTCTTCCGGAAGCGTGAACGGCTGGCGTTCCTCGCCATCGGCGAATACGACGTAACCCCACAGTTCCGGGTAATGCATATTGATGATGCCCATAGGCGACCATACCCAATTGTCCTCCGGATAAGGCTGGCCTGTCTCCGGATTCAGCACCTTGCGATATTCGCCGTCCTGTACCTCGGTCTGCCATTCCACGCGCGAGAAGTTGACGCGCCAGAACTCACCCGGCGCAGGACGGCGCCCGCCTTCGGCACATTCCTTGAGACTAGCCCAAGGAATCGCCACCTCCACGCTCCATTTCCGGTTATCGGCGCCCGGTCGGTTCAGTTCTCCGTCGATAAACACCGCCGTCTTAAGACCGCTGATGTCCCAGCCGTTGACCGGAGGTCCGCCATCCCGGTACGGTTTCACGAGCAGCAAGTCCCACACCGTGTTCAAGGCATTGATCTCGAATTCATAATATTGATGGCTGTCTCCGTCCGGATCAATGAATATTTCAAAGTCATTATCATAAAAAATAACCGAATCGCGTTCCGTCAGCGTCGCCCATATCTGATCCTCGATCAGCTCCGCGGCAAAATAGAAATACTCGTCGTCCCACAGCATTTTGACCCGGGTCCGTTTCCCCGGCTTTGGACGAAGATCCCCTTCAATATCAACGAAATCGTCCGTCCACTCCGCCGCATCCCAGAACGCCTTATCCACGCGGCCGTCCAGCACGAGCGGCTGCCCCGCACGCTTGCATATATAATGCTTGGGAGCATACTCAATCCTTGGCTCCGGCACACCACTTCTGTTCATGTCATTCTCTCCGCTTCATAAGGGAGGCTTAGCACCTATTAAGGCGTCCCTCCCCGTGATGGTTAGTTATGCGTGACAACGGCTCCCGAGCCGCCATACATCTCCAGCTCTTCGTCAAACTCCAGCTTAAGAACCGTCACCTGCTCATGCGCGTCTTCAGGAGTCATCTTAATCCACGTCGTCCCCGGGATGTTGAACCAAGGCACGCCCCCATGGATCTCGTGTGCAAGCTCCTTGCCCGAATGCAGCACGGTAATTTTCTTGATCGGGTTGCACAGCCCCTTGATGCACACATTCTCTTTCGGATCGTCATAGACAAACAGGTACAATGTCTTTCTGTCCTCGGAAATCGTGCTTCCCCCCAGATAATAGCGGGTCATAATGCCTTCGCCCGTTCCGAATACAGCCTCCTCGTGGGTCCGGATCCACGCGCCCAGCCCAAGCAGAATGTCCTCCTGCCTTGGATCGATGGTGCCGTCCTCGCGCGGACCGATATCCAGCAGCATATTGCCGCCCATCGAGATGCAGTCGCAGAACATCCGAATGATCTGGTTCAATGATTTGTATTTATGATCGGTCGGCACGTAGCCCCACGAACTGTTGATCGTTGTGCAGAATTCCCAAGGTCCCTCCGGTCTCGTGATCGGAATGCCCTGCTCCGGCGTTTTATAATCACCGTGGCCCTGCAGCCGTGAGTTGATGATGATATCCGGATTGAAGGATTGCAGGTAATGCTTGAACTCCGGCAGTTTCCACTGCTCGGCACTCCGTTCCCAGTCGCCGTCGAACCACAGCAGATCCACCTTCCCGTAATTCGTCAGGATCTCCCGCAGCTGGTTGTTATTAAACTCCAGGAATTTCTGCCACTTCTCCTGATCCTGAACACCGTCCACGGGACTGGTGTGCGGGTTGACGCTGCTGAGATCCTCCGGTACCCGTCCTCCTTCAAACACGCTTGGATAATCCGGATGCGACCAATCGATTAGAGAGAAGTACATCCCCAGGTGAATACCCTTCTCCCTGATCGCTTCCGCATACTCCCTCACGATATCCCGATTGGCCGGCGTCCGCTTGACCACGTTGAGATCGCTGTACTGCGTATCCCACAGCGCAACGCCATCATGGTGCTTCGTTGTCAGCACGGCATACCGGGCGCCGGATTTCTCGATCAAATCCGCCCATTTCTCCGCATTGAATTTCGATGCCGTAAAACCGTCCAGCTGCTTCATGTACTCGTCGTACGTGATTCTCCCATTATAGAAGGACCAAGATTCCGAGACTCCGTCCACGGCATAGATGCCATAGTGAATGAAGATGCCCAGCTTGGCTTCTTCGAACCATTTCTGCATATCTGTCCACACCTCTTCTTGAAGTCCTTGTAAGTGAAAAATATGTTTATATAACCCGCCTCTTAACGAAACCGCAATACATGCGCGATCGGCGCTAGCCCCTGACGCTCCTGATCCGGAAGACGGACCGCGACGCCATCGTCCGTGCGGCGATAATCCAGCGCCTCCTGACCCCCGACCAGATCAATGCGGCCGAACGCCGTCTGAATCGGAATGTGTAGCTCCTCAGGGACGGCTTCTTGCTCATTTCGATACAGATAGATGGCGTAGGTCGCATCGCCTTTTTGGGTAAACTGGACCGCGCCGGAGGAATACGGCTCGCAGATGCGTGTGCCATAGATGGCCTCCCCATAGACTTTCAGCCACTCTCCCATGCCCTTCATTCGTGAAATGGCCGTCTCGGGCAGCCTTCCGTCCGGCTGCGGGCCCACATTGAGCGCTAGATTTCCGCCTTTGGCCACGATCTCGACCAGCAGGTGAATGAGCTGACGCACCGTTTTATAACGATCCTCGTAGCGGAAGGAGAAGGAGGTTCCCATCGTGATGCAGCTCTCCCAAGGCACATGAAGGGCACGCTCAGGAAGGGTCTGCTCCGGCGTGATCAGATTCTCGTAAGGCCCGCCGACCGTGCGGTCCGCCGAGAGAAGCCAAGGCTGAATCTCACGCGCCTTCTCTACCACTTCGCCCAATCGGATATTCTGGTCCCGGTAATCGTTCACCCAGCCTGCATCCAGCCACAGCACATCGATGCGGCCGTAACGGGTCATCAACTCCATGATCTGCTCATGGGTAAACTGGACAAACTGCTCCCACAGCCAAGGATATTTCTTCGGATCGTAGCTAGGGCCGCGAGAAGTGAAGCTCCCCGCTTCCATTCCCGGCGCCCAGTAGTATGGGGTATGCCAATCGGCCTTGGAGAAATAGGCAGAGATGCCGAGCCCCTTGGCACGGAATGCATCGAACAGCTCCTTCGTGATATCGGCGTGTTTATGCCTATGGAACGGACATTCCGGTCCCGTAACACGGTAATCGGTCGTATGCGTATCCCACATGCAGAATCCGTCATGATGCTTGGTGGTAAAGTTCAAATATTTGAAGCCGTTATCGGCTGCCAGGTCAGCCCACAGATCAGGCTGAAAGCGAAGCGGGTTGAAGGTCTTGTTCAGATCAAAATACTGCCGTTTAAGCTCCTCCGCATCGATGTCCCAGTCAATGCCGTCACGCGACCAGTCCGCGTCTTTATCGCTCAGCGCCCACGATTCAACAAGGCCCAGCTGGGAATACGGCCCCCAGTGCATCATCAGGCCCAGCTTCTGGTCCTTGAACCATTCCAAGCGTTCCAGAAGCAGCGGATCCTCCGGCTTGACCCATTTGTCCTCACTGCTGAAATTGTGCACGCCCTGCTCCACTACCGCTTGCTCTTCCTCAACCAGCTTGTTCTCTGACATGGTGTACCTCCAATAGTCATTTGTCATAACGATATCTTTAAAGATCATTGGAACGGGCTTCGCCTGCCCCTTAAAAACAATAGCCAACCCCCGGTCATGAAGCGACCGGGATACGTTGGCTCTTTGTTTTTCATATATGCATCTAATTATTGCTCGGCGTTCCAGCGATCATATGCGCCTTGGTAAAGCTCGACGAGACGGTCGCTGCCCATTTTCTTGACTTGTGCGACGTATTTATCCCAATTCTCAAGCGGCTCTTGGCCTGTTACGAATTTGGCTTCCATCTGTTTCACGTACGTTTCCAAATCGGACAACAGCGCAGTTGCCTCGCTCTGCTCTTCATTCGTCAAATAAACGTTAGGGAATGGCGATTTTCCGATCGGTACCAGCTTCTCTTGATTCTGCTGATCGATCCACTCATCGAATTCGGTGCGAAGACCTTTCGCAACATCCGGATCATTGACGCCAGGTGTCAAAATACCGTAGTTCGGCGTGATTTTGCCGCGATACTCCTCACGATCACCGCCGCCCGGCACTGGGAGCCATTCTTTCACGCGGTTTGCCTCATCCTTGAATTTCCACAGGGTGCCTTCCGGTCCTTGGTTAAACAGCGTGGCGCCTTCATAGCTGTACAGGTAATCGATCCAGCGCATGGTCGCTTCCGGAGCTGGGTTGCTGCTCGAAATGGCGAATGTGCCTCTTGCCGACATACCAGGATGCATGCCGTATACCGGAGAATCGGCGATTTCACTCTTCACCGGCGTCATGAGCGGATGCTCGCTGCTAGGCTCGCCGCCGAGCGTGAAGTACGCATGGTAGTCGTTAAACAGGGCCAGCTGATTGTTCTCACCCTTGGCTTTTTTCTGATCGCCTGTTTGCGAGAAGGTTTCATGATCCAGCAGCTCTTCCTTCCATAGACGGTTCATGAACGTCAGATAGCCTTTGTAACCTTCTTCCTGATAAGGGTAGTGCACTTTCCCATCCTTGTCGGAATAGATTCCTTCGTTGTACATGCCCCAGAAGCCGAAGAAGTACATGCGCAGGTCATCCAGCTTGACGGAAGTCAGCGGAATCTCGTCTTTCTTTCCGTTTCCGTTAGGATCTTCTTCCTTGACGCGTTTCAAGAATGTATATAATTCTTCAGTAGTCTTAGGTTCGGACACGTTTAGCGCTTTTAGGAACTTGCCGTTGTACCACATCGGGCCTCTGTACCATACGGCGGCCTTGTCGACGAATGGCAGGGCATACATATGTCCATCCGGGGTCGTGAAGGATTTGCGGACATCTGGGTTCTCGTCCAAAATCTTTTTGATGTTCGGTGCATAACCTTCGTCAATGTACTTCTCCAGCGGAATGAGGATACCTTGGCTGCCGTAGGTCACCTGCTCAGCCGGCTTCAGATCGGCCGCATAGAACATATCGGGCAAATCGCCGCTCGCAAACACCAGATTTTTCTTCGTTTCAAAGCTGTCAATCGGAGAAAGCTGATATTCCAGCTTGATGCCTGACAATTTCTCCATCTCTTGTAGTACGGGCATCGTATTCCAATCGGCTACACCGGCATCCTGTGACATGACCGTCAGCGTGATCGGCTCATCCACAATCGGGAAACCTTCCTTCTTTACCCCTTCCGTGCTGGCTGTCCCGGACGGTGCTGTAGCAGCGCCATCTCCTTTAGGTGAACCACAGGCTGCAAGCATTGTTGCTGAGAGGGTGAGGCAGAGTAAAATAGATGATGCCTTGCGAAGCTTTTTCATGACAACAACTCCCCTTTTTTGGTGTGGATTGTATGGTTTAAGATCAGCCCTTAACGGAACCAATCATAACACCCTGCACAAAGTAACGTTGAAGAAACGGGTAAACTGCAATAACCGGAAGTGTCGCAACGATAATGACCGCATATTTGACCAGTGCGGCAATTTCCGCTTTGGAATTCATCGCTGCTGCGGATGAGGCGTCAATCGCCCCGCCGCCCTGTGCTGCCATCTCCTGAAGAACCAGGATTTGACGAAGGAAGAGCTGAAGCGGGTACTTCGCGGCATCATTCAGATAAATCATGGCACTGAAATAACTGTTCCAATGTCCGACGCCGTAGAAAAGTGCCATGACGGCAATAATCGGCATCGAGAGCGGCAGTACGATTTTGATGAATAATCGGAAGTTCGTACAGCCGTCGATATGGGCCGCTTCCTGAAGCTCCTTCGGAATGGTCGATTGGAAGAACGTCCGGGACACAATAATATTCCAGATGGACGCAGCTCCCGGCAGAATTAGTGCCCACATGCTGTTGACCATGCCAAGATCTTTAACGAGCAGGTAACTTGGAATCAGTCCCCCGCCGAAAAACATCGTAACCAGGAACACCGCCATAAAAAATCCTCTGCCCACAAAATCGGAGCGGCTTAGCGCATAGGCTGCAGGCAGCGTAACAATCAGATTCACGATCGTACCTATCACTGTATAAATAATCGTGTTCTTGTAGCCAATCCAAATGTTGGCATTCTCAAACACCCGGGCGTATCCATCAAAAGTGATCCCTTTCGGAATCAGCCACATTTCACCTGAGCTTACGTACTTCGGATCACTGATCGAGGCGCTGACAATGTACAGCAGCGGGTACAGTACGATGATCAGTGCAATCGTCAGATAGATGTAGTTGCATAGCAGGAATAATTTATCCCCTTTGCTTTCCCTTACCGTGGATGACATATGTTATTCCCCCTTCTACCACAGGCTGTTTTCGCTGGTGCGACGAGCGATTTGGTTCACCGCAATCAGCAGAATCGCATTAATGACCGAATTGAACAATCCGACGGCGGTAGAGAAGCTGTACTGTGCGTCAACCAGACCGGAACGATAAACAAAAGTCGAGATGACATCGGAAGAGCTCATATTCAGCGGGTTCTGCAGCAGCAGGATTTTCTCGAATCCGACACCCAAAATGCTGCCCATGTTCAGGATCAACAGGATGGTGATCGTAGGTACAATCGCCGGAATGTTAATATGCAGAATGCGTTTGAATCGGCTCGCACCGTCCACGACAGCAGCTTCATGCAGCTGCGGATCGACACCCGACAAAGCAGCCAGATAGATAATGGTACCCCAGCCTGCGCTCTGCCAGACGCCAGACAGCACGTACACAGTCTTAAACCAAGCGGGATCTGTCAGGAATTGCGGCGGCTGAAAGCCCAGCATTTCCACAAAATTTACGATCATGCCGGACGAAGGCGACAAGAAGGTAATGATCATACCGGACATAACAACGACTGATATAAAATGCGGCGCATACGTGACGGTCTGTACCGTACGCTTGAAGAATGAATCCTTCACTTCATTGAAGGCCAATGCCAGAATGATGGGCAGCGGAAACCCGATGGCCAGCTCATATAAGCTGATGCTTAAGGTATTCCATAGCAAGTCCCAGAAGTAATAAGAGTTAAAGAAGCGTTCGAAGTGGTCGAATCCGACCCACGGACTTCCCGTTATTCCCAAAGTCGGAATGAAGTTTTTGAAGGCAATTTGGATCCCGTACATCGGGCCATAATGGAAAATGACAAAATACAGAAATGCCGGAGCGATAAACAAATACAGCTCCCAGTTTCGAATCATCCTCCTCCATAATGTATTTTTCTTACGATTCGGCATCGTGTTAACCGATAAGCTTTGCGTCAGGGCGGATTGACCATCTTGCTGCATAGGTTGCCCCCTCCTTTTCTAATGAAAATCCGGCCATTTTTTTTCGGAAAAGCACCCCTGTTCAATGTAAAAAGAAAGAGCCTTCCTGACCACACATGCCTTAGCGTGCGGCTTGCCCGCTTCGGAAATGTTAACGCTTACATCCCAAGTGTATGGACTGCCGCATGATCCGTAAATATGTCATTTCTATTGTCTGTTCAAAACAGCTCAATGTACTGGTATGACGGGCTTTTTACGTCCCTCCCACTCTTGCCATTGTCGTTTTCAAGCAGGAAAACATGTGGTTTTTGACCCCTTCCCCTCCGGTAAATTGTCATCCAGGCCAATGGGATGAGCCTTGACAGATGTCATATCTGACCGTAAGTTGGAAAAATAAACCGCAATAGCAAAACTGACATATTCTAAAAGAAATGAGGTATTACGCATGCAGCCATCCTCCTGGATTTTAGCCGGTTACGTAGGGCGCAAGGTCTTGTCCACAATCACGACCGAAGATGCCAAGCGGCTCACTCACTTGAATATCGCTTTCGCCCATATCCAAGAAAACAAGATTACGTATACCGATACAAACACCATTCACGAGATCCGGCGCCTGAAAGCCGTCAACCCCCGGTTAACCGTTCTGCTGTCCGTTGGCGGCTGGGGCTCTGATGGATTCTCGAAAGCTGCAGCCACGCCCGAAGGAAGACAAAGCGTGTGCGAGTCGGCGATCAAGCTGCTACAAGAGTTTCCTTTTGACGGCATTGACCTGGACTGGGAGTATCCATGCTACTCGATTGCCGGAACGGCCGCATCACCAAGCGATAAGGAGAACTTCACGCTGCTCCTGAAGGAGCTCCGGGAAACGCTGGATCAGTACGGACGAGGCAAGACGCACTATCTGCTCACGATCGCAGCCGGGGCGGATCAATATTATATCGATGGCACCGAGATTAGCGAGATCCACCGCTATCTCGATTTCATTCAGCTGATGACGTACGACATGCGCGGCGGATTCCAGACGCTGACGGGCCATCACACCAACCTGTACACCTCAACTGGCGATCTGTTCCGAATCAGCGTCGATGCCTCTGTCCGCCTGTTCACGCTTGCCGGCGTGCCGCGCGAGAAAATCGTGATCGGGGCCGCATTTTACTCCAGAAAGTGGAAGGACGTGCCGGATGTGAACAACGGTTACCTCCAGATCGCTCCCTCCACCGGTGGTTATGGTCCGACCTATACCCAGCTCGCAGCCGAATATTTCAATAATCCTTCCTATAAAAGGTACTGGGACGACGAAGCCAAAGCGCCTTATTTATTCGATGGCAGCAGCTTCATTACTTACGATGATGCTGAATCTTTGACTCATAAATGCAAATACATACAGGATCAAGGCTTGGCTGGTATTATGTTCTGGGAATACAGCTGTGATGCGTCACACAGCCTGCTGGATGCCATGTATAAGGCATTCCACTCTTAAACAGAGTGGGGACCTGCCTGAGTTGTATCGGTTTCACTCCCCTTCATGTGTCTTTATTTCGCTATTCGTTCGGACTCTTTTCTAATGGTGAAGGAGTCCTTTTCATTTCATTGCTTACGCAAAACGAGGATGTCGACAGATAACACGTTATGTTTCCTATCATGTCGCTAACTTCGGATTGCTGCGCTGCAATGGCTTGGCTTTATTCTAGGAGTTCCTTCCGAACTCCGTAAATATGTCGTTTTTATCTTTAACTATAGAGCATGCAAAGCCTCATAAACACTGGAAATTTCATACTGTATATGTTGATCTTGCACCTGACATGAGGATTACAATTCACTGACAATCTTGGATTTTGGACAGAAAAAAAGCCATTCCTGAACACGGAAAGGCTTTTTTATCTATGAGGGTATGGATATTTCTCAAAAACTATGTCATTTTTATGTGAATAAATATAACTTATCTAGCTGTATTTCGGTCGTCATTCGTAACATCACCAAAGAAGCGGATCGAGTACAATGCACACAGACCGACAATCGTATAGATGATGCGGGAGCCGATGGAGCTCTGTCCACCAAACAATGCAGCTACCAGGTCGTATTGAAACAGGCCGACCAGAAGCCAGTTAATGCCTCCAACAATCAATAACAGCAAAGCTATTGTATTAAATGTTCTCATCGTTTAACCCTCCTTACGTCCGATTTTTACATCATTCGTTACATGTTTGTTCATCTATGATTTTAGTATCTATTTTTAACCAATTATTGCGTATGTAATCATGTCCGAACAAAAAAACATCCCCTTAACGGGGAAGCTCTTGCACCGGGATCGTTCTCTTCCTTTAGACCCCCTTGGGGAAACCGCGTTTATGATGTAAAAGCTCGAGAAACACCTCTACAGCCTTGGTATGATAAGGTGTCTTCTGTGTAATCCATGAGAACTGCCGTGCCACCGGTCTGCCATTCGGTACCAGCATATGCAGCGTTCCGAGCTGTACCTCCTTACGCACTGCCCATCGCGACAGCAGCGTGACGCCAAGGCCTGCCTCCACGGATTCCTTGATCAGCTGGGTGCTTCCGAACTCCACGATATGCTGAGGGCGAATATGATACCGTGAGAACATCCGCTCCGTTGCCTCGCGGGTGCCCGATCCGGCTTCCCTGACAATCCAGGTCTCATCCGCAAGCTCGGAGAGCGATAGCTCCTCCAGATGATCATACCGCCCGTCCCGGGGAACCATCACCAGCATCTCATCCTCGGCAAAGGCCTCGATATGCAGCTTATCATCCTGATAATCTCCCTCCACGATGCCGATATCCGCCTCATGGCGCAGTATCATCTCCGCCACCTCCGTGGTGTTCCCGATCATAATCGATGGGCGGATCAAGGGATAATGTTCCCTCATATAAGCGATCAAATGCGGCAGCATATATTCCCCGAAGGTGTAGCTGGAGCCAATGGACAGATTGCCGCTCGCCCGATGCATCAAATCATCTACAAGCGTGTTCATGCGGGTGTACAGACCCAGAATATCCTTCGCATGATGATATACAATCTCTCCGGCTTTCGTAAGCCGGACATATTTATTGCTTCGCTCCAGCAGCTTGGTGCCCACAGACCGCTCGAGCGCTTGAATATATTGGCTTACCGCGGGCTGTGTCATCAGCAGTTCCTCCGCTGCACGGGTAAAATTCCCCTTCTCTACCACCGTAACGAATACCTCCAATGGTTGATCCACGCTTTTGGCCTCCTTCGTTCGCAATATCCACGAATGGTTATGAGTTATATTACCATAACATATCACTTATGATGATCATCATAATGATTTATTTTTCTTATCCAACGGAAAGGGATACGATGGGTTCAGACCAACCGAACGAATCGGAGGTTACATTTTATGACAGAGCCAGCCTATTCCAAATCACAAGAACACGTCCATCGTCTGGTTCGATGGACACAGCATACGCTGCCCGCCGCAGCAGGCGGCATTGCCTTTACCTTTGTCATCGCTCTCATCGGTTACTTATTAGCAAGCGTACCTGGCCTTGGCTACCTCGGCCAGCTTGCCTGGGCGATTCTCATCGCCGCGTTATACCGGCAGCTGCGCGGTTACCCGGAGAGACTGCGTGTTGGAATCCAATTCACGGCCAAGCGGCTGCTGCGTCTGGCGATCATTCTATATGGCTTAAAGCTGAATATCGGCATTGTGTTCCAGCAAGGCCTCGGTTTAATGATGAGGGATGTTATCAGCGTCGTGTTTGCCATCGGTCTTACGCTGCTGATTGCCAAATGGCTGAAGGCCGATATGTCCTTGTCCCTTCTGCTCGGTATTGGAACCGGCGTATGCGGTGCGGCAGCTATTGCCGCCGTATCCCCGATTCTCAAGGCGAAGGAGAAGGACACTGCGCTTGGGGCTGGACTGATTGCCTTTCTTGGAACCATCGTCGCGATCGGCTATACCGTCGTCCAGCCGCTTCTTCCTTTAACGGACACCCAGTATGGCGTTTGGTCGGGCGTCAGTCTTCATGAAATCGCCCATGTGGCCCTGGCAGCTGCTCCGGCAGGTGAAGATGCCCTTGCGATTAGTCTGCTTGCCAAGCTTGGACGCGTATTTCTGCTCGTACCGCTCAGTATCGCGCTTATGGTTTGGATGAAGCGGACCGGGCGTCTACAGAGCCAAACACGGATGGAGTTTCCCTGGTTTCTGCTTGGTTTCATCGCAGCGAGTTTAGTGGGAAGCTGGGAATTCACCGGACAACCGATCATTCCCCTGCCGATCAAGGATTGGATTTCTCAAGCGGCCTCCTTCATTCTTGCCATGGCGATGGTGGGACTTGGCCTCAATGTCCACTTGAAGGATATACGCGGTGCCTGGCGGCCGCTGCTGGCCATGTCCATCACCACCGTGCTGCTGATCCTGCTTACTTATGTCATGTCATAAGCAAGCGGGACGCAGCCCTTGTGTACAAAACGGAAAACCATCCCCTGCGACAGTTTCCCGGCAGGGGATGGAGTTTTTGTGGTGAATAGCCTCATGCACCATTCCTCTATCCTCTAACGTTGAATTCAAGTCATATTAGGATGGCTGCCAATACGACAACCCCTGTCTTTTTCTTTCCATTTTAGGGTAAAACTAAATGTAAGCGGTCGGCCCATTTCGGGTGGAAGGTTTAACTCCCCTGCTTTCTTGGGTATTTGAGCTTAGTATGCAGTAAACATGCAGAGCTATCATGATAGAGGAGATGGAAGTATGCAACGAAATCATACGATTATGCAATTCTTCGAATGGCATGTTGCAGCCGATGGCTCGCACTGGAACCGACTCAAGAACGCAGCCCCGGAGCTGAGCAAGGCGGGAATCGATGCGGTATGGATTCCGCCGGTGACAAAAGCTACGTCCGCAGAGGACAATGGCTACGGCGTATACGACCTCTATGATCTGGGAGAGTTCGATCAGAAAGAAACGGTTCGCACGAAATATGGAACCAAGCAGGAATTGATCGATGCCATCGCTGCCTGCCACAAGAACGGAATTGCCGTCTATGTGGATCTGGTCATGAACCATAAGGCGGGCGCAGATGAGACCGAGAGGTTTCAAGTTGTACAGGTCGACGAGATGGATCGGACCAAGGATATATCGAAGCCATTCGAGATTGAGGGCTGGACCAAATTCACCTTCCCTGGCCGAGGGGATCAATACTCCTCGTTCCAATGGAATTTCACTCATTTTAACGGTACCGATTACGACGAAATCAGCAAACGCTCAGGCATTTACCGGATCGTCGGCGAGAATAAATCATGGAGCGATAACGTTGACAATGAATTCGGCAATTACGACTACTTGATGTTTGCCAACCTTGATTACAGCCATCCGGATGTACGCAAGGAAATGATCGCATGGGGCAAGTGGCTGGTGGATACGCTGCAATGCAGCGGATTCCGGCTGGATGCGATCAAGCATATTAACCATGACTTCATTAAAGATTTTGCCACTGCCATGAAGAAAAAGCGCGGAGATGATTTTTACATCGTGGGCGAGTTTTGGAATCCCGAGCTTCAAGACTGTCGAAACTTTCTGGATACGGTGGATTACAAGATCGATCTGTTTGACGTGTCTCTTCATTATAAACTCCAAGCGGCTTCCAAAGCCGGCCGTTCCTTTGATCTGCGCACGATCTTCGACGATACACTCGTGCAGTCGCACCCGATGAATGCCGTCACGTTTGTGGACAATCACGACTCGCAGCCGCAGGAATCGCTCGAATCCTGGGTGGAGGATTGGTTCAAGCAGAGCGCTTATGCGTTGATTCTGCTGCGAAAAGACGGTTATCCTTCCGTTTTCTATGGCGATTATTACGGAATCGCCGGCGATAAACCCATTCCCGGCAAAAAGGAAGCGATTGACCCGCTGCTGTATGCCAGAGCGAACCGGGCGTACGGCGAGCAGGATGATTATTTTGACCACCCGAATACGATCGGCTGGGTCCGCTGCGGCATTCAGGAAATCGAGCACTCCGGCTGTGCGGTGGTCATCGCCAATGGCGAAGCCGGGGATAAGCGGATGTTTGTCGGCAAGCATCGAGCCGGAGAGGTATGGGTAGATCTGACCCATACTCGGAAGGATCGGATTACGATCGGCGAGGACGGTTTCGCTCTTTTTCCGGTGAACGGCGGCAGCGTATCCGTCTGGGCTCACCCGGATATTCCCGTAGAAGCGTAAGCAGCGGCATTTTACACAATCGAAAAAACCGAAAGGATCGGTTTCGCCAGGCACTCCTAATGTGTAGGAAAGCACCTGGCGCAAACCCTCATCCTTCCGGTTTTTCGTGTTAACGGCCACGCACCGATCAGCCTTTCACCTGATAACGACGGCGCAGGCCTTCGCCTAACAGGTTAAACGTGATGATCAGCAGCATCATGGCAAATGCGGGATACACAACGAATTGGAACTTCCCTAGCCAGATGTCCGCCCGATGCTTGGACAGAATCGTGGCCCAGTTATACCCGGTCTCCACGAATTCCATGACATAATAGTTAACTTCCTTCCACTCATGACCAAGAAAGATGTTCACGATCGCAAGCTGGCCAAGCAGGAGCATGACCTTTCCCATATCCAAACAGAAGTTGACAATCACCTCGGGGAACATGACCGGAATATAGTAATTTTTCGTCAATGTCCTCGTGCGGAGTCCTAACGCGGTTCCGGCCTCCATGTAAGGCTCGCTTGCCATCTTGTGGGCATGCTGCTGAATCGTAATCGCAACCCGGCCGGCCTCAACGCTGGCCAGAATCAGAATGGCCCAGCCCATCCGCTGCTGGGAGAAGAGAAAGAATGGCAGTGCAAGCAGCAGAGCCGAAGCGAATACCGGCGGCAAATAGGAGCACAACTGGTTCCAAAAGGTGATGAGCCGGTGGGTGAACCCCTTTTTCTTGCGGGCAATCAATCCCAGGGGCACCCCGATCGCATATCGGACAGCCGTAATCGCGAGCACCAGCAGGATCGTATCCTTGGCGGTCACCACCAGTTTACTCAGGTTATCGACCCCCCTCTTATCCGATCCAAGCCAGTTCTTTGAGGAAGGCTTATAGGGCGGGAGGGTCAGCTTCTGCTTCCCGTCCTTCATCACCCATCTGGAGGGTTCCTTCTTCAAATCCTTATCAATGAAGGGCATGTAAGGCCCCGCCAGCATAACGAAAACAAAGAAAGCAAGCAAAATACCGCCTATCCATAAAGGGACATTCTTCAAGACGACTCACCTCGTATCTTTATCGTGGATCAAAGTACTTTCGTGCCGAATGACTGATCCATTGGACGATCATGAACAGCACCATGAAGGAAAATGCGATATAAATAATGACACCCGGTTCATAATTGCCGCCGGTGCCGCTGAACGTATTGAAATCCAGCGCCTGAAACAGTCTCCACGCCGCCCCTGGATAGTTGCGGTAATATTCCACCACGAGCAGGTTGGACAAGATGAAGACGAGCAGGCCCGGAAGATGGGTCAGGATGGTCGCGATGCCGTTGCGCAGCATATGTTTGTAGACAACCTTTCGGTCGCTAAGCCCTTTGGCTTTAGCCAGCAGTATGTACA
The DNA here is from genome assembly GCF_050279985.1 of Paenibacillus sp. NPDC093718. Taxonomy (NCBI): domain Bacteria; kingdom Bacillati; phylum Bacillota; class Bacilli; order Caryophanales; family Paenibacillaceae; genus Paenibacillus; species Paenibacillus sp. NPDC093718. Next base: position 317,680 of record NZ_JBNNUS010000004.1, read on the forward strand.
TCTTGCCCTCCTGTGCGAGCAGCGAGGCCGACGTGATCCGGGCTATGAAGAATATCGGGTAAATCGAGACGAGCAGCGAAGGCAGCACGAAGGCCTCCCAGCCGTCAACCGCAAAATAACGGATAGCCGGTACATGCTTAACGAGCACCCACTGGGCGATCAGCATCAGGAAAAAATCCGGAACGGATTGGAACAGCCATGTCGTCCAGTGTCCCAGCACGCTAAATTTGGTCTTGGACAATTTGTAGTCCAGGACTCCCTTCAGAATACCTAACACGAATCCTATCAATAAAGCAGATACAATAACGAGCAGGCTTTTGCCGACGGCTCCGAAAGCAGCTGCTTCCGAGGACTGGTCGATATACCGCGATTCTCCCAGCGTTCCGTTCTGAATGGCATTTGCAAAATAATCGCGAATATACGTAACATACTCACCCAGATCAAAGGAATAATTCGTCACCCACAAATTGCTGTCCAGCGAGAGATTCAAATCCCTTGGAACCAGGACAATGAGGACGATAAATATAAATGCGAGCAGGCCGGTTACCGTCGTTTTGAGCATTTGTGTTCTTAATCTCATAAAGTCCTCCCACACATAATTTCAACAGTACCCTCTTGTCTTATTTGCTTACATACTTATTCTACTACTACCATATATCTCCTGAATTCGTCCAGATGAAAGCATAAAATTTCACTCCTTATATTTCCGCATCATGTATTGCATTCCAGTTTTTGTCATAAATATAACATATAACTGCCGCTGCGGTTTCTATCAAATTGCAATCCATAACGAAAGAATATACTCTGATTGTATATACATCTCATTGGAGGAGGTTCTACGGCGATGTCCATCTATGAATATGAAGTAAAAACGATACGCGGCGAGTCCCAAACGCTTGAGTCTTATAAAGGCGACGTCATGCTCATTGTCAATACAGCAACCAAATGTGGCTTTGCCCCTCAATTCGACGGTCTGGAGAAGCTGCACCAAACCTACCGCGATCAAGGATTGGCCGTTCTCGGCTTCCCCAGCAGTCAGTTCATGAATCAAGAGCTGGAGGAGGACTCCGCGATCGAGGAAGCCTGCAAGCTCAATCATGGCGTCACCTTCCCCTTATTCTCCAAAATTGATGTGAACGGCACGAGTGCCCATCCGCTCTACAGGCATCTGACGAGTGAAGCGCCCGGCACACTCGGCATTAAAGCGATTAAATGGAACTTCACCAAGTTTCTTGTGGACCGCAGCGGCAAAGTGGTCAAGCGCTTTGCGCCAACGGATACTCCGGAGAAAATAGAAGCGGATATCAAGAAGCTGCTATAAATGCATGGAAACACCCATCCCCATATCCTTTGGAGCTGGCAGTTCGAATCAAACCGGAGACCCCGGCAAATGCAGGCAGCCGATTCGGATAAAAAAAGGGCCTGCCCGAGGTCTATCGACCTTGGGCAGGCCCTTTATGTTATGTGGTCCGGCATTCTTAATGCTTTCCCATTGCATCCTTTGTATGCTGGCTCCTCGGTCAACTCCCTATTCGGGAGAGCCGGGCTGTACGATCTTATACCGTGTGCGGCAGCTCGCGCACCCAGACGGCCATTTCATTCTCGCCGCGGTTGCCCCATAAATAGTACGGAATAGCCTTTAATGATGCGGGAAGCCTCTTTTTCGGAGAGGAACGATACAGTTCATCACCCCAATCATCAGATTCTTCAAGCCATCCCTCCCCTTCAATGACAACGGCTCCGCCAAGAAGATCCGGATCGAACCGGGAATGAAGCTTCGGATCGCCTGCGAGCGACAGCGAGGATACCGGCGCTCCATGATCTACGCTCTCCAAGCAGTATACGAGCGGCCCGCGCTGAATCGCGGCCTTGCCAGCATTCCCCCGTATGTTAGGATTGGCTCTTACTTGATGGATCTCCATGGAGAATGCCATTTCCACGGTGTCCCCCGGTGCCCACACTCTCTTCACGTAGGCATAGCCGTCTTGGGCAATATCCTCCACGGTCACCTCTTGCCCGTTCACCCGCATAACGGCTTTGCCGCGCGACCAGTCCGGGATGCGAAGAGCGACGGTCCACTCGACTGCCTGCTCAGGCTGAATCGTAAGCATAACATTCCCATCCCATGGCAGCGCGCTGGTCTGGGTTACCTTCACCGGCACGTTCTCGAACCGGACCTCGGCTTCGCCGCCGATGTACAGATGGGTATATAGCGTATCGTCATTCATCGTATACACGTATTCACCCAGCGACGCCAGCAGTCTCGCCACGTTCGGCGGGCAGCATGCGCAGGCGAACCAGCCCGGCCGAACCGGCTTCACATGGAACTTGCCCGGATTATGACGGCAGGCCGTAGGCCATACCTCAAGCGGATTTACATAGAAGAAATGACGCCCGTCCTGAGCCATGCTGCCAATGACCGTGTTGAACAGCGCGCGCTCCATCACGTCCGCATACTCCGATTTGGGTGACAACTGCAGCATGCGCTGGGCAAAAAAGATCAGCCCGATGGATGCGCAGGTCTCCGAGTATACGGTATCGTTCGGCAAGTCATAATCCGTGGTAAACGCCTCGCCGTGATGGGTGGAGCCGATCCCCCCGGTGATATACATCTGTTTACGGACCATGTTATGCCACAGGGTAACGCAAGCTTCAAGCAGTGCGGGGTCTTTCGTTCTGGCGGCTAAATCCGCCATCGCCGTATACATGTAAACGGCACGGACCGAATGCCCAACCGCCTCCTTCTGCTCCCGAACGGGCAGATGGCTCTGATGATAAGCCAAATGCGGTGCGTGCAATACCGAGCGATAGAAGGATTTCTTCCCGCGTTGTTCCCACTCTTGAAGGAAGAAGTGGGGTTCTGTCCCGCGCTCATCTATGAAATACTGACTCAGACTCAAATATCTCGGCTCTTGGGTTACCTCATACAATTTGACAAGTGCCAGCTCAATCTCCTGATGGCCGTCAAACCCATGAATTTTCCCATCCTCGGGTCCAAAGACGGTATCGATGTAATCCGCCAAGCGGCACACCACATCCAGCAGCTTTCGCTTGCCCGTCGCCCGGTAATGCGCAACTCCGGCTTCTATCATGTGGCCGGCGCAGTACAGCTCATGGCAATCCGTCAGATTGGTCCAGCGCTTCTCCGGCTCCTTCACCGTAAAATATGTATTGAGATAGCCATCCGGCTGCTGGGCAGCGGCCACAAGATCGATCAGTTCATCTACCTGCTCCTCCAGCTTCGGATCCGGATGAATGGCAAGCGAATAAGCCGCAGCCTCAAGCCATTTGGCGACATCGCTGTCCTGAAACACCATGCCGCCATATTCCCCCTCGTCCCTGCCGGCAGCAATTCGAAAATTGGACACGCCATAGCTCGGTTCCACGCCCGGAATTCGGTCATGGAGGGCTTCATATTGGTATGGGATCACCACTTCCCTTACCAGCTCTATGTAACGGGACCAGAAAGAATCCGTCAGTTTCACTTGCTTAAGGGGGACGGCAGCTGAACGTGAAGTAAGAGTTATCATCTTGGATATACACTCCTTTTGGGATTCGAATGATAAAGCCTCGACACTTCCCATTCTACGTTCTATGATAGGATGAAAACGATAACAAAAATGACCTAATTTCTTATACAATCTCACACTGCCTTGGAGGTGATACCGTGACAGAACGGAGCACTCTTTCCTTTCCTTCTCTGCCACTGCCCTTCTTCCTTGAATCAGGCAAAACACACTATATGCCGGGAGAGTTGCATCCCAACCGGAGAAATCTTGGCGTCTACGATCTCATCCTGGTGCAAAGCGGCTGCTTGTTCTTGGCGGAGGAGGAAACGCAGTGGACACTATGTGCGGGGGATATGGTCGTATTATTGCCGGATGCTTACCACTACGCGGTACAGGGGTGCCAGGAGGAGACCTCCTTCTATTGGCTGCATTTTCAGTCCGCGTCATCGAGCACTGCCGATCATGAGTCGATCTCACACAATATCAAGCTGCCAAGACAAGGTCCTATCCCTTATCCGGAGCAAGCCTATCAACTGTTCGATTCCCTGCACCTGCTGGCAACGGAACCGAGGTCCACGGCATTTTGGAGGGAACAAACGCTGTTTATCGAGCTGCTGGAGCTGCTGGACCCGTCGAGATCGGATCAGGAACAATCGCGGGTGCGTAAAATCGCGGAGCAGGTGGAGTCCTATATCAAAATGCATTACCGTGAGCCCATCAGCAACGCACGTTTATCATCCGACCTGCATTTCCACTACAATTACTTGACGCGCTGCATGAAAGAATCGCACGGCGTAACGCCAACGGAATATCTGCTGCAATACCGCCTGGACCAGGCGAAGCGGCTGCTGCTGACCACCCAGTGGTCCATGGCTCGAATTGCGGAACATGTGGGGTTTCAATATCCGCCCTATTTCTCCCGCCGCTTCTCCGCGCGTTTCGGCCTATCGCCGTTGCAATTCCGAAAGCAGTACACAGAGTAAGAAGTAGTATGGAGCCTCGGGATGCGTATTGCCATATTCTGCTGTTCAGATTAGCTGTTGGGATCCGCATGTCCTTATTCGGGGATCATCGAGCTGACGATGCGTTGTCCGCGCAAAAAAGAGACGGACCCTTCACGGGCCCGTCTCTAATGAATCGATTGCGTAATGTTACGCTTCATTCGGCAGATTAAGCTGCCATGATACGCCGAACTTGTCTGCGATCCAGCCGAATTTTTGGCTAAAACCATAGTTATCCAGCGGCATCATCGCACCTCCGCCATCAATTAATGCCCCATACATCTTATCGATCTCCGCTTCCGATTCGCAAGTCAGGTAGATGGAGAAGGAAGGCGTGAACGTGAAATCATGCTTCACATTGCTGTCGATACACATGAACGTTTGCCCCTTCAACGAAAAGGTGGCATGCATGACGCTTCCCTCGGTTCCCGGCTGATTAGGGCCATAACGGGTGATGCTGGTTATTTCGGAATCCTCAATAATGGAAATGTAATGGTTCATGGCTTCTTCGGCATTACCTTGGAACATTAAAAACGGGGTTGCACTCTTCATGGACAAAACACTCTCCCTTGTTCATCTGATTAGGATGGATAGTTCATCTTTCCTGTCTCAAGCAGCTGCTTCAATCCCTCAAACATATAACCCCATCCATGTTCGGTTTGGGTATGATATTCCGTGAGCGCCTTCTCGATATCCTCCGCGGTCCATTCTTCCTCGTGAGGAACAACGATCTCTTGCGTGAATGTCATCTCGCATCCCGCATCCACGGCTTTGAACTCGACCGTGATTTGGTCCACGGTTTCACTGAACTGGGGCATCCTGAAGGTAAGCACCAGCTTGTGAGGCCGATCTATTACAAGGTACTCCCCAATGGCCCGGTACTCCTTGCCTTCCCGAACGTCAACAATCTCCCAAGTTCCGCCCACGCGAGGATCATTACGGGCGATCTTATTGGTCGTTTCCAGCGTAAACAACCATTTGCGCATCATGTCGGGGTTTAACCAGGCATCAAATACTCGTTCCGGCGCTACCTCAAACAAGCGTTTCATGACCAGCGTGGTTGTAGAGGCATTCTCCAATGTAAATCATCCTTGTCGTATTAAAAGTGGTATTAGGTTCGACCTGTTTCCCTACGTTCTCATCGTTGTCCAGTATGTTCAGCCGTATTCCTGTTAATGTTCCTCCTTCTTCGCTTTGTTCAGCTCGCGTTCCAATGCATCAAATTGCCGGGTCCAGAATCGCTCGTAGAATTGCAGCCATTCCAGCGCCCTGCTCATGACGCCCGGATTGAGACGACAGGTATGTGTCCGCCCCTGAATGGATCGATCGAGAAGGCCAGAACGCTCCAGCACCTTGATATGCTTGGAGGCTGCCGCAAGCGACATGTCAAACGGCTCAGCCAGCTCGGATACGGTCATCTCTTGCGCCGCGATCATGCGCACCATCTCTCTTCGGGTCGGATCAGCCAATGCGTGGAAGATGTGATCCAGTTGTTCTTCGTTATTATGCTCAACCATATGGTTAACTATAATGGATGGAACTCACAAAGTCAACCATTCGGTTGAATATTTAGCAATAAAAAAAGCCAAACCCTCCTACTTAAAGGGCCTGGCCGCGATAATTCTTTAACTTAGTCCTGCTCCGATAACTCTTTACGCTCGCCGCAGCATGTTTTATCCGATAACCTCATCAAGCAGCCGCTCCAGCTCGCCATAACTCGCAACGGTATGCTGCGGTTGATGCTCCGATTCCGGTCCAACGCTCCGGTGATTGAACCAAACCACATGCCAGCCTGCAGCCAGTGCGCCAACCACATCATTGCGCCACGAATCGCCGATGTAATAGGAGCTCTCCGGCTCCGTGCCGGTCAGCCGGTTCACATGGTGGAATATCCGCGGATCAGGCTTGTCCCAGCCCACGGCTCCGGATACGAACAGCCGCTCCTCCGGTATAAGGTCACCCAGCTGCATAGCCGCGATTTTGTTCATCTGGTGTTCTGCCGGACCATTGGTGATCAAGCCAACGACATGCCCGGCATCCGTCAATTTCTTAAGAAGCTCCCGGGCGCCTTCAAACATCGTGATGTTATACTGCCGGTCCAGGTAGGTTTGCTGTACCGCCTCAGCCTCCTTGAGAGTCAGCTGTATGCCGAATTCGGCCAACGCGAATTGGAAACGGCGCCTGCGCATATCCTCAACCGCTTCCACATATGCCGCCGTGCCAGCCCCTCCGAGCTCTACAGACAGCTTGTCGCTGTAATAACGCATCCGGTGATAAGCGGCTTCATAAGGAAACGCACCATCAAGGCAGGCAACTTTCTGAACGGCATCGCGAAAAGGCGCCAGATGGTCATACAATGTATCATCCACATCGAAGAAGATTCCCTTCGGTGAAATTGGTGTCTTCATATGCATCCCTCTTCCTCGTTCGATCTCTCTATTGTACCCGCATCGGCACCACCCGGGTCAAGCCTATCTGTTAATAAGTTCCTTTCCTATGATATGATGGAATTAGAGCGGCAGGACACATCAGGTGGAGCATGCATCCTGAGTCGCAGCAGCCAAGACCTCCAATTGCAAGGCCCGATTTATGTACCCGGATAAGGAGATGAATAATGATGACCAAGGATATGACCGAAGTGTGGAGTAAGGATTTCGTTCCCGAGGGCAACCGTGCCAGCAACGTGGACCGTTTCACCGGCTTTGAGGATACCTATGATCAGCATCGCCCCGAAGCTCCCCAGGAGGTTGTCGCCCTGCTGACAGGATATTTGGAGCGCAAGCCCTCTCTCGTTGTCGACTTGGGATGCGGAACGGGACTATCCTCGTTTGCATGGAAAGACGCAGCGGACCAGATCATCGGCGTTGAGCCGAATGACGATATGCGGGGCAAGGCCATCGCCAAACTGCAGTCGCTGCAGGAAGAGGCTGACGGCAGCCACGGTGTGCAGCTTGCCGACATCAGGTTTGTCTCCGGCTATTCGAACCAATTGGCACTCCCGGATCAGTCCGTGGACATCATCACCTGTTCCCAATCCTTTCACTGGATGGACCCGGCCAGCACGTTGAAGGAGGTTTCCCGCGTTCTGCGTGAGGAAGGGATATTCGCGGTATATGATTGTGATTGGCCGCCGAGCCTGACCTGGAAGGTGGAGCAATCCTACCATGAACTAATTGAATGGGCAGAGGCCACCATCGACCGCCATGTGGAGGCACAGGAAAAGGCCTATAAAGGGAATAAGAACGAGCATCTGAAGCATATCCGGGAGAGCGGAGTGTTCCGGTTTTCCAAGGAGATCGTATTCCATCATATAGAGCCGTTCACCGCCGAACGATATACCGGCCTTGCCGTCAGTCAAGGCGGTATCCAGACCGTGTTCAAGCTAAAACAAACCGAATTGAACGATAAAATCGCACAGTTCCATGCGCTGGTCGAGGAGCACTTCCAAGGGCGGACACTTCCCGTTATGCTCAGCTACCGCATGCGGCTTGGCATTAAATAAAGCAAGGAGCATCAATAGGGATAATCCCATGGTCCTCGCGCATCCTGCGGGGGAGGATTGAAATATACGGGCGCGGCTAAGGGGTTTCGGGGTCACCCGAACCATCTCAGCGCGCCTTTTTCAACCTTCATCATTCTAATGTATGAAACGTCACCCCGGCTCGCGGTTACGAATCTCATCCGGGGCCACATGGGCAATGGCCTGCATCGTCTCGAATCGGCCGCTTGTGCCGACTTTGCCGGATAGCAGGGTACCGAGAATACCGCCAGCGAAACCAATCGGAATGGACACAATACCCGGATGCTTGAGCGGGAAAATCGCTTCCGCCCGGATCCAGCCGGCCCCGGGATCCATCACGTTAGGCCCCACGGCCATGAGCAGCAAGGAGGATACCAATCCGGCCGCAATGCTCGACATGGCCCCATACGTATTAAATCTCCGCCAAAATAGCGTGAACAGCAGCACCGGCAGATTAGCCGAGGCCGCAACCGCGAACGCAAACGAAACAAGAAATGCCACATTCAGCTTCTGCGCGCCGAGGGCGAGCACAATCGAAGCGGTGCCAACCCCGATGGCCGATAGCTTGGCCACTCTCATCTGCTGCGCCTCGGTCGCCCGTCCTCTGCGAAAAATGCTGCTATAGACGTCATGAGCAAATGCGGAGGATGCCGTCAGTACAAGCCCCGAGATCACGGCCAGTATGGTTGCGAAGGCAACAGCCGATACAAAGGCCATTAAGAATTCGCCACCCAATGCGCTTGCGAGCAGCGGCGCCGCCAGCTCAACCCGCTCCGACAAAACGGACCAATCGACGAAGGCAGCCGCCCCAAAACCAAGAAAAATGGTCATGGCATAAAAGATGCCGATCGTAAACGTTGCCGTTTTGACCGAAGAACGGACCGTACGCGGATCTTTTACCGTGTAGAAGCGGGCAATAATATGCGGAAGTCCCGCTGTCCCTAACACCAGCGCCATATTAAACGACAGCATGTCGAGCGGGTGGTCGAACATATTACCCGCCATCAGAAACTGCTCCTGCAATGGGGTCGCCCGCTTCATCGCTTCGAATAAGCCAAGCAGATCCCAATCGAATCTTGCCAGCACGATGAGACTCACGATAAAGGTGCTGCTGACCAGCAATATGGACTTGACGATCTGCACCCAGGAAGTCGCGAGCATGCCGCCGAATGTGACGTAGACGGTCATTAAGCCTCCGACCAGCACGATGGCGAGCGACGTTTCCAGCCCGAACAGCAAATGGACGAGCCACCCGGCACCGACCAGCTGGGCAATCATGTAGAAGACCGTAATCATCATGTTGTTGACGGCAATACATCCGCGCAGCCGTTTCTCGCTGAACCGGACCGCCACCGCATCCGCCATCGTATACCTGCCCAGGTTATGAAGCGGCTCGGCTATGATGTACTGCACGATCACATAAGAGGCAAGAAAGCCGATCGAATAGAAAAAGCCGTCGAAGCCGTACACCGCAATGGAGCCCGCGATGCCCAGGAAGGACGCCGCGCTCATATAGTCACCGGAAATGGCCAGGCCGTTTTGCAGCCCGCTCAGACGATTGCCCGCTGCATAAAAATCATTTGTGCTCGTTGTCCGCCTAGCGGCATAATACGTAATCATTAACGTGCCGACCACAATCGCCAGAAAAAAAACGATGCCGGATATGTTCATTTGCATGCCTCCTTCCACTTGAGCCTGAAAGTCATGTTATTTCTTTATTTTACGATAAAATGACAAAAAAAGGGCGATCCGCAGTGCTGCCAAGCAGCTGGATACCCTTTTTGGTCAAAGAATTGAAGCCGGATTACGCGCCCGTATTGGCCTTGACCAGCACTTCGGCATACTTCGCTTCATCCTTGGAAGAGGATAACAGCGTGCCGATATAAGCTGCCAGAAAGCCAAGCGGAATAGAGATGATGCCCGGGTTGCTCATCGGGAAGATCGGATCGCCAATCAAAATTGCTTTTCCGGCCGGATCCCATATATTCGGACTTAGCGCCACAAGAATCACCGTGCTGATCAACCCTGTCAGCATCCCGGTAACCGCGCCTGTCGTATTAAACCTCTTCCAGAACACCGTGAACAGGATGACCGGTAAATTCGCGCTGGCCGCAACAGCGAAAGCGAGCGAGACAAGGAATGCCACGTTCATCTTCTGGGCGAACAACGCGAGCAGAATGGAGACAATGGATACGCCAATCGATGCGTACCGTGCCATCTTCAGCTGCTCCTTCTCCGACGATTCGCCGCGGCGCACGATTTGGCCGTAGAAATCATGGGCGAAGGCCGATGCGGCGGACAGCACAAGGCCCGTCACCACCGCGAGGATTGTCGCGAACGCAACCGCCGAGATGAGCGCGAACAGGAAATCGCCGCCAATCGCCTTGGCCAGGAGCGGGGCAGCCATGTTGCCCGCTTTATCGACCTCGGTAATATCCGCTGCGCCTACAAAGGCGGCAGCCCCGAAACCGAGAAAGATCGTCATGACATAGAAGATGCCGATAATCCAGGTAGCGTATACCACGGAGCTGCGTGCCGTCTTGGCGTCCTTAACGGTAAAGAAACGGGTCAAAATATGCGGCAGCCCTGCCGTGCCGAGTACGAGCGCAAGGTTGAGCGACAGCGTCTCCAGCGGGATTTTGTATTTATTCCCCGGGTTCAGGAATGCCTCCTGCAGCGGCGTGGCCGTTTTCATATGATGGAACATCTGGGTCAGGCTGAAATCGAATTTGGCGAATACGATCAGCGAGATGATGAACGTGCCGGCCATGAGCAGCACGGCTTTCGAGATTTGAACCCAGCTCGTGGCATGCATGCCGCCAAAGACAACATAGATCGTCATGAGCACGCCGACAATCAGAACGGACGTGACATAGTCCAGTCCCAGCAAAAGCTTAATCAGTGCGCCTGCCCCCACCAGCTGCGCGATCATGTAGAAGATGGAGATGGAAATCGTATTGAGTGCTGCCACGCCGCGCACTTTCTTGTCGGAGAAACGAGCGGCAATCATATCCGCCACCGTATACTTTCCGAGGTTCCGAAGCGGCTCGGCGACAAGGTACAGCACCACCAGGTAAGCTACAAGGAAACCGATGCTATAAAAGAATCCGTCAAAGCCGACTAACGCGATCGAGCCTGCGATGCCAAGGAAGGAGGCAGCAGACATATAGTCGCCGGCAATGGCTGTCCCATTCTGCCAGCCCTTGAGCCCTCCGCCTGCCGTATAGAAATCGCTCGTGTTGGTTGTTTTCTTGGCAGCGTAATACGTTATGATCAGCGTGAGCAATACAATTCCGCAAAACAACGCGATAGCCATAGTCGATTACGCCCCCATATCCTTTTTAATATCGTCTACCATACGGTCAAACTGGGCCGCCTTGCGGGAGTACAGGATGCACAAGACCCATGTCATGACAAACTGCGCGAATGCAAATACCCATGCCCACGAGATCGTGCCGATCGCAGGGTGGTTCAACACGTCGGTGTACGAAGTGAGAATCGGCAGCGCAAAGTAAAACAGAAGAAAAAAGATGGTCATCGGAATAATGAACCGTTTCTTGCGGGAGAGCAGCGTTTTGAATTTTTCAGAATGCCATACTTCGGTATAGCTTTTTTCTTCCATTGCCTTTCCCTCCATTAACGACAGGATTCTGTGGCGTCTCCCATGAATGAAAGCGCTTTATAATGATTATATACAGGAGGATTGCCCGCGACCACAGCTCCTGCGCGAAACGTCCGATAGGGTGCGCGAAAGGGCGGATACGCCGCCTGAACCGGGAGACAATCACCCCTTCCGCGCTTCTCCCTATGCGTCTCTTAACAACCGGAACAAATCCTTGGCGGCCTCTCGCGACAAGGGAATCATTGTCCGCTGCTCATCCTTTAGCACAATATTGTAAGCGCCGTTCTGCCAAGGGGACAGCTCCGCGATCCGGTTGACGTTAACCAGGTAACTGCGATGAGGACGAAAGAACGAGTAACCCGCGAGCTTTTCCTCTAGCTCCTGCAGCGTGCTCTTGCTCGTAATCCGCTGGCCTTCCGCCGTCCAGATACAAATGACCCGTTCCTCTCGCACCGCGTACAGGATCGCCTCGGGATCGACGAGCACATGTTTGTCCCCATCATCGAATAACAGCTTTCCGCGCATGCTGCGGGGAGCAGCCTCAGTGGAAGGATACGAGGCTGCCTGTGGGGCGACATCATAAGCTTCCTGCTTTTGGGGGGCTTGCCCTTCATGAACCCTGCTGCGTATTCGCTGCAGGGTTTCCTTTAATCGCATATGGCTGTAAGGCTTCAGCAGATAATCAATCGCATTCAGACCAAATGCCTCGACAGCATACTCGTCATAGGCTGTCGTAAAGACAATTAGTGGCGAGATCGGGGAGGCCTTCAGCATTCTTGCAGCCTGCAATCCTTCCAGCTCCGGCATATGAACGTCGAGAAAGACGACATCCGGCTGCCGTAAGGGAACCAGCTCAAGCAGTTCCCGGCCGTTCGCGGCATGAGGAAGCAGCTCGATATCAGGCTCCTGTTCCAGCAGGTAAGCCAGCTCCTCCCTTGCCAATCGTTCGTCTTCGGCTATCATCGCCTTAATTCGCTTCACGGTACCGGCTCCCTTCCGATAGACTGCAGGGGATGCTGAAAGATATACTGCAGCCGCCCTCTGCAAGATTTTCTACGATGAGTCTGGCCTCCTTGCCAAACATGCTGATTAAACGCTGATTGATATTGTAAATGCCGTTTCCCGTACCCTCGCTGCCGATGATCGGCTGTTCGCCGAGACTGTCCAGCAGCTCAGGCGAGATGCCTGCCCCGTTGTCCCGCAGTTGTACAACCGCCAGATCGCCCGCCCGCTTTAGGGTCAACTGGATGAGGCCCCCGCTCGCCTTATCGCGCAAGCCGTGCTTAATGCTGTTCTCTACCAGCATTTGCAGTGTCGCAGGCGGAATCATAAGCTCGCCAAGCACCGGATCCAGCTGGCATTCAAACGTGAACTGATCCTCGAACCGGATTTGAATAATGTCCAGATAGGCATTCAACAGCTCCATTTCCTCACGAATGGTCGTTCTGCGGGAGGCCATGACCTTGACGTTCAAGCGCATGAACGCCCCCAGCTGCATCGTGGCATGCCTTGCCAGCAGCGGATCGCTCCGGATCAACGAATGGATCGCGTTGAGCGTATTGAACAGAAAATGCGGATTGATCTGCGCCTGCAGAAGCTTAAGCTCCGCCTCTTTCATTAAATGGCTCATCTTCTCGTGGGCCGTGGCCCCGAGCTGATAGGAAATGAGCTGCCCAAGCCCTTGGGCCATCACCAGCTCGACGCGCCGAATATCCTGCGGCCGCTTGAAGTAGAACTGAATGACGCCTACGATTTGGCGACCCTCGAACATCGGAACAAGAATGGCGGCGCCGAGCGCCGGATGACGGGGCTGAATATCTTCCGCATTCTCTATGATCCGAAGCTCGCCGGTCGCAATGACTTTCTTGGTTAAGTCGGATGCGATCTCTTCTCCGGGATCAATGGTACGACTGGCGGCCCCGGCATGGGCCAGGAACCGCTCCGTATCCGTAATGGCGACTGCCGTTGTTTTCAGCTCGCGCAGCAGCAAGGTGGCCACGGCCTGAGCCGTTCGGTACGTCAAGCCCTGCTTCAGATGCGGCAGCGCCGCTTCCGCGATATGGAATGCCTTCTCCGTCTCATACGCCGCTGCCCGCTCTTCCTCGGTGAGCGCAACCCGCAGCATCGTCGTGAAGATCGCAATCGATATGCTGTTGGTCAGCACCATCGGCAGGCCGATCAGGTTGACCAGCTCCACCGCGCGGTCCGGCTCATCCGCACAGATCAAAATAACGCCCATGTGCAGGATCGGGGCGAACATGCCGACGAATAACGCTTTTGCCGGCGAGATCACCCGCTCCTGCGAGAAGAATCGGGCCACGCCCCCCGCCAGGGCGCCCGTAAGCGGTACGGCGATCGCCCCTGCCAGCCCCGTGTAGCCGCCGATATACAGGAGATGGGCTCCTGCCAGAAGCCCGCCCCCGATGCCAACGCGGGGCCCGCCGATTAGCCCGCCAATCACAACGCCGACCAGGGCGGAATGGGCCAGGGCTTGTTCCTCCGTCAGCCGCACCAGCCAGAAGGAGGAGCTCGACTCTCCATTCTCCACGACAACGCCCGCGTATGCCCCGAGGATGCCGAAGAGACCAAACAGACAGGCATAGATGAACATTCGCGTGCCGGACATCTCTTTGCGGTCCAGCAATTGGCGGAACAACGGAATTCTCGTCAGTATAAAAGTCAGGATGAGCAGCATGCCCATCCGTTCGAACAGATGCAGCGTCAACTCCTGCATGGACATCCCTCTTCTTTGATGGACTGGGAATCTTCATCTGACGGTCAGTGGACGATATCAATAGATTGGATAGAAGTGAATGCGGTTTCATTTCATGCAGTAAAGATTATATAGCACAGCGAGGATTTGGACAATAAAAAGGAATAAGATGAAACTTATGTAAAAAAATTCACGCAGAGATCATGTTCTCAGGGCATTCAAAAAAAACCGTATCCCGCGGTTAGGCGAAAGATACGGCCAGTAAGCATCTGCAAGCCAAAACATCCGAACATGTTCCTCATCCTGATGGGTTACGTCTCTTTGGAATCACGAGATTTTACGACGAGCCGGTCGAATTGGGTCTTCCAGCTCTTCTCCGGGTTATCGACCACTTCCGAATAACCTGATTGGTCACCTCAGACAGCAGCAAACCCAGCGCGATGGCGCCTGATATCATGAACGCTTGCGCCCCGAGCTGGACGGCCTGATCGAATTGATTCTGGGCTACATGGCGAAGGGCATTATAGGCGACTCCGCCCGGTACGAGCGGGATAATCCCCGACACGCTGAACACGATAATGGGCGTCTTATATTTTTTGGCGAAAAAATGGCTGATCATCGTCACGCAAAAAGCCGCAAACACGGTAGCCGTCACCGGCTCAACCATCAAGTTCTGCAGCAGAATGTAGAGCAGCCAGCCCACCATACCCGCAAACCCGCACTGCAGCAGTGCTTTTTTGGGTACGTTAAATAGGATCCCGAAAGCTGCCGAAGCAACAAAACTCGTAATGAGCTGCTGTATATAAAAGATTGCCACCATCTTCACCTCCACTCACATATCTCTTAGAATGACAACGTAAACGCAATGCCCGCGCCGATGGCAAAAGACGTAACAAAAGCCTCCGCGCCTTTGGACAAGCCGGATATCAGATGCCCCGCCATTAAATCGCGGATAGCATTCGTGATCAGCAAGCCCGGCACCAGCGGCATCACGGAACTGATAATGATCATATCCAGCTGATGGCCGAATCCGTATCTGACCATCCAAACGGAGGTTATGCCGATGACCAGCGCTCCCGAGAATTCGGCGAAGAATCGCACCGGTATGACCCGATGCATGAATACAAAGCAGGAGAAGCCAAGACCGCCCGCAATGGCCGCCGGCACGAAATCCGGCCAGATGCCGCGAAACATAATGAGAAAGCAGCCGCTTGCGATCGCGGACAGGAGAATCAACAGCCATGTCGGATAAATCGCCTGCTCATGCTCGATTTTCTCAAGCGCCCTGTGTGCCTCTTCAATCGTCAGCTCGCCGAGGCTGATGCTCCGAGACACGCTGTTGACCTGATGGATCTTATCGAGATTGGTTGTCCGATCCGAAATACGAATGAGCCGCGTAATATGCTGAGGCTCCTCCACCGAGAAGATAATCCCGGTCGGAGTCATATAGCTGTGGCTGTTCTCCACGCCGAAAGCCGCAGCGATCCGCATCATCGTATCCTCGACCCGATAGGTTTCCGCACCGCTTTGCAACATAATTTTTCCTGCTAACAAGCAAACCTTGATGATGTCATGCTCCCGCTTCAACAAGTCATTCAAAACGGCAATCCTCCTGCTGAACACATTCCGATTCAGAATCTTTGCCTATATTATAGTATCATTACCATGATCAAGCATAGGATATGCTTTAAAGCAGCACTGCGGCAGCTGTAATCGTCCTGTACAAAGCCATCCTCCTACACAAAAAGCCCCCCGAATGATCGGGAGGCTTCACTACATTGTATCCTCGGATTTCGGCTTAATAGGCACCGCGGATGTGCGTGGCTACCTGCTCCTGATAAAAAAGCGCAAGGCGCTCCTTCTCTTCCATACTGAACGAAGGCACGTCCAGCGTGCCCAGATTGTCTTCGATCTGGCGGACGTTGCGGAAGCCGGGAATCACGGCGGTGACCTCGGGACAGTCCAGAATCCATCGCATGGATGCACGGGCCATGTCGCCTCGGCCCTCGGCAATCCAAGCGAGCTCTCTGGCGAGCTCAACCCCTTTTTCGAACCGCAGGCCGGCAAAGGTCTCGCCCACGTTAAACTGCTCCCCGTTCGCATTGAAATTCCGGTGATCCCCTTCGCTGAAGGTGGTGGTCTCCGTAAATTTCCCGGTTAATAGACCACTGGCAAGCGGTAAGCGCACCAGAATGCCGACGCCCGAGGCTTTGGCTTTCGGGAGCAGCTGGGCCAGCGGTTTTTGGCGGAACAGATTGAAGATAACCTGCAGCGACCTTACGCCAGGTACCCCCAGGCAAAACAAACCTTCCTCCACCGTCTCCACGCTGACGCCGTAATGCCGGATTTTCCCCTCGGCCTGCAGCTTGTCCAGCACTTCAAACACTCGCCCGTCCTTCAACACCTCGAAGGGAGGGCAGTGAACCTGATAGAGATCAATCCGTTCACGCTGAAGCCGCTTCAGGCTGTTCTCGCAATAACGACGGATCGACGCTTCGGAATAGGTCTGAAGATCGTGAATATCACCCGCTCGGCAAAACTTGGTGGCGACATGCACAGAATCTTCCTTCCCTTTGGTTGCGCGCGCGAGCAAATCCTCGGCATGCCCATCGCCATAGACGTCGGCGGTATCGAAGAAGTTCACGCCCTCGCCGATGGCGCGGTCCAATCCCTTCAAGGCTTCCTGATCATCGGTCTGCCCCCATGAGCCTCCGATCGCCCATGTGCCGAAGCTGACCTCGCTAATGTGAAGCTCCGTATTTCCCAATTGTCTGTAATTCATCGACGTTATAGCCTCCTCATCCAACTGCCATACTAGTTCACACTACTAGACTAAACGTTAAATCGCTTTCATTCAATCCATATGTCATATATCTATTTCATCGGGGATCGTTGACAAATGATTCCATCGTCTTTATAATTACAATCATCATATAACCAACGTTGGATATCCAGTTATAAAATTCCTCTTCACATACACATCCTAAGGAAGTGACTCAACATGACCAACCTCATCCTGCTTTCATTCCTGCGCCAGCGTCCGATGCACGGATATGAAATCCAGCAGCTCATTCAGGCCAGCCGTATGGACTTGTGGACGAATATACTGTCCGGCTCCATCTATTATGCACTTAACAAGATGGAAAGCGACGGGTTGATTGCAGCCACTGCTGAAGAGCGGACCGGTGCGAGACTTCGCAAAATTTACAGCATCACGGATGAAGGCGAGAAGTTATTCCAGAAGATGATCCGTGAAACCTTGACGCTTCCTCCCCACACTGTCAAATCCGACTTTTCGCTCGGTTTGGTGTGGATCGAGAACATTCCAAAGGAAGAAGCGGTGGAATTGCTGCAGCAGAACCTCAAGCAGGTGGAAGAATCGCTGGCACAATGGCGTTCAGGTAAAAAAATCAAGGGACAGTACGGCTTATCCAAAATCGCCCTGGCCACCTTCGATAATGCGATCTCGGTCCTGGAACAGGACATCGCCTTTCTCAACAAGATCATAACACTCGTTCAAGAATAAGCCTCAGCATCCGCTGCGGCTTTCATTTCCGGTCAATACCCAACATTGGATATATAATATTGGTTAATAAGGAGCGTGAACACGAGATGATGTTACCTACTCTCATTCAAGCGAAAGGATTAAGAAAAACCTATGGTCAGCGGACAGTCGTATAGGATCTCCGGCATCTGGATGCCCCTTCTGATCCTCGCGGGCTTTACGATCCTTATCCTCGGCCCAGCCGCATGGACCTTCCGCTGGGATGCGGAGCATCCTGCCGGATGGAAGCAGGGAAGTGCGAAGAAAGCGGCCTCGATGTAACAGCGCACAAAAATCCGAAGAGCCCCTTGTATAAAAGACATCTCATGCGGTATACTGAACAACAATATCAACATCAGGCCGATGAAGAGCTTCCAACTCCGAGGCGTTCTCGTCAAGGGGATCCGATCCTTTAACAGATCAGCCATCCCCCTAAGTTAACCGGACCCGCCCGTTACCGCGGAATCAAAGTGGATTGAATACGGACCATTTCTGTTTCTGATGAGGTTACGGTTCAATCAATTTGGGTGGCACCGCGAGCGCATAAGCGTCCCTCGTCCCATATGGACTAGGACGCTTTTTTATTTTTTTTCAGAAAAAGGAGCGCGGTGATCATGCTAGATATGAAATGGATCCGAGAGAGCACAGAGAATCAGGAAGAACTGCAGCGAGTAGCTGACCAGAAAGGCATTGCCCTGTCGGTTGCTGAACTTGTCCGGCTGGATGACCAGCGTCGGACGCTGCTGCTGACCGTGGAGGGATTGCGGCAGCGTCGCAATGCCATCTCGCAGGAGATTAGCACGCTCGTGCGGCAAGGCGAACAGGAAGAAGCCGAGCGGACGAAACAGCAGGTCAAGGACATCAATATGGAGCTTGATGGGCAGGAAGAGTTATACCGGGAGGTTGACGACGCCTACAACAAGCTGCTCATCCTTGTACCGAATATCGTTTCGCCGGATACGCCGGTCGGAGCTTCGGATGAGGACAATGTAGAGATCAGACGGGTTGGCGAGCCCCCCGTGTTTGATTATGAATACAGGGATCATGTTACGCTCGGCGAGCTGCACCGGATGATCGACATTCCCCGCGGCGTCAAAACCGCCGGCACGCGCAGCTACTACCTGACCGGCATCGGCGCAATGCTGCATCGAGCCGTTCAGCAGCTGGCGGTGGATATGCTGGTCGCCAAGGGTTTCACCCTTATGGACGTACCGTTAACCGTAAGGACGGAGGCCATGCAGAATACAGCCTTCTTTCCGCTTGGTCAAGATCAGGCTTTTCAAATAACGGAGCAAGATAAGTGGCTCGTCGGTACGTCGGAAGTGCCGTTGGTATCGTTCTATAGCGGTGAAGTCGTCGATGTGGCGCAGCCGATTCGCCTGGCAGCAGCATCGCTGTGCTTCCGGAGCGAGGTCGGCTCGGGCGGCCGGGACGTCCACGGCCTGTACCGGGTGCACCAGTTCGCGAAGGTGGAACAGGTCGTTCTCTGCGAAGCCAGCACGGAAGCCTCGGAACAGCTTCTACAAGAAATCACGGCCAATGCCGAGCAGCTGCTGCAGAAGCTCGAATTGCCTTACCGTGTCGTTGCCGTCTGTACCGGGGATATGTCGCAAAAAACGTACAAGCAATACGACATCGAGACGTGGATGCCAAGCCGCGGGGCTTATGGGGAGACCCACTCGTCGTCGAATCTGCTCGACTTTCAGGCGCGTCGCTCGAACATCCGCTACCGGGACGCGGAAGGCAAGCTGCGCTACTGCCACACCCTGAACAATACGGCTGTGGCTTCGCCGCGAATTCTTATCCCGCTGCTGGAGAACCACCAGCAGGCCGACGGCTCGATCCTCATTCCGAAGGCACTCAGACCTTACATGAACGGGATGGAGCGGATTGAGCCTCCAGCCGATTTAGTCATAGGATAAGCTGCAGTACGAATAGGGTGCGAATCCGGCCCTGTCATCTGAGACAATCCATCCGCAACGAAGCATAAAGGCAGCCGGTGATCCGGCTGCCTTTACTCTTGTTTATGTTCTATGGTCCGTTATACTGTCCTCGCCAAACCTTGCTGCTGGACTGGAGTATCCCGTTCTATTCGAACGGCTCGTCAATTCGACTAACCCGGGTTTTTACTCTTCCCCGTATTCAGCCGTCAGCTGATCGTAATACAGCACCCCGGCCTGCTTGTTGTTCACATTCTTCTCTTCCATCGCAATGTTGCGTACCGTAATCGGGAATAGAGTATCCTGTGGCACATCCAAGCTCACATAACGCCATTCCCCCGTCCAGTTCGTACCGCCAATGGAGGTGAAATTCCACAATTTATTTGCCCCGCTTCCATCCGTAACGCCAAGCCGCAGCTGATGCATGTTCCCGTCGCCATAGACCCAGAGCCCGATACGCTTCGGCTTGCCTTCAATAATACGGCCAGGCTGGCCTGCCGCATTCAGCAGATTCACATAGGCTGCTGACGTTCCTGATGTTCCGGTCAAATCATATTTCAGCTTCCCGGACGACTGTCCGAACTTGACCATGTCCGGTTCCGTCACAAGCGAAAGCGCAACAGAGCCTGGAACCGTCCGCACTTCGGAAGCTGTGATGCCATCCAGGTCCTCGAACGGTTCAATAACCGGGGATGGGCCTACGTGCACCTCAGCCGTTGCGGAATGGTCACCATACACGGCGGTGATCGTACCTTGTGCATCTCCGCTTCCCGCCGTGAATACGCCATCTGGACTAATGGAGCCGATCGCGCCATCCACAATCCACGAAGCCTGATTCGCTGAAAGCTGAATTTCTCTGCCTTCGGCGTCATACGCCTTCAATGACAAGGCCTGAACCGAACCGGGCTCCGCAACAAACGAGTCGTGAGAGAGCGCGATTCGCGCAATCCCGTTCGTCACGGTGACATCGACTGTTTGCTGTATGCCGCCTTTCGTGTGCACCTTGATTTGACCTGAGCGCTCCTTGGTACCCGCCGTAAATACGCCGTTATCGTCCACCTTGCCAATGCCGCCGTTGACCACCCACTTCAGATCCTTCGCGGAGACAGCTACCGGATTATAGTTCCGGTCGATTCCCTTCGCTTCAAATGAGACCTGGCTGCCCGGCGCCACCTGAACTTGGCGGTTCGATGACAGCACCAGCCCATCCAGCTGCTCGGTTTCAGCGGTTGATACAACGATCAATGCATTGCCGACCGGCCGTTCCGATCCATCCGACGGTACATTGAGCAGGGATGCAGCAGGATCTCCAGGCTGGCGCACATAATAGGTTGATGAACCGCCTCCGTCAATGTTGATCGCATTCACCGCACCCAGCGATTGGAGATACCTCGCTTCCTCTTCAAAGGTCATGCCGTCGGCGTACCCCGGCATCCGGCCGTCGGCCACAACGATGATCAGCTTGCCTTCCGCCGTCACGCCCAGCATCGTGCGCGGATGGCGGTCAAGGTTAACGGCTTCCCCCGGATCGGTAATCTGGGTGGGAATTTCCCCGTCCTTCAGGAGAATCCGACCCAGCGTAGAGTTCCCGGAAATGACCTCATGCGCCTCATTGATTCCTTTGTCGAAACTGACGGATATTTCAATATTATCCCCGGCAGCAAGGGCATTCCGTACCCAATCCGCCTTCGTGCCCGTTGCCGAGAGAACATACTGTCCCTCCCCGATCAACGTATCGGCGCGGTCGCCGATCGACTGGACCACAGCTTTAACCGGCTGACCCGCAACCAATTGCTCCTCCTCTACACCAAGAACCACCTCTACGCCTCCAGCCGGCGTACGCGTAGAAGCACCGAATCGGCTCGTGAACAGAAAGGCCCGGTCATTGTGGGAAGGCACCCGGGTCCGGTTGACCATATCGATGTCGAGTGCCATTCCGCTCCCGGTCCGAACAACAGCGGTCATCGTCACATTTTCTTCGATATGTACACTTCCGTCCGCCAGAATATACATGAGCGCTTTGATGGAGCCCGGGGAGGAAATTAACTCGCCATTCGATATCTGAAGCCCTGACGGCACGCCAACGGAGCTGAAGAAATCGCCATTGACCCCGCCCACCACGCGATGCCCCATCGCCTCCTGTTCGCGGATCATATAACCGACGGTTTCACCTCTGGAAACCTCCATCCGGGAGGATACGGCTTGAACCTGAATATGCGGAGACTTCGGATCGACCTCCATCACCTGAATCGCCTGCCGGGAGTCCGGCTCATCCAGCGTGATGCTGGTATGCTTCACGCCAGGCGCCGCCATGTAAGAATATTCATCTGCAACAGTAGCCTGCAATCCCTCAGCATGTACCTTTACGGGCTGAAACGGTATCGATACGCTTCCTGCAACCAACACAGCGGACAGCAGCAGTAGGCTTAACCAATTCTTCACTCGTGATTGGATCATCATCGTAAATCCTCTCCTTCGCAGTCAAGATTATATAGTCTTTACCGTGCTATTCTTTATTTCGCCTCCTTTTTTACATTTATCGTTTAGCATACATGCAGAACTGGAGCGCAATAATCAATTTAATTGATTAATTGTATTATAAGAATATCCGAACGATGATGGCAATCTTTTTTTTACTTAGATAGGCTCGGAAAGTATATATTAGACGGAGGTGTGTCTGGCTTCTCTGGAGGTTCATGGATGTATATTTTTCTTTAGATTATCGATGCCATATATTTTCAGCGAAGCTGAACCATTCGATAATCGCAAGAAAAATTTCCTCTAAATGCGGTCCGGCTTCTGTGGAGGTTCATCGATGTATATTTTTCTTATCGATTAAGTAGGTATATAATGTTCGTTATATAGGGATACCAACTATCGATAAATAGGTTTTATATTTTTCGGCATCCACCCAGACGGGTGTCTTCTCCCTATATAACAACTTACCGTGCAGCGCACGAATAAGGAGGTCATTCCAAATGACAGAACCCCATCTTGATCATACAGCGCCCAAAACGCTTCGCGATATCCCTATTTCCATTCTGGATCTCGCCCCGATTACAGCAGGCAGCACCGCTGCACAGTCGCTGCAAAATACGCTCGATCTGGCCCAGCATGCCGAGAAGTGGGGGTATAACCGCTACTGGCTTGCCGAACACCACAATATGCCTGGAATCGCCAGCTCGGCCACTTCGGTCGTCATTGGCCATGTCGCCGGGGGCACGAGCAAGATCCGAGTCGGAGCCGGGGGCATTATGCTGCCGAACCACGCTCCCTTGGTCATAGCCGAGCAGTTCGGCACCCTGGAATCGCTCTATCCCGGCCGGATCGATCTCGGCTTAGGTCGTGCGCCGGGATCGGATCAACTCACATCCCGGGCGCTTCGCCGCGGTCCCGGCAGCGACGGCCAGGATTTCCCGGACCGCCTCGGCGAGCTGCGGAATTACTTCCAACCCACCTCGGGCTCGTCCATGCGCGTCCGGGCGATTCCCGGGGAAGGTCTGCATGTACCGATTTGGCTGCTCGGCTCCAGCGGTTTCAGTGCGCAGCTGGCAGGTCAGCTGGGGCTTCCGTTCTCATTTGCGAGCCACTTTGCCCCGGATTATCTGATGGCCGCGCTCGACCTGTACCGCACCAGCTTCCGTCCTTCAACCGAGCTGAACAAGCCTTATGCCATGATCGGCGTGAACGTGATCTGTGCCGATACCGATGAGGAAGCACAGCGCCTGGCTACCTCGCCGTACCAGCAGTTCCTGAATATCATCCGCGGCCGCACCGGCCAGCTGAGTCCGCCGGTGGACAGCATGGATGATCTATGGAACCTGCAGGAGCAGGCCATTGTGAAGCGCCAGCTCAGCTTCTCTGCCATCGGCAGCCCCGCAACCGTCCGCGCGCAGCTGGAGCAGTTCCAGCAGTCAACGAATGCGGACGAAATCATTGTCGCGGCCGCCATCTATGACCATGAGGCGCGCCTGCGTTCTTATGAGCTGCTGGCGGAAGTCGTCGGCATCAAATAATAGTACACCAAAAAGACCAGTCAAACCCGGTATTCCGGTGCTTGACTGGTCTTTTTTTATATATTACAGCGTCAATCCGCCATCAATCGTAACCAGCGAACCTGTCATGTAGCTGGAGCCTGGGGAAGCCAGGAAAGCAACCACGTTCGCGATTTCATCCGCCTCAGCCGGGCGTCCCATCCGCATGTTGCCCAATTCCTCAGGCACGTAGCCCCCTTCCGTGAAGGACTTGGCTACCGCTGCCGTAAGCGGCGTCTGAACGCCGCCCGGACAAATCGCGTTCACGCGAATGCCCTGCTTCACATATTCCAGCGCTGCTCCCTTCGTCAAGCCCACCACCGCATGCTTGCTTGCCGAATAAGCGGCTGCACTGTGCTCGCTGCGAATACCCGCGGTGGAAGCGGTGTTGACGATATGTCCGCTGCTCTGCTCCTTCATGACTTTCAACACATACTTCATGCCGAGAAAAGCGCCCTTGACATTCACGGACATTTGACGGTCAAATTCGTCCTCGTCGATATCATCCAGCATCGAAAACTTCTGCACGATGCCTGCATTGTTGAAGAAGAAATCGATTCGGCCGTAAGCTTCGACCGCCCTGTTCACGTAGTTCTGGACATCTTCAGTCTTCGTCACGTCCGCTTGCACGAAGATGCCCTCTCCGCCCTGCTCCTTGATCAAACGCAGCGTTTCTTCGCCGGCTTCCTTGTTAAAATCAACGAGCACTACCGCTGCACCGTTCTCTGCCAGTTTCAAGCTGCTGGCTCTGCCGATCCCGCTGGCTGCGCCGGTAATGACAGCGATCTGTTTGTTATCGGACATGAAACAACACTCCTCTTGATGAAAATATAAAATTAGTGCTAACCGAGTTTGTATCCCTATCGGTTCTGTCGTCTATAGCCTATAAATACAGGTCAATGGAAAGCATGACTTACTTCGCGAAATATCCGCCGTCAATCGGCAGCTCAACGCCTGTAATATAGGAAGACTCATCCGAAGCAAGGAACAATACGCCGCGTGCGATATCTTCCGCTTTGCCCAAGCGTGGAAGCGGAGTCTGGGATTGGAACCACTGCATCATGTGCTCATCCTTGAACAGATCCACGGTCATTGGCGTTTCGATGTAGCCAGGGTGAACCGAATTGCAGCGGATGTTATGCTTCGCAAAGTCCACGGCCGTGGCTTTGGTCAGCATGCGTACCGCGCCTTTGCTTGCCGTGTAAGGACCGGCGCCGCTGCCCCCTGTCAGGCCGGCAATGGAGGAGATGTTGACGATGGAGCCGCCGCCGGCTTCGATCATGTGCGGAATGACATATTTCTGACCGAGGAATATGCTCGTAACGTTAATCGACATCGTCTTCTCCCAGCCCTCCACCGTCAAATCCATGAACGGCGTTGCATTGGAGACACCGGCATTGTTGACCAGAATATCGATTTTGCCGAATTTTTGAACGGTCTCGTCCACGACACGAACCCAGTCTTCCTCGGAAGCTACATTATGCTTGAATCCGATCACTTCGCCGCCAAGGGCTTCAATCTCGGCTACGACGTCTTTGATCTTGTCTTCCTGTAGGTCCGTAATCGCAACCTTGGCTCCCTCCTGCACAAACAAAAGAGCGTCAGCTTTACCCATCCCACCTGCTGCACCTGTAATGATTGCTACTTTATTGTCTAATCGCCCCATGGGAAACCCTCCTGAATATTTTTAGTTGTTGGTTTGGCTATCTTCTTTGGACTGCCCGATCTTTAGCTGCAAATGTTCAATCATCTTCTCGTACGAAGCGATTAAGACATCCACCTCCTGATCCGAGAAATCCGACCATAAGCCCTCATTCAATTCACGGTACTTCGCAATCATTCGGGCTTCAACCTCACGGCCCTGCTCCGTAATCTTAAGATAAACCTGACGCCTGTCCTCGCTTGACGCCACCCGTTCGATATAACCCTTACTGACCAGTTTGTTGCTCAAGTTGGTCACTGCCGATAGCGTAACATTCAAGGCATTGGCAAAATACGAGCTGGTCTGCTGCCCCTCATACGCCAAGGTCTGAAGCACGTAGTACTGCGGGCCGGTCAAATCATTGTCCAGAATCTTGGCATAGTTCGCCACAAGCGTCATCATCTGACGGGCAACCATGTTAGATATTTGTTCCCTCTTATCCAGTTTCATCACCTCGATGCACAACGAAGTCCTTATAGATATATTACAAATTTAAATAGTTAAAAGCTTTTAACAATATAAATTGTATACCCTTTCACATCGATCGTCAACCACGATAAAATGCCCAGTATGGTTGTTATTCCCACTGTCCTCATCCATAAAAGAACAACATAAAAAAGCTCTCGTGTCGCAATTAGAGAAGACAAAATGCGTTCGAAGTTGATCTCGCTTGATCGATCCAAGCAAGGATTCCAGTGGATAGCGTGTTCTAATCTATAGAAAAAAAGAGCACCCTCAGGTGCTCTTGAAAGTATATCCATCCTCGTTTCGGCATATCCCGTTCACCATAAGGTGATGCCTGCTAAGCCTTTCGTTTATCCTGCCGTATCCATCCGCGCATCCAGCGTGAGTTGACGCAGCTGCTCGAGCGTCATGCGATCCACGAAGCGGGAGAACTTCTCTTTTTTTTTGCCGTTCTCCTGATAGACGGCGATCAGCTTCAAGATGATCGGAGCCAGCTGATCCGGCACTAAATCCGTGTGCAGGGGCTTCGCCAGAGCAGCCTTCAACCCTCTCGGCTCTCCACCAACATAGATATCATAGGTATTCCTCATCTTAATCACGGCAATATCTTTCAGCAGCGGTTCGCTGGTACCAAGCGCGCATCCTGCGTAACCGATCTTTAGCGGATTGGGTACAGGATGATCGGCGATCGCTTCATCCAGCATCTTTGCAACATCCAGTCCCGAATCCTCCGCCCCCCGGCAAAAGTTGCAGGTGATCAGGCTCTTGGAGACAAAGCCGGCGGGATGAACCTGAAGTCCGGCAGCTTCCAGCTTCACCTTGGCTTCTTCCACCCGCTCTGCATCCATCTCCACGTAGAGCTGCTTAAAGGTAGTCATCTCAATGCGGGCGTCCTCGCCCACAATGGAGCCCAATACGGCCAGCTGATCCGGGCGGAACAGCGTTCCGCCCACTTCAAAGCCGGGTGTCACTGCAAATTTTTGCATGGCCAAATGTCTACACTCCCATCAAGTTACCCAAATATCGTTCTCTTGCTCGGTTACCAATCATACTCTATATAAAAGGTCTGCCAGCTTTCGTTATACCTTCATCCGCTGCAGGCGAAGGGCATTCAGCACGACCGATACAGAGCTCAGTGCCATGGCGGCCCCGGCCACCCAAGGTGCCAGAAGCCCGATGGCGGCAATCGGAATGCCAAGCGAGTTATAGCCCAGCGCCCAGAACAGGTTTTGACGGATGTTGCTCATCGTCTTTCGGCTCATGTAGATGGCATCCGGAATACTGTTCAGGTCGCCCTTCATCAGCGTAACGTCAGCAGCTTCCATGGCCACATCCGTACCTGTGCCGATGGCCATGCCGATATCGGCAACCGCAAGGGCCGGCGCATCGTTAATGCCGTCGCCGACCATGGCGACCTTCTTACCCTGCTGCTGGAGCTTTTTCACTTCATCCGCTTTGCCTTCCGGCAGTACCTCGGCACGCACATGGTCGATGCCGACCTGCTTCGCGATGGCCTGTGCCGTGCGTTCATTATCCCCGGTAATCATAATGACCTCGATGCCCATTTCTTTCAATCTCGCTACGGCAGCACGGGATGTCTCCTTGATCGTATCTGCCACAGCCACAAGACCCGCATATTGGCCGTCTACAGCCGTCAGCATGGCAGTCTTGCCTTCAGTTTCAAGCTCCGACATTCTGCCGAGGATCGCATCAATCGGCACGTTATGCTGTGCCATCAGCTTGCGTGTGCCTACCAGTACCTCATGTCCTTCCACGCTGGCACGGATGCCGTAGCCTGGAATGGCTTCAAAATGCTCCGCAGCCGGAAGCCGCGTTCCTTTTGCTTCAATCCCGGCCACAATCGCTTCGGCAAGCGGATGCTCGGAGCTCTTCTCAGCTGATCCGACCAGACGAAGGAACAGCTCTTGATCAAAGTTATGAACTTCCACATCGGTCAACTCGGGTTTGCCTTTCGTGACCGTTCCTGTTTTGTCCAGAATAATCGCGTCAATTTTGTGCGTGGACTCCAGATGCTCCCCGCCCTTGAACAGAACACCCAGCTCTGCAGCGCGGCCCGAACCCGCCATGATCGAGGTCGGCGTAGCCAGACCCAACGCACACGGACAAGCAATAACCAGAATCGCGATGGCAATTTCTAACGATTGCGCGAAATTACCAGGCGTTACCCAGAAGTACCATACGAGGAAGGCAACAATCGCAATGCCGACCACGATCGGAACGAAGATGCCGGAGATGACATCAGCGACCCGCTGAATCGGAGCTTTGGAGCCTTGTGCTTCCTCAACCACCTTGATAATTTGGGCTAGAGCGGTCTCTTTACCAACTTTCGTCGCTTCGAGCGTTAAGCGCCCGTTCTTGTTTATGGTGGCGCCTATGACGGCGTCACCCGCTTTTTTCTCAACCGGAATGCTTTCACCTGTCAGCATCGACTCATCTACCGCCGACGTGCCCTCCACAACTTTACCGTCCACCGGGATTTTCTCACCCGGCTTCACCAATACAAGATCACCCACCATGACCTGTTCCACCGGGATGGTCATCTCCTGACCGTCACGAACGACCAGCGCCGTTTTGGCTTGAAGCCCCATCAGGGTTTTGATAGCCTCCGAGGTACGGCCTTTGGCCAGGGATTCGAACAGTTTCCCCATAATAACCAGCGTGATCAACACCGCACTCGTTTCATAGTACATTTCGGGCCCATGGTGTGCATTTGCTCCGGCAGCGGCCCAATCGATCGTTAAATACAGACTGTAGAAATAAGCTGCCGAGGTACCGAGTGCGACCAGAACGTCCATATTGGCGCTTTTGTTGCGAAGAGCTTTATAGGCTCCCACATAAAACTGTTTTCCGATAAAAAACTGTACCGGCGTTGCCAGGATCAGCTGGAACCAAGGGTTCATGAACAGATCCGGCATCCAGATCCAGGAGGTGAAGGAGAAATGGCTCACCATGGCCCAGAGCAGCGGCAGCGACAGAATCGCCGACAGGAGCAGCTTCCGCTTTTGCTTGGTGATGGCCTCCTTGCGGTGACCTTCCTGATCAAGCGTCTCCTGTTTGGAAACCGCCTGATACCCGAGCTTCTCCACACGCTGTTGAATATCGCTAAGGCTTATCTCTGCGGGATTGAATTCCACCCGGGCCGTTTCCAGCGCAAAATTGACGTTGGCCTGATTAACACCTGGCATCTTGCTTACCACTTTCTCAATTTTCGTAGCACAGGCGGCGCAGTACATGCCAATCAGCTGCAGGTCCACGGTTTCCTTGGCCGTTCCGTAACCCAGCTTTTCAATTTTCTCTTCCATCTGCTGGACGGAAACCACATTCGGATCAAATGTAACCGACGCTTTTTCCAGCGCAAAATTCACATTCGCTTCCTGAACGCCCTCCATTTTACTTAGACCCTTCTCAATCCGATTCGCACAGGCGGCACATGTCATACCCGTTAACTGCAGCGACGTTTTCTTCTGTTCCATTGTTCCTGCTCCCATCTTCTCCTCACCCCTCTTCATCCTCGTGCCGTTTGATTAAACTACGTTATATCCTTGTTCCTCGATAATTTCTTTGATTTTATCCAATTGGACTTTGCCTGCATCATATTTCACGGAGACCGTGCCTGCCTTCAAGTCCACATGTCCCTCGATGTTCTCATTCTTTAAAGCTCCTTCAATGGAATTCACGCAATGCATGCAAGACATACCTTCTACTTTTATTGTTACCTGATCCATGTTCAATCTCTCCTTTGGGTTATGAATTTATTGTGAGCAGCCCTTCTAAAAGCCTGCCCGGAATAAGTTTTAAACGGGTTGTTCTCGTTTCTTGATGTTAGTATACCCCCCTACCCTATATTTAGTCAATGGGTTTTCTCATTTTTTTTGAAAAAAATATCCCTTGCTATGATTAAACCGCATAACCATGCGCTACTCATCACCCTGAATAAACACTTACTGCCACCTTTAGAAGGTGGCAGCTCCATGGTAACTCATCATAACCTGACCGTCTCCAGCCAGGAATTCCATTATTTCATTAACTTGTTCATGGTTGTTAACAATTCGGTTATAACCTCGTCGTCGCCTTCCTGCAAGCGCTCCACCACACAGCTCTTCATATGATGCTCAAGCAGCAATTTGCTGACGCCGTTCAAGGCTGACTGAATCGAGGAGATCTGGTTTAATACATCGTCACAGTACGTATCCTTCTCAATTAAGCCTTTCACGCCGCGAATCTGTCCTTCAATTCGGTTCAACCGGCTGACGAGGTTGCTTTTCGTTTTATCGGAATGATGGCTCTTCCGCTCACTGGTTACTGCGCATGCATCATGTACATGTTTCTCGACTGTCATACCCATTCCCCCCTTGATCACATTACTTCATCTTATTCTAACCCTAATCTCAGTATATCATATAGCCCCCCACCCTATAAAGCCCAGCTTATGGAATGAAGTTCATCTCTTTAACAGCATGCCGTTCTGTAGATCCTGGATTTTGCACACAAAGATTATCGCCTTGTCCTGAATCATTTGCCAGAAGACGCATAGTAACTATCAAGAAACAAAAGGGTGTCCGCATACCCATCATGAAACATGGATGAAAAAATAAAAATATTCCGCGCCTCTTCTTCTGTTTCGGGCGAATTTTTCTCGAGGAACTTTCCTTTTTTATAGTCATAGAAGTAATCCAGGATGTCATCGGGCTGTGATGGCTCATATTGCTCCCCATATCGTTTCTTGATCTCGCTAATTTGCATTCCTATTTCAGCACCGCGCGTTGTTTGATAATGACCTTTCGATTCTTCCTCCATCCTGATCGCAACAACGGCATCATCTCTGTAGAACACCGCGATGCCGGAATCGTAATCAAATACGCCCCTGGCATGCTCTTGGCCGTTCCCAAGCACTTCCTCAGCTTCCGCACGATTCATGCCGTAGTACACCTTCTGGCCATTGTCTAAACGCACGATTCCCATATCTTCTGCGGTAAACTTCTCCGTTGATTCATCGCTGCCACTGCAGCCTCCTAAGACCAGGATCATTAATATCAACAAGCAGAAGTATCTAATCATGTAATCCTCCTCTTATGCTTTTTCCAGAATTTTACCATACAGCGCTTCATAATGGGACATTATTTCAACTATCGATTACAATCGATATCTACTCACAAGAAAGTTCGGCTTTCGAAGCATCCAGCCATGAAAAAAGGATGCCCACCAGATCCAACATCTGATGGGGCATCCCCTAATTTCCACGTCCAGTTAAAAAATGAACTTAGTAAATCGTCCGCCCCTGCTCATCCGGCACGCCGGATTTACGAAAGAAATACGTGTTGATCACATCCCGCCAATGCTTCGCATGCTCGGCTTGATCAGTGAGCCGCTCCGTCACTTGAACGAAGCGCTCCGGATCGACCTTTCCTTCCAGCGAGGTCCATGCCTCAAGCAATCCAGCCGCTCCTTGTGCCCCGTCAAAATGTGCGTCATAAATATGCTGTATCACTGTTTTACCGGATTTCAGCACATGCGAGTACGGCACATGATGGAAGAACAGCAGCAGCTCGTCAGGACAATCCGCCAGCGAATCATATCGGGCCCTATTCGGCCCGAAATACTGCGCGGTATAGCCTGTGCCCGATGCCACCGTGCGATCGACGCCCATCCCGTCCCGATCGGCGAAATGGTATGTGCCCCACCTTGAATATTCATAGCCGTCCACATCCGGACCGTAATGCGTATGCGGTGTAATCATCCAGCCCACCCCGAGCGGGGCGGTATAGCTTTCGTAGATCGGCCACGATTGCATAAGCATGTCGCATACCGTGTTGACCACCGTGTCGTCATTGCCAAAGGTCAGCCTCGTCCATTCTTCCGCGATCCCCTCGGAGGACAATTCCGGATCCCAGATCAGACGTCCGAAGCCATACAGATTGGCTTGTGCCAAGGTGTGCCCCGTCCAGTTCTCATCATTTCCGATGTTGGAAACGGCGGCGATCCCGCTGTATTTCATACCGTGCAGGGAACCGTTCACGATCTTCTTCACCTCGGACCCCGACCCATTCGCATAGGTATCGAAATCCAGCACCTCTTTCCACTGCGGCACCAAATAGCATACGTGACGCTGCTGCCCCGTATATTCCTGGGCAACCTGAAACTCCAGCACTTGATTGGTCTCTTTCATGCTGCCGAACAGCGGCGACACCGGTTCCCGCACTTGAAAGTCCATGGGCCCGTTCTTAATCTGCAGCAGCACATTGTCCTTAAACCTGCCGTCCAGCGGGGTAAAATGATCATAGGCCGCCCGCGCCCGGTCTGTGCTGCGATCGCGCCAATCCTGCATGCAGTTGTATACGAAGCAGCGCCAGATGACGAGCCCGCCATGCGGCTCCAAGGCCTCAGCGAGCATATTGGCGCCATCGGCATGGTCCCTTCCATAGGCAAACGGGCCGGGGCGATGCTCCGAATCCGCCTTCACCAGGAAGCCGCCGAAGTCCGGGATATGATCATAAATCTCATCCGCCGTATCCTTCCACCACTGCCGAACCTCTTCACTCAGCGGATCGGAGGTCGATACGCCGCCGATATGCAGCGGAGCCGCAAAGTTAATGCTCAAGTACAATGAAATGCCATATTCCCGGAAGATATCCGCGACCTTCGCAATCGTCGGCAAATATTCCGCGGTAATGAACTCCGTCTCGATCTCATGCACATTGACGTTATTAATGGAGATGGCATTCAGTCCCACGGAAGCCAATAAGCGGGCGTAGTCTCTTACGCGATCCAGATTTTCGGTGAACCGTCCGTTTTCGTAAAAAATCGAGTGGCCCGAGTACCCGCGTTCCACCGAGCCATCGGCATTGTCCCATTGATTGATCATCCGCAGCCCGTTCACTGGCTGCTCGGTCACCTTTAAACCGGTTAACGGTTGGTGGGAGGCCAACAATCTCAATAAATGAAACACGCCATATAAAACGCCTTTGCCCGATCCACCGGTCAGTACCAGCTTTTCCTGCTGCCCTTGGATTGAATGTTCCAACTGAAAGCCTTCTGCGCCTAGCTGGACTGCTATCCGGCTCCTATCCTCACCTGAGCCGACCCCATCTAGTTCTCCCATGCCGGGTTCGGCTGATGTGGGGATGCGCACCTCGAAGTAAGATGAAGCCTGGGCCTCGGACGTGATGACCGGGACAATACCCAGCATGGATTGGCACGCCCTCTTCAGTTCCTCCATGGCGGCGTTCGCAACCCGCGACTGCTGCAGGTCCGCTACAATCGTGCCGAGCAGTCTGCTGTATCCGGAGGCAAGCTCCCGGTCCTTTATGGGCGCATACTGCAGCCACGCTTTATATAAAGTGCTGTTCAATGTCAGTTCCTCCTTCTTAGACCAAAAGTCAGTGCCATCTCTTCGGATTGCCGTTGTCTTAAACTCCTGCTTCCCGTCAAGGCCAAAATACAAATGCCGGCCACAAGGACCGGCAACATGACAAGCTGATGGCAGCCTTAATCGCTTATATTGCTTCGAATTTGATTAGGATGAAGACTTGACCCGCCCAAGACGGATTACACCTTGACCATATGCTCCACCAAGCGATGAAACGCCGGTTTCGGCTGATGCCGCTCATCGAACAGGAAGGGCCAATTCTTCCGCCCCCGTACCGGGAAATTGTCCAGCCAAGTGTAATCGTCGGCAGCTCCCCAGAAGGTAACGGACGTAATATGATCCCGGTACTCCTTCAGAATGCCAAACATCGCCTCATACCGCTTGGCCTGAGCCTCCAGAAGTTCTTCCGGCGCTTCGGTCAGATCCTTCCGCTTGTCTTCAAACCGGAACATCGACACATCGAGCTCGGTGAGCTGAAGCTGCAGGCCGAGCGATGCATACTTCTCGATCGCCGCCCGGATATCGTCAAGATCCGGATCGTAGAGATTCCAGTGCGCCTGCAAGCCAACGCCATGAATAGGAGTTCCTTGATCCAGCAAAGACTTGACCAGCGTGTAAATTTTGTCTCGTTTATTCGGGTGGGACTCATTGTAATCGTTATAGAACAACAACGCCGACGGATCGGCTTCGTGCGCATACTCGAATGCCTTGGAGATAAACTCGGGGCCAGCAATGTCCAGCCACTTGGATGGACGAAGCAGCTCGGCGCCTTCATCCGCAATCACCTCGTTCACGACGTCCCAAGCGTAAATATCGTCCTTGTACCGCTTTACGACCGTATCGGTATGGGATTTCAACCGAGCGTAAAGCGTGGCTTTATCCACCAGGCCCCCGTTCTTGTCCTCGAACAGCCAGTCGGTTGTTTGGTTATGCCATACCAGCGTATGGCCGCGCATCTTCATTCCATGCTTGCGGGCGAAAGCGGCAAGCCGGTCCGCATCCTCGAACGTATACGTATCCTCTGCCGGGTGCACGCTGACAAACTTCATTTCATTTTCCGCCGTGATGCTGTTGAAATGATAGGATAGCAATTCCTCCTGCGTTTCAATCGTCCGCGGGTTCACGGCTGCTCCGATGAGAAAGTCATCCGCGAACATTTCCTTCAGCCTGGGTTCATTTCGATGCGTGTTGGACATACGCAATCCCTCCTCGAATTAGAGATATCAGCTAGATTGATGGTTTATGATCATGATGCCAGCGGGATCGTTGGTCGGCAGCCATCCAAGCATGCTCCCGACGACCACGTACCATGTGCACCAGGGAGCAGTGCACACGATGTACTTATTTAGCGGCTCCCGCAGCTTACCCTTTCACCCCGCCAAGGGTCATCCCTTGCACAAAGTATTTTTGCAGGAACGGGTACACCAGAATGATCGGCACGCTGGCCACAATGGTCATCGTTGCCCGAATGGAGGTCGGCGTGACCTGATTCGCGCCGCTTTCCGAGCTTGCAAACTGGCTTGCATAGTCGTTGCCCGAATTCAGCGAGGAATTCGAATTCTGGAGTATTTTCATCAATTCATACTGCAGGGTGCTAAGCTCGCTGTATGAAGAGTTATACAAGAATACGTCAAACCAGGAGTTCCACTGGGATACCGCCGTAAACAGCGATACCGTAGCAAGTACGGGTACGCATAGCGGAAGCACGATTTTCATGAAAGTCGTGAATTCGCCGGCGCCGTCGATCCGGGCCGATTCCAGAATTCCTTCCGGCAGTCCTTCAATGAAGGAACGGATGACGATGACGTTAAACACGCCGATCAGGCCTGGAATGATGTACACCGAGAAGGTGCCCAGCATGCCCAATTCGCGAATCAACAGGAAGTTCGGAATCAAACCGCCGCTGAAATACATCGTCAAGATGAAGGCAATTGATACGAATTTGCGCAGCACATATTCCGGACGGCTGATGGTATAGGCCACCATAGCACAGCAGAATACGGAAGTGATCGTACCGATCAACGTACGCAAAACCGAGATGAAGGTAGCGTGGAATATCGTGGCTTCGTTAAATACATATTTATAATTTTCCCACGTGAAATCCCGCGGCCATAAATAAATGCCGCCTTTTACCGAATCCGTCGCATTGTTGAAGGAAACCGCGAGCGTATTGATGAACGGGTACAACGTGACAATCATGAGACAGATCATGAACACAATGTTAAAGGTATCGAATAACCGGTCCGCGGGAGACTTGAACCGGGCGTGGGCCCGTGGTGAATCTGAAATCTTCGCCATATGAATCCTCCTGTACGTTTTCTGATAGAGAACGGTCCTCGCAAGCTTTCGCTTAGAACAATCGATCTTCGCCCAGTCTCTTCGCGATATGGTTGGCCGTGAACAAGAGTATGAAGCTGACGACCGTCTTGAACATGCCGGCTGCAATCGAGAGCGAGAAGTTGCCCATCTGAATACCGTATTTCAGCACGAAAATATCCAGGTTCTCGGAATAATCCACGTTCATGCCGTTACCAAGCAAATATTGCGGTTCAAAACCGGATTCGAGCAGGTTGCCGATATTCATGATCAACAGGATGATGAATACCGGCTTTAGACCCGGCAAGGTGATGTTCCAAATCCGTTGAAAGCGTCCGGCGCCATCGATTTCCGCCGCCTCGTACTGCGAGGGATCGATCATCGTCATGGCTGCCAAATATATAATGGTGTTCCAGCCGACATTCTTCCATACTTCCGAAACACCGAGTATTCCCCAGAAATATTCCCCTTCCCCAAGCCATAAGATCGGTTCCTTAATAATCCCGAACCACATGAGGAGTTCATTGATAATCCCGCCGTCTGCGGACAGAGCTGTCGAAATAATGCTCGCTGCCACAACCCAAGAGATGAAATGGGGTAAATAACTGATCGTCTGCACGACCCGTTTGAACATCAAATTACGCAGCTCATTGAGCAGGATCGCTAACACAATCGCCGTGACAAAACCTAAGACAAGGTTGATAAAACTCATGGCGAGCGTGTTGCGCATGACCCGGAGGAAGTGTTCGTCCTGAAACAGAAAGGTAAAATGCTGCAGGCCTACCCATTCCTGATCGAATATCTTCTTGGCCGGTTTAAAATCCTGAAACGCGATGGTCCAGCCCCATAGCGGCAGGTACTTAAAGACAAACAACCATATCAAAAAAGGAATTGACATGAAGACCAGCGCCTTCTGCTGCAGCAGCTTCCGGAAGAAGCTTTTTTCGCCTGATGGCGGTTTATTGTTCAAACCAATATTGTTTTTCCGTTGTTTATTGAAGAAACCTTTCGATACCGACGGCGTTTCACGTATCGCCGTCGTCTCTGCAGGTCCAATCGGGTTCGCCTTATCCACGGTTTCTTCTCCTTCCTATCCAGCCCATACAATGGTTATAGAGGAGGAGGGACGAATACAAACTTATCGAGTGGTCCGCCCCTGATCGCCTCTTCTTCATCTATTATTGTCCTTGGGCATTTGCGATTTTCTTGGCTACTTCCTCAGTGATCAGATCCTCGTATCCCTTCACGTCCAGCTTGCCGAACTCGCCCACGTATTCGTTCCAGATGCCGTCAAACTCCGCAGGGTTGGCAAGAACCAGTTTCGGGAAGTATTTACGCTGCAAATCGCTTTTCTTCTGCGTGAAGATTTGGGCCGGTGAGCCCTGATCGATCGGAATGCTCCAAGCCGGATACCATGGACGGTCGTCCGGTGCCGCAAACAACTGCGAGAAGGAATCGATGTTGTATGCTTCAAGCAATTTCTTGTCCGGTTCGGAGTAAGACATTTTCGCAACCTCAGGCTGGCGTCCCGCGCCCACGGAATTACCGTCAGAAAGCGTAGAACCGTTGCCGTAACGAGGCCAGTTATATTCAAAGTACTTGAAGCCGAACGACTCGCGGAAGGCTTCCGTATTGGTCTGTGCAATCTGCTCTTCCGTACGGTAGAAGCGGCCGTTCTCATCTACGGAATATGTCTCGTCCTTGATGCCCCAGTTCGACAGAATTTGGTTCTCGTCCGTCAGCAGGTTGTTGAAATACTTCACAATGCGCTCCGGATTCTTCGCGCTGACGGAGATCCCTACGCCGCGGTTGTTCACAAAGGATGGCGGGTCCAGATACTGATCCTTGGTATTCTCGTCGTATACGATCGGCAGCGCCATATATTCGAGATCGTCGTTACCCGATTTATTGGCTGTTTCGCGCAGGTTGTTCATCGCTTGGCCTACCTGCCATCTATAGTCGAAGAAGCCGAGCACCTTACCGGAAGTGAGTTTGGCAAGGTATTGATCATAGTTGTCCACGAATGAGGATTTATCGAACAGGCCTTCCGCATTCAGCTTGTTCAGCTCCTGCAGGTAACGCTTCGTAATGTCGTCGTCCGCGTAATCGTTCGCTACGTGGGTTTCCATGTCGATGATGATGCCGCCATCGTTCGGATAACCGGCCAAGTGCATCGGGGCATTGGTCAGGGCAAAAAATTTATCCTGCGTCGTCAGTGCCAGATATCCGGTCAAGCCTTCCTCCGGATGCTTCTTCACGTAATCGCGAATCAGGTTCAGGTACTCGTCGAAGGTCTTGATTTTCGGGTAACCCGCTTCCTTCAGGACGCGGCGTTGAATCCAGAATGCTCCTTGCTCGATATTGGGAGCCGACGTGTACTCTCCTACAACCGCACTTAGCGGGAGGAAATAAATGTTGCCGTCATCGGCTTTCATCAGATTGTAATACGGCTCGTACACACGCTTGATGTTAGGGCCGTACTTATCGATCAGGTCATTGAGCGGAATGAAGGCGCCCGCCCCTACCAGCTTATCGATCGAGCTTCCCGGCACAATCACATCGGGATAATCGTTGCTGGCAATGAACGTGCCCACCTTGGTGTTCTCGTCTCCTACCAAATGCTCCATTTTAAAATTCACGCCGGTTTGGTCTTCGAAAATTTTACCGATGGTCGTTTCGTTCGTATTTTTGTCTTTACCTGCTGCGGAGTTGAAATAGGTGAAGGTGACCTTCTCTTCTTTCTTCTCGCCTTCGCCGCCGGCAGCCGGTGCGTTATCCGCTGCGTCTTTACCGCCGCCGCAAGCCGCCAGAAGCGATACCATCATAACCACGGTCAGACAGCTTACCCAAAATTTCTTGTTCATGCTCTTGACCTACCCCTTTCGGTCTCGTTAATTTGTAAGCACTTTCATTATAAGAGAGCTCAGGAGCAATTTTCACCCGTCAATCTTTAGGTGATACTTTGAAAACTATAGAACCGCATCCACGATCGTGAAAAATGGCACCTCTGCGGCCTTCGCCGCACCTCTTCTCCTGATTAACGAACAAATCCTGCTGTAGTCACTCCGAGCCGGAGTGCCAAGCAGGATTTGCCCTGTTAGGTTTCGATGGGGATGGACAGTCTTACCCGGGTGCCTTGTCCAGGCGAGCTGTCGATTTCAAACTGGAACCGGCTTCCGTAGTACAGCTTCAGCCGGTAGATCACGTTCTGAATGCCGATCCGCTCGCCCATCTCGTCCTCGGTATCCAAGTAGCGGCAGACGCGTTCCACCTTCTCCGCGGACATGCCCGCCCCGTTATCCTGAATGCTGCAGATAAGGGCTTGTCCCTCGCGTGCAACACGAACCTCAATGCGCCCCCCGTACTTGAGCGGCTCGATGCCATGAATGCTGGCATTCTCCACAAAAGTAACGATGGCCATCTTCGGTATTTGCAAATGTCCCTCTTCTGCGGGGGCGTGAACCGAGTAATCAATTTTGTCGCCAAACCGGTATTTCTGTATTTCAAGGAAACAGTGAATAAACTCCACCTCTTCCTTGAGCGTCACCATGTCTTTTTTCCAAACTAGGGAATTGCGGAAGATCTTGGCCATGTTATGAATGATTTTTGCCGTCTCATCCTCATCCTTCATCAGGCTGCGCATGCGAATGGTCTCCAGTGCGTTAAAGAGAAAGTGCGGATTAATCTGGCTCTGCAGCGCGTTCAATTGCGCGTGCCGCCGCTGAAGTTCCAAGTTCTTCTTCTGGATATCCGCCATGTACACGTCATTGATCAAGCTCTTAAGCTGCAGGGTCATCCGGTTGAATTCACCCGTCAGCTGACCGATCTCGTCATGTGCCTCGGCCTCTTGGATCGTGTCGTAATTCTGGTTCTTGACCTTCTTCATATGCTTGAGTATCCGTACCAGACGCACGTTCAGGGAACGGCTGATCCAGACAATCACCAAGGTCGGAAGCAGAAAGTTCAGGCAGGTCAGCACAATGACGAACCGCAAGGACTGATGCACGTCGCGCAGCACCACATCCTCCGGCGTCACCGCCGTGATCGTCCAGGTGTTCAGATTGTTGGTCGTGAACGTATCGGTGTGAAACTCCAGAAACCTGTCGCCATGCGCGATGCTGCTGTATTGCACGGAACCCTGCATAATATCAACCTTCGGATCCGTGGTGTATTCGATATTTCCGGCGCCGCTCAGCAGGTACACTTTGCCCTGCACATTCAGATTGCTCATGATCTGCCGAATCGAAGGCATCCGCATATCAATCTTGAGATACTTGGTATGATCATCCTGGGAATTGAAATAATTCATGCTTCGGATGATGCTGAAGCTGTCCAATTGGCCATTCTTGCCCGTACGCATCACAATCGGCTGGGTTATGTTTTTGCCCGCAATTGCCTTGTACCAGGCCTCTTCCTTCACCTGGTCGCTGATATAATTAATGCCGCCGGAATACAGCAGGGTCGGATTGTCCACATACACCGTAATCTCGCTGACCGAATTGTATACGGCGCTGCCCGAATTCAAAATGCGGCGGAGATAGGTATCATAAGCCTCGATATAATCGGCCGGATGATCGTACACCGTCTCCATAATCTCGTTCAATTGAATGTCCGTGTAGAAGACGGAGGAGATCTCCAGCGCATCCTCGACTTCACGCAAGAACTCATTCTTCATCTGCTCAAGCGCCACGGTTATATCCTGGATCCGCTGCTCCCTCACGCTGCCGGATGTCACGTTGTAGAAGATGAGATTGGTGACCAGGATTGGCAAAAATACGGCCAGGAAATACATCAGCAGCATCTTGTCCCGCAGACGGACATTATTCAAGCTTGGCTTCATCGATTCGCCCCTTCGGACGCGGCCTCCTTCATCAAGCGGCTCCGGTACTCGCTTGGCGTCATTCGCTCCAGCTTCTCGAATTGCGTGACGAAATAGTCCGGGTTGCCGAATCCGACCCGTTCCGCCACCTCATAGATGCGCAGATCCGTCTGGCGCAGCAATCGCTTCGCCTCGTTCACGCGCAGCTGCAGCAGGAAGTCATTAAAGTACATACCATACGCTTTTTTGAAAAGCTGTCCCAGATACACCGGGTTCATATAGAACTTCCCTGCGATGCCCTTCAGGCTGATATTCTCATGATAATGGGCCTCGATATAAGCCCGGATCTTCTGGATTCCGCCCTTGTGCTGCTCCTTGCGAAGCTGCGCGATATAGTCCGCGCTCTCAATTGCAAATGCCGTGAACAACCGCTTCAGCCCCTGAAGCGACAAGTTGCGGTCATGCCATTCGGTCATCGGCTCCAAACTGGATAGCCGGCTCTGATCCCCGTCCATGCTGCCGAGTACCCGGACCACGCCCAGCACGCATTGGTTGATTGCCGTCTTCACCGCTTCGGGAGCATACAACTTCTCCCGGAAGGATTCGAACAGCAGACGAATTGTCACTTCCAACTTCTCGAAATGCAGCTCCTCGATCTGCTCCAGAAACTGCTCGTAAAGCCCTTCTTCCAGCCCGATATAGTGAAGGCCATGCTGGGAGGCCTCCTCATGGATCACAATGCCGCTTTCATCATAGATATATTTGTAAAGGAGTGATTCTTTAGCCGTTTCGTATGCCTCCTGAATGTGGGACAACTGCAGCACCGGTTGACCAAAATAAACAAAGATTCGTTCGTGGCCCGAATCGGCAAGCGATTGCTGAATGCGTCTGGCAAATCCCCGCCGACACCCCTGGAACGAGTGCAGGATGCTGCCCGGAACGATAATGCCGATTCGATTGCGGTGCTCATGCAGGTAGAAGGGCTGTTCTCCATTCGAGATCGCAAGGAGAGCCGCCTCCACCCCGTTCTTGAATTCTGCTCTGCCATCGTCATTGCCGTTCGCCGCCGAAGCCTGCTGGTAGTCATTCCGTTCGACGAAGACGTAGAACAGACGACTCTCCGGCTGAAGCTCGAGGCGTTGCTCCCATTCGTGCAGCAGCGCCTCATCGGCTTCCCCTATAATGAGCGATTCCATCAAAGCCCCGGACAACAGCCTCTCTTCTCTCAGGCGAGCCTCGCGGTCTGACTTTAGCCGCTCGCTGAGCCGAACCAGCGCATGGCTGAATTCCGTCTCGTCAATCGGTTTCAAAATGAAATCATGCACGCCATAGCGGACGGCCTGCTGGGCATAATTAAAATCATCGTATCCGCTTACAATAATGAAATACGGCTTGACGATGTCTTTCGTGACGACATGCCTGATCAGCTCGAGTCCATCCAGCACCGGCATGCGGATATCGGTGATGACCACATCCGGCTGAAGCCGTTCAATCAGTTCCAGCGCATCTTCTCCGTTATCCGCCTCATCTACAATTTGAAAGCCGCAGGCTTCCCAATCAATCAGCTTCAGGAGCCCTTTGCGCGTAAACACCTCGTCATCCACCAATATCGCCCGGTTCCATTGCACGGTATGTCCCCCTCGCCTGTTCAAACACATCTGCCTGTCACATATCTTCCATCCGACCATCAGCAAACGCTTTCATATAGTAAGTCTATTGTTCATGCTCCGCATGCAATTGTCAATGGATTTGAAAATAGCGCTCGGCATTGCGGTAGCAAATGTCCTGGATAATGGAACCGATATATTCATAATCGGCGGGCAATTCCCCTTCCTTGATCCAGTCCCCGAACAGGCGGCACAGCACTCTGCGGAAATATTCATGCCTCGGGAACGACATAAAGCTCCTGGAATCGGTCAGCATACCGACAAAGGTGCTAATCAGCCCCATGGAAGACAACGCGGTGAGCTGCTTCAGCATCCCTTCCTTCTGATCGTGGAACCACCAAGCGGAACCAAGCTGAAGCTTGCCCTCGACACCGGCTGACTGGAAGTTCCCAATCGTGGTGGCCATCATTTCGTAATGAGAAGAGTATAGGCTGTACACAATGGTTTTCGGCAGCTGATCGTTCCTGTCGAGCCTGCTCAGAAATCCGTTCAGGCTTTCCGCCAGATGGAAATCGAGAATCGAGTCATACCCGCTGTCCTTGCCGATCTTCGCGAACATGCGCGCATTATTGTTCCGGATCGCCCCAATGTGCAGCTGCATGGTCCAGCCCTTGGCGTGATACATTTCTCCGAGCTTGAGCAGGGTATAGGTGCGATATTTCCGATCCTCAAGCGGTGTGAGGCTGCCCCCGCTGATCGCTTTGCCGTAAATGTCCGCAACCTCTTGTTCATCGGCTTGTTCGTAAGGAAACGCGCCAAAGCCGTGATCCGACAGGCGACAGCCATGATCATGGAAATATTGAATCCGCTCCTGCAGGGCATCCAGCAATCCCTGATAGGAATCCACGTCTATACCGGCCGTTGTTCCCAGGTTCTGTGCATAGGTGGTGAAATCCGCATTCGTGACATCCAGCACCCGATCCGGCCGGAATGCAGGGGCAACGATGGTCGACAATTCCCCATGATCTCGAATGGCCCGATGATACTCCAGCGAATCGACGGGATCATCTGTCGTGCAGGCCACCTTGACCTTGAATTTCTCCAGAATTCCGCCAGCCCGCAAGGCAGGAGCCTTCAGCTGCTCATTGCAAGCTTCCCAGATCTCCTTAGCATTATCAGCGGTCAACCGCTCTTGAATCCCGAAATAACGGGTCAACTCCAGATGAGTCCAGTGATAGAGCGGATTGCCCACCAAGCGCGGAACGCATTCCGCCCAGGCCATGAACTTGGCTTCGGCGCTTGCACTGCCTGTAATCAGTTCCTCGTCGACGCCCAGCCAGCGCATTGCCCTCCATTTGTAATGGTCACCCTCCAGCCATAACTCCGTCAGGTTATCGAACTGCCGGTTGATGGCGATATCCTTCGGACTTAAATGATTGTGGTAATCGAATATCGGCATCCCTTCCGCATAATCATAAAAGAGTTTCTTCGCGCTGTTGCTGTTTAGGAGCAAATTTTCCGTATCCAAACGGCTCATGTGATCGCCCTCCGATTCTTATTTCGATTTTCAGTTCCATACTACCATACAAGTATGGTAGTATGGAATACATTAGGAGGTGATGCAGTGGTAGAATCTTTGCGATTACAGCCAGGATCGGCCGGAAATATCGTGTACTCCCGGCTTAAACAGCAAATT
This sequence comes from Paenibacillus sp. NPDC093718, assembly GCF_050279985.1. Taxonomy (NCBI): domain Bacteria; kingdom Bacillati; phylum Bacillota; class Bacilli; order Caryophanales; family Paenibacillaceae; genus Paenibacillus; species Paenibacillus sp. NPDC093718. The sequence goes on from NZ_JBNNUS010000004.1 coordinate 361,555, forward strand.
GTCAGTCTGGAGCTGCCGCCGGGAACGGCTTTATCCGAGAAGGAGGTTTCCCTATCCTTCGAGGTCAGCCGGACGCCGGTACGGGAAAGCTTTGTCCGTTTGGCCCAGGAGGACCTTGTTGTGGTGCTTCCCCAGCGCGGCACGCGCGTCTCGCTCATCGATTCGGAGCTGGTCGAGGAAGCGCGCTTCATGCGTGAACAGCTGGAGAAAGCCGTGGTCCGGCTTGCCTGCGAAAGCTTTCCCGAGGATAAATTCGCCGTGCTGGAGCACAATCTGTCCGAGCAGCGCGAGAGCATCGAGAAGCATGACGGCAAGCACATGTTTGAGCTGGATGAGGCCTTTCACCGTATTTTGTTCGAAGGCTGCCATAAGGTCGGCACATGGAACGTGCTGCAGCAGATGAACGCTCATCTGAACCGGAGCCGGATGTTATGGTTGTCCGCCGATCCGAATTGGACCAACCTGTACGAGCAGCATCGGGAGATCGTGGACGCGATTTCACGTCATGACGCCGATCATGCCGAACGGGAAATGCAGGCGCATCTCAGCCTGATCATCTCTAATCTGGCCGTGCTGAAAGATAAGCATCCCGATTATTTTAAATAAAGCAATCCAGGCGGATAGACTTATCCGTTCGCAGGCTTCCATCTTGGCGGTGCACTCGTAACTTGCAAAATTCCCAGCAGCTTTGCGTTAACTCCTTAAACTTGTAAAGGCGGTGAAGAAATGCGCATGGTATTCAGGTGGTTTGGCGAGGGCAACGATACGGTCTCGCTGGATCAGATTAGACAAATCCCCGGCGTGGAGGGCATCGTATGGGCACTTCACGATATTCCTGTCGGCGAGGAATGGCCGATGGAGCGAATTGAAGAAATCGCGGACCAGGCAAAAGCGTACGGCCTTCATATTGACGTCGTGGAAAGCGTGAATGTGCATGAGGATATCAAGCTTGGGCTGCCCTCGCGGGATCAGTACATAGCCAACTACATCCGGACGATTGAGAAATTGGGCCAGGTCGGCGTCAAAGTCATCTGCTACAATTTCATGCCGGTGTTTGACTGGGCTAGAACCGATCTTCATAAACAGACGCCTGATGGTTCGACGGCTCTCTTCTTCGAGAAAGCCAAGATCCACGGCATTGATCCGATAGAGCTGGTACAGACGATCAACCGAAACAGCACGCTTACGATGCCAGGCTGGGAGCCGGAGCGTTTGGCGCATCTGACCTCCCTGTTCGAAGCTTACCGCGGCGTTACCGAGGACGATCTGTGGCGCAACCTCGAATATTTCTTAAGCGCCGTCATCCCGGCTGCCGAGAAGAACGGCATCCGAATGGCCATTCACCCGGATGATCCGCCTTGGCCGATCTTCGGTCTGCCGCGGGTCATTACCAGCCAGGAGAATCTGCGGAGATTTCTCAAGCTATATGATAGCCCGGCGAACAGCTTGACCCTGTGCAGCGGTTCGCTTGGCGCTAATCCGGACAATGACATCGTCTCCATGATCCATGAGTTCCATGACCGGATTCCATTTGCGCACATCCGGAATGTACGCGTCTTTGATAACGGCGACTTCATTGAAACGTCCCACCGTACCGAGGACGGTACCGTTGATATTTCCGGCATTGTGCAGGCCTATCATGACAACGGTTTCACCGGATATGTAAGACCCGACCACGGGCGGCATATTTGGGGTGAGCAGTGCCGTCCGGGTTACGGTCTGTATGACCGCGCCTTGGGCATTATGTATCTCTGGGGGCTGTGGGACGCTTACAGCCGGGAGCGTGCAGGAAGCTCAGCTCAGCTAAAGGAGGCCGTTCAATGAGTGAGGTAAATAAACATGCGACAGGTACATCTGAACTCGGATCGAGTGGAGCTTCTCATGAATCCACGCCGCAAGAGACCCTATCCCTTCCCATTCATCCGTCATTAAACGGGAAGACGGTTGTCATCACGGGCGGCTCCGGGGTGCTGTGCCGGGCAATGGCTTTGGAGCTGGGCCGGCAAGGTGCCAAGGTCGCCGTCTTGAATCGTACGGCCGAGAAAGGGCAGCAGGTGGCCGATGAAATTACGGCTGCCGGCGGTACAGCGATTGCCGTTTCCTGCGATGTAACGGATGTGGAAAGCGTCCGGCAAGCCGAGAAGGCTGTGCGCGAGTCTTTCGGACCCTGCGATATCCTCATTAACGGAGCCGGCGGTAACCGGAAAGACGCGAATACAACCAACGAAATTTTTCGTCCGGAGGATGTGGGGCAGCCGGATCTGACAACCTTTTTCGGGTTAAGCGTACCTGGCTTCCGCAGCGTATTCGATTTGAACTTCATCGGCACGCTTATACCGACGCAAGTCTTTGCGGAAGGGATGCTGGGACGTCCCGGGGCCGTCGTGCTGAATATCTCGTCCATGAGCGCACCCAGCCCGATGACCAAGGTCCCGGCTTACAGTGCAGCCAAAGCGGCCATCAACAACTTCACGCAGTGGCTGTCCGTGCATCTCGCGGAATCCGGCATTCGCGTAAACGCGATCGCGCCAGGCTTCTTCCTGACCGAGCAGAACCGCAATCTGCTGACCCATAGCGACGGTTCATTAACCGAGCGCTCTCATAAAATCATCTCCCATACCCCCATGAGACGGTTCGGCGTGCCGGAGGATCTGCTCGGCACCCTGCTCTGGCTTGTGGATGATCAGACCTCCGGGTTCGTCACCGGAACGGTGATTCCCGTAGACGGCGGCTTCATGGCTTATTCCGGCGTATAACGGATTACTATGCAACAGGGCAGCAGCCTGTCAGTCATAAGCTTGACTGGCTGGACCATGATGAGTAAGCAGATGAAATGCTGGAGTGACCTCCGCGAGGAATATCTCCTGTGATTTCCCAGCTTGATAAAGCAGCAGGGCCGACTTAAGATCCTATGATCTTAAACCGGTCCTGTTTTTTTGCATCACGGCAACTGTATATGCCTGAGTTTATCCGGATTTGCCACGGTATAAATCGTTTCGATCCGATGGTTCTTAAAAGCAAAAGAATAAATGAATTGGACACCGTGATCCAGCCAGATCCGCATTCCCGGCAGACCATTGACGGTAAGATAAGAGTAAGCATATTTTCCTTCATACATTTTAAGCAGGTTCAAATGCAATTGGATCACTTTATGAACTCCAACCACAGGAATTTGCGCCGCTCTGACTTTACCGCCACCGTCCGAGTAGAGAACGACATTTTCGCTTAACAGTTCCAGCAGCTTATTCGTGTTCCCCTGTAAGAGGGAGTCCACAAATTCCTTGATTTGCGCCTCCGCCACCGAGATTGAAGGTCTCTGATCAGGATCAAAATGTATGCTGCTCTTGGCACGGCGGAAGATTTGGCGGCAATTGGCACTGCTTTTTCCCAGGATTTCAGCAATTTCGTCATAGGAATAATGGAAAATCTCGCGGAGAAGAAACACAGCTCTCTCCACCGCGTTCAGCTGCTGAAGGAGCAGCAGGTATGCTGTAGAAATGGACTCTTGCTGCTCTACGATAAGAGAAGGGTCCGCCTCTGACGCCATATTCTCGATCAGGGGTTCCGGCAGCCAGGGTCCGACGTACAGCTCGCGCTTTTTGGCAGAAGAGCGCAGCAAATCCAAGCAGCGATTCGTTACGATTTTGTACAGAAACGCTCTCTCATTGCGAATGTCCTCCGGATGGGGCAATTGGTTATAGCTGATGAAGGCCTCCTGTACGATATCTTCCGCATCCATCACACTTCCCAGCATCCGGTAAGCTAACGAGAAAAGAGCGGATCGATAGCTTTTATACAATGACTCTGTGCTCATTCGGGGTCCTTTCCTCACTTTCAAGCGAGAGTATATGCTGTACAGCCCGCTTGGCGCTTGCAGTTGCAGCATCAACCAAGAGTTCGCCATGCGCTGCCCATTCTCCCGCTACATACAACCCGCCGATTTCAGGAACGGCTGGACCCGGGTTCTCCTGGCGTTTCACATGCATAAAATCGTGGCAAACCGTGATGTTAGGGAGGTATTGTTTCTCCACGAGCTCGTTGCGCCAACCGGGCTGCACCAAGTCTAAGGTTTCTTCTAATTCTTGCAAATCCCTTCTTGCATCCTTCTCCTTGCCCTGATACTTAAGCAAGGTTATGACTTGTGCGCCATCATCACTCAGGTAAGCCGCACGGGACTGATTCGAGAGAAAGACGGTTTGATCGAGGCCGTACACAAACTGCTGCTTCGGTTCAGGAAGACGACGCAGGGCTACATCCAAGCAAGCCGCTGTCACTTCGACCGCCTGCTCCTTCCAAGTATGAAGGGCGGTTTCTTCTGCATGGGGCACCAGTTCGTGAGCGACAGCTGGCGGCGTGGTAAGAATAATGTGGTTTGCTTCTATTTTCATGCCATCACCGCAAAGGACGTGCCGTACCTTTCCCTCGTGATGCTCAACCGAAATGACTTTATTCTTCGTGACGATTTGGACTCCCTGCTCCAGAGCCTTTTGTTTTAATTCATCGACCATGGCCCCCCAGCCCCGATCCAGATACAACACGCCCTTCAGCGCATGCTTAAGCTGCTGCAGTACAGGACCGGCAGCCTGCAGGTCAGGGGCTACCACATAACTCGCCGTACGTAATAACGAATAGAATAAATTTCGTACCATCGGATCCTGCACGTTACCTTCAATCCATTCGCGCAGACTCATGTTGTCGTACTGCTGTGTATCCAGTTTACCTAATTTCGAAAGCCAGGCACCGAGCTCCATCTTGCCCTTCCATGATAATAGAGGGGTGGTGAATAGGGATTTCACGCCCATGGGTAACGGACTTAATTTCCCTTTCCAAATCCCGTACCCGTCAATCGAAGGTTGGCCTCCCGGCAATTGGAGTCCTAATTCGCGAAAGGTTGAAAGGGCATCTCCATGATATAAGGCATGCCCGCCCAGATTAAAGTAGGCTCCCTTCTTCTTATGGGTCATGGCCCGACCACCTAAACGCTCCTGCTTTTCAACGAGTATCGTTTGCTTCCCGGCTCTTGCCGCATAGATTGCAGCTGTCAAACCGGCTACGCCTCCACCTACAACGGCTACGTCATATTTTAGCATCCGTCATCATCCCTTTCGGTTTTATACGGGTATGACGGGCGAAGGCATCGAGATGTGACAGGAATGAAGATCCAAACCGAAAATTCATGTCATTCAATATTCCGGTACAACAATCGACAAAACCCCTCTTCAATTTCGAAGAGGGGTTTTGCATGGCTCTATATCATAACCGCACGTTTGATTTCATTCCGGTTTACTGCACGGTCTCCGGCTTGAAAAAAGCCGGCAAGTACTTTTTGTTCGCCTCCAGCATTTCATCCAGCAGCTGCTTCGCTACACTTACGGAAGGCACCAGCGGATGGTGAACCAACGCCTGCAGCACAATGCCGCGATCACCGGTAATGGCCGCTTCGATCGTCAATTGTTCGTATACTTTCACCGCATGCATCAGTCCTTTTACATGGGAAGGCACGTTCTGCGGTGCAAGCGGGATCGGGCCCTGGCCTGTTACCACGCAGTTGATCTCGATGCTGGCATCGGCAGGCAGGAAATCATAGATATTGCCGTTTGCGACATTCAATGTCTGGATATCATGGCGGTCATTGTAGATGGACGTCATCAGATTGACGGCCGCTTCGGAGTAATAAGCGCCGCCCCGCTGCTCCAGTTGCTTCGGTTTCACGGCCAAATTCTCATCCTTGTAAAGCTCAAACAGCTCCTGTTCAACGCGGCTGACCACGTCCGCTCGGGTTCCGTCCTTCTCCAGCGATGCCTTCATATCCGCAAACATCGTATCGGTCATGTAGAAATATTTAAGATAATACGTCGGGATCGCTCCAAGCGAGCGGATAAAGTCCGCATCCCAGCCGAAGGTCGGCACGTTCTTCGCCGTATACGATTTGCCGCCGTCCAGCAGCTCCGGCATCTTCTCTTCCCCGTTAACGATAGCGGACGTCACCCAGTGAAGATGGTTGATCCCGACAAATTCGGCCAAAACGTCCTTCTCCGACACGCCGTACTCGGCCGCCAGGAACTTCTGAAAGTTAATCGGCGAGTTGCACAGACCAACAGATTTCACCTTACTGTGCTTAGCAACCGCCTCCGTAACGATCCCCGCCGGATTCGTGAAATTCAGCATCCATGCATTCGGTGCCAGCTCCTCGATATCACGGCAAATGTCCAGAATCACCGGAACCGTGCGCAGCGCCTTCAGCATGCCGCCCGGGCCCGTCGTCTCCTGTCCGATGACGCCGTGTTTAATCGGAATATGCTCATCCTGTTTACGTGCAGCAAGCAAGCCGACGCGCATCTGGGTCGTCACAAAATCAGCACCCGCAATCGCTTGTCTGCGATCCAGCGTCAGGTGAACCTCGATCGGCAGGCCTGACTCCTTCACCATGCGTTTGGCCAGATTGCCTACAATCTCCAGCTTATGCTTGCCCTCTTCAATATCAACGAACCATAGTTCGCGAATCGGCATTTGCTCATAATTGCGAATGAAACCTTCAACAATTTCCGGGGTATAGGAGGAACCTCCCCCGATGACCGCTATCTTTAATCCTGCTGCCACGTTAATCGCCTCCAAGGTATGATATCAATTCGTATTTATCAGGTTCTATTCCAACGATAAACTGATCAGGCTGTGGTTACCTGCTCAAACGTAAATGCTTTCAGCTTTGCCTCCGTCTGTGCATCAATGGCATGACTGTCGGCATCCATCGCGCAGAGAAGCGCCCCGGAAACCGGATCGGATGTCAGTCTTACACAGGTTGCATGCGGTGCCCGGACCGCAACAACCCGTTCGATCGCATCGGTCAGGATCGAGCTGTTCGGCCTGTTCAGCACGCTGCCGATATAGACAATGTCAAAGGCTTCATCCGTCATGTCCAGCCGCCGGATCAGCGTACATACCGCATTAGCCAGCTCTTCACCTTCATTCTCAAGAATTCGGGTGGCTACCTCGTCACCTGCTTCAGCCGCCTGGAACAGGGTCTTCACGAGGCTTGGCGGAACCTTCGTCTTACCGTAGAGGACATCCTCATACATCGGTTCTACAGACGTGTATCCCATTTGCTCCAGTACGAGCGATGTCAATAAGGTTGCCGGTCCCCGCTCATCCCAGGCCCGAATGACTGCCCGGAAAGCCAGCGTGGCAAATCCGGAACCGCCCGCGTAGCCGTCTCCATACAAGAAGCCAAAGCCTCCATACTGCAGCTCTTCTCCCGCACGATTTCGGGCCACGCTGTTGAAGCCCGTACCGCAGATCAATGCAGCGCCATACGGACGGCTCGTTCCAGCCCTCATCCCGATAATGGTATCGCATGCGATATCATGCTTAGGATAACCGAGAGCCCCGATCATCGGACGCAGGATCTCATAATCGGCTTCCCGATCTGCTCCGGCCAAGCCGAAATAAGCATAACTGATATCTTCTTTGGCAACTACAGCCTCTTGAAGAGCCGCATTGCAGGCTTCCTCAATATTCAGGGCCGCATGTTCACGGTGAATCTGGTGATTGCCGTTCCCAGACGCCCCCTTGCCAAGAATGTTCCCTTGTTCATCGCAGATCACGGCGTGTGTCTTACTACCGCCGGCATCTACACCCAGATACAAACTCATGCATTTCACTCCTACCCGCCATACAGCGGCGTCATGTGGTGGTATATATTTAAGATACCGCTTCCACTGGCAACCATCTACTGTTATACGATTAAGGAGTGATACTATCTTACTGTTTCTTGGTTTTTGAAGTGGAGGGGATTACGGGAGTGCCGGCATAAGCACGCTCCCGAATTTCGCTTGGCGATGCGCCGACATGCTGCTTGAACAGACGATTGAAATTAGACAGATTCCGAAACCCGCAGGACTCCGCAATCTCGATAATCTTCTGGTCCGTCGTCTCTAGCAAGTGCACGGCATGCGTCAAACGCAGCTGAATCAGATAATGGTGCGGTGAAGTGCCGACCGCCTGCTGGAACAGAGCGCTGAACCGGGAAGGGCTCAGATGCGTTAAGTTCGACAGCTCCTGCAGCGTCCAGCTGTAGTCCAGTTGAAGCTCCATCGTGCGCAGGACTTCTTTTAACGCATGCATTCCCCTGCCCTTGATTGGCCTGTTCGCTTGAGCCGGAATCGACAGATGGCGGTTCGCCAAACTCAGGAAACGAATAAGATCCGAACGGATCAGACTCATATATGCGGTGCCTCGGGCTTGATACTCTTCCATCATGCGCCCCAGCAGGTGAGCCAATTCATCGTGTACGGGGGACTGCCTCTCCATGTTTCCGAGCGAACGGAAGGGAGCCATCAGATCCGGATCGAACTTGAGGTCAATGGATAATAACGAAGGCTCGAACATAATGACATCCATCACCAGGTTCTCAGTCTCATACGCCCGGTGAAGATCATTGCTGTTGATGAAAATAATATCCCCCTGCTGAAACTGGAGCTTCATCCCGTTGATCAGAATAAATCCGGTCCCGCTCTGAATATAATTGAGCTCCAAAGCATGATGCCAATGCAGGCGCTGGGCCCCGGCAAATATGCCGTGAGTGGTCGACGCTGTAAAAGGAAAGGCAGCGTTCGTAAAATCTATAGCATCAGGAACGACACTCTGCGGACGATTCATTAAAAAAGCACCTCCATGCCTTCGGGCATCAACGTATCAACAATTTACCCTTATCGTAACATGAGCGCTTATGATACTAAAAACGTTTATCGACGTAGTTCCTCAGTAGACAGGCCGCATTTACTCAAAAGTTTTCTTGCGAAAATAGGCAGGGTAAGTCTCTAAAAGTGTATACTTTCTATCTCTTAAAAAAGAACCCTGCCTCAATATGCCTGAGGCAGGGTCCTTAAAGGTGCATTAAGATAATTTAAGCTCCACCGTCCAGCCGAACGGATCTTCAACTGTTCCGAGCTGGATGCCTGTGATGGCATCATATACGCGTTTGGAGAGTTCGCCCGTTGCTCCCTCACCAATCTTCAATTGCTCATCCTGCCATTCCAGTGAACCAATCGGTGAAATGACCGCTGCCGTGCCGGTACCAAAAGCTTCGGTCAACAATCCGCTGCGGTGGGCCTCCACGATTTCATCAATGGAGATGGCCCGCTCTTCTACCGGGATGTTCCAATGCTGAAGCAGCTGGATGACGGAGTTCCGGGTAACTCCATCCAGGATGCTGCCATTCAATGCCGGGGTTACGACCGTATCACCCAGCTTGAAGAACACGTTCATGCTGCCGACTTCCTCGATATATTTGCGATGTACGCCATCGAGCCACAGCACCTGCGAGTATCCCTTCAACGTTGCTTCATCCTGTGCCTTCAAACCTGCCGCGTAGTTGCCAGCTGTCTTGGCATTGCCCACGCCGCCGGCTACGGCACGCACGTATTTAGGCTCCACGTAAATGCTGACCGGATTGATGCCTTCCGCATAATACGAACCGACCACCGACAGGATAATCATGAACTTGTATTGCAGCGATGGGGCTACGCCAAGCACAGGCTCAGTTGCGATCACAAATGGACGGATATAGAGCGATGTGCCCGGCTCGGAAGGAATCCAGTCGCGATCCACGAGCACCAGCTGCTTGAGCGCTTCCATAACGAGCTCCTCGTCCAATGCCGGAATGCTCAGTCGCTGGTTGGATAGGTTCAGCCGCTGAATATTTTTGTTCGGGCGGAACATGAGAATGCGCTCATCTTCTGTCAAATAAGCCTTCAAGCCTTCAAATACGGTCTGCCCGTAGTGAAATACCTTGGCGGCAGGGTCCAGTTCGATCGGCTGATACGGAACGACGCGCGGATCGTGCCAGCCTTTACTTGCGTCATAATCGAGAATAAACATGTGGTCCGTAAATACCGTGCCGAAAGCCTGTTTATGGTGGCTCGGCTTTGTCTTCGGGGTCGTCGTTAATTCCACGGGTATCGTGTAAGTCATGTGCACACATCTCCTTATTTTGCAAACGTTATTAGTTGAATCATATCAATGGATACCCTATATTAAAAATATCTGATTTATAGGGTTACCATACCTTAAAGGTATGGAGAGGGGGTATGAACATGGATATTCGACAGCTGCGATATTTCCTGACGATTGCACAGGAAGGGCAGATCACGCGTGCAGCAAAACAGCTCAATATGGAGCAGCCCCCATTAAGCCGTCAGCTGAAGCTGATGGAGGAAGAGCTCGGGGTTCTGCTGTTTGAACGCAGCGGCAAGCAGCTTCAGCTCACCCACGCAGGCGAGCTGCTTCGGAACAGAGCCGCGTCCCTGCTGAACCAGTTCAATGAAACGCTAACCGAGGTGAAGGAGATTCACGCGGGAATCCGCGGCATGCTCTCCATCGGCGCTGTCGTCTCCTGTATTTCGCTCCTACCGCAGCGCATCCATATCTTCCGGCAGCAATATCCCGAGGTCACCTTCAAGATCCGGGAAGGCGATCACTCCCTGCTGGCGGATCAGCTCGACAAGCGCAATATCGAGCTCGCGGTGACCCGGCTCCCTTTCGAATCGAGCTTCGGGCCTGAGCGTTATGCCGTTCAGCCTCTGCCCTCCGACCCGTTCGTCGCGGTCCTTCCAAGCAGCTGGGAAAGTGTATCCTCCCTTACGGAAATCTCGATGCGCGAGCTCGCGGAATATCCGTTCTTGTCCTTAAAAACCGATCAGACGATCGGGATGCACGAGCGGGTAATACAAGAATTTAAGCGCGGCGAACTTGAACCGCGTGTCATATGCGAATGCTCCAGCGTTGCCATTATCGTTGCATTGGTAGCTGAAGGCATCGGCGCCACCATTTTACCCGAGTCAGTGATGTCCTCATTTGCGATTCCCAACATCCGGACACTGTCCATTACGAGTGCTGATTTTCAGTCGGACGTGGGCATTGTCTGGCTCAGGGATCATGTACTATCCAATCGGGCTATGCATTTTTTAGCTACCTTTATAGAATAACATTTGTTGATGCCCTTCGTCTTCCCCGGCTTTGTCCAAGCCGTGCCGCTTTAACGGATTCATTATTCGTTATTCATTGTTAACAAACTTGAAGTCGCTAATCGTCCCGCACCGGCTAAACCCGATATGTTGATACAATCGATTGGAGACCGGGTTGGCCTGATCGGCATACAGCATGGGCACCAAACCGTCCTGCAGCAAGCGAAGTCCAAGGTCTGCAACCAGGGCGCTGGCATAGCCCTTTTTCCGTTCAGCCCTCGGCGTGTATACAGCGTTGATGCGACCGTGCCGTGGCGACCGGTGTGCAGCATTGGCCATCGAGACCGCTTTGCCGCCGGCTATCCATAAATATAACCCACCCTGCTGAATGAGTCGCTGCGCTGTCTCGACCTGGCTTGCCGCATTCGCGCGGACCCCATAAGCATCCTCCGAGAATCCGACCAGAAACTGGGCCACCTGCTGCGTATCTTCAGCAGCGGCCTGCCTGATGGTGCCCTCGACGAAGTGAGGAGGCTTCACGACGGGGGCATGATAAGACTCCATCGTCATATGAAGACGGTAGGTTTCATGACGTTCCTCTGCGTAACAGCTTGCAAATTGCTCTGCCACATCCGGCTCCCCGGTCACCCCAGGCAGGGTCACTCCAATAAGATCGCTTACCAGCTCTTGGAGCAGGTGCTGCCGCTTAACCCCAGAAACCTTCCGGGAAATCCATAACCATGCGTTCCCACGGGGAGACTGCGCAAAAATCATGCGTCCATCCGGCGATTTCAGCCCCAGGTTCTGCGGCGACCCGGCAAGGAGATGAATCAGATTGTATGACACCTCATCCTGAATAAAATCTTCCTGGTACAGCACCTCGTCTTGAGACATCAACTTCGCAAGCATTCGTACACTCCTCTCTTTTCCATGATCAATCTTTTGTTTCGTCCAGGCTCTGAACCGATTTGAATGGGCACGCCAGCAAAATGCAGCCCATGATCCAAAGGAACACAAAAAAGCCCCGTCCCCTGTAGGGACGGAGCCTTGTCTCCGCGTTACCACCCTGATTCGCGCCGGCAAGCCGTGCACGCACTCTCGTCATCATCCATCAATGATGTCCCATGGTAACGGCAGGGATTGCCCGGATACGCCTCAAATTATAAACGATCGACGGATCTGCTCCGAGGTGATGGCCATGCATCGCCGCTGACTGCTTCGCACCACCCAGCAGTTCTCTGGCTCAGCTTCCTTTGCGACCCTGGCGTCCTCATCCTAGCATGTTTGAAAATTTAACTCAGTTTACTCCCGGCGGCATCCAGCTGTCAAGCCCGATTTCACCTATGAAGAAAGGCTGGAGAATCCCGCTCATTTGTTATTAAAACGGAAGACCAGCATATCCCCCTTCTCCGGATGGACGCCCTCATGCTCCGTATATCGTCCGCCCGTGTACGTGTTCAACGTTTTTCGCCAAAAAATCTGGGTACTCATATTGCGCTCGGTCGGATTTGTTTGCAGCTCCCATGCACCTTGGAAATGATCGAACACAAGCTCAGCCGCACGTTGGGCTACACCTTGTCTTCGAAAAGTCCGAAGCACAAAAAAATCATTCAAGTAGTACTGGATATTCGGCGATGGAATGTATGGCGTGGTCGCCACCAGGGCCAACCCTGCCGCAATACCATCTACGGAGATCAGATAAGGAAAAAGAACCGATGGCTGCTCCCACCACACATCGAGCTGCTTGCTCTGCTCGCTTAAGGTCGGCACTTCTTCTTTTTCAAATACACCGAACCGGTTAGGACGGACCCCCCATATCTCAGCAATGTCATGCAAGTACAGCGGATATATGTTATGCAGAATAAATGACTGTTCCTTCGGGCATAAACGTACCTCAATATTCACGGTCAATCCCCTCCCTAATGAATGATGTATGTAAGTTTGGTATGTCTAGGATAACATATTTACTCCCCCAAGAGGTTTACAGGTATGTAAATTGCGTTACGAATGAAGTAAAAATCTGTTAATCCTATCCTATATATCACCATGATTTCATTATATGTCCTACAGCTCATCCAAAATAATGTTGAATTCTGTTAATTTATATCATGCAAAGAGCCAACCGAATGTATGCATCGGTTGGCTCTTCGTTTTCTCAGAGTTGGGTTTGTAGTCTTATCCAACCTTAAAACCCTTGCCGTCAAATCCTCCTGCGAGGAAGCTTACTCCGTCAAACCCAGGGCATTCCGCGCCATCGTCATATACTCTTCCTGACCTGTCAGGAGAGCAAACTGGGCGATCAACACGGGGTACGCGGCATGCTGCTCGACAATATGATCGAACATGCGCGGCCATACCTTACCTCCGGCTTGTTCATACCGCTCCAACAGGACACGGAGATTATGCTCGCCATAAATAGCGTAGTATAACACGAAGTCTTTGGCGGGACTTGCTACCTCGGACTCCGTCCAATCCAAAAGTCCGGTCACCTGCACGCGCTCATCAATCAGAATATGCGGGGGATGAAGATCGCCATGGATGAGGGCAGAATGCGTCGGCCAATAGGAATCCTCCTCCAGCCATTTTTGCCATCTCTCCCACAGCGCATCGGAGACGCCCAGACGGCTCTTGATGTCTTCCATATTTCGGGCTGTCTCCACGCGAACCTCTTGGGGACTCTTCACCCGCAGACCTGCTGCTCGGGCTGCATCATGATCGACGCCATGCAAGGCAACCAGCGCCTCAGCCAGTGAGCGGATAAACCCGTCGCCCGGATTCTCATGATCCATATTCCATGCATATCCTTCCATGCTGACGGAAGCGGCAGGCTCCCCGCTTAGCAGCGGGTAGGCGATGAGCTCCGGCGTGTAAATCTGCCAATCCGGTACATCAACCGGAAGATGGGATTGAATCAGCTTCAGGACCCGAGCTTCGTTATCTGCTCTTTCCAGCACATCCGATCGTCTCGGTTTACGGAGAATCCACCGCGCTCCAGTTCCTGCTTCCTCTGCGAATCCAACAAGGAAATCCATGCCGGATTCATTCATCTCTATTCCCTCCGGCATCAAATTCACCCCGTGTTTTCCGGCAATCTCCAGCATCTCTTGTATCACCTGTGAATAATCATCATTTGGTTTTGCTATTGTCATAAGGAATCAATCCCCTTCCATATTTCATTGCATCAAGGCCGTCATTACAACAAAAAAAACACAGGCATCGAACTGCCTGTGCTGGGTAACCGGAACGGGTCTTAGCTGTCCACCGTTCCTCGAATGCCTACTTGAAATACACATTCAAATAAACAGGAAGGTGAGAACACCGTTATCCCGCACTTGAAAGACATACATTTCTATAGACATATCATAAAAATGGGTTACGTATAAAAGACGGACCCATCCCGATTACCCTGCATCTGTGCAGGTCTCTTTAGCGCTATATCATTAGCCGCGAAAAGATCTCAATCGGGAATAATCCAACATACGTAACCCTCCGTTCGTTATAAGTTGTGTATAACTTTACCATAACCATCCGTAGTTTGCAAGACCTGCTTCGGGAATGTATCCACTTTTCATGTAGAAGCTGTGATCCGTAATAGCTCAGCACAGAATGACCAAGCCACCCCGCAAGTGCCTGTTCGCGTCTTCCGGCTCTATTCCGTTTCCTGTAAATGCTCTTTGCAAAAAATCAAGAGTTCTTCCTCTTCCTCAGGCTCCATATCGAAGTCCAGGTACTGGTCCGTTGTCCGCTCATAGAAGTCGTACTTTACAATGCGCGAGCGCTCCTCATCATCCAAGTAGATCACTCTCAAATAGACGCCGTGCTCCGAGTAAAGCTCGTCATCCTCCGGCACGTCCAAATCACATACAAACTCAAAGCGTTTGCCGGTCAGGATTCCAAAGGGATCCTTCACCAGTTCAACGCTGTATTCTTTGATTGTCAGCATATTCTCATCCTTTCTATCACTCTGCTCATTATACACAACAGCGCATTTTGAGCCGGGCAGTCAAATATCAATCAACCCGATCTATCGTATGCAAGCCTGCCTTTATTTATCGTCCTCTTGACCGGTCCGTTCCTTCCCCTTCGCAGTTGCGGCGAACGATCGGGTCATGGACTTGATCAACTCCACTTTACGGTAACGCAAGGCGGACCAATCCTCATCAATAGCGATTTGCCGGACGGGCTCATATCCCTCGTCAGCAAGAATGCCCGTAACGCTCTCCCGGCTGCAATCGGAGTTCTTGTAGGTTTTGGACGACTTCTTGGGGTAACACAGCCACAGCAGGCCGTTGTCAGTCACAGAGTTAGCTGCGATCTTGGCTAAGCGCTGCAATTCTTCATTGCTTGTCCCGAAGGCTTGCACAAAATCGTAAGGTACTTGCTTAGGCTCCGTATGAACTTCCCCTTGCAGGGAATTGATGACCTCATGATAGGCCTGTGGTGCGTTTAGCATCAGAACCGGTTGGCCGAGGTCCTTGAATTGCAGCTTTTTGACGGTTGGATGTGTCTCCAGCATGTTAAAGTCTCCTTACCTCTCGATTCAATTTTTATATATAACGCTTCGGATTTTATTAAGAAGAGCATACCCATATAAATGGGTACGCCCTTGCAGCTGATCAATCCACAAGGCGGATAAATCCCCTTGGGATTGCGCGTTATTCTTGTTACTGCGCTTTCTTAATCTGCTTGCTTCGCAGCTGCCCGCAGGCCGCATCGATGTCGGTTCCATGCTCCAGACGAACGCTGCAGCTGATGCCTTGTTTTTTCAAAGTATCGTAAAAAGAGGTAATCGATTCTTTTGTGCTGCGCTGATATTGGCTGTGCTCATCCACCGGGTTGTACGGAATGAGATTCACATTCGCCAGATTGCGTCGCTCGCCAATAAGTTCTGCCAGCTCAAGCGCATGCTCCCGCTGATCGTTCACATCCTTCAGCAGGATGTACTCCAGCGTGATACGGCGATTCGTTTTTTCCAGATAATAATCAATTGCCGCCATCAGCTTCTCGATCGGAATTGCTTTGTTAATCTTCATAATGCGGGTCCGAATCTCATCATTCGGCGCATGCAAGGAGATGGCGAGATTCACGCCCAGATCGCTGTCCGCGAACTCGACGATTTTGTTAGCCAGTCCGCTGGTCGATACCGTAATATGACGGGGACCAATGGCAAGCCCCTTATGATCCTTGATCACGCGAATGAAATCCGACATGTTCTCATAATTATCAAACGGCTCCCCGATCCCCATCACCACGAGATGGCTGACCCGCTCGCTGTTGCCTTGTTGATCCAAGTGAAGCTGAACCTGCATGACCTGCTCCACAATTTCCGCTGCGGACAAATCCCGGCTTTTCTTCAGCAAACCGCTGGCGCAGAAGCTGCAGCCGATGTTGCAGCCGACCTGGGTAGTCACACAGACCGACAAACCGAATTTATGCCGCATTAATACGGTCTCAATCAGATTGCCGTCCACCAGCTTGAACAGGAACTTAACCGTTCCGTCCAGAGACTCCTGCTTGGTGTGCTCCTCCAAGGTCAGAATCGTATAATGCTCCGCGAGCAACTGCAAGCATTCCGGATGCACATCCGTCATATCGGAAAAAGCGGTGACCCGCTTCCGATACAGCCACTCCCATACCTGTGTTGCCCGAAACTTTTTATGTCCACGCTCGCCTAGCCAAGCCGTCAACTGATCTAATGTTAATCCATAAATGGATGGTTTGTTCATTGATTGGTCCTCTTTCTATTCATAGTCCACTCCTTATTGTCCCAAAATTCCGAAGCGAACACAAGGGGAGTTATAGGCAATTCACGCTTCTTATACGCAAATCAGGATTGACATATCCAATAAATACCTTTATCTTATGATTGACTGATTTATTCAATCATAAATATAGAGTGGAAGGGAGATACCGCTTCATTCGTTAAGGACGTTCACCGCTATTTGCCCTGCTCCTTTATCCAAATTTGAAAATCAGGGAAGATACATTTCGTTTATTATTGACTGACTAAATCAATCTATATCGGAGGTCTTCGAATGAAAACAAAAGGTAAAGCGCTCATTCTAGGTGGAGGCATAGCCGGACTATTCGCTGCAACCGTGTTATCCAAGCATTACGAAGAGGTGATCATCACGGATCGGGATGAATTTCCGGCAGGACCGGAAGCTAGGGCGGGTACGCCGCAGGCCTATCATCCGCACCGTTTCCTTGAGCGCGGCAAAATGATCGTGGAACGATGGTTCCCCGGCATAACCGAGGAGCTGGTTCAGCACGGGGCCCATCCCCGGGCGCATAAGTCTGTTAAAATGACCAACCGCTTCGGCACGCTGGAACTGCCCGATGAGCCCAATGCGGGATGCAGCCGATCCCTGCTGGAGTGGACCCTGCGCAGCAGAGTGGCCAAACTGCCCAACGTCACCCTCCTACCGAAAATGACGGCCCAACAATTGCTGTTTGACGCCGACAAGAATACCGTTACCGGCGTGGTGTTCCGGGACAGAAACGTCAAGGAGCCAGCGCTCCTTCATATGAATGCGGATATCGTCGTGGATGCAAGCGGGCGCGGATCCAAGCTCTCGGAATGGCTCCAGAACCTCGGTTATGCAACACCGGAGGCCGAAAGACTGCACATATCCCTTGGTTATAGCACGCGGCATTATAAGGTGCCAGAGGACATCCAAGCTGTGTGGAGCACCATTGTGAACGAAGGAGATCCCTCCTGTGGTATCGGCACGGCCGTATTCAATCCGATCGAGAAACAGATTGCGGAGGTTGTTCTGTACCGCGCGGGAGGAGACTCCTATCCGACAACCGACCATCAGCTGTACGACCAGGAGGCACAAAATCTGTTCGGTGCTTCCATCGGAGATTTGCTTCAGCAGCTTGAACCGGTCTCAAACCCGCGTGGCTACCGGATCGAGGAATGCCTGAGACAGCATTTTGAGCAGATGGAGGATTGGCCATCCGGTCTGCTGGTGCTCGGTGATGCTTTCTGCAGCTTCGATCCGATATTCGGCCAGGGGATGACGGTGGCCGCCATCCAGGCAGATACGCTGGACCAATGCTTGCAATCAATGCAGAATGGAGTTCTGCTTGAGGAGGGATTCGAACGCTTCGCCCTTCTAAAGATTCAATCCGCCATGGAGCCTGCATGGTGGCTTAGCGCAGCCGCGGATCTCAGATGGCCGGGCGTGACATACGAAGGCCACCTGTCCGCCCAAGGATTCTCTTTTGCCCAGAGGCTGCTCGATATATGCCAGGAGCTGGCTTATGCTCATAACGATATGGCCGTATTCGAACGGTATATGATGGTAACGGGTCTCTTCGCCTCACCTCAGGATTTGTTTAATGCCGAATATATCACCGCACTCGTGAATGCAGACCCATCGGGTAAAGGTAAAGCTTGGCTCCATCAAGTATTACAGGAGACAAACTTGCCGCTGGAAGAACTACTCGCGCGGATCATCCCGGTCTTTAATAATGAATTTCTGCCCTTGTCCATGGGATTGCCCGAATAAATCAAATGCGTTATTGTTGATATCAGCAAGAGAATACCATGATGAGGGATGGACGCAATGGCCCCGTTAAACGAAGAACAATTGCATCAAATACGCGACGAACGAAAAGAACAAATCATGCGAGCTGCCATCAAAGTATTTTCCAGAAGAGGTATTTTCGGAACCAAGATGAGCATGATCGCCAGTGAAGCCGGGGTCAGCCACGGTCTTCTTTATCATTATTTTAAATCCAAAGACGAGTTGTTCATCACGCTCGTTCAATGGTCGATGGAGGAGGCACGGCTAGCGCTCTCCGAAATCTATAACGTGCCCGGTACCCCTCTTGAGAAAATTACATTGCTAACCTCCATGATTCTCCAAGAGGATGATAATTCGCACTTTATGCTGATTCAGCAAGCCCGTACCTCGGATGGCGTGCCCGAAGAGGCCAAGCGGATTATCGAGAGCTATTCCATCCATGCCTTTGTTGACCAGCTGATGCCGCTGTTCGAAGCAGGGCAGGACGCCGGTGAGATTGCGGCTGGCGATCTGAGAGAGCTGGTGGCCTGTTATTTATCCGTGCTATCGGGATTAATGACGCTGAAGTCCCAAGGGGATCCGAGCTATACGCCCCCTAAGGCGAAGCTGCTGCTGCGACTGCTTACGAACGGGTAAGGATAATAACACAAACCAAACACACCTCCCATGAAACCACCCGGATCTTTTCCGTACATTTCATAAGAGGTGTGTTTTTGACTATTGGTGCGTGTTCAAAAAGGTCGATTTTCAGCACCGAGAAGGTTGGATGAAGCTAGGGACGTCAGGAGCGGAGCGTACGTTTTGGGTACGTGAGCACCGGAAGGCCCGGCTGAATTCAAGATTCGATGCCGAGCTGCTTCCTGATTCGCTTCGTGATCAAAAGCGGACTTTTTGAACAACCTCTATTGTCGTATATCAGAGGGACGTCTCGGGTTCATGCTTCTCCTGCTCCCGTATCTGCGAGCCATCGCTCAGCGTAATCCAAGTGTCGAACTGCCGCTGTCCTTCATGCAGGCGAATCACCCTCGCACCACGGAGCATGCCTTCCCGGCCATATGTACCATAACCGGTAGCTCTGCCGTAACAAAGACGGATGCCGTGCAGCTCCCCCCAGTAATCATTGATATGATCATGTCCGGCGAACGTGCCCATCACATCGCCCCGCTCCAGCATGGCCGCGAACAGTCCGGTATTCACTTCGGGACAGCACACCCTCTCGAACTTGCTCCCGTAGCACGTTTTCCGTTCCCAGACTTCATGATACTCCGGCAGAGGGATATGGAAAAAAGCCAATGCGGGCAGCGGATTCCCTTGATGCTTGGCGCTGTAAGCCAAGGACGCCATTTCATACCAGCGGATCTGATCTCGCCGAATCCAATCGTACCCCGGAACAGCAGAATGTTCGGACTCTCTCCCTGAATCGAAGAAATACAAGACGGCCGCTGTCTCTTCCCCATTGCTGCCGTATAAAGGAAGCGTATAATTCCCCACGCCATGAATTTCCGGCGAGCCGTGCTCTGCACAGTTGTAGGTGTGCTGCAGGGCTGCATCCATAAGCTCTTCACGTGTGATATCCCCCTCCGTATCGTGATTCCCGAATACGAAGGCCCAGCGAATTCCGCGTGACTCCACCGTCTTGACAACATCCTCGAAGGCCTGCACTGGATCCTGGCACTTTTTCCAGCCGGGATCGGCTTCCCCCGAATAAATGAGATCGCCCGTAAATACCACCAGATCAGGCTGCTCCAGGTCCAGTACCGTTTCCATGCAGCGCCGGCTCATCTGATCCTCCGGTTCCCCATTCTTCCAATGAATATCTGTGAATTGCACAATCTTGAAGGTATGATCGTCTCCGAATCGAAGAGTTGGCTTCAACATAACCGTCTCCTTTACATGGACATGTGGTTTTTTAATGAACTGTTGTGGTTTTATGTGTATATTAGTGGAGGTGTAGGCAAAAAGTCAATGATTTTTCGTTGACAATACCGATTAACCAGCCTAATATAAGATCGAATCCACATCTTCGGTCAAAATCAGTCATATACAATATTGAGGTGAATGAATTTATGTCTGTAACCTATGAGGAACGCAGGGGGAAGATTCTAAATCAATTGGAGCTTGAGGGCAAGGTGAGAGTCCACGCCCTTGCGGAGCAGCTGGAGGTATCCGCGGAAACGATCCGTCGGGATTTGGACCGGTTAGAGAAAGAAGGCCAGCTGCGCAAAGTTTACGGCGGCGCCGTCAAATCTCGTTCCGGGCATATTGAGCCGTCCTTCACCAGCCGTTCCCAGACATGCGCAGAGGAAAAGGCTGCGATCGGTAAACTCGCCGCCTCCCTAGTCAAGGAAGGGGAGACCATTCTGCTGGATAACGGAACAACCACGATTGAAGTCATGCGTTATCTTAAGGACCGGTCCGATGTGACGGTCATCACCCATTCCCTGCCAGTCCTGAATCTGGCGATGGAGATTTTTCAGGGAAAGATTATTTATATCGGCGGGGATATGGACCGGACCAAGCAGGCGGCAACAGGTCCTCTGACCGAAATGCTGCTGGAACAGTTCAAGGTCAATAAAGCATTTATCTCAGTCGGCGGTATCTCATTAACCGATGGCATTACCGATTACAATCTGGATGAAGCCTACATATCGCGAAAAATGCTGGAGCGTTCGGAGGAAGGCATTGTTCTTGCCGATCACACCAAGCTCGGGGTAACCACGTTCTCGAAGCTCGCCAAACTGGAGGACATCTCCATGGTTATCACGGATCCGGGCTGTTCACAGGAATGGGTGGATAATCTGTCCGCCCGCAGCATTGAAGTCCTTATCGGACATTTCTGATGGAGCTGCTATCCCTGCTGTTAGTGCTGTCTTCCGGTCTTACCCATGCCCTCTGGAATCTGTTCACGAAGCGAAGCATTCATAAATCGGTGTTTTTGTGGTGCATCCATTCTGTCACTTTAATCCTCCTGATGCCTTCATTTCTCATGGAGATGTCAGGGCTGAAGCTGGAACCGCACATTTACGGACTTATGCTGCTGTCCATGACCATTCAGGGCTTCTATATTACGCTGCTCTCCAAAGCCTATACCCATGGCGACATGTCTCAGGTATACCCGTTTATGCGAGGGCTTGGGGCCATGCTGACCTCGCTGTGCAGCCTCGTGTTGTTCCATGAGCATCTAAGTGCAGAGGGCTATATGGGCCTTAGCATCATTATCTTTTCGTTATTTGCTTTATCGGGCTTGAGATTCAGAGGCTCTTCCAGCCTGAACCCCAAAGCCTTAATCTATGCTTGCCTGGTCGGGCTTTGCATTTCCGGATATACGCTGACCGACAAGGCCGTTCTGGATGCAGGGGTCTCTCCGATCGCGCTAATCCAATTATCCAATATCAGTTATTTCATCGCTCTCATCGTTCCCGTGTTCCTGTCCAGAGGGCTGAAACAGGAATGGACGGTGAACTGGCGTACGATTCTGCTGGGCTCCGTCCTGGCACCGGGATCGTACTTGCTATTCCTGTTCGCCATGCGGCTTACTCCGCTTGCGCACATCGCGCCGGTCCGTGAAATCAGCACGGTATTCGGCACTCTACTCGGCATCATCGTTCTGCGTGAGCAGCAAGGCTGGCGGCGAATCATTACGTCCGTGCTCATCACGCTAGGTATCATTACCATTGCATCATGGGGGTAGCAACCGCCATTGCTGCAAGCAATCCTGTACACATTTTGCATAATGTCTTTTTCAGCTTCTATGCATAAAGATCAAATGGTTCTTACCGAGGAGGATTTATCGATGGCTAAACGTGTCATTATTCTTGGAATTGATGGAGCAGGCAGGTTCGTTCAAGAAGCGGATGCACCGCATCTTCACGCCCTGCTGCAAGCAGGAGCATACTCGTACGATGCGCAGACCGTATTTCCCAGCATCAGTGCTGAATGTTGGGGCTCGTTGTTATATGGCGTAAGCCCGGACCAACACGGTCTTGATAATGACCGGGCGATCCACGGGCAAATTCCGGAGAGCTTTCCCTATGCTTCACTATTCAAGCTGGCCCGCCAGCAATGGCCGGATGTTCCTCTGTCCGCGTTCAGCTGTTGGGAACCGATCAACACAGGAATCATTGAGAATACGATCAATGTTCATATGGAATCCAAACCGGACCCCGAGCTGACGGAAGCCATTGTCGATTATATTCATCAGCAGCCCCATTTCAAACTGATGTTCATTCAGTTGGATCACCCCGACGGCGCGGGCCACAAGTATGGATTCGGTACCGATAAGCAGCTGAAGCAGATTGCCGTTACGGATAAGTACGTTGGCATGATTGTCAAAGCACTGGATGATCAGCAGCTGCTGGAAGACACGTGGATCATCACGGTTACGGACCATGGCGGCGGAGGCGCTCATCCTAATGACCATGGCAGTGACCACCCGATGGATATGACCATCACCTGGGGGATTACGGGTCCAGGCGTAAAACCCGGCCTTCTCGACGCTCCGATCAGCATCATGGACACGGCCGCCGTCATCGGTCATGTGCTGGGGCTGCACACACCGGATTGCTGGGAAGGTAAGGTGCCTGAAGGAATATTCTAATCCAGAAATTCGAATTATGGCGGAAGCCCGTCCTAATTTATGATCATTTATTCAATATATAAAAAGCCGGCGTTTACACGCCGGCTTCTTTTGTAATGAGGATCTCTTCTGTTGTCTTCACGTCCGCAAACCATCTCAGGGTAGCATTCACATGATCTATGATCTGCTGCGCGGTTAACACCGAATTGTTCCACGTGCTGTGTGCATCGGATACCAGCGTGACATCATAGCCCAGACTGGACGCTCTCCTGCACGTGGTGTCTACGCATAACTCACTCTGCATACCTGCAAGAATCACATGTTCTATGCCTTGCCGCTTCAGTTCCTCTTTAAGTGAGGTGTTATAGAATGAATCCGGTCTGGTCTTCTGAATGATTGCATCCGACATCGCAGGCGCGATCTCGGGGTTAATCTTCCACGCCTCCGACCCTGCCCTCAGACCCTCGTCATTATGTTGTATGTAGAGGATAGGAATGCCGCCGTTTCTGGCTTTTGCAATCAGCTGCTTGAGATTGTGGAGCAATCGATCCCCTTCAAACACCGGATCATTCACTTGAAACATCTCATTCTGTACATCAATGACCAAAAGCGCACTCTTCTTCAACTACAACACCCTCCTGTACGATCAATTTACTCATCGACTTTATTATAGAACGAACGTTCTTGTTATGTATATGAAAATTTAGATTACTCATTAAAGAATGAACCCACTTCGCACAAAAAAAGGAATCCTCTTTTAGAATTCCTCTGCGTCTTCTTCAGCTCCCATCGTAAAGTCGATAACAAGCAGCCAAGGCAACCTTCAGCTACTCCTCCTCGACAATAACCCCCGGGGTTGCCGACTTTATCTTTGCATTATACTGATGAAGTTTCCTCATCGTCTTGTAAAACTGCTGTAACTCCTGTTCATCCAGAACGTCGAACATAGAGGTTTGGAAATCCGACAACTGCGGAATAATTTCTTCCAGCAGGGCCTGTCCCTTATCCGTTAGCGAGATATACTTTACCTTCCAATCCTGCTTGCGGACAATCAGATCCAGCTTCTCCAGCCGTTTTACCATATGGGAGACACCGCCGCCGCTAATGGAAAGATATTCGGCCAGCTCCTGCTGTGATAAAGGTTGGTGCGCGAAGACCTGGATCAAGACGTCAAATTGGGCAACCGTGATGCAGAACGGCTGTAAGAACTCATTCGAGAGGTGATTGCCGATCTGTTGAAAACGGGTGATCCGAATCCAGGACAGCATAGCTAATCGGTTCTCCTGATGAAATCCCAATTGTTTCATTGACTCCATTCACCTCCCTACCATAATCACAGTCAATTTATCACTCAAGTGATAAACTGTCAAATCAACGCCCGCAGGGAAGCGATAACCAGCCATGACTATTTGGTATATCAATTAATGTCTTATCCGTTTATTATACATACCAATTTATTCTCTTCAATCTATTGGTCTTGGCAGCGTCTAATCTTGAAATATATCTATATACACGATACTATGGACATAGAATCTTTGAACTATATGAACCCGAGCAGTGTATTCCTTTTGTGTATTCGAACATAATAACTGTAACTTTTTATTTAATTTATCATTAGACTTTGACATAAACGCCACAAAATGATATATCAAATTCAGGGAGTAGATCCGCTATGGAACAAATTCCACTATATCAACATATCGTAAATGCTTTAACGGCCAAGATTGAATCGGGGGAGCTCCAGGCTGGAGATCAGCTTCCGACCGAAGCCGAGATTTCGAAGGAATACAACGTCAGCCGGATCACCTCGAAGAGGGCGCTGACCGAGCTGGAGAATGCCAAGCTGATCTACAGGATCCAAGGCAAGGGAAGCTTCGTGAGCACAGACAGAGCCCCTCAAAGGCACCTGAGCAAGACGAATAAGGAGATCCTGCTGATTCTGCCGTTCGCCCATAACCCGGGACTTGGTGATTACGAAAAAGGCATCAACGAATATCTCGCAACGACCGACTATACTTTGAACATTCAGTCCAATACGATTGTCGGACAGCGGAAGCTGCTGGAGTCCGCGCTTCACAGCGCCTATTCGGGGCTGATTCTCTACCCGATCAGCAGCATCTCGGATCTTGGCATTCTGTATCAGTATCACCTGGCACAGTACCCGCTGGTGACGATGGATAAATGCATTGAAGGGATTCCGTTCCGGTCGGTTGTCTCCGACAACTTCGGCGGCGGATACCAGGCTTCCAAACATCTGATCGAGAATAATCATAAGAAAATTGCCTTTATCTCCTCCTTGAAGGTAGAGAACTCTTCCTCGATCCGAGAGCGGTATTTCGGCTATTTGAAAGCTTTGTATGATTACAAACTGATAGATTACAGCGTCAATGACTTGACCGACCGGTACTTAACCCATGACAACGACAACGGCAGAGAATACTATATTCAGTTTATTCAAGCCGTTGTGACGCAAGGAATTACGGGTATTGTTGCCGAGAATGACCTCATCGCGATCGAGATCATTCAGATTGCCAAAGAGATGGGGCTGTCGGTACCGGATGATTTCTCCATCGTGGGCTTTGACAACATCCATCTCGCGGGCTTCGTTGAGCCCATGCTGACCACCATCTCCCAGGATTTCGGACAGATGGGGTATCAGGCTGCACGAAGCCTTATCACCCTTATTGAGAACCCCAAGGATCACCTCTCTGAGAATACCGTGGTTCCCGTTCGTCTCATTGAACGTCAGACCGTAAAGAAGCTGTAACACGCCTATTTTTTACAAACCAAAGGAGACTTTAACATGCTGAACTATATCGATACAAGGCAAGGCACCAACAATCAATACACCTATTCCAACGGGAATGCGCTCCCTTATACGGGTGTACCTTTCGGTATGAACCACTTTGTTGTCCAGACCAAAAACGAAGGAAGCTGGTTCTTCAACCCCAATGACCGCGTCTTCCAAGGCATTCGCCTGACGCACCAGCCTAGTCCATGGATGGGCGACTTCGCCCACTTCCTGATGACTCCGATTGCGGACGACAAAATCAGGGGGTCCGTCTTCACCTGTCAAAGCTCCTACCGGCCAGAGGAAGCGATATTCAAGCCCCACTATCTCAAAGTGAAGCAGCAGCGTTATAACATCACCACGGAGGTGGTGCCCAGCACCTATGGTGCGGCAATGCGCATCAAATACAATTCCGGGCAGCAGGCAGGCTTCGTGCTGAACGTTCATAACAAAAGCGAGTTCCGACTGGATGCAGCCCAGCGCAGGATAACCGGCTATGTCAGCAACTTCGCAGACTGTCACGATAAAGGATTCCGTATGTACGTGGCCATGAGCTTCAGCAAGGACATGGATCTCTCCACGACAGGTTATTACGACGCCGAAGGCCAGTTCTTCCCTGAGGTTGCTTTTGGCAATGTGGACCAGCATGTCGTCATTCGCTTCAATGACTGCGAAAGGGGCACGCTGGACGTTAAGCTGGCGACCTCTTTCATCAGCTTGGAGCAAGCGGAGCTTAACCTTGCACGCGAACTGAACACATCCCTGGATGAGCAGAAGGAAATGGCGGCACAAGCCTGGAATCATTACCTGAATAAAATCCGGGTCGCTCACTCGAATGAAGAATATATGCGCACCTTCTATACTTGCCTGTACCGCATGTTCCTGTTCCCGCAGAAGTTCTATGAGCTTGATGCCAATATGGAGCCGGTTCATTACGATACAACCTCCCGATCCGTCAAAAAAGGCGTTCTCTATACCAATAACGGCTTCTGGGATACTTACAAAACCGTATATCCGCTCTATTCCATCATCGCGCCGAAGGAATATGAGGAAATGCTGGAAGGATTCCTGAATTCCTACCGCGAGACCGGCTTCCTGCCGAAATGGCTGTCCCCGGATGAGCGCGGACTGATGCCGGGCACGCTTATTGACGCCGTTATTGCGGATGCGGCGGCTAAGGGATTGGCCAAGCATCTGCTGCCGGAACTGCTGGAGGCCATGCTGACCGCAGCCACCACGCAGAGCGGACAGAATTGCTATGGACGTCAAGGAACGCTGGACTACATCAAGTACGGTTACGTTCCGAGCAGCTATCACGAGAGCGTGAACCACACGCTGGATTACGCATACAGCGACTACTGCATCAGCCGCGTGGCCGATGTCTTGGGCCGGTCGGATGTAGCCGAACAGTACAGACAAAGCGCGCTCAACTACAAGAATATCTTCGATGCGGAAAACGGGTTCATGCGAGCAAAAGATCAGAACGGCCAGTTCCGTCCGGATTTCAACGATACGAGCTGGGGCCTCGATTATGCCGAAGGAAGCGCCTGGCAGACCAGCTTTGCGGTATTCCAGGATTTCCAGGGCTTGATCGAAGCGTACGGTTCGAAGGAGCGCTTTTTCGACAAAATCACCGAATTGTGCAATAAAGCACCGGACTTCGACGTGCGGGGCTATGGCTTTGAAATTCATGAGATGAGTGAGATGGCCGCCATCGATTATGGTCAGCTGGCGATATCCAACCAGCCGAGCTTCCATATTCCTTATCTGTTCAACTATGTCGGGCAGCCCGCATCGTCCCAGGTTGTCCTCAAACAGCTGATGTCGAACCTGTTCAACAGCGGCTTTGACGGATTCCCGGGCGACGAGGATAACGGCAGCATGTCCGGATGGTATGTGTTCAGTTCCATGGGCTTCTATCCGGTATGTCCGGGCAGCAATGAATATGTTCTCGGCATCCCGCTATTCGACAGCGTGAGCATTGAGCTGCCAAGCGGCAAACAGATGCTGATTCATACCGACAACAACAATTCACAGTCCAATTTCGTGGCGAACGTCCAATTAGAGGGACAGGATTACACCAAGCTATACATTACGCATGAGGATATTCTGGCAGGCAAGTCCCTCGATTTCCGTCTCGGGCTTGCTCCAAGCTACCGTGCTTATAGCGCCGAAGAACTGCCGTTCTCGATATCGAAAAAGTAACGGCATTAAAGAAACAAATAATTGTATATCGATTGCACAAGGGACATCCCGACCAGGCCGATTCTTGACCTGTCTCGGATGCCCCTTTTTCGTTTAGCGCATTTAAAGTACCGTCTTAAGCGGAATCTGTTAACCGTAAAATGATTGAAACACCCATACCGTGGGGCTCCTTCTCTAATATTGAAATAACAGGAATTTTCAAAATCGCCCCGGGTAATAATACAGTTGATCTACATTATGGCCTATTGCTATAGAATCGTGGGGTGATTTTCGTTGTGGTCAGTCATTGTAACCTATATTCCGAAGTGGACCATTTGGGTTCAGGCCTTGCTACTCGTACTGGTACCCATCCTCTTGCTGGCGTTAACCAAGGGGCTTCGGAAATCTATTAATACGAGTTACTCCCTCAAGCCGAGCGAGCCTTCTCCCCCCAAGAGGGAGGATAGTGTCTCGCCGCAAGTTCTTATTACAGGGCTTTACGATACGGATTTAACATCCGTCCGTAAAGCAATCGGTAACAACGCGGACGTAGAGTTCAGGGAATTTACGATCCGGGGCACGGGAACGCGGGCAGCCATCGTTTTTGTCGACGGATTACTAGATAGCGACCTTATCGACACCCATCTCATAAGACCCCTCATGTTGGAGGGGGTTCCGGAGACGGAACAGGAAAACTTCAATCATTCAAGCGATACCATCAAAGCCTATATCAGCAGCCAGATGCTACCTGTAAGCGAGATCAAACATGTCGGTGAATTATTGGAGCTCGTACAAACTGTTCTTGCAGGTACCCCCGGTTTGTTGGTAGATGGAATGCAAGGAGCCTTTCTCGTTGGTTCAGCCAAGGGGAAGAGTCGAAATCTGGAGGAGCCTCTATCCGAAGCCCTTCTTCGAGGTCCCCGTATCGGATTTACCGAAAGACTGTCAGACAATACAGGCATGCTTAGGCTTCACGGAAAGAACGAAAGTCTTCAGCTCACCCGTTTCGAGGTAGGAAACCGGGTGAAAAAAGATCTGATCATCGCCTATATGAAAGATATCGCCGACCCCAATCTGGTTGATGAAGTCGTTGCGCGCATCCAGAAACTTGAAATCGACGACCCTCTTGAATCGGGATATATCGAGCAATTAATTGAAGAAAACGTCATGAGTCCTTTTCAGCAAATACAAAATACTGAGAGACCGGATAGGGTCATCGGCGCTTTGCTGGAGGGGCGGGTGGCTATTCTTCTTGACGGCACGCCCTATGCGCTAATCGTGCCTGTCACGTTCAGCATGCTGCTGCAGTCGCCGGAGGATTATTACGAGCGATGGATCTCGGGCTCCTTTGTCCGCTTATTGCGGTTTCTCTCTGCCCTCCTGGCGCTTCTTGCTCCCGCACTGTACATTTCGTTTATTTCGTTTCATCCCGGGCTGATTCCGACCAAGTTAGCGCTGACCATTATCGAGACCAGGCAGGGTGTGCCCTTCCCCTCGATCATCGAAGCGCTCATCATGGAAATCGCCATTGAAATATTACGGGAGGCCGGGATCCGGCTGCCGAAACCCATCGGGCCTGCGATGGGCATCGTAGGCGGTCTGATTATTGGCGATGCTGCCGTACAAGCAGGGATTGTCAGTCCGTTTCTCGTTATTGTCGTGGCCGTGACCGCTATTTCTTCCTTCACGATCCCGGTCTACAGTGCCGGAATTACACTGCGCGTTCTTCGGTTTACCGCGATGTTCTTTGCGGCAGTGCTTGGGCTGTTTGGCGTTGTGATGTTCTTCCTTCTTCTCTGCAGTCATTTGGTCATACTGAAGAGTTTCGGCGTACCTTATGCAAGTCCAATGGTGCCTTACGGGATCAATGACTTGAAGGACTTCCTCATTCGGTTCCCGCTGAAAGTGATGAAGAAACGACCTCAAATGTTAAACCCGAAGGACCCTGACCGCAGAAATTAATCATTCTATGCACGAAATGAGGCTAAGACCATGAGCAGCACAAATAACAGCGCCCATGACCAGATCACCACATCCCAAGCCGCCGTCATGATCATTAACTACATGCTGGGTGCCGGTATCCTGACGCTTCCCAGAACGACGGTGGAGGCCGCCAAAACGCCGGATGTGTGGATCTCGATTCTCATCTCCGGTTTGTTCATCCTGTTGGCAGGATTGATCGTCGTGGCGTTATGCCGAAGATTCCAAGGGAAAACGTGGTTTCAATTTGTACCTGAGATCACCGGGAAATGGCTGGCTTTTGTTTTAGGTCTGCTGTTTATTGGTTATTTCATTACCATTGCCGCTTTTGAGATCCGGATAATGGCGGAGGTAACCGGGTTATATCTGCTGGAAGGCACGCCCGTTTGGGCCATCGTGATGACCTTTATGTGGATCGGTCTGTATTTGACCACCGGGGGGATCAACAGTATCGCCAGAATTTGCGAGATCATTCTGCCGATTACGCTGGTGTTTTTCCTCATAGCGATCCTGCTGAGCAGCAATATTTTTGATATCAAAAATTTAAGGCCGGTACTCGGCTCAGGGTTTATGCCCGTGATTCGGGGGTTAAAACCATCTTTGCTATCTTTTACGGGTTACGAGATCATGTTTGTTGCCATGGCGTTTATGAAGTCTCCCAAAAAAGGTACCAAAGCCATGGTCGTTGGCATTACGGTTCCCCTGGTCATCTATTTAATCACCGTCATTATGGTTATTGGCGGGCTGTCCATAAACGGAGTTAAGACAAGAACATGGCCGACACTGGACTTAATGCGGAGCTTTGAAATGCAGGGACTGATATTCGAGCGTTTTGAGTCCCTACTGCTTGTCATCTGGATCATGCAAATTTTCTCGACCTTTGCGGTCACGCATTACGCAGCCTCGCTTGGATGGTCCCAGCTGCTTAAGACGAAAATACGGCCCTTTCTCTTTATTCTGCTCCCTGTCATCTTCCTCATCGCAATGATTCCGAAAGACGTATCGGAAACATTCAAGCTGGGAGATATCGTAGGCAATGCCTCTATCTATCTATTTGGCGCTTTACCATTACTCTTGCTTCTGATCAGCATCGCCCGTAAGAAAGGTGTGAAGCCGAAATGAACTCCTATACAAGATTTACGTCGATATTGACCGCCAGCATCCTGCTGCTTCTGACTACCGGCTGCTGGAGCAGCAAGGAGATTGAGGATGTCAGTGTTTATGTCGGATTGGGCCTGGACACAGCCAAGGAATCCCAATTCGAACGGGATATCAATAAACAAGGAGCAGCCTATCCAAAAAAGAAGGTGCTGACAGCAACGGTTCAGATCGTCCCGCCCATTACCGGGAAAACCGAAAAACAAGGGGGGGGCGGTTCGTCATCACCAAGCAAGGCTTACCTGAATGAACAATTGACAGGGGATTCTATTCTCCAAATATTTCGCCAGTTCGCTTTGCGTAGAGACCGCCCGCTTATTGGCCACCATCTGAAAGTCATCGTGATTTCAAGCGAATTGGCAAGAAGGTACAGTCTCGAGCAGGTATTCGACTTCATTCTCCGCGATAATGATATCCGCCCCAGCTGCCTAGTGGTGGTAAGCCACCGAAGCGCGCTCGAAGCGTTAAGCTCCACTGAACCCGGGGAGATCCCTGCCTTCTACTTAACGGGACTCGTGGATAACCGGTATCGCTCCAATAAAATCATCCCCCCCGTGACACTCGTTAAGCTTGACAGCGCCATGCAATCCGGGGAGAGCTTCCTGTTACAAAATGTCGTTACCGCTCAAAGCGAGCATAAATTCTCGGGAGCCGCCATTTTCAAAGGCAAGACCAAGAAATGGATCGGTGAATTAAGCCAATATGACATTGAAGGCTTATCCTGGATTACGGCAGACGTGAAGGGAGGGGCGTTGAAGACGTATGCGGCAAAAACCGGGCATACCATAACTTATGAACCCAAGAATTCCCACAGTACCATCATCCCCAAGGTTCAGGGAGATGAAATTTCATTTCATATCAAGATCCATTCCGAAGGCAGATTAATCGAGGACTGGAGCTTTCCGGAAATCCCCTCATCGGGGCAATACATCAAAGAGATAGAGAAGCAGTTCGAAGAGGAGGCCCGTAAACAGATCGAACAGGTGCTGGACAAAATGCAGCATGTCTACCATGTGGACGTCGGAGGCTTTGGCGACGAGCTCCGTATCAAACATCCAAGATTGTGGAAGAAATTTAAGTCGGACTGGGATGAAACCTTTAGCCATGTCCCGATTACGTATGAAGTCAACATGAACATCACGGACTTCGGTTCTTCAACGGATTAAACGAGCGCTGACGATACGGTCAGCGCTCTTTAAGTTTTTGCTGTTGATTACAGCAGAAACATTGCCACCATGGTAGTAACGGCAAGACCCAGCAGCACCGGCTTCAGATTCCGTCTTGCCAGCTCGAACGGGCTGACCCCGCAGATGGCGGCGGCCGGGATCAATGCCCACGGGATGAGTGTGCCGCCGCCTACCCAGATTGCCGAAACCTGCCCAAGTGCTGTCAGCGTAGCCGCATCTGCGCCAATGGCCGTAGCAAACAACTGCGCGATCGAGCCGGCAAGGGAGATGCCCGAGAAGCCGGAACCGTCAAGACCCGTAATCGCCCCGGTGATCGTCAATGTCACCGCACCCACCGCACCGTTCAGCGGCACCGCATTCGCCAGGGCAACCCCCAGGTCGTTCACGATTCCATGGGACGCTTCCGGAAGCACGTTACCGAACAAATCGGTAAACGCCGCATCCCCCAGATAGAAGAACGCCGCGATGGGAATGACAGGACCAAACACCTTGAATCCAAACATAAAACCTTCGATCAAATACGAGGTGACCTTCTCCAATCCCCGGTTACGATGAGCTACCAGGGCAATGACACTGAGGATCAGGACGGCTGTGCCGCCGACCAAGGCCGTTGCATCCCCGCCTTGCAGCTTCAGGAAGAACATGGCGACAACGTCTGCCGCGAACAACAGCAGAATGGCGATAGCCAACCATTTTTTCATTGCCGGGGATATCGCCGCAACAGCATCGTCCTCTTCGGTACGCGTGGTGAGCGTGTCTCCCGTGCTTTTAATGGTTACCAGTCCATCTCTCCAGCTGCCGTTCCGCTGATCTTTGCGCATCATCCAGAATGCCGCCACGGTTGTCACAAGTCCCATCACGATCACGAGCGGCACACTGGCAGCCATGACACTGGATACAGGCAGTCCAGCTGCATCCGCGGTTAATTTAGGCGCACCCTGGATAATATAATCTCCCGATAGCGCAATGCCGTGCCCGAACAGATTCATCGCCACCGCTGCACCGAGGGCCGGCAAACCCACACGAATAGCCACAGGGAGCAGGACCGCACCAATTAACGCAACTGCCGGTGACGGCCAGAAGAAAAAGGACGTTACCATCATAATGATTCCGATGCCCCAGTAAGCCATCGCGGGAGTGCGCAGAAAACGGGTTAGCGGAGCCACCATCGTCTCGTTGATCCCCGTCTTGATCAAGACCCGGCTCATCGCAACGATGATGGATATAATCATGATGGTGCCCATCAGCTCTTTGGTCGCATAGATGAATGAATGAAACACGCCGGAGACCGAGCCGCTCAGCGTTTCCGTTGCCAGAAGGCCAAGCGCAAATATTCCGGTAATACAGACAAGCGCCGTATCACGCCGCCGAATCAACAGTGTCATGATCAGGACGATAAACGCCAGATATACCCAGTGAATCGCGGTTAAATGAATCCCCATATGAAGTCACGCCCTTTCCAGGCAGCAGGTTTGATGTGACTACATCTTATGCACGGGCCTGGGCAAAGGTTAATTTGGGATCGTACAACGGGTTACCTTCCGTTCAGAATCATGAACCTTTAGATTTCCAACGCCCTCTCCAATTCGGTATAGTAAGTACATAATGTAGTTTAGGAGTTAAAAGGAGCTGGAACCGTGTATACCATCCTGATTGTGGAAGACGATGAACGAATCGCGGATAAATTAAGATCGGCTATCTCCAAATATGATTTCAACGTACGGATCACCGAAGACTTCAGCCGCGTGATGGACATTTTTGCGGATACGAAGCCGGATCTGGTTCTGCTGGACGTCAATCTGCCGAAATTCGACGGGTTCTATTGGTGCAGGCAAATCCGTACCCAATCGCACTGCCCGATCATCTTCATCTCGGCACGCGACAGCGGCATGGACCAGATCATGGCGCTCGAAAACGGGGCCGACGATTATATTACGAAGCCGTTTGACATGGAGCTTGTTCTGGCCAAAGTCCGCAGCCACCTGCGCCGCGCGGTCGGTGCCTATGCCTCCGGTCAGGAGGAGGAGCATACCGTTGAAAACGCCGGTCTCCTCCTGTATCCCGAGCGATTCCTCGTGACCTATGGGGACCGGTCGGCCGAGCTAACCCAGAAGGAAGCTGCCCTGCTGACGATGCTCATGGAAAAAGACGGCCGCGTGGTCAGCCGCGAGCGGCTCCTGGACCTGATGTGGGAAGATCAGCACTTCATTGACGACAATACGTTGAATGTTTATATTACGAGGGTTCGCCGCAAGCTTCGCGAGCTGGGCGCCGGAGATCTCATCGAAACCGTCCGGGGGGCAGGCTATCGGTTCATGACAGACATGGAGCCTCCGCTATGAAGCTCTTCTTGCGGGAGCACCTCCCGCTCATCCTGTTTTTTACCATTCAAATGCTGCTTGTCCCCCTGCTGTACTGGCTTACCGGTGAAGGCAGGCCCTTTACTGTCGTACTATACGGTGTGCTGTTGAGCAGTGTCGTGCTACTTCTCTATCTTGCATACCGGTATCTGTCCCATCGCACGA
Organism: Paenibacillus sp. NPDC093718; assembly: GCF_050279985.1. Lineage (NCBI taxonomy): Bacteria > Bacillati > Bacillota > Bacilli > Caryophanales > Paenibacillaceae > Paenibacillus > Paenibacillus sp. NPDC093718. Next base: position 396,452 of record NZ_JBNNUS010000004.1, read on the forward strand.
TGTACCAAGAGCTTTCTACAGAGGAGCTCTCGGAGAATGAATTTTCAAACCCTCCCCTGGGTGAAGCGCCACTGCCGGAAGCGATACACGAGCGAATCGGCCATGATGAGCGCTTATATCGCGAACAACTGCATCGGCATCAAAGCCAAACCGACCAGCATCTGGCTTTCGTCAACCGCTGGGTACATCAGATGAAGACCCCGCTATCGGTGATTCAACTGACGCTTGATGAAGTCGAAGAGGCACCCGCCGAGCATATTCGGGAGGAGCTTGAACGAATACGCAAAGGCCTCGAAATGGTGCTGTATACCGCACGCCTGGACCGGTTCGAGCAGGACTTCGCAGTAGAAGCCATTGAACTCCGTGCTGCGGTAAGCGAATCCGTGGTCGAGAACCGCAAGCTGTTCATTCGTAAGGGGATTACGCCGGTGTTCCAAATCGATGATCGGATCTCCGTCTATACGGATGCCAAATGGTTTCGATTTATGCTGGGTCAAATTCTGACGAACGCCGTGAACTATTCCGGCAGCCCCGGCAAGAAGATTCAATTCACCGCAGAAGCAGCAGGGAAACACATCAAACTTCATATCCGCGATGAGGGGATCGGCATTGCGCCGGAGGACATTAACCGGGTGTTCCATCCCTACTTCACCGGAGAGCGCGGTCGACAATATCATGAATCCACCGGCATGGGCCTGTATCTTGTCCGTGAAATCGCCCATAAGCTGGATCACTCCGTTGAGTTGGAATCCACGCTCGGTGAGGGAACCACCGTTACATTGACGATGCGCAGAGCCGAAAACCAAGACACATCTAAACCTTAGGTGTGTCATCTTTGTATTGGGGGAATGACCACAAACTTCACGCCGATATCCTCAAGATGCGAACAAAATATACGAACATAACCTTATGGCAGATGTAAGCTCCGTTTCACCTAAATCCATAGCAAGGTTAGGTCAGTATACGATAAAGTTAGGTTACACTAAGATGTTGTTCAAAAAGTCGTCTTTTGATCACGAAGGGAGTCAAGAAGTAACTCGGCATCGAATCTTGAATTTAGCCGGGCCTTCCGATGCTCACGTACCCAAAACAGCAGATGCTTTCGAAGGCGTTTTCTGCGAAAACGTGTAGCTCCGCTCCTCACTCCCTAGCTTCATCTAACCTAAAGCGTTTTGAAAAAACGCACTTCGGAAGCATTAGCTTCGGTGCTGAAAATCCGACTTTTTGAACTCGCACACTAATAAGGTATACAGAAAGGAGCTTCTGAGTTTATGGATATTCTTGAAGTAAAAGCATTAAACAAAGTATATGCGGGCAAAGTGGCGACACAAGCTCTTACCGATATTCATCTCACCATCAAAGAAGGAGAATTCGTCGGCATCATGGGTCCTTCAGGCAGCGGTAAAACCACCCTGCTGAACATGGTATCCACCATCGATCGTCCAAGCTCGGGCGAGGTCAAGATCGGAGGTAAAAATCCTTATACCATGAAAAAAAGCGAGCTTGCTCACTTCCGCCGCAGACAGCTCGGTTTTGTATTTCAAGACTTCAATCTGCTCGATACGTTAACGGTTGCCGAGAATATCGTGCTTCCGCTTACGCTGGACCGCCGTCCGCTAAAGGACATGGATTCACTGCTGCAGCAAACCGCTTCACGGCTTGGCATCCGCGAAATTCTGAATAAACGCGTGTACGAAATTTCGGGAGGTCAACGACAGCGCACCGCGATTGCCAGGGCTATCATCGGAGCGCCTCTGTTGCTGCTTGCGGATGAGCCTACAGGCGCACTCGATTCAAACTCCTCCCGGATCGTAATGGAGTCGCTCGCCGAGATTAATGAACGGGACCGAACCACATTAATGCTGGTTACGCATGATCCTCTGGCCGCAAGCTATTGCAACCGCATCGTTTTTATTAAAGATGGCAAACTTGCCGCCGATATTCACCGCGGAGAGAACCGGCAGACCTTTTTCCAAAAAATCATCGATACGCTATCGTTCTGGGGAGGGAATACAAGTGAGCTTTCCTCAATTCGCGTTTAACAACGTCCGGCGTAACGCACGTCAATATTTCGCTTATCTGCTTAGCAGCTCGTTCATGGTCATGATTTTCTTTACGTATGCGGTATTCATTTATCATCCGGCTATCGAGAATTCGCCTATGGGGGCCATGACCCGTACAGGAATGACAATTGCCACCGTGATCGTGTATGTGTTTGCGTTCTTATTCGTGCTGTATTCGATCAGCGTCTTTCTGAAGTCGCGGAACCGGGAATTTGGCATATTGACGATTCTCGGAGCCGAAGCCAAACAGATCAATTGGTTGATCTTCCTGGAGAATATTCTGATTGGCGCCATTGCCATCGTAACGGGCATCGCCAGTGGAATGCTGTTATCCAAGGTATTCCTTCTCATCAGCACCAAAGTAATCGATATGGACGAGCTGCCGTTCTATTGGCCGGTCAAAGCCATGCTGCTGACAGCCGGTGCTTTCACTGCGCTGTTTCTTGTCATCTCGCTCTTCACCTTGTTGTTTATCCGGAAGAATCAAGTCCTAGAGCTTCTCAAAGGCACCAGCAAACCGAAAACCGAACCAAAAGCCAATCTATTCCTGGCCCTCTTGGGCGTGGTACTGCTTACCATCGGCTTCACCGTCCTTCGCGTCAAAGAGTTAGACCCTACGGGACTGATGATCGCTGCGGTATCCGGAATTATGGGCACGTATTTCTTCTACTCCCAGCTATCCGTGTGGATTGTCCGAATGCTGCAGCGAAATCGTAGGGCCACCTGGAAAGGAACGAACCTGCTGTGGATTTCCGAGATGAGTTACAAGATCAAGGATAATGCCCGCATGCTGTTTCTCGTCACGGTTGTGGTTGCGCTGGCTTCCATGAGCACCGGTTTTGTACTGGCCATGCAGCAATCGATCCGATCGGTATATTTGGATAACCCGTACGCGCTTAGTTACAGCTACTATAGCAATGCCGACGAGACGAAGGTGCAGGAAGAGTTGGCCCTGGTTGAGAATCGTCTGCAGACAGAAGGGCTGGAGTATAAACGGGCGGAGGTCGAGACCATCTACTACCGCTTGTCAGCGAATGGGGAGGACTCCTTACACATCGTGCCGCAATCCCAATACGACCGTTTAGCTGCCATGATGAATACCAAGCCGGCTGGGACACTCGGCGAGAATGAAGCCTTATTGGCGGAAACCCCGAATGCAGCGAAGAAGAGTAAAGGGAAGCTAACGGAAGCGGATATCGAATTATCCGGTCAACCCTACTCTTTCAGCTTGGAGAACCGCACAGACCGGATTGCGGCTTTGGTATATAGCGGCAGATTGCTGGTCGTTACGGACACCATGTTTGAAGAGCTAAGGGGCGGGAATAAAGCAGATAGAATCAGTGTGAATCATACGTACCCGTTTATTCTTCCCGATTCCCAAGGACTCCCCCAGAAGGATGATCCTGAAACCAGGCTCGGCCTTGAGCTGTCGGAATGGAACGGAAGTGCAATCAGTGAAGGTTATATAGAATCCAGAGCGGAGAACTATTACACCAATAAACAGGGCTTTTCGTTATTCAGCTTTATCGGTGTGTTTGTCGCCTTAATCTTCTCGATCTCAGCCGCAAGCTTCCTGTATTTCAAGCTGCATACGGAGCTTTCGGCGGACCAGGCGATGTACCGTTCCCTGTCCAAGATCGGACTCAGCGCCCGGGAGATGAACATCTCCGCAACGATTCAGATTGCCGTGCTGTTCTTTATCCCCATTCTGGTTGCAGCCCTGCAGTCCTTAGTCGTGCTCGACCCGATTCTCGGATACCTGGATGTTCCGAATGTAAACGGACCTGTATTGGCAGCCTCATCGGCATTCTTGGCCGCCCAAATGATTTATTTCCTGATCGCCAGAGCCCGTTATATTAAATCCGTTAATGGGATGATGGTGTGAGCATGCATACAGGTCCAAAAGACACAGCGACTCAGCACCGGCCAGCCATTGGAAATGGACGATTACATTTTTTAGACCAATTCAGAGGATTTGCCCTCCTGGGTCTGCCGTTCTTAATGTGCTGGCGCTTTGGCTCATCAGCACCCCGGAGAGCACGGCTGATTTTTGGCTGCAGCGAGGGCTTAACTTTTTCGTGGAAGCCCGATTCTATACGATCTTCACGTTCCTGTTCGGACTTGGATTCTACATGTTTCTATCCCGAAGCGCTGCAACGGGTGGAAAGCCAAGACTTCGGCTGTATATTCGCCGGTTAGTCATTCTGGTTCTGATCGGCGTCATACATCAGTTATATCAATCGGGCGAGGCATTATTCTATTATGCAGTTGTTGGTCTGATTGCGCTCCCTCTCTATTGGGCACCGCGAAGGGTTAATCTTAGCATTGGTTTGGCGGGGTTTGTGATAGCGGCCGTTATGGGCGTCAAACTCCTCACCATCCCTTTCCTGATCATATTAGGTCTAGCTGCAGGCCAATATCGATTACTCGATGCGATCAACGATGGATTAAGATTACGATCGTTACACGTGATTTGGGCACTGTCTCTGTTAGGAACGATTTTGGCCATCGGCGCCATGTGGCGGGGCACCTTCCGAGCCTATGCCTTCCTTTTTATTCGAGGCAGAAGGCGTGCCGCCATCACCAACCATGGAAGCGACCTTCACTCTGGCACATATCGGGGTGGCGACTGGCCCTCTCGTATCCGTATTTTATTTAAGCTCTCTCTTAATGCTTGGGCGTACCCGCGCAGGTGCGAAGATGCTGTATCCGTTACAGGCATACGGGCGCTTAGCGCTTACCAACTACATTGGGCAAACCGTCTTTCTGGTAGGTATTCAGCGCTTAATACTGAACACCACACCGACGACTTATGTCGTATCTACGCTCGTTTCCCTTGGGATTGTGGTCTGTCAGATCATAGCCAGCAATCTGTGGATGCGTTGGTTCCAATACGGACCCCTCGAATGGTTGTGGAGATGCGGCACCTATTGGACGATCGTACCGATTCGCAAAAAAGCAGGCAACCTATAGGTCTCCTGCTTTTTATGTTTTTCGTCCCATTACCATGTAAACGCCAAATATCAGTGTCCATATAAACACCGGACCTGAGGTGATCGGATAGATGATAACGCTGAGTTTCGGAAGCAGCAGTGCTGCAGGTATGCCAAGCGCTCCCCACAACCCTGCTGCTATGCCTATCCATGCCATGACCGGTTTCACAGTTTCTTCAGAGAGCAGCGCAATGCTAAGCAGGCTTATTCCGATCCAGGCCAGCATCATGGCAAAATCCCCGGCCATAATACCGAAGGCAAATAACCCGACACCCAAGGCGGCCGTTCCCGGGTCTTGAACCGAGCCCCATTCCTCGGCCAGCACGGGGAGAACGGTTAACTCCATCGCAAGTACGATTACCCATATCGTCATCGCCGCAATGAACAAGCGGGCAGCCATCATCGCTGAAGGCCGTTTACCAGCCACAGTCTCGCCGAGAGACAGACCGCCAAGCCATAATAATATAGCTGCCAGCATCAGGCTGTGATCCCATTGCCAATAAATCAGCATGTCCGGAATCATCGAAATAACATGATGACCCGCCCACGGATCCGTAGCCGGCGGGTGCATCAGCGTAGCCGTAACAAACAGCGCCCCGCCCAATAAAATGCTGATGCCTGCATAACGGCTAACTTGCGTATTTTCCTTCCATTTGCTCATGAGGCATTCCCACCTTCTGCTTCGTCGTCTATCTATCCTTATACTTCCCGTTCCGTATTGAAACTAGAAGTTTGAGATTTCCCGGCGACTTTGGTAAAAGGTACTCCTGCATAGCGCTCTACTTATCTCTCCTGTTGCCTCCCGCTATTTCATCCTCCGCTCCAAGCGCCTGATCTCCTGCTCGATGACAGTCAATCCCGCCTGCGGAAGCCCAGGAAGTACAATATCTTGTGAGCCCTAATCTCCATTAAACATATACACGCAGCCGATCATCAATTAGACCCAGCAGCCATGCTCTTTCACCAGGGACATCCTCTCTCAGCCTGGCTGCCGCTACCGGCAGCATCCAGCGGTCGATATCCTCCAGCTTCGCATGGGATAATCGGCAGTACTCGTTCAGGTATACTTTATTCCACAGCATGCGGGCCATCCGAAGCGGAAGCACCAGGATGCCTGGCTGATCATCCGGGTTAAACGGCGATTGGAACATCAGCGATGTTCTGGCGACGTCGCATAGAGGGTCACCAATCGTGGCGTTATTCCAATCGATCGCCCGGCATCCGCTCTCCGCCACGATCACATTGTCCGGGTGGAAATCGCCATGACAGATGGAGTCCCCCTCAGGAAAAGAGTCCAGTACCTTGCATATAACCTGCGCCTTTCCTTGCAGGATGCCGCTTGCATCAAGAATCGCATGCTCCAGCCTTTCTTTTTGCGGCGGCAGCAAGGTTGTTGTGCAGCCATGCATCGCATGTTGGAGCCGTGCCATTTCCCTGGCGCACTTCATGAGCTTGTGCGGTGACGATTGAACCTGATGCAGCATCGACGGCCCTGTCACCCGTTCATACACCAGCCCTGTTCGTCCCTCGATATCCACCATCTCAAAGACGGCAGGGGCAGGCACGCCCGCTTCCGCAACGATGCGGCCCACCTCCGCCTCATATGTCACCCATTCCGGACGATATCCTTCATAATACAGCTTTAGTGCCTGAGACTCTCCCCATTCATAGACCTCTGCACTCCTGCCTTTTCCGATCAGCGCACCCTTCTTCAAAGCTCATCCTCCGCATCTTTATGTCAGCTTGATTTTGAATTCGAACGCATCATCATCCGCTGAATCCAGCCTGGCTTCTGAATCCGGCAGTTATGAAATGCTGATATCTTCCATTCGCCGTTCACTTTGACCAGCACGTTGGTATTAATGGAAAAGCGGCCGGTGGGCGGCTTTTTATGGAATCTGAGCTGCACCGCTCCCGTAGCCTGGGCTATCGCAAGCTCCGGGGTTAGGAAACGCAGCTGCGTCGGGGTTGGTCCCGCAACCAGCTTGGAGTCTCGCAGCACCCCATCCCACAGCTTCTGATGAACCTCATCGATCTCTTGGCGGCCCTTCAAGTGCTGTCCGCTAAACGTGACGTAATCCGCATCATCCGTAAAGCATTCTGCATAAGCCCGGCCATTCCCTTCTCCCCATGCCTTGGACAGCGAATCGAATAACGTTAGGATCGCCTGGCGATCCTCGTGCGTACCGTTCATCATCCTTAACTCCTTTCTTGCTCTTAAGCGGGATCACTGAACCTTCTTTGAACACATTGTACGGTAATTCGGCCGAACTGAATTCCCGCTCCAGGATGAAAACAGACTCGGTCTTGGGACCGAGTGCTCCTTCAGATCCGGCAAGTTGCGTTCTTTACGCAAGCGGGAGCGCGAGATATGATATCGTTATCGACGAGAGACCGAATTGTAAAGGAGGTTGTAACCGGCATGATGAAGATCAGCGCTTTTGCCAAGGTCAGCGGCATTTCCATCAAAACATTGCGATATTATGATGAGCTGGGCCTATTGAAGCCGGCCCATGTTGATGAACAAAGCGGATACCGTTACTATTCCGAGGAGCAGCTTCTGACCGTTAAGCGGATTACCGCCTACAAGAAACAGGGGTTTACCTTGGAACAGCTCAAACCTTTTTTTGAAGAGGATATAGGAACCGATGTCGTCAAGAACAAACTTGAGGATAAAATGACGGAGCTTCAGCATGCGATGCGGAGCCTCCAGCTGCAGTTGGATGAAGTGAACAGCAGGATGACGCGCTTGGAACGATCCGAAGCAGGGAATCCGGGTGGCCCCACTATCCGGGAAGTCCCATCCCAGCGTGCCGCTTTCATTCGTGACCAAGTCCCCCGCAGCCAGCTATGTCTCTTGCTGGATGAGATTACGAAATACGCTGCCTCTTATGGAGAAGAGGAAGCCAGGCAGCTAACCATTCTTTGGCATGACCACGGCAGCGGGAATGCCGACATCGCCGATATCGAAGTCGCAGTCCCCATAACTAGGGGCATACCTGCTAATGGGCGTGTTCGTGTGGACTTTCTGCCGCAACTGATATCTGCCGCATCTCTTGTACATCGTTGTGATCCGTGCATCCATAGCTGCCCCGTTATACCCGAGCTCAAGGCATGGATTTCGTCCCAAGGCCTCGTTCAATCGGAATCGGAGCCGATCCGCGAGATCTATCTCACCTCGGATAAAGATATCTATGGTAAGAAGCGCCCTGCGGAATTGCTTATCCCCTTGCAAGGTAACGCGGAGTAACCCTTCCTTGCCGTGAGGGCTACCGAAACGAACCTCGACTCAGTCTCTATCCATACTTGAAGAAGCAGTAACTCCGGATGTCCTTTTTGTTCATGAAAGACTCTTGAATAATTCTAAACCGCCCTCTTGACTCTCCCCTTAACAGGAGAGTGTACAGTAGCGTTAAATCGAACAAGAGGAGTGGGATTTCATGAAACGATTAGAAGACAAAATCGCATTGGTTACAGGCGGAAGCCGAGGCATCGGCAAAGGAATCGCGCTTCGGTTAGCGGAAGAAGGGGCTCTGGTCGTTGTCCATTACGGAACCCGCCGGGATGCTGCGGATCAGGTTGTCCAGACTATACAAGATCAGGGTGGGCGAGCTATCGCCCTAGGCGCCAAACTGGAATCGGTAGACGGAGCAAAAGGACTCATTCATTCGCTGGAGGAGGAACTTGTTCGCGTAACGGGGGACAACCGTTTCGATATTCTGGTGAATAACGCAGGCATCGGAACCTCCAACACCTTTGAAGAGACGACCGAGGAAAGCTTCGATGAGCTGCTTGCCGTTAATGTAAAAGCACCGTTCTTCCTTGTCCAACAGGCCCTGCCGCTCCTGCGTGACGACGGGCGCATCGTCAACATTTCCTCCGGCGTTACGCGGATCGCCTACCCGCATATTATGGCTTACAACATCACCAAGGGAGCCGTCAATACGTTCACCCTGCATCTCGCCAAGCTGCTCGGTCCACGCGGGATCACGGTGAATGCGGTTCTCCCTGGCATCGTGGATACGGATGTGAATGCTGCATGGCTGCATACGCCAGAAGGGCAGCAGCATGCCGCTGAGATGTCCGCGCTTGGCCGAATCGGTCAGCCGTCGGATATTGCGGATGTCGTGGCGTTTCTCGCATCAAGCGACGGGCGCTGGGTCACGGGACAAATGATTGACGCTACTGGCGGCTCTCATCTGTAACGATAAGAACAACGACTATCGACGCACTCTCAAAGAAGACAGACCACGTTTAGCGGTAGTTTCTCTTGCGATATCAGGCGCAGATCCTCCGAAGTTTATACTTTCTGATATCTTAAAAAGAAGCGATTCATGCCCGGCATCAACGCCAAGCAGGATCGCCCTTTTCTTGTATCTGTTGTTTAATCGGATTCAGCTATCTGCACAACCGACTTCCGCCCCGGGTTCCAGCGACATGACGGATCCTTCCCCCGCACATCCAGGCCTCCTACCCATTTATCTATCCTTCCCGTGCAGGCATAGTCGGTCTTCCCGGCTAATACCTCCCCCCCCAGACTCGTCACTTGGAGCACCCGATCTTGGAAACGGGGTACGGCCAGCTTGAAATTCGGAAATTGTGCTGTATCATCGATATTCAACAAGGAATCAGGCCCCTCTGTCATCTTCGCCAGGTAATACCAGAACTCCAGATCTCCCATTCCGAGTGTATGGAGTTGGTCACCTACCTTGCGGAACAACTCATACGGCTTATGGATTCCGCCCGCCACAGCCTCCAACGTCGTCTGCTCGATGATCCCGAGTCCATTGTTCACAGAGGGCAGCCGTGCCAGATGGGCTTCGAATGCAGCCCTCGCAAAAGGCAGTGCCGAGGAATCAACCTCCAACATGCGCTGATGTTTCTCCGGCAGATCCGAGGCATAGCCTTCCCACAACATGCTGCCCAGCATAAGCTCTTCTTCTCCAATCGTGTGCCATGTGCCTGATAACGTCTTGAGCTGCTCTGTGCTAAGCTGCCCCAGCCCGCGAAACAGCTCGATCCCCGGGTATGCGCCAATGCACAGCAGACTCAGCTTCGTATTTCCCAGTGACTGCTCCTTAAACCAATGCAGCAAGCAGGTCAGCATCGTCTGGTCAAACAGATCATGCTCAAACCAGAGCACGATTTCATCATATTTTTGAAAATCCACAAGCTTCCTCTCCTGCGACTCGCAGGTCTCGATATATTCCTTCTGCGGAATCCCCAGCGTTAGCTCCAGATACTGAGCTCTTGTTCTCCGATGATCCGGCTCGTCCATCTTCGTGAAGACCGGACCAAACGAATAAATCTCCCTCCACACCAGGATATCTCCTTGAACGTTCCCTTGCTTCAGCTTATCCCCTACTGAATCTCCGTTAACGATATGCAGCATACGCCTGCCTCCCTCATACAGATCGGTGAACACCGAGACAAAGTCGGCTACATGAAGCGTATTCTTCAGCTTCCGCCGGGCATCAAAGAGGCGCTTCTTTAAAGCCGGCAAGGATATATCCAAATATTGCGAGATCTCCCGCAGGCTGTAGCCTTGAAAATAATAGAGCTGAACCGCAATCCGCATGTTCGATGGCAAATCCGCTATCGTAGTATGCAGCTGACCGATCATCTCTCTCTTTTCCACGACCGACTCCAAGCTTCGCTGATCTCCCACCGGCAATTCAATCTCATGCAGCGGGAACGTCTGAAATTGCTTGCGGCGCAAGTCTCTGTAACACTGCCGCTCCACGATCACTTTGAACCATCCTGGAAAACGCCGGGGATCCTGCAGCTTATGCAGATTCACAAAGGCCTCCGTAAACGCCTCCTGCACGGCATCCTCCGCTAAATGGGAATCCTGCAATTTATCGTAGGCCACGGCCAGCGCCATGCCGGTATAATGCCGGACCAAGCTTTCCTGGGCCTCCGTACTGCCCCGCCGGGCTTCCTCAATCCACTGGAACACGTTCACTAAAACCTCCCTTCTCGGTGTCTCATAAACTAAGTGCCGATTCGTACTAAAAAGGTTACCTCGCTTCGGAAAATGATCGGCTACGCCGGATGGACAATATAACGGAAATTCTCCAAAGCCTTCTCTGGCGCTTCCGAAGTACGGTTCCAGTGATGATAGAAGCTGAACGGAAATTTGAAAAGATGGCCAAACTCCCAGTCGATAGAAGCCCCGTCTATAACCGCCCAATACTCCGGCTGATTCGGAAGCCACACCGATCTTGCGGCCTCCGCAAGAGGCAGCCTATCCACCGGTGACACAATTCGGATCGGCTGAGCAGCGTCCAGTTCGCGGCTGGCACGGAGTACCTTCACGATTTTAAGCAAACCGGGTAATCCTCTGTGGAAATAAGCACGATGACCAAGATCGTACAATATGTTCAAGGCATGTGAGAAGGTAAGCATATGCCCTATCAAATCATGATGGGCTTCCGCTCTGTAGATCACCGAATAAGCGGCCAGTTCATTCAGAATAAAGGCCGATAGCTGATCGGCGCCCGTTATTTCAGGTATTCCATCAACCTTTTCCAGGGTCAAACGTTTGACCTCGGCTGCCGAATATCCGATCCAAGACCTTCCCGGAATCGTCTTCGCGAAAGAGGAGATTAATTCCGCAATATCTGTTACTTCATGCTGGAGACCTCCTTCCAGCTCATGAAGTGCAGCCAGGCTTATTGCTGCATAAATCACGTTGTGCCCAACCCAGTGCAGACCATCGATCGTATCGTCAAGAGCCGCAAGAATCGTTGACTCTGCGCTTTTCACGTCCATGCTTTCCCCTGTCATCGTTCCCTGCTGCAAGTACTTGTCGATCATCCTTCGATTCTCCGCCGCCACGGCCTCTTCGATTATCTCGGACCCGTGGTTTTCCTTTATAAAAAAATAACCCGCGATTGCAGCCGCTCCGTAGTGTGCTTGCCAAACATCCCCCGTTAGCCGTCTGCACTGCGACAGTATGGATAATCCATCTGCGAGAATCACCGTATCCTTCATCATAACTCCTCTACCCCCCTTGACATTCCCCTAACGCCTGTGTAATGATTCTCATCATATTCATCTTGCTCTCTTCTCATCGGAACAGAGCAGTTCGGATGAATTTAAGAACAACATACCACACGGCTATGAGAAGAAATAGTAGCTTATCTCTCGAGGTCCAAGCGAACCGGCGAATGGTGCGAGGCCCGGTACCCCGGAATAAGTGAATGGATCTTCTCGCTTCAACCCGAACCTTTCGGCTGTGCCGGGGCAGTAGGCCTTGACGGCTCTCCACCGTTATAATGGAGATATGGCAGGAATAATGGTGCATTGCCCCATTTCCACGTCATGCTAGAGAGCGACCGTATAGTCGAATTCGGGTGGTACCGCGGAGTTACACTTCGTCCCATAGTGGGATGAGGTGTTTTTGTGTTGTTCTCAAAACAATTAGGAGGTGTGTTATGCAGCGATTATTGTCAGGCATTAAGCCGAGCGGAGATTTGAATATTGGCGGATATGGAGGTGCTCTCCGTCAATATGTGAAGCTGCAGCATGAGTATGAGTCCTATTTCTTCGTACCGGATCTGCATGCGATCACGGTCTATCAGGATCCCAAGAAGCTGCACCAGCGCACGCGGGACATTGCAGCTCTGTACATTGCGTCGGGCATTGACCCCGATAAAGCGACGATCTTTCTGCAATCCCAGGTCCCCGCGCATGTAGAGCTCGGGTGGTTGCTGGAGACGCAGGCGCACTTTGGTGAATTAAAGCGGATGACCCAATTCAAGGAAAAATCCGAAGGTCAAGAAACGGTAAGCTCGGCGCTCTTCACGTATCCCGTCCTCATGGCTGCCGATGTGCTGCTCTATCAGGCAACGCATGTGCCTGTCGGTGACGACCAGAAGCAGCATCTGGAACTAACCCGCGATGTGGCCGAGCGTTTCAACAACCGGTATGGCCGCACGTTTACGGTGCCTGAGCCGATCATTCAGGATATTGGCTCCCGCATCATGGGCCTTGACGATCCATCCAAGAAGATGAGCAAGAGCAATCCGAACAAAAACAGCTGCGTTCACATGATGGATACGCCGGAGGATATCCGCAAGAAATTCTCGAAGGCCGTTACCGACTCAGACGGCGAGGTCCGGCATGACTGGGAGCAGAAGCCGGCGGTCAGCAATCTGATCGAGATTTATTCGGTATTCTCCGAGGAAGCCATCTCCGTCATCGAGAAACGGTATGAAGGCCAAGGATACGGCACGTTCAAGAAGGAATTGGCCGAAGTGGTCATCGAGAAACTTCAACCGATCCAGGAGAGGTTCCATCAAATCGTGAATTCCTCCGAGCTTGATCGCATCTTGATGGACGGAGCGAAGCGGGCTTCCGAAACCGCAGGCCCAACACTGCTTGCCGCCAAGAAAGCGATGGGATTGGTCACGTTCTGAAAGAACCGAGAGGGCGTCCCTTTGATTACTGTTTCCTTATCGGAAATCAGAACAAGGGACGTCCTGCTTATGTTTTATACATAGCTCTGTGTATCTCTATTTCTTGCGAACTTATAGGTAGCAATCAGCGTTAACGCCAAGGCAAAAGCCAGCAGAATCGCAACATTCAGAATCACGTCGTTCAGCCCGCTTCCTTGCTGAAGCTTGCCGAACGTATCGAGCAGCCAATACTGCGGCAGGAAATCGGCGATTCGCTGAATCGCTTCGGGCATCACGGATAGCGGGAATACACACCCCGCCAGCAGCGAAGTCGGCATGATCACCATCGTCTGGATTCCGTTCGCCATCATGGTGCTGTCCGAGAACGCGACAATGACCTGCGATAAACTGACCGCGACCAGAGCGAACAGCGACAGAATCAGAAACATCTGCCAGAGCGGAATGCCTGGCTCGATATGAAAGAACCGGGTCATGACGAACAAGGTGGCCGCAATCTGGATCATCATCAAAACGATGTTCACGATGGCATTCGAGAAGACGTAGCTGCGGGCCGTAATAGGCGACGATAAGAGTCTATAGTACGTACGGTTCTCACGATCTCGGATCGTCAATGCCGATAAATTCACGGCGGAGAATAACATGAACACAACCAAGTAACCGATCGTCCGGTTGGTCATATCAAGATTGGCCGATTGATCCGCAACCGTAGTCGTGGACAATTGAAACGTTGAGCTGCGATAACCGCTGTATAATTCGTTAAATGCGGCGGCATCGCCACCCGCCATAACCCCCATGGATGAAATATTCTGGACGTACGCGTTCAGATACGATTTGACATACCCCGTAACCTGAGCTCCCTTAATCGATTCGATCCGGACCGGCTCGGGTGCCCCCTGAATTACGCCCTGCGCAAACCCCTCGGGGAAAATCAGCACCGCATCCAGCTCACCCGACACAACCAAGTCATCCGCTTCCGATTCCCTAATGACCGATACCTCGGTATGCTCCAAATGAGCAACAAAATCGATCGTATCTTGCGTGACCTTCTGTTCGATATCGTGGTTCACGATCCCAATGTTAACGGAAGTCTCTCCAGAACCCTTGTAGATTAAGGTGGATAGCATAATGCCGACAATAGGAAGCGCGATAACGAGCAGCAGATTTTTATAATCCTTCAACGAGGTCAATATCGTCTTTCGAATGAGCCAGAGCATATCCTTCATCATTACAGCCCCTCCCTTCTTCGCATCGAAATCATGGCTACAGCCAGCAGCAGGATGGAAAAACCGATATTCAGCATCATCGCGTGCATAGCTGCCGACCCATTGCCTGAATAGATGAGCTGCAGCAGCGCTTCATTGGACCAATGCAAGGGAGAATACGTTGCGGCCTCCCTCATGAATCCCGTTGTGCTTGCAACCGGCGTATATCCTCCGCCGAAAAACGCAGCCAGTTGAATAATGACCATGATGACAGCTCCGGCTGCATTTCCCTTCAGCACGTAACTGATGCCGAGCCCGAGGCTGAGTGCAAACAGGATCTCGGTGAACAAAACCAGGAATACCATGATGGGGTTCTCCCCCCAATAGGCATTGAACATATACTTGCTGATCAGCACAACGATGATGACAAATACGGCATTGATCGCGAGCGTGCCCGTTATTTTTCCGGCAAAAATCTCGGCTTTCGTCACCGGTGAGGCCAATAGGCGCTGTGCGGTGTTTCGCTTTCGCTCACTATCGATGAGTCCGCCTGCCGTCAAGGCGCTATACAGGATGATCATCGTGGTGACCGCAATGGAAAAATAATCAAGCGAACCCGGCTGCCTCGCTCCCTGAATGGAAGACTCCAGCACATAGCTCCCTCCACCATCAACAAGCGGCTTGCTCTTATATCCCGGATCGATCTTCGCGGCTTCGGCTGACAGCCGGTACCGGTCGGTAAATGCGGACAGCATCCCCTGCACAATCCCGTTCTCCATACTGCTGCGGCTGTTTCCATCATAACGGATCCCTTGGCCGTCCATTTCCACGTAACCGGTGTACCGGTTGTTTCTCACTTCCTGCCCTCCGTCCATGCCTTCCTCGACTTGCTCAAAGACGATGCCCGATGAGCGTTCCGCCTCCTGCATGAAAACCTGCCATTGCTCCGTAAGCGCGGGTTCTGCACCGTCGTTATGGTATAACACCCGGATGTCTCCAATCGTGGTACTGCCGTTAAAGGCATTCGAAAGCGCCGTCCCCAGGATCAGAATGAGCAGCACCGGGGTTGCCAGCATGAATACCAGCATCCGCGGCTCCCGGACGATCTTCATCTCCTTCAGCGCGATTCTCAGTACGTTCATGTACTTCCACCTCCTTCTTCCTAAGTCCGCTAATCCCGAAGGCTCCGGCCGGTCAACGTCAGGAACACCGTTTCCAAATTCGGCTCGGACGCTTGAACGGAACGAATTTCAATGCCTTGCGCCATGAATTGCTGAATGATTTTATTCAGGTTATTGACTCCTGCGTCGGAGCTGATGTGCACGATATTCTCCTTCACTTCAACCGATTTGACGCCTGCAATCTCCTTCAGCTTGCTCGATTCAAGATGGGCGGTCGTTTGCACTTCGATCCCGATATCCTTCTGGTCCGTAATAATGGCCTTCAGCTGTGCCTTCGTGCCCTCCGCTATGATCTTGCCGTGGTCGATAATGGCAATCCGTGTGCAGAGCTCCTCCACTTCCTCCATATAATGGCTCGTGTACAGGATCGTACTGCCCATCTCGTTCAGCTTCCTGACCGAGTTCAGAATATAATTCCTCGATTGGGGATCGATGCCGACGGTCGGCTCATCCATGATGATCAGCTTCGGTCTGTGGGCAATCGCGCAAGCGATATTCAGTCGTCTCTTCATGCCTCCGGAGAAGCTCTTCGGGTACATTTTATGTTTGTCACTAAGTCCGACGAAGGAAAGCGCCTCTTCGGCCCTGCTCCTAAGCTCCGATCCTCTCAGTCCATACAATCCGGCAAAAAAGTGAACATTCTCATAGGCGGTCAGATCCTCATATATCGCGACCTCTTGCGGAACCATGCCGATCTGCTGCTTCGCGAACTTTCGAAACTTCATCAGATCCTTGCCCAGGACATGAACCTCTCCCTTGGTCATGGGCATGAGCGACGATATGATATTGATGGTTGTGCTCTTGCCTGCTCCGTTCGCGCCCAGGAAGCCGAAGATCTCGCCTTCCCGTATGTTCAACGACAACTGATCTACCGCTATGAAATCCCCAAACTTCTTCGTAAGCCCTTTGATCTCCAGCACGTTCATACGTTTTTCGCCTCCATATTCCATCCACGCATCAACCGGTGGACTTGATCTGCATTTATCGTACGAAAAAAGGATGCCCTTGCGATAGTGCACAAGTTCATCCTTACCCATGAGAATCTTCATGTTGTTGACGATCCAAATCTTCACCCTTATGGGAAATGTTTTGTTTGACCCGATATCCCTAATCCGCCAAATGCGCTTACCGGGTTTAGCTATAAGGAATTAAAGTGGTCACCGAGAAGCCGCTCGAGCCATCCACGATCACGGTTCCGTTCACGACCGCGGCTCGCTCCTCCATGCCTATGATTCCAAGACCCTTGATTACTTTCTGCATGCCCTTGCCGTTGTCGCTGATCTTGGCCTTGATCATGGTGCCCAGAACTTCGATATGTAACGAGACTGCCGTTGCATTAGCATACTTCATCGTATTGGTTAACGCTTCCTGGGTGTTGTCCTGAATGATTTTCCACTGAAGCGGCGTAATCACATCCATATTGCCCTCATGCGTTAATACGGTCTTGATCGGGTGCTGAGCGGAGAACTCCTCAAGGAATAAACGCATTCGGTTGATGCCGAGCTGCTCCGTCGGAGGCTTTACGTTCTTCAGAACCTGCCTGATGCTCTCAATGCCTTCTTTGGAGATGGATATAGCATTCTGCAGCAGCTCGGCGGACTTGTCCGGCTTCGTTGTCATCAAGCGCTTGGCCGCTTCCATCTGAATCAACGCTCCCGTCATGGAATGCCCGATTTTGTCATGAATTTCCTGGGACAGCCGATTTCGCTCTTCCAGCTTGAACATATATTCAAACTGCCGGATGTACTCATTATTTTCGCTCAGCCGCTGGGTCAACCGATCCAGTTCACGGTGCATCTGCTCGTTCTGCTCCTGATAGGATGCGGCTCGGTTAACAAAAGTTCTGAGCATCGTAAGATAAATATAGGATAGAACGGATGTAGAAACATAGGCCATTACAAACCCCTGAGGTACGATAAGCGCTGGAACCAGCAGGGAGATCAGGATCATCCAGCTCCTGCGAACGTAAAGGGACAACAGCTCGTACAGATTCACGGGAAGCAGCATGAAGAGCAGCGGATGGATGTAGAATGAGGAAGCCGCGACAACAAGAACAGCAAGCAGCATGAGGTACGGCTGTATACTTCGGCTCTTGAAAATATAGACGGATACATTCACGGACAGGTAGAGAAGTACGACAAGGATATACCATGGCGTCATCGCAAGATCAGAGGCATACGACTGGCTGATCACATACAGGAACAGCATGCTTTTGAACCCGATGACCCACAGTTCGGCATAGTTTCGGCGTTCGCTCACTTATTCACTTCCCCCGTCAGATAAAAAATCGCAATCTGGGTTCGATGCTCAAGACCTGTCTTGCTGAGAACCGAAGTGATGTGATTGGCAATCGTGCCTTCGGAAATAAACAGCTTCTTCGAGATTTCCTTGTTGGCCAGCCCTTTGGCGATGAGCGCCATAATATCCAGTTCCCTTTCGGTAAATAGACTCCGGTCGAACTTGTCTGCCTTATCTTCCTTGTCAGGCTTTCCGGGAGACAGCCCGGATTTGATTTTATCCAGTACGACGTCCTGCAGCACATGATGGCCGTGGTACACGGTTTTGATTGCATCGCGAATCCGTTCCGGGTCGTTATTCTTCAGCAGATAACCCTTGGCGCCATTCAGGATCGCATCGGTAATGTATTCATCGTCGTCGAAGGTCGTTAAGATCAGTGTCTTAGTCTGAGTGCGTTCCGTGAGCTGTTTCGTGGCCTCAACGCCATTCAGGTTCGGCATCCGGACGTCCATCAGCGCCACATCCACTTCATGCGCTTCGCAATAGGCCACCGCTTCCTGGCCGTCTTCAACGGTCGCCACGACGTCGAACTCATCAAACGTAGTCAGAATGATTTTCATACCTTCCCTGATAAAAGAGTTATCGTCCGCTATGATCACTTTAATCTTCAACTTACGCTCACACTCCCTTATTCAGGATTATACAGGCTGTCATCTTGAAGAACGATAGTATTTTATTCGCCTAAATAAAAGAGGGGCCGTCACGATGCTAACGCACTACTCCAGGTTCCCGGCTAACATGTACCAACCTGCTTTAAGCAAAGCAAAAAAGCAGTGCGGGTACACACCCCACACTGCCCATTCACCAGCCTATTCTATTAAGAAGCGGTCATCGACTTTCTTTTATCGGAAAGGCTCCCCTTCTTCAGCACCGAGGCAAGCAGCAGAACAAGGAAACCTCCGGCGATGGACCATAGTACGGCAGCATTCGCGGAAGATGCGGAAACCCCGTCAAAATACATCACATCTCTTAGAGCCGAAGCAGCAAAGCGGAGCGGTGTCCACGAGTACAGCCAATCCTGTGTTGCCTGCGGCAGAAACTCCGGCGCCATATTGAGAAGCGGCATTGAGAAGAACATCAGGAGCACCAAAATCCCCATAGCCGGGAGACCCATCCAGTTGAGCAGGGTCGACTGAAGAAGGAAGAAAGTTGAACCGGCCAGCCACAGCATCAACCAAACACGGCCCCCGTTGGTAAACTCCATGCCATACCAGGAGGAGGCCATCCATACCAGGAAACCGGTAGCCAGACCAGCCAGCAGCAATCCGGCAGCGCCTTGCAGCACAATCGAGGTTCCCCTGCCGCTGCCATCAGCTACAGCTTTCTGCAGCGCCTGGAACAAGAACACGCTAATGATCAGACATCCGATCCATAAAATCTGTACCAGCATGCCCGGCGCATTGCCGCTTGCGTGGTTAACCCCGACAGGGTGAACAACCTCCTCATGAACCTCAAACGGGGTAAGGAGAGCCTGTGCGGTTGTTACGGGCAGCATATCCGTCTGCATACTGATCATGGTCAATGCCTGGTTGGAGAGCTGCGCTCCCACCATCTTCATCGCTTGCCCGAGCATCTGTTTCACCGCAGTGGATGCCTGCGTGCTCATCCCCTCGTTCACCAGCACTTGCACCACAGCCGGCTTCGGAGCAGGCGATTGCAGCGACAAGATGCCTGCGCTTAAGTCCTCAGGCAGCACGAGGGCTCCATAATACTTCTGGCTGTCGAGCCCTTTCCGTGCCTCCTCTTCCGAATTGACGATCTCCCACTGAATGGGCAGCTGTGAGTTTCCCTGCAGCATCCCCTTCATCATGTCGCCAACAGCAAGGGGTTCGCCGTTCGGTAACTCCGCCGGCTGATCCAAGACGACCAAGGCAACGGGCAGCGACTTCGGCTTCGCTCCCGCGATCGATCCCATCATGGCCACGCCGAAGACCGACAGCACCAGAATGACAACCAATGCGCCGATCCACAGCATGTTTTGTCTTAAGAAACCCATATCTACCACTCCTCATTGTTAATGAACAAACTGTTGATTAATGATCACATCGTTAATTATAATGAAGAGAGAAATATGTTCAATCATCAGCTTTCAGCGGAGTGTTCATTACTCATCAGTGTACGAGCATTCTGTTGATTAAGTGTTCAAATTGTACTGGAGGGGAATTCCTTGGCCAAAAAGGCGGATCGCCGGCAAATCCGGACCAATCAGCTGTTGCGGCAAACTCTGTTTGAGCTCATGGACGAAAAAAACATAAGCGCGATTACCGTCACCGATATCGCCAATCGTGCAAATATCAACCGCGGTACCTTCTATCTGCATTATCGGGATGTGCCGGATATGCTGGATAAGATCAAAGAAGAGGTGCTTCAGAAGATTAAGAACATCGTGGTCCATATCGATCCCAGGGATTCCAGGGACTATGCGGACAAGGGAGAGCCTTATCCGGCGTCAGAACAAATATTCGAGGAGCTCATGCGTCATGCCGACTTCATCAAGGCCATTGTCGGACCTAATGGGGACATGTCCTTCGTTCGGCAATTCAGGGAGTTCATGAAAGAGCATATGTTTGCTAAGCATGCGTTCAGAATTCCCTCGGACGAGAATCAGATCATTCCGAGCGATTACCTGATTGCATATATGACCTCCGCCAATATTGGCTTGGTTATACACTGGATCGAATCCAGCATGAATAAATCCGCAAGGGAAATGGCGATCATGATGACGCAGCTGATCAACTACGGCCCGTTGATTACCTCAGGGATTATAAAAAAACAATAAGAACGCAAAAAAGAGAAGCGGGGATTCCCTTGCTTCTCTTCTATAGTTAAATGGCATATACACGCATGTCCGCGTCCGCTAATTGATCAATTGCTTCACTAATTCGCGATTGCGCTCCTTGAACATCTCGTTATGCGAAGAGACCATCGCGTACTTTTTGGCATCCGGCTCAATGAACTGCTTCGCGCTGTTCACCGCGTTCGCGGCATCCTGGAAGGCGCCCGCAATCAGGTGCAGCTTCCCTTCAAAATGCAGGATGTCGCCCGCGGCATACAATCCCGGTATGGAGGAGTTGCAGCTTGCGTTGCCCGCGATATAGTAATCATCCACCCGATGAATATCGAGTTTGCTGTTCTCCAAGAGCGACATATCCCGTTCATAGCCATGGTTAATGATCACTTCGTCCACGGCCAGATAGGAAACCTCCCCCGTCTCATTATTGGTCAATTCCACCCGCTCGATCACCTCATGATTATCCGAAGCAATAAGCTTCGTGATCGATGTATTGAGATGGCAAATCGCCTTGCTGTTCATCAGCTGCTCGACCTGGGCTTCATGGCCTGATAATTCGCCTTTTCGATAGGCCAGGTACACCTTCTTCGCCACAGGCTCCAACTCGTTCGCCCAATCCACGGCCGAGTTTCCTCCGCCGGACACAATGACGGTTTTATCTTTGAAATGCTGCAGGGACTTCACAGTATAGTTCAGGTTCGACACCTCAAACCGCTCAGCTCCTTCGATATCCAGCTTCTGCGGATTCAGGATGCCTCCTCCAACCGCCACGATGACTGTTTTCGACAAATGCACGCCGGAATTCGCCGTATGTAATTCGAACAGCCCTTCCTCATTGCGGGCGATCGATTCAACCTTCTCGTTTAACAGCACTTCGGGATTAAACGTCAGACCTTGCTGAACCATCTGCTCGATCAGCTTCGCGCCTGGAACGGGTGTCAGCCCGCCGACGTCCCATATCATTTTTTCCGGATAGACGTGAACCTTCCCGCCAAGCATGGGTTGATATTCTATAATCTTGGTCTTCATGCCGCGCAGTCCACTATAAAAAGCAGAATATAATCCTGCTGGTCCTCCACCAATAACCGTTACATCAAATATCGCTTTCCCACTCATGCATTTCACTCCCGGTCTATAGATTAAAAGGCTGTTTGTGATCACCTTGTAACGTAAATGATTATCATTATCAATTAGTATACGTTGCCTTTCACCGTTTTACAATCAATCATTTAGAAAAAATTCATATTGTCACAATTTCGCCTATATATAGTCATGTAACACCCAGCCAATCTATATATGGATATTATTCGGTTGAAACATGAATATTATTTAAAATTTCCATTAAGATATTTATTGACAATGACGCGGCCCCCCATTATATTTATGGTTGAAATTGAGAATCATTATCGTTTGATAGCTAACTACTCTGGAGGTGAAATGATGATTCGCCTAAGTACAGATCGAATAAGCGTCGGTTACGGCGAGAATCTGATATTGAATCGTCTTAACGTAGATATTCCCGATAAAAGAATCACAACCATTATTGGGCCTAACGGCTGCGGCAAATCCACTCTTTTGAAGGCTGTTACCCGCATTATTCCTTACCAGTCCGGAGCTGCCATTCTGGATGGAGAAGAAATCGCCAAGATGAACACCAAGCTGCTGGCGAAAAAGCTGGCCATTCTGCCCCAAACCCCCGAAGGACCGGGCGGTTTAACGGTTGGCGAGCTTGTCTCCTATGGCCGATATCCTCATCAACGCGGTTTTGGCCGCTTGACCAAGCAGGATATGGAAGTGATTGACTGGGCGCTGGAGGTTACCGGAACCCAGGATTACAAATATCGCTCGGTGGATGCTCTATCCGGTGGACAAAGACAGCGGGTGTGGATTGCGATGGCACTTGCTCAGGAGACCGAAATGATCTTCCTCGACGAACCGACCACGTATCTGGACATGGCGCATCAGCTTGAGATCCTGGAACTGCTGGAGAGGCTTAACATCGAGCAGGAGCGTACCATCGTTATGGTTCTGCACGATTTAAACCAAGCCGCCAGATTCGCAGATTACATTATCGCGATGAAGGATGGAGATATCATTCAGGCCGGAGATCCGGATGCCGTCATTTCACATGACGTATTAAAGAAAGTATTCCATATCGACGCCGAGATCGGCCGCGATCCACGCACGGCAAAACCGATCTGTATCACATACAATTTATTAAAAGGGGAAAAAGAGGATGTACTCAAAACGGAGCAAAACGACAACTACGAAGAAACTACTCATCCCGTTTATAGCGCTGCTGCTCATTCTTAGTGCTTGCAGCAGCAAGCCTGCGGAGACAAGCAGCAACAATGCAGGTGCGGCCGAAACACCTAAAACGGAACAAAGCGAAACTCCTTCCGGGACCATTACATATGAGTCCGAGAACGGACCCGTCGAAGTACCTGCCAATCCGCAGCGCGTGGTTGTGCTGTCCTCCTACGTAGGCGACCTGCTTGCACTCGGCGTCAACATGGTGGGCGTTGATTCCTGGTCCAAGGCCAATCCCGCATTTGCGGACAAGATCAAAGATGCCGAAGAAATTACGGATGAAAGCCTGGAGAAAATCATCGAGCTGGACCCCGACCTCATCATTGGCCTGTCCAATATCAAGAACGTGGATAAGTTGAAAGAGATTGCCCCAACCGTGACCTTCACCTACGGAAAAGTCGATTATTTGACGCAGCATCTTGAAATCGGCAAGCTTGTGAACAAAGAAAAAGAAGCCCAGGCCTGGATCGACGATTTCAAACAACGGGCGCAAAAAGCCGGCGAGGACATCCGTGCCAAAATTGGAGAAGACGCCACCGTATCCGTTATCGAGAGCTTTGATAAACAGCTTTATGTATACGGCGATAACTGGGGCCGCGGTACTGAAATCCTGTATCAGGAAATGAAGCTGAAAATGCCGGAAAAAGTGAAAGAAATGGCAATGAAGGACGGCTATTATGCCCTTTCTGCGGAAGTGCTGCCTGAGTATGCCGGCGACTATGTCATTCTGAGCAAATTTGCCGATGCCGATACGTCCTTCCAGCAAACCGAGACGTATAAGCAAATCCCGGCGGTGAAGAATGGCCGCGTATACGAAGCAGACGGAAACCGGATTTATTTTAATGATGCCACCACGCTGGAGTACCAGCTGGAGTTCATTACGGAACACTTTTTGGGCAACTAGCATATAGGCTGCCCTTGCTCAGACTTATTTAGATTGTATATCCAACTTTAAGATGAAAAGATGATTCCATGACAATGCCTACGAAACGGTCCATTCCTTTTTCCATCAAATTGATTGCGGGCATCATCGTATTTATGGGCATGTTTGTCGTTGCGATGGTGTTCGGCGCAGCTGAAACCAGCATCAAGGATGTGTGGTTTGCCCTCACCACCTCGATGGAGGGCGAGAAATTATCCCTCCTTCGCGAAATTCGGCTGCCCCGTGAGGTTGCCGCCATTCTGGTCGGGGCCGCTCTTGCGGTCTCCGGCGCCATCATGCAGGGCATTACCCGCAATCCGCTGGCGGATCCCGGCCTGCTCGGCCTTACCAGCGGGGCAAATGCGGCGCTTGCCTTCACGCTGGCTTTCCTGCCGGCTGCCAATTATTTTGGCATTATGGTGGCCTGCTTCATCGGAGCAGCGGTCGGTGCCGTGATGGTTTTCGGCATCGGAGCCATGCGAAAAGGCGGCTTCTCTCCCCTGCAGATGGTGCTGGCTGGCTCAGCCGTATCCGCATTCCTGTACGCCATCGCCGAAGGAATCGGCATTTATTTTAAAATATCCAAGGATGTGTCCATGTGGACAGCAGGCGGTGTGATCGGCACATCATGGGGGCAGCTGCAAACGATATTTCCGTTTATTCTCATTGGAATTATGATTGCCATCGTGTTATCAAGACAGCTGACCATTCTTAGCCTCAGTGAAGAAGTCGCCGTCGGTTTGGGACAGAACATTGCTGCTATCAAAGGCATCCTGTTTGTCGTGATTGTCCTCCTGGCTGGAACCTCTGTGGCATTGGTGGGAAATCTGGCCTTCCTCGGCCTGATGATTCCCCATATCGTCCGCGGGATCGTCGGAACCGACTACCGCCATGTCATTCCGATGTCCGCTCTGGTGGGCGCCATCTTCATGCTGTTTGCCGATACGGTGGGCCGAACGCTGCATGCTCCTTACGAAACACCCGTAGCCGCTCTGATCGCCGTCATGGGATTGCCCTTCTTCCTGTTTATCATACGCAAAGGAGGGCGGGGACTGTCATGATTCATCCATCGTTATTAAGAAAACAACGCATTACATTTCTGGTCTTGTTGATCCTTACAGTGGTTACTGTCATCGTTGGTCTGGGTCTCGGTTATTCGTCCGTTAGCTATGACCGGATTATTCCAACCCTGTTGGGCCAAGGCAGCTTCAAAGAGAAATTCATTATCTTCGATGTGCGTCTGCCGCGCATGCTCATTACTTTGATGGCCGGAATGGCGCTCGCCTTATCCGGTGCGATTCTGCAGAGCATTACCCGGAATGATCTCGCGGATCCCGGTATTATCGGCATTAACTCGGGGGCCGGGGTCGGCGTGGCCGTATTTTTCCTGTTCTTCCCGATTGAAGCCGGCTCCTTTATTTACATGCTGCCCTTGGCGGCATTTATCGGAGCTGTGCTAACGGCCGTGGGCATCTACCTGTTCTCTTTCCGAAAAGGCGAAGGACTGCAGCCCGTTAAATTGGTGCTTACCGGTGTCGGGTTCTCCATGGCACTCTCGGGTGTTATGATTGTGCTCACATCATCTGCCGAGCGGACCAAGGTCGATTTTATCGCCAAGTGGCTGGCGGGCGGGATATGGGGAACAGATTGGCCCTTCATTGTGGCGCTGCTGCCCTGGCTGATTATCCTGATTCCGTTCACCCTGTACAAAGCGCAGCGCATGAATCTGCTGGGATTAAGCGATCCCATGGGCATCGGCGTCGGCGTATCCATTGAGAAAGAGCGCATCGTGCTGCTTCTGGCCGCCGTAGCGCTTGCAGCATCCGCGGTGTCCGTTACGGGCGGGATTACATTCATCGGACTCATGGGCCCACACATTGCCAAAGCGCTGGTCGGCCCGCGGAATCAGATGTACATTCCGATTGCCGTATTGATCGGGGGCTGGCTGCTGCTGCTCGCGGACACGATCGGACGCAACATCGTGGATCCCGACGGCATCGCCGCAGGCATTATGGTCGCCATCATCGGCGCGCCGTATTTCGTATATTTGCTGCTGAAGAAAAAATAACCGTTATTTTCTTTTATCTGAACGCCTAAGCCCCTATTGCACTCTTTCCGGTGTAATAGGGGCTTTTTTGTATGCGGTGAATCGCTTTATTTCATACATAGGGTTCATAAATAAGGTAATATAAGGATAATCAGCTGGGTAAACAAAGGAGGCATTATGGCAAAATCAAAGGAAGCGATCGATTCAGCTGCAAAGCGGTGGAGGTCAACATTTCCTCTATGGATCATTATGGCGATCAGTTCACTATGCCAGTTCTTGATATTCGACCTCTTGATCGACCTCGGGCTGCCTCGACAGGATGCAGGCTGGATCAACATCGTCATCGTGGGAGCGTATCTCACAGGTTACTTTGTCGGCGAGCTGTATATCTATCTGGATCGAACGTATGTAGATGCAGAGCAATCCTACACCCCGGGTGACGACATGAAGTCCGGATCCTTCAAGAAACGAATCCTCCTTCAATCTCCCATATACCTCTTTGTGATCCTGACCATCCTATGTTTCAATTGGATTCACGGCTTATTTAGATCCCTTGCACTGCCATCGTGGTATGCCTATTACCTGCACATGTCCTTCCTCTGCTCGTACTGGTTTGGCTATGGTTGCCGTCTTTTCCGAGCTTATCTCCTCACAAAATAAAGAGGGCACCGCATGGATGCCCTCTTTATTGTGCAGGTCATAAAAAGCCTCGTTCCGCCTCGCTGATTGTCTTCACTTCTTGCCCCGGTTGGCCGCTTCCTCCAGACGGCGGAACCGTTTCAGATCGGACTTCCGAATCGGAATCGGCTCGCGGCGCAGCAGCTTCACCACGGCAATGACCAGCAGGAGCAGCAGCACCGTAAACGGCAAAGCCGCAATCATTGAGGCTGTCTGCAAAGCTTCCAGCCCGCCCGCAAACAGCAGGACACCAGCAATGGCTGCCATGAGCGTGCCCCACACGAATTTTGCAATGTGAGGAGGGTTCAGACTGCCGTAGGTGGTCATGCTGGATAAGATATAGGTCGCCGAATCCGCTGATGTCACCAGGAATGTCAGAATGAGTAGAATCGCCAGCACATTCATCACCATGGAGAAGGGCAGCTGGTTAAAGAGCTGAAACAGCGCGGATGTCACGTCCACATTAACGGCCGCCGCGATCCCCGTGTTCTCATGCAGATCAAACCAGATGGCGGTCCCGCCGAACACGGCGATCCACAGACAGGCAATGACCGGCGGCACGACCATTACGCCCACTATGAATTCGCGAACCGTTCTTCCTTTGGATACCCTCGCCACGAAGGCTCCTACATACGGTGACCAGGCAATCGCCCAAGCCCAGTAAAATATGGTCCATTCCCGTACCCATTGGCCCTCGGCATAGGGCTGAAGCCGTAGACTGTACGAGACAAAATTCGTAATGTAATCCCCAAGCGCCAATGTAAAGGTCTCCAGGATAAAAACGGTTGGGCCAGCAACAAACACAAACAATAGCATGATAAGCGCCACAGCGAGGTTCAGGTTGCTCAAGTACTTAATCCCTTTATCCAGCCCTGTTGTCGACGAGATCATATAGGCTACAAAAATAAGCCCCAACATCATTAACTGCAACCCGACGCCGTTGTTCACTCCCATGATGGTATTCAAACCGCCGCTCATCTGCAGTACGCCAAGCCCAATGGAAGTCGCAATGCCCATGACCGTTGCAATCACCGCCAGGATATCAATTGTATTCTTCACGCCACGCTTCGAGCCGGTGACAGGCTCAAGCGCTGTAGATACCAATCCATCCTTCTGCTTACGGAACTGAAGAAACGCGATCACAAGTCCGACAAGGGCAAATACGGACCACTGACTAATCCCCCAGTGAAAAAAAGAATAGCCCATAGCCACACGCGCTGCGTCCACACCTTGTGCTTCGACGCCGCCGAACGGTGTTTTGAAAAAATGGCTCATGGGTTCAGCCACACCCCAAAATACGAGCCCTACACCAAATCCCGCAGAGAACAGCATGCCCATCCAGGTGAAGAACGGATACTCGGGCTGCTCCTTATCACCGCCAAGACGAATCGTGCCGTACTTACTGGCTGCAACCCAGATCAGAAATATAATAATCGCAAAGATCGAGAGCAGATAGAACCAGCCGAACGTATTCGTCGTAAATCTGTACAAATACCCTGCCACTTCACCGAAAGCTCCGGGCATAACAGCCCCTAGAATAGCAAGAATGGCAATGATAACGGCCGAAACCGTAAATACGATGTTCTTGAATAAACTCCCTTTCATATGCTCCACCTCAGGCTATTAAGTCATCCATTCCTATACAGTATTTGTATTTAAACCAGAATTGATGTACTTAATCGGTAAATGTGTGCAGCAGGGGGTTATTCTTCTGATCGAGGCTGACTTGAAGTACTATTCGTCAGGAACCTGTTGCGTATCGATATACAGTTGTCCCAGAATGACCATTTGCTCAAGCACCGCTTTGAAATGGGTCCCGAACTCCGTTATGGAGTACTCCACCTTGGGAGGTACCTCTTGATACACCGTCCGTTTCACGATGCCACTCTCTTCCAGCTCCCGCAATTGTACGGTAAGCACATGCCTTGATACTTCAGGTATTCTCCGATGCAGCTCACCAAAACGCAGCGTTTCCTGAAACAGTTCATACAGTACTCGAGGCTTCCACTTTCCACTAATCATGTGCAAGCCCACTTCAGCCGGGCACCCATACCGCTCATCCTGATATGGCATATGTATCGCTGGACCCCCTTGATCATTGGTCATAAATAGATGACTATGTCATAAAATTCTGCGTACTACTCACAGCTTTTATTTTCAGATAGGCTATTGCTATCATCATACAGAAAGAGGAGATTCAATGAAACCATCCATTCCCGCAAGCCGAGTCTGGAAGCCGGAGGATATGAATGCTGCATTTGCTGATGCTTATAACTCAGGGGACATCGATCAAGTGCTGGCGTTATATGAACCGAACAGTATTCATGTCCACAGCAATGGAAGCTTGGAGATCGGAATTCATTCCTTCCGCCATACGCTGGAGGAACTGCTGCTGCTTCAAGGCAAGATGGTCTCCACCAATCTATACTGCATCCCCTTTGAAAATATCGCTATGATGCGTGCCCATTTTGCCTTGCATACCGTGGACCCGGATGGCCAACCTCTTGTGCTGCAAGGTTATACCTCCGAGATCGTGAGACAGCAACCTGATGGAAGCTGGCTGTACATCGTGGACCATCCGTTTGGTTCGGATGTTATGAAATGAAGGGGAGCCGTGTTTTTCGGGGTACAAAAAAAGCAAACCGGATGGTCAAAACCCTCCGGATCGCTTCTAAGATGAAATGCATTATTCCTTCACGAACTCCTTCGCGCTGCGCACTGTATCGATTGGACGAACCATATTCTCGATCTGCTCGCGCTTTGGCTCCAGGAACGGAGGCAGGGACAGCTTCTCGCCCAGTGTTTCATATGGCTCATCACCCATGAAGCCTGGACCGTCGGTTGCGAACTCAAACAGAATTTGCGGTGCAACTCGTGCATATAGGGACTGGAAGAAATAGCGGTCTACAAAGCCCGACGTATGGAACTGGAAGTCGTCCAGACGCTTGATCCAATGCTCCAGCACCGAGCGGTCCTCTACGCGGAAAGCTGCGTGGTGTACGGTGCCGAAGCCCTGCTGAGCCCGTGGGAGCACGTCGTTGTATTCGACAACCACCTGTGCGCCATTGCCGCCTTCACCAACCTCAAACAGATGAAGCGAGCCTTCCTTGCCGATTTCCGTGAATTGGAGCACTTTCTCCATCATTTCCTTGAAATGATCGAAGTTGGACACCCGTACAAACACCGGGCCGAGTCCTGTAATCGCATGCTCCAACGGAATCGGTCCCTTCTGCCAAGGAGTTCCTGAAGCTACACCCTCATTGTTCTCATCGGAGATGAGCTGATACTGCTGATCGTCAAAATCAACAAAGGCGAGTGTTTTTTTGCCGAATAACTCTTGAATCCCTTGATGCTTTACATCCATTCGGTCAAATCGCTTGACCCAATATTCGAGCGCAGCATCGTTAGGAACACGGAACGAGGTTTTGTAAATCTCGTCTGTACCGTGTCTGCCCTGCGGGATACCCGGAAAATCGAAGAAGGTCATATCGGTGCCGGCACTGCCCTTGTCATCCGCAAAGAACAGATGGTATGTCTGAATATCGTCCTGATTTACCGTCTTCTTCACGAGCCGCATGCCAAGCACATAGGTGAAAAACTCGTAGTTCTTCTCGGCACTGCTCGTAATGGCTGTTACATGGTGAATTCCTTTTAATCCGTTCATGGTTAAATTCCTCCGTCTCTTATATTTAGAAAGTGTTTGCCCGACCTTCAAAAATTATTATTTCGATTTAAAACATCTTTAATTTAAGATAATAATATCATGACAATCCTGTTCCGTCAACCATCTCCACGCATTATCCTAATTTAGCCGTCAATGATATAAAAAAACGGTCGGATATAAGACATCCGACCGTTCTTCTATTTCTTGATAAGAAACTCTTCTTGATCATTAGGTGCCTGTATTGGATAACCCAATGACAGGCAACAGCTCGATGCGTTGATGCGTCTCCTCATGATACAGCCACCCATCCTGGACATGGTCCACATACAATATGCCGTTCAGATGATCAATCTCATGCTGCATGCATCTGGCTAGATAATCTTCGCCTTCCAAAATCACCGTCTCTCCTTGGCGATTCAATGTCTTTACCTTAACTTTATTAGCTCTCTTCACATATCCATAGTAACCCGGATATGAGAGACAAGCTTCAGGGCCCATCTGTTCCCCGTCCATCTCTACGATTTCCGGATTAATCAGTTCTATTAATCCTTCTCCGCAGTCCATAACAATGAGCCTTCGCAATATACCGATTTGTGGTGCGGCAAGACCAGCGCGCCCTTCACTGTCATACAACGTTTCGGCCATATCATCTAGAATCTTCAATACCCTGTCATTTACGGAATCAACTGGCCGGGCGATCTTTCGCAAGATTGGATCACCGAATGGCACAATAGCTTTTACCGTCATTCACTTAAGCCCCCTTAGTTCTAGAAGGAGGTGTATGCACCCATAAGTCACCAGGAGTACACTCTAAAGTTGTGCAAAGGGCATCTAACGTCTCTGCCTTCATCTGCCTGGGCTGGTTCGTTAGCAATGCACTAATGGAAGCAGCTGATAGGCTGTAATCCGCCTTCTCTTTCATCAGCCGCGCCAAAGCCGCCCCCGACCATATCCCTCTCTCTGCCATCACGTTACGTAGCATCCATTCGAGCACAGGGTCCCCCTCCCGTTCGCATAGAAATATTAGCTCACACCTTATTTTATTAGGTACTGCCTAATATCACAAGCCTATTTTTCAGGGAATATAATAAAAAGGGGCTCCCCCAAGAGCTTGATGATTTCGGAAACCTTTAATCGGACACGAATAGACTTTCATAGATTAAGCTGGTTTCGACTTGTTCCGCCCAAGCGGTTTACGACTAGCTCTCTTGGATCTCCCTGCAAGGCTGGTCCCAATCACACCAGTAAGGACAAGCGCTGCTCCAACGACGTGATAATAAGCCAGCTGTTCGTTCAAGAAGGCGACACCTCCGAAAATAGTGACCACCGTTGCCAGATTATTAAATATGCCCATCCGGGATGCCTCTATCTGGGACAAGGCATAGTTGGACAGAAGCGATGTTCCAAGGGAGGATAAAACGCCAAGATACAGAACAGCCCACACGAAGGACGGATGCATAAACGGGTCAAAATAATGGGCGAGTGTCCCCTGCGCAGCATGCTGAACGACCGACATCAGATTAAACAGCACGAATCCGATCATCGACATGATGAACGTAATATCCAGTACCGGCTGCTTCTGCGTCAGTTTACGGGCCATCACGCTGTAAATTGCGTTGGAGAGCGCCGAGAGCAGAATCAGCACAATCCCGAGCGTACTCGAGGTCTCAAAGGAAACGCCCTTCAGCACGAATATAGAGATGATCCCTGTCACCGACAACACGGTAAACAGCTTCTGTGCCCAACTGGAGCGTTCCTTCAATAGCAGCGATGCCAAGACCATCGTAAAGATCGGTACCGTAGCATGGATGATCCCGGCCTCGGCCGAAGAGGTGTAGACCAAACCGAAGGTTTGCAGCGTAAAGAACAGGAACGGATAGAATATCGCCAGCGGCACGATGGCCAGCAGCCGTTTCAGATCCAGCGGGACCTTTCTACGGGCTATGAGAAGCGCGAGCGAGGCGGCAATGAACGAAATGGTGAATCGGTGTGCCAGCGTATCCAGTGGGTTAGAGACCATCAGCGCCAACTTCACAAACAAAAACGAAAAACCAATGAGGGCTGTATATCCCAACGCGGCGGCGTAGGCACGGCTTGTATGCGGTGTATTCATGATAGGTGTTCTCCTTCATCTTCTCTTTTGCATCACAACCGGGAGGCTGGTGCATTTGCTACTTATCTTACGGCAGGATGAACTTCGTTACGATTTGAAATAACCGCAACTGTACCGGTACAGTTCAGGCGATGAAGGAAGTAATGACAAAAAGGCTGTTTCCCCATCATCCCAAGATGATAGGAAACAGCCCTCGTTATACTTTAATTTGTACTTGTATACGTTTCATAACAGGCATACCGGCAGGCCTGCCCGATATCCATAACAATAATCATTAATGACGTTCAATCGAAATCCAGCCGTCGTCTTCCAGATGAAGCGTTGCGCCGAGCGCTTCTGCCATAAACCGGAGCGGAACGTAGGTGGATCCCTTGCTATGAACGAATGGAGGTTCCGGCAGGGTCACGCTCTTACCGCCAACGCTGGCTGTTTTGGAGCCTACGGTCAGAACGATCTCTTCCCCTGTCAGATCATTGATAACTGTAATTTATTTCGCACCTTTGGCCCACTTCACTTCGGCATCCAACTGGTCTGTCAAGTAACGAAGCGGAACGAAGCTCTGATTATTCTTCTTGATTACACCATATCCAAAATCCTCGTTCGAGGGATTAAGAAATATCATTTTGTGCGTGATCTTCAGATCATCCTTCAAGACGTTATAGATGAGGGAATCCTTCTCAAAGTTCCTCAGCACTTGGCCTGGCGTCACCGTTTCGCTCAGGACGTCCAGCACGCCTTTGGACGTGTCGACCTGATTGGCTTTTACCGCGCCGCCGATGTTCCATACTTCACTCTCGGAATATACTTTGAAGGACTTCAGTGGCATTTCCTCGGAAGCTGGAAGAGCGACGGTCAGCTCCAGGGCACTCTTGCGTGTGTTCAGCTGCTCATCGAAGAAATAGTCCAGCTTAAGGATCGTATCCTTGCCCAAGACGGTTTCGGCCCCAGGAATCTCGTCCAATAACTGTTCCTTCTGTTCATCGTAATTCTTCATCATTTCGCTCAATCCACCATGAACAACATCATAGAGCGAAGTGACAACCTCTTCCTTGGACTCTTCCGGCAGGAGCTCCACGTCTTCGCCGTAGGCTTCGCCGATACTGGTCATCATCGGATAAATGGCATCATACGCATCGCCGATCAACTGCTTCAAGCCGGCTTCGTCCTTAAGCAAACTCTCCGCGAACGGCTTGAACAGATTAAGTATTTCCTCACCCGTCAGCTCCATATGAAGATGCGTCAGGTTCAAGCTTTCCCCGTTCACCTTCTCCTGAGCGGACTTCACCGCGATTGTCGATGGGTTCGGGAAATGCTTCAGTACAAGCCCTGCCGCCTTCTTCACAACATCTTGAATCGCCTGCTCATACTGACTGGTGTCCGGCATTCCGGGAACGGTCGTATCCATCGATAGATAGAACGGCTGCTTGGCGCCTTCCAACTGAATCGCCATTCCTTTGGAATCCATGGACAGATGAAGCGGAATCTTCTTGTCCGAATATTGGATGCTGCCCTGAATGGACACCGTTTTGCTATCCTGCACGATGGCATGATCCATATTCAGGGATAACGAATTAATGAGATCAATCGCTTCTTTATCTTCGGACGATAGAGCCTTATCTGATGGCACTACTTCGAATCGAATGCTTGCTTTGGATTCGCTGGATTTCACATCGAGACTGGTAAGCAGCGCCTTGTTAATATCCAGTCCCCCGACGGCCTGACATCCTGTCATAACAACCAGCACAGCTGCAACGAGTACAGTCAACCATTTAAACTTCTTATACATAACGATATTTGTCCCCTCCCAAGTCATAGGCTCATATCTATTATGGAGAAGGGAGGAAATGTTTGTAAATAGGTATTTAAGCCTCGTCATATATGCACAAACGGAAGCCTGCTCATAGATAGCACATATCGACATTTTGCTATACACTGAGAATAAAATGACGAATGCGTAAAGCGCATGTTCAACAGTCAACCTTTCAGCCGGGAAGGTTTGCAAAGGGGCTTTGAACAACCTGAACAACCTTATAAAGCGTGGTGAATCTCTTGTTTAAAATTATGTTAATCGAAGACGACGTGACCCTATTCCATGAAGTGCAGGAGCGCTTGTCGCAATGGTCGTATAACGTTTATGGCGTACGTGATTTCAGCGCCGTACTTCAGGAATTTACAGCGGTTCAGCCCGATCTGGTCATTATCGATATCCAGCTGCCGAAGTTTGACGGGTTCCATTGGTGCCGAATGATTCGCTCCCACTCGAATGTGCCGATTATCTTCCTGTCTTCCCGCGATCATCCGACCGATATGGTGATGTCCATGCAGCTTGGAGCCGACGATTTCATTCAGAAGCCGTTCCACTTTGATGTCCTGATTGCCAAAATCCAGGCCACTCTGCGCCGGGTATACAATTACAATACCGAACGGACCGAGCTGAGAACATGGCGCGGCGCCACCGTTGAATTCGGTAAAAATACCATTAGCAGCCCCCAGGGCACCGCTGAACTGACCAAGAATGAAATGTACATTCTGAAAATCCTCATGGAGCGAAAGAATCAAATCGTCAGCCGGGAAGATCTGATCAAGAGCTTATGGGACAACGAGCATTTTGTCAGCGATAATACCTTAACGGTCAACGTCAATCGGCTGCGCAAAAAGCTGGAGCCCCTGGGTCTTGACCCTTACATCGAAACCAAGGTGGGACAAGGTTATATCGCCACGGAAGAGGCCCATGCATGATCATCGCCTACATTCGGGAACGACTAAGCTGGATTCTGTTCTTCCTGTTTCTGCAGCTGCTGTTTCTGTTCATAGCCGCCGTGGACTCCCAGATTCCGTTCCTGCCCATCCTCTATATCGTGTTTCTGTCAACGATGTTCTTCCTGGTGTTTCTGTTTGTGAGATACAACCGGGAAACCAAGTTCTATAAAAGTCTCCAGGCGTGGGATGACACTTACGACTTAGCGGCCATCAGCGAGCCGGAGCACCCCTTTGAGGCGATTGCCATGGACATCCTCTCCCTTCAAACCGAGCGCTTCAAGAAGGAATCCTCCATGCGTCTAATGGAGATACAAGGAGAGAAGGATGAGCTGTTATCCTGGATTCACGAAGTGAAAACGCCGCTCACCACGATGCAATTGATGATCGAGCGCATGGAAGACGAGACGTTAAAAGCGCAGCTCCAGTATGAATGGCTCCGCATTCACCTGCTGCTCGACCAACAGCTGCACCTGAAGCGTATCCCCTTTATCCGGAATGATCTGCTGATCGAGGTATCCGCTCTTGAGCCGATCATCTTCCAGGAGATACGTGCACTCAAGTCCTGGTGCTTGCAGAAGGGCATCGGATTTGACGTTTCCCTTGAGGTAACGGAAGTGCTTAGCGATGCGAAATGGCTGGGCTTTATCGTCCGTCAGCTGCTAACCAATGCGGTCAAATACAGCGACGCTTCGGATATTATCATCGAGAGCGATCTCACGGATGATCATGTCAGACTTACCATCCAGGATTTCGGGCGCGGCATTGATCCGAAGGACATGCCCCGTATTTTCGACAAAGGCTTCACCTCTACCACCTCACATCAGGACATTGCTGCAACCGGCATGGGGCTCTATCTGACGCAAAAAGTAGCCGATGCCCTGCTGATTCGCATTCAGGTGGAATCGAGGCCGGGCATAGGTACATCCTTCACCTTAATCTTTCCGAGACGGAATGATTTTGTGAGCATGACCGGCATGT
The DNA here is from genome assembly GCF_050279985.1 of Paenibacillus sp. NPDC093718. Lineage (NCBI taxonomy): Bacteria > Bacillati > Bacillota > Bacilli > Caryophanales > Paenibacillaceae > Paenibacillus > Paenibacillus sp. NPDC093718. Next base: position 432,875 of record NZ_JBNNUS010000004.1, read on the forward strand.
GACAACAATGTCACATGCTTTTGCACTTTGTTCGGCGAATCGAAGGAAATGGCGCTGTGACTCCTTTATGATAAGGACAGATAACAAAGGAGTGAGTGAAATTGGCAATTCTTGAAGCAAACCAAATTCATAAAAGCTACGGGAACAAATTCAATAAACAGGAAGTGCTGAAGGGCATCGACATCCGCGTGGATAAAGGCGAGTTCGTCAGCATCATGGGCGCATCGGGCTCAGGAAAAACCACGCTGCTGAACGTGCTCTCCTCGATCGATAAAGTGAGCCTCGGCAGCATCAAAATCGAGGGCAAAGAATTTACGGGCCTGAAGGAGAAGGAACTGGCGGAGTTCCGGAAGCACCATCTGGGATTTATTTTTCAGGAGTACAACCTGCTGGATACATTGACCGTCAAGGAAAACGTGCTGCTGCCGCTCTCCATTAAGAAGGTATCCAAAAAGGAAGCCGATCAGAAGTTCCAAAGAATCGCGACCGAGCTTGGCATCTACGAACTCAAGGATAAATATCCGAACCAAATCTCCGGGGGACAGAAGCAGCGGACCTCCGCGGCCCGCGCGTTCATCCACGATCCCAGCATTATTTTTGCCGATGAGCCGACAGGGGCGCTGGACTCGAAGTCCGCTTCCGATCTGTTGAACAAGCTAAGCGAATTAAATCAGAAGATCGACTCCACGATTATCATGGTTACCCATGATCCCGTGGCCGCCAGCTATTGCACCCGGGTCGTCTTCATTAAGGACGGACAGATCTACACCCAGCTGAACAAAGGCGAGCAATCCCGACAGGCCTTCTTCAATGACATCATCAAGACTCAGGGCGTGCTAGGCGGTGTTCAGAATGAACATTAATTATCTGATCTACCGGAATTTGAAAAAGAATATCAAGAACTATTATCTGTATGTATTTGCGCTGATCTTCAGCGTCGGTCTGTACTTCGCTTTTGTCACGCTGCAGTATGACCCTGCGATGGACGAAGCGAAAGGCTCCATCAAGGGAGCGGCAGCGCTTGGAGCCGCCTCCGTGCTGTTAGTGGCCATCGTGGCGATATTCCTGCTGTATGCCAATACGATTTTCATTAAACGTCGCAGTAAAGAGATTGGACTGTTTCAGCTCATCGGACTGACCAAAGGCAAGATATTCCGAATCCTTAGTGCAGAGAACCTGATTCTGTATTTCGGCTCCATGGTCATCGGCGTCTTTGCAGGATTCGCAGGTTCACGCTTAATCTTAATGATTCTGTTCAAGGTCACCGGCGTTGATACCGAGGCGGCTCTATCCTTCTCAACCGAGGCGCTGATCCAAACCGTGATTGTGTTTGCCGTCATCTACGTTCTGATTATGATCATGAATTACACATTCATCAAAAGGCAGAGCATTCTGTCCCTCTTCCGCGCCGTATCCACGACCGAGAATCAGATTAAGAAAATGTCCTTCGCCGAAATGTTGTTCGGACTGCTCGGCATCGGACTCATACTTCTCGGTTATTATGTGTCGACCAAGCTGTTCAGCGGAGATTTCACCACCATGAACGAGCTGTTCATGGCTATGATCCTGATCTTGGGATCGGTTATCATTGGGACTTATCTATTTTATAAAGGTTCGGTCAGCTTTCTATTCAACGCGATCCGAAAGAGCAAGGGCGGTTACTTGTCTCTGAATGAAGTGCTGTCCCTCTCCTCCATCATGTTCCGCATGAAATCGAATGCGCTGCTGCTGACCATCATTACGACCGTATCCGCACTCGCGATCGGACTCTTGTCACTCAGCTATATCTCATACTATTCTGCGGAGAAATCGGCCGAGCAGAGCGTGCCCAACCATTTTGCGGTTGCGGACGAGAAGGATCTTGCGGCTTTCATTCAGGCGCTTACGGATGAAGACATCGAATTTAAGCAGACCAAACGCGACGTGATTCAGGTGGATTCTGATATATCCCAGGTTATTGGGGCCAATCTGGAGGTTGCGCAAGGAAATCCGAACTCCATGATTCTCCCTGTAATCAGCGATGAGAGCATCGAGGGGATGGATGTTTCTCCCGAGGAGACGCTGTTCACGGGTTCCAACGATGCCATCCAGCAGTTTATGGCCATTCAGGCTACAGGAGAAATCGTATTCCAAAGCCCTAATCACAGCATTAAGCAGAAGATGATCGGCCTGAACAAGGAAGCCTACGTATCCTATTATTTTGCAAGCGGTGGGCTGCCGACAGCGATCGTGGACCAGACTGTATTCGATCAGCTGGCTCAGGATCTGGATCCGAAGATCCAGAAGAAATCCAATGTCTATCACGGCATCGATATTGTGGATCCGATCGCCATTGATCAAGCGAATCAAATTTTTAAAGACCTCGGCTTTAGCGAGGAATCAGGGAACCTCTCACAGACCGAGCTGATCTTCAACCAGAAGAGCAATATGGGGCTGATGATGTTTATCGTGGGATTCCTCGGGCTTACCTTCCTGATTACTTCAGGATGCATCCTGTACTTTAAGCAGATGGATGAAGGTGAAGAGGAGAAGCCAAATTATACCATTCTCCGGAAACTGGGCTTTACTCAAGGAAACCTGCTGAAGGGGATTCAGATCAAGCAGCTGTTCAACTTCGGCATTCCGCTGGTCGTCGGGTTGTCCCACAGTTACTTCGCCGTTAAGTCCGGCTGGTTCTTTTTCGGAACCGAGCTCTGGCTGCCCATGGTAATGGTTATGCTGCTGTATACGGCACTGTATTCCATATTCGGGTTGTTATCGGTCATGTTCTATAAATGGGTAATAAAAGAAGCGTTATAAACGAAGTGCATGGATGGACCCAGGGGTTTTCCGGTTCCGCCCATGCTTTTTTTTCATTAGCAGGGAGATGTCTAGGGATCCGGGAGAATCTAACTTCGAAGATTCCAATCGTGGAAGCCTTAAACCGTGAACAACGTGGATTACCATTCCAACGCTCTGCAGCTCTTCTGCAGCTTGCGAATATACACAATCTGGCCGATATGATAGGCATTGTGTGTGGCGGCATTGCTCATAATCTCCCACCACTTGGCAGGCTCCGGAAATCCGTTCACTTCCTGCTCAAGCTTGGTCTCTGACAGCAGCTCCTGCCACTGTAATAAGACCGCGATCAATCGGTCTCTCAACTCTGCAAAGGTTGCGTTATCCGGAATGATAAAGCTTTGATGATTGTCTCCAACAGAGGGCACGGCATCTATCCGCGATTCGCGGTACCGGGACTGCCATGTTTCATTCCAATACAGCAGATGCTGTATGGTCTCAACAATGCTATGACTATCATTGGCAGGTGTCCAGAACGCTTCATCTTCGGTCAGATGTTCCACGGATTGCTGGAACGGGATGTGCCAGCTGGGATCATTCGCATTCGCTAACAGTTGATTCATTAGAACATCACTTGCATGCGCCATAGGTCATTCACTCCTTCATAGCCTGCTAATAAGCAGCATCACAAATCATGACTAATTTTACTATAGGATGAAGTCCTGTGATTCGCAGAAAATGATTAAAATCATTCTTTCTCGATTAGTCTGTCAGCAGAGGCCCCTACCTCACATGGAACAAGTCCAAATAATACTGCGCCGTTGGCGTATCATTCTTGAAACGCAGCTCGATCTTCTCCCCGCTTCCCTTGCACAGGCCCACCGTAATTTCAAAATAGCTTGCCCCGTGCATCGCATCAACAGGACTTGCATGATAGTCATCCTCCGCCATCGTTGTCCGCTCGTTGATCGATAGAATCCGTTCGCAGCCAAAAGAAGGATAGGTCTCGTGATATATATCCTGAAGTGACGATCGAATAACCGGGTATAACTGCTGCAGCATGGCCTTCTCGAGCTGCTGCTCTCTAATCTTGTCTTCTGGCTCAGCATACGCTTGGCTTCCCGAAGCTGAGATGAGGAGTCCGCATAGAAGGAGCAGACAGAAGGTTAATCTTGGCTTCACGCGCATTCACCTTCTTTTCGTTTTCTACTTAGGATTTCCTTTCTCATCTTATTTAGTCCGCCTTGCATATGGGTTCATCACTATACAAAAAAAGACTGCCGTAAAGGCAGTCCTTTCCCCCGTTTATATGGTTGATGATTGCACAACGGCGTGCCCGTCGTTCTTTTCGGTCCCGCACCAACGATACCCTTGTTTTCAACGGGCCTGGCTCCTAACGCAGCACTTTGACAAGCGCACCAAGCTCCTCATTTCCGTAACCCGCATCCACTGCTTTCTGGAAAAGACCTAAAGCGAACGTTGGAAACTCAGCGTTGATTCCAGCTTCCCGCGCTTGCTCCACGAACATTTTTACCGTTACCAAACATGTATTGAGAGAGCTTTGCGGTTGATCGAACGTGTTGGCATGAATGATATCTCCCTCATATTTGATCATTTCTCCCATTGCTGGGGCTATTGCAGAGATCATCGATCCGAATTCATCTACGCGAAGGCCATCGGATTCAAGGATGCGTGCAGCATGAAAGAAACCCATCATTGAACCGAACAGCGTCGAGAGAAATGCCAGATCCGTCGAGGACGCTGCGCTGACCTTTTCTCCCAGAAAAGGAACATTTCCGGCCAAGCTTTTAAGCAGCTGTTCGCTCTTCTGGTAGGCGGTCTGCGTGCCCGATGTGAAAATTGTGGTGTCCGGTCTTCCGATCTGCGGTGGCGTAGCGGGGATGGCACCATCCAGGTAGTCAGCCCCGCGCTCCCGTGCCCATGCTGCATTGTCCCTTGCCTCCTGCGGAGTCCCAGTGCTTAACTGCACGAACACCCGGCCAGTGAGGGCGGCTGCAACATCAGGGGTATCCAAAATGCTGTAAGAGGTCTTATAATTGGCTACACAGACAATCGTGACCGGGCTAGCGGCTATCGCAGAAGCAGCATTGGGTGCAAGAATCGCTCCGTTCTGGACTAACGGTTCTGCTTTCTCCACCGTTCGATTCCATACTGTAACTTGATGACCGTTTTGGAGTAATGCCTGTGCAAGCGCGGCGCCCATTGGTCCTAAACCGATTACTGTTACTTCACTCATACTATTTCCTCCATGTATTATTTAATTGACGAAACAAAACTGTTTTGTTTCGTTTGATGAAAACAATACAATACGGTGTGTCAGTGTGTCAAGTTATTTCTTCCGTGTCCAAGTAAAAATATAGTACACAAGTTCTTGTCATTAAGTGAGTGCAACAATTACACCTTCACCTACCAACGCTATTTCTCAGATTAGCCCTCTCCTCCCTTGTTATTAAACAGAACCATTCTGCATTTTTTTGTGACACTACTAAATTTGTCCATTTCAAAAAAACACAAAAAACCTTAAGCCAGCTAAGCAGCTTAAGGTTCGGGGTCAAATCTTATTGATTCGTTCGGTCGAGATATAACTCGATCAAATGTGTTGCTAACGTTTTAAGTTGGGCTGCTGGTCCTGAGAAGCCGTACACGGAAACGGAGGACAACGCGCCGTTTATAACAAGCATCAACTGATCAGTCAATGTGTCATCATTCACGCCGGCTAACTGTGTCAGGCGGGATAAGCGCTGACGGATGGCACGGTTGTACTCTACAGCTAGCAGATGAACAGGGTGATCTTCTTCGGAGAACTCAGCAAGAGCGTTTAAGAAATGACACCCTCGATGGTAGCCCGGCTCCAGCATCTCGATCGTTGCATCGATTAGAGCCAATAACTGCTCTTTAGGCTTTCCCTCTTTTTTAGCGATCACTTCGTCAAAATGCTCCCAATTAATATGATCCTGTTCTTGAAGATATGCCATTACTAAATCGTCCTTGGTTGGGAAATGACGATAAAGCGTGGCTTTGCTCACGCCGGCTCGTTCTACAATGGTATCTATTCCAACGGAACGAATGCCTTCGCGGTAGAAAGATTCTGAAGCGACGTCCAGAATATGTTGGCGTGCAGAAGCGCGTACCATTTCCTTCACCTAGCCTTCTTCGTGTTATGCCAAACGAAACAATTCTGTTTCGAATTGTAGCATGTTTTCTAGCATAACAGCAAGGTACCTGGGACAATGAGAGCTGTCGAAATATGTGGGCACATGCACACTAACTCTAGATAAATACTCCGGAATTGTATATGTGGTACCTTAAAAAAAAAAGCCCAGCCGGTGGTTGGCTGGACTCTCCTTCTAATCTGCAACACCCTATCTCAAAATTCTTGAGCTGCCTCTGCAGCCTGCCGCAGTCCCTGCTCGATAATCTCCTCACTCCGGTCGCGGAATTGATTATGCCCTTCAATCACAACGGTTGTCACGTTCGTCATGCCGAATACATTCAGATGATTCTTGACGAAGCTTACCGCCATCTCCGATGTGTCTCCTTCCGCATACACGCCGCCTCTGGCATTCAATAAGGCCGCCTTTTTATCGGATAAGAGCCCTACCAACCCTTGCTCCGTGTACTGGAAGGTTTTGCGCGGATGGTGCATGTAGTCCAGTTACGAATGCAAAACAGCCGGGACGGTCAAGTTCCATAGCGGGAATGCAAACACCACCTTGTCTGCGGCCATGAACCGCTCCAGATGCTTGGTAACGATATCCCGCGTAGCTGCTTCCTCCGGTGTGAGTTCCATGCCCATAGCAGACTTAAAATTCCCGTTAATCATCACTTCATCCAGATAAGGAATATGCTCCTTATACAGATCCACTTCAATTACGGTATCCTTCGGATGGGCCGCTTGATAGCTCTCCAGAAACGCATCATATAGTCTTCCCGTTACGGACCCTTGGCGGTTATTGGCTTTGATAAATAAGGTTGTTGTCATGTAAATCCCCTCCACAATGTATGATGATGCTGCATGAAATGCTTAATTTGGGCTTCTCAACACAATCCCCTTGGACTCCCTTTGACCGAACTGAACATAATAGAACAGCATGATGGCTATCAGCAGCACAGCCAAAGCTAGGTAGATATTGCTATAGAGGTTCCCCTCCGTGTAAAAACGGATTGGATTCCAGTGGATGCCGGACTTGATATCCAGCATCTTGCCATACACGCCCGAGGCCATGCCTGCCGATATAAAATTCAGCATCTGCATCAGTCCCATCCCGACTCCCGCTTGTTCCTTGTGCAGGCTGAGCGAAACGGAATTGGACAACGCAATCATTACAAACGTCTGCCCCACATGTCCGAGAATCAAGAAGACCGCGATCAGAACAGGCGATATGCCAATGAAGGTAGACAGCAGCGCAAAGCATGTCAGCAATAATCCGACGGCCACTAGGAAGAGATACGTATTCCCCCTCCCATCCGCAAGCCTTCCCCCTGCTTTACCCAGCAAGGCCGACGCGATTGCGGCCGGTACCATGACAAAACCAACCCACCCCGGCGAGAGTCCCTGTACCTCCGACAACAACAACGGACTTAAAAAATGCAGAGAGAACCCGATGCCGCTAACGATGAACATCACGATTAATCGGAGGGTATAGTTTTTGTTCCGAAATAATCCCGGATCTACAAACGGTTCGGCGGCCGTACGAATACGTATGATAAGCAGCCCGATAGCCAGCAGTCCAAGAAGAGGCTGCCACCAGGATCCGTTCGTGACGCCGAGCAGGAGAAAGGTGACCGCAGCCGCTAACAATCCGCCTCCCAACCAATCGAATTGGCCGGAGGACTGAAGTTCTTCTTCCTTCAAGTATTTTCGATATAAAGGAATCGTAATTAAGATCAGCAGCGGAATACAGAATAACCAGCGCCAATCCGCAATACTGGCTACAAGTGAAGACACAATGGGACCGAGCGCACTGCCGATGGACAATCCCACGAATGCCGTGGCCATAGCCGATCCCCTTCGCTCGGGTGCAATGTAGCGTACCGGAATTAACATCGCCGTTGCCGGAATCGCCGCGGCTCCGACGGCCTGCAGACATCTGCTGACCAGCACCATCCAGAACACTTGCGAGAACAGGCCGACCAGCGATCCGACCGCGAACAGGAGCAGTCCGATCGTAATCAGATTTCGAAGTTGAATCCGTTCCGTGAGCTTCCCATAGAGGACCGTTCCGACGCCATAGATCAAGGAATATGAAGAACTGACCCAGCTGACTTGAGCCGTCGTCAGGCCGAATTCCTCCCGCATGTCCGGCAGCACGAAGTTAAACATCAAGCCGCTCATCGCGGATAGACATAATGTGAACATCACAACGCGCATTAATCTCTGTGTTTCCATCTCCTGAACCACCTCTCATTGGCTTCCTTTATAAATTCGGTATACAACAGTTATGACCGTCAGTACTTACTGACATATTGTTTGAAAAAAATACTAGGGGGTTAACGCCCTAGCAAAAATCCGCACGCTTTCCTCGATAAAGGCATCAAGCGTCACGGGAGAGAACATCTCTTCCGAATCGAGCTCGTTCATAAACGCCCCGAAGTTTATCATCATGAACGAAATGGCCCGCAGCTCCGGATCGCCTGCGATCATTTTGCCCTTCTCGGTCATCACGGTAAAATACTTCGTCAATACATCCATGTATTGCTTGGGATGTTTGCTGGTGATCTCCCGCAGGCCCGGTAAGTTATCGTTCTCCTTCACGCTGATCGTGATCAGCTTCCGATTCCGAATCATCAGCTCGTGATAAGTCCGGCTGATAAGAAGCAGGTCTTCGCTTAAGTCTCCTACCAGCTTATCTTCAAACAGCTTTGTCATTTCTTGGCCATAATGATAGCGTTCAAAAGCCGTTTCCAGAAGGTTCCGCTTACTGCCGAATTTACGAAACAGGGTTTTCTCACTTAAGCCGGCAGCCGTAGCGATTTCCTGGGTGGTTACCCCGTTGTAGCCCTTCCGAGAGATGAGGTCGATCGCGGCCAGCAGCAGCTTATCATCCGTGCTCAGGTTGTCACCATGCTCCATGAAGGCCCTCCCTCTTATTTTATGAATGTCAGTACTTACTGTCATTTGTTGAACCCATCATATTCCTATTGAGTATGCTCTGTCAAGCATTTAACAAAAAATATGCCAATCCTACATCCCGAAGGAGCCTACCGGCCCTATACACTTGTCGCAGCATATTGACGCCCGAGCGCCTGCAGCCGTTCCGCAATCGCATGCTCGATATCGCGATCCAGCGGCAGTTGTTCCGAGGCGTATGGTGCCAGCAGCGGATGATCACCGATCATTACCGCGTGCAGGGCATGCTGGAACATCGAAATATCGTTGGCATCATTGCCAAAGGCAACATATTCGCCCTCCTTCATGCCCAGCTGCTGAAGCCCGCTCCATTTATGTATCCCCTTAGGGCTGATATCCAGCACATTTTCCCCTCCATGCACGTGAACAACGACATCCAGTTGTCGCAGCCTCTCCTCCACTTCCGCCATATGGTCCGAGGTCAGCATCAATATTTTCACAATCGAATTCAGCTCCTGAAGCGCCATGTTCTTGGCCAGCATGTGCGGGTCTAAATGAAGCAGAATCGGATGATCTGCAGGACCCGTATAGGCATAGTCCCATTCTCCATCGATCAAATAGCTTACGTTATACGTTGTTAACAGCTGCAGAAGGCTCGGAAGTGCCTCGCTGTCAAAGCCCGCCGTGGAGATTAGCTTTCCCCCTGCCGCCACCATCGAACCGTTGCCTCCGATCATCGGGTAGTGATGAACACGCTCATGCAGGACGGGAAGCAAGTCGCGAATCGGCCGGGCGGAAGCAAAAATAACCTCATGCCCTTGCGCCACCAGCTCCTCCAACGCCTTCAACAACTCATCCGAAACCGGCTGCCCTTTAAAACAAATGGTTCCGTCCAGATCGAATACAAATTTCATGCCCTTGCCCTCCTGTATCTTCTCATTGCTCTTATCATAGCAGTTGATCGTATAATGAGAAGGACATTTGTCCAGGAGAGAAAGGAGCAACTCAAAGACCCATGAAACTACTTCATGATGCACCCTTGCTGAGAACCAAGCTGGAGCAATTTCAATTCGAGAGCATGCTGGATCTGAGCAGGCCTGTGCCTTTTACATTGCAGCAATATGAGCCTGGCGAGATCATTCTGCATGAAGGCTTCGCCATGAATTCCCTTCTGTTCCTCGTGCAAGGGAAGATCAAGGTGACCTCCAGCATCGAAACCGGCAAATCGCTTCTTCTGCGCTTTGGTCATCCTTTTTCCATCATCGGGGATATTGAATTGATTCGAAGCGTTCCGGTCCAATCCCAGATCGAAGCCGTTAACGAATGCCTGTTCATCGGGCTGTCCTTTGACTATATTAAGCAACATGAAATGACAAACGCCCGCTTTACATCCACCTTGCTGGATCACCTGAGCTATAAACTTCAGACCTGCACGACCGCTTCCCGCGTCAATCTGCTGGCACCTGTGGAGAACCGTTTTGCCAGCTATCTCATGTCCACCATGTCGCCGGGTTCCAGCCCTTCCTTCGGAATGGAGCTGCAGACCGACCATATCGGAGAGATCGCCAGCTTGCTTGGCACCACGCATCGACATTTGAACCGGGTCATGCATGCTTTTGCACAACAGGGGATCCTGGGAGCGAAACGGACAGACCATCCGCATTCTGGACTGGAACGCGATGGAGACGGCATCGAATGGAATCCGCTATGAGTAGATCGCCCAGCCGAAACTTTTTCCGCAAGTTCTTGTAACGAATCGGCCATTGCCCGGTCATATAGGCAAGGAGGTGAATATGTGACGGATTTGCACCAGATCTATCATCAGCACTTTCATGACGTGTATCGGTTCCTGCTGTCGCTTAGCAGAGATGAGCATGTTGCGGAAGAACTCACACAGGAGACGTTTTTCAAAGCGCTGAAGCATATCGATTCATTTCAAGGCACGTGCAAACTAAGCGTTTGGCTCTGCCAAATCGCTAAACATACATACTTCTCCTATCTTGATAAGCAAAAGCGATATGAGCCGGCCCCGCAGGTCGAGCACAGCAGCGATCTGGATATCGCGTGGCAAACCGTCGATAAAGCAGAGGCTTTCCGAATCCACCAGATTCTGCACTTGATGGACGAGCCGTATAAAGAGGTGTTCACGCTGCGGGTCTTCGGAGAGTTGTCTTTTGGCGAAGTCAGCCAGCAGTTCAAAAAAACCGAGAGCTGGGCAAGAGTCACCTTCTTTCGAGCCAAGCAAAAAATTCAAAGCCTGTACAAGGAGGAGAACCGACTGTGAGCCGAGTTTCGTGTGATATTATTCAGGATTTGCTGCCCTTGTACTATGATCATGTGTGCAGCGCAGACACCAAAGCCCTGGTAGAAGAGCATCTAGCCGATTGCCCGGATTGCCGGGAGGTGCTAAGCCATATGAGCTCCCCTATGCCCCTGCCAGCCCAAACAATTGAACAAAACAATGATGAGGGAGCCGGATTGCGGCAAGTTGCCGCCCAATGGTCGCGCACCAAGTGGATCGCGTTTACCAAAGGTTTGTTGCTCACTTGTCTAGCAGTTGGACTCCTGTTCCTAATTTATGTAGGCCTGTTCAAATGGAACATTACCAACGTACCTACCCGCGTTATGCAAGTATCCGATATCAGCCAGCTGAAGGATGGGCGCATTGTCTATCATGTGAAGATGACCGACGGTTTCAACGTCAATCAGGCTAGCTACGACACGGATGCGGAAGGAAACTTCTATGTAACACCCAAGCGCCCCATCATAAAATCCAAGAAGTTCGCGAGTATGGGGCTATCCAACATGTACTATTTCAATGATATTAAAGAGCAGAATGCCTATGAGAAGAGCTTTGGCGAGGGTGTTCAAATCAAGGCCCTCTACCTGGGAACGCCCGATGACCGAATTCTGATCTGGGAACAAGGCATGGAGCTGCCTCCGGCAAGCGAGTCCGTCGAGTTGCAGTTTAAGAGTGATGAGAATGAAAACAAGAGACCGCCAGGGCAGCCATCTGGACCCTGAAGCGGTCTCTTGACCTTTAAACCGTCGTAACGGATTTACGCAACAATCTCCACTCGATCCAAGCCGACCAAGCAAGATGTACACCACCTTGTCCGTTTATGTCACAAAAGATCGGGCCGAAAAAGGTTACGTGTAATTCCATTCCATATGAGTAAAATTGCGCCAGCTTACTCCGCAGGTTCACCCGCCGCTTCCCAGCGGTCAATTTCCGTGCGCACCCGAGGGGCGACTTCGGTTCCCAGCAGTTCAATGGCTCGCATGACTTCATCATGAGGCATCGTTCCCACCGGCACGTGCAGCATGAAGCGAGTAATGCCCACGTGCTTGCGCAGATGAATGATTTTTTGGGCGACCGTCTCCGGGTCCCCCACATAGAGCGCACCATCGAAGCTCCGAGCCGCATCGAATCTTGCACGGTCGTAGTATCCCCACCCCCGCTCCCGTCCCAATACATTCATGCTGGCTTGAGTGGATGGGAAGAACTTGTCCGCTGCCATCTCCGTATCTTCCGCAATAAATCCATGGGAATGGGAGCCGATCGGGAGCTTCGATACATCATGTCCCGCATGCGCGGCCGCTTCTTTATACAGCTTAACCAGCGGCGCGAACTGCAGGGGACTTCCGCCGATAATCGCCAGTACCAGCGGCAGACCGAGCAGGCCTGCGCGCACAACCGATTCCGAATTGCCTCCGCTGCCAATCCATACCGGCAGCGGATTCTGAACCGGGCGCGGATAGACGCCTAAGTTATGAATCGCGGGGCGATGCCCGCCCTGCCAGGTTACTTTTTCCGACTCGCGAATTTTGAGCAGCAGCTCCAGCTTCTCCTCGAACAGCTCATCATAATGGCTTAGATCGTAGCCGAATAACGGGAATGATTCGATGAATGAACCTCGGCCCGCCATAATCTCGGCACGCCCATTCGAGATGGCATCCAAGGTGGCAAAATCCTGAAATACCCGCACCGGATCAGCGGAGGACAGCACCGTAACCGCACTCGTCAGCCGAATCCACTTCGTCTGGGACGCAGCCGCAGCGAGCACAACTCCAGGCGATGATGCCGCATAATCCTTACGATGATGCTCACCTACCCCATACACATCCAAACCCACCTGATCAGCCAGGACGATTTCCTCAACAACCTCGCGCAGCCGCTGCGCGTGGCTTATCACTTCGCCTGTCTTCACATCCGGCCAAGTCTCTACGAACGAGCTAACCCCAATTTCCATTATGATTTCCTCCTATTATGCTTTGCCGCGAGGCAGAACCGTGGCAAAGGTTATCGTTGTTTCATGCCATCGGGCAGTCAACCTCGTTATCTATCATTCAATTATCTTTATATTGAACTTTTAGCTCGGATTTTTCAAGTTACAAGTTAACTGATAACGTAAATCCTGTGGGTCTATAGATATGAGAAAGTCAAAAATGGCCAGAACCCATGCGGATTCCGGCCATTCAGTTTACCTTTTAACCATGTATTTGAGCTTGGCTTATTGCTTTTCTGCCAAGTATTCCTCCAGACGATCCCAGGTTTGGGTAATGCCTTCTTCCATTCCCATATCCAGCACGGTTTTAAGAGCCTCCGGAGAATCGTACACTGCCCGGTTGATCAGCTTGGTCTTCCCATCCTGCTCCACAAAGGTCAACGTAGAAATAGGGGCAGGCATTCCCTCTGCAATAGTGCCTTCCGCATCGGAGAAATAATCGATAAGAACAATTTTCTCCGGCTCTTCGATCTCCTGGTACACCGATTTGCCCCAGGATTCCATGCCGTAGAAATCCCCTTGATTCTGATCCAAACACTTCATGCAGTAATGCCACGAGCCGCCCGGACGAAAATCCATATTGGATACGGTGACCTCCCATCCGCGAGGCCCCCACCACTGCTTCAGATGCTCTCCATCCGTAAACACTTTGAATACAAGCTCCCTAGGTGCATTAAACACACGTTCCAATACAAGTACTTCCCCTTCAACCCGCGTAATCATTTGGTTCGTCATTATATATTCCTCCTCGAATTAGATGGTGTTTAATCCCGTTTCTTTATATCCGATTGCAGTTTCTAAGTAGTTATCCAAGTTGTCGAAGCGCTCGTTCCATATGCTTCGGTAATTATGGAGCCAATGGTCCAGTTCTACAAAAGGCTCCGACCGCAGCATATAGTTCCGCCGGTTCGCCTCCGCCCTTACCTCCACCAGCCCGGCTTCCAGCAGCACCTTCAGATGCTTGGAGGCTTGCGGCTGCCGAATGTCAAGACGTTCAGCGATTTCTCCTACCGTTAAAGGCCCCTTCAGCAGGAGATCCACGATACGAAAACGGTTCGGTTCGGCTAAAGCGTTAAATGTTGTTAGTTCCATCTTATTGTGATGACCGGTACAGACCCGCTGCTATAGCGTTTACGGTAATTGTCTGCTCTCTCTGTCCACGTCACCATCATCACCTCTTTTTTTGCTGATTTAATGGTGTGCCGTACTTCCTGATAACAATATACCATGATAGGAATATTCCTGTAAAGGAATATTTAAATATTTTTTTTATTTTTTTCATAACACAAAAAAGCAATAAACAGAGGTCATTTACTCGACCACGTCTATTGCTTCTTGTCATTTATCCTTCGTATTCCCTTACTTAAAGAACACCTTGTCTACATTATATTTGGCCTTGAATTCATTAATGATATAGGTCTCATAGATCTCTCTATGAACGGCGTCTTCAATGATGCAGACCTCGATTCTTGTAACCTCATCCCGATGCTCCTTGATCGGAGAGACGCTATCTTCAAAATGCTTCTTGATTCGCGGTCTTAGCTTTCTTGCTTTGCCAACAAACAGGAGTTCCTCCTTGCTGTTGTAGAACATGAAGATCCCGCCCCGATCTCTGGGAATCAGGTGAAAATCCGTAAATCCGTAAATGTGGCTTAACTCCGGAGCAGCCTGCTTGGTAATGGTAACGTCCACCTTGGGAATGGTTATATTGATCACGACTAACGCTCACTTCCTCAATTCATATATTGATCTAAATCGTATCACTAATCTGCTTATTTGCCCATGCGGGAAATTCAAAATCACCCTTCTCTAGGCATCCGCATAGGATGAAACTAGGTATGACTAATAACGATGGGGGTCTTTTTTATATGAGCATTCAACATTCCGGACACCAGGAACAAACCTTATATCAAGCTGAACCCAACATGACGCACAACATCAAATCGGTTCGCGATCATATTCACCATCTATGCGAGCAGCATGCGAATCAGCTGGTTCGTGTCGAAACGCTCGACGGTGATGTTTTTGAAGGGACGATCATGCATTGCGAGAAGGGGATTCTGTACTTGAGTCTGTCCGGGTACGAAAACCAGCGCGGCTTCGGCCCCGGTTACTATAATAATGTCATTCTCCCCCTAGTTCTCTTCGAATTGCTTGTCATTACGCTGCTGTATACCTAAACCCATATAACCCGATTAAGGAGTGAACCCATTATGGCATTTATGCCGCCGCAAGGACCTCAGGGACCACAGCAAGGGCCCTTATCCCCACCTCCAACCACGATCCCCCAACAACCTTTGGCCAGTGTTTTTGCTGTTGACCCGGGAGCGATCATAGGATGTTTGTTTCGCTTCACCTATATTTGGCCGAGATTTGGGCCTGGCTTCTGGTTTTTTCCGACCTTCGTCGGCCGCACCTCGGTCGCCGGTTTCCGATGGACGGGAAGAAGATGGGTCTTCTCGGGATTCGATTTAAGAAGGATCGAGTCGTTTACCTGTTACTGATCCTTATCATCATCAAGGGCTGAAGTCAGCAGGTACGATCAATGACCTCGGTGATCCACCCGCTCATCAAGAGAGTGCCCCTGCGGCGCTCTCGAGCTCTTGCATCATGGACAAGCTTCCCTTAGCAGAGGCTTCCTTTTCAGGGTATCCATTTTTCCCGAAAAATAAAGTTCTTGATTATCCTCCGACAACATTAAATAATATGTAACAGTCCCTCTTTAAAACCGATAATGGAGATTGGGATTATACCATTAACAAACACAGCAGAAAGGTTGACTTGAACACCATGGATATATCGCAGCATGCCACTGGGAAAAAAAGCGCCAAAGAGCCCTTTCCCATCTCTATACTGTCTTTAACCGTGGGCGCTTTTGCCATTGGCATGACGGAATTTGTCATCATGGGAATACTCCCTAATGTCGCAGATGACCTGAATGTCAGCATTGCATCGGCCGGGCAGCTGATTACAATGTATGCTCTTGGGGTAGCCGTAGGAGGCCCTATTCTAACGGTTCTAACCCACCAAATACCGCAAAAAAAGCTGCTCCTGCTGCTCATGGGCCTATTTATTCTGGGTAACGGCATTTCGGTATTTGCTCCGAGCTATGCCGTTCTTATGGGTGCCCGAATGCTGACCGCGCTGACGCACGGTACTTTCTTCGGTGTGGGAGCCGTCATTGCTTCGAACCTCGTGCGGCCGGACAAGCGTGCCGGGGCGGTATCCATCATGATGGCCGGATTAACGATAGCCAATATCATCGGGGTTCCGATCGGCACCTTCATCGGCCAGACGATGGGCTGGCGGGCTTCATTCGGCGCAATTGCCGTTATGGGGGTATTGGCATTGATCGGCATCCTGATCTTCATTCCGAAGCTACGGCAGGAACAAGCGTCAAGCATCACGCAGCAAATTACAGCCCTTATCAGACCACAACTCCTTCTCTTCCTGCTGATCGGGGCGCTTGGCAACGCTGGCCTGTTCGCCGTCTTTACTTATATCGCGCCGCTGCTGATTGAGATCACCGGCTTTGCCGAGCCGAGCGTCACCTGGATTCTGATCCTGTTCGGTATCGGCGTAACCGTCGGTAATATCGTGGGCGGAAGGCTGGCCGACTGGAAGCTGCTGCCCTCCATTCTGGGTGTTTACTTTGCGACAGCCGTCATTCTGACCATCCTCACCGTGACGATCCATAACCCGGTCACCGCCGTACTGACCATCGTGTTGTGGGGAGCTGCCTCTTTCGCCGTTATGCCGGGAATGCAGGTGCGTGTCATGAGTCTGGCCCAGTCCGCTCCCGCTCTCGCCTCTACGGCAACCCATTCTGCGGGCAATCTCGGAAATGCAGCAGGGGCCTTTATCGGAGGGTTGGTCATTACCCATCTAAGCTTAACGGCCCTGCCTTGGGTGGGCGCTGGTTTGGTGGGATTCGCCTTCATTCTGGGAGCAGCTTGTTATATGTATGAACGCAAGGCCATAACGGTTAATGCTTAGTCTGTCCCGATAGCTACAAAACGCTCGTTGCCATACGAGGCACGAACCATGTTGAAAAGGCGTAACCGGCCATTGCACCCCGGTTACGCCTTATATATATTCGATGATCCTTCTGCGTTTACAGAGCTTTGATCTCCAGCAGCTCGTACTTAACGATACCCATCGGCGCATCCACGTTGACCTGATCGCCTACTGCTTTGCCCATTAGCGCCTTGCCAAGTGGACTTTCATAGGAGACTTTATTGTTCAATACGTCGGCTTCTGCCGGTCCTACGACCTGATATTCAAGCTTCTCCGCAAACTCGATGTCATTCAGGACGACATTCGAACCAACATTCACCGTTTTCGAGCTCACTTGATTGGCGTCGACAATCCGGGCGTTGTTGAGTGTTTTTTCCAGGATGATGATGCGCGTTTCCATAAACGCCTGGTCGTTCTTGGCCGAGTGGTACTCGCTGTTCTCCTTCAAGTCACCATAGCTGATCGCGAGCTTGATCCGTTCCGCTAACTCTTTGCGTTTTACATACTTGAGGTCATCAAGTTCTTCCTGGAGTTTATCATAGCCCTCCTGGGTCAAGATCAGTTCTTCTGCCATGTTCATCACATCCACTTTTTAATTTCTTACTTCTAGTGTACTCTTTATTTCGAAAATAAGCGAAAACTTTCTGAAAATCGATGGATGGAATATTTGGTAATTAAAACCAATTACAGAATTGCCACTACCCCAATTGAACCACTTGGACACTATATATGAAGGATTATTTTAAACAAATCAGGATCGTTGTATACCCTGAGAGAGAACCATAATAGCCCCTGATTTCTCCGCAGGGAGAAACAGGGGCTATGCAAGATAGATGGAATGCCGTGGCCTATCGGCACATGGCATCGACCTGCTATGACATTCACCGCCAATACCTTACGAACCCGCTTCGATATCAGCCTTCAACGCATCATACTGCTCCATCAGCTCACCCATGATCGGATGCTCACCAGCAATGCCGGTATATTGGGAAGCCGTGTCGCTTGCACCGATATCCCGAACCGATGCTTGCAGCTCCACGCTTTCCGGATCTTCCGGAACATCGAACATCAGAGCCGCTGCCATGGATTTCGCCAAGCTCTTGTACGCAAGCCCGCTTTCGAAAGCCAGCATGGCCGGCGACACCAGGCGGTCGCCCGGGGACAGCTTCCGGATCGGGGAGCGGCCTACGCGGGACACCTCGTCGGTCAGCGCCGGATTGCGGAACCGCTCCAGGATGGTATCGATATAGGCTCCATGCTCGGAAGGATTGAAGCCGTGTTTATGCACGAGCGCAGCTCCCGTCTCCTCCAGCACCGCACGGACATGACTCGCTACCTCTTTGTCCTTCATGGCGTCCTGGATCGTCTCGTAGCCTTTTAGAAACCCTACATACGCGGCCGAGCAGTGTCCGGTATTCACCGTAAACAGCTTGCGCTCAATGTACGGCTCCAGGCGGTCCACGTAGTGAATGCCTTCTACAGGGACATAATCCTCAAACATCTGCGAGCGGTCCACCGCCCACTCATAGAACGGCTCCACCACGACCTTCAGACGGTCCTCATGCTGCTGCAGCGGCACAATCCGGTCTACGGCCGCATCCGGAAACGCAACCCGCTGATCGGCCTTCTGCTTCGTCTCGTCATCAAGCTTCCCGTAGACGTGCTCTTTCAGCTGCGTGCTCCCGCCGATGGCATTCTCGCATGCGATAATATGAAGGGGTGCAGCCGACTCCGCTTGCAGCCGGAGCTTCAGCCCCTCGGCAATGGTACCGGCGATGAACTTCAGAATGTTCACGCCTACCGCTGTTGTCACGAGATCCGCTTCGGCTACTGCACGTGCGGCAGCTTCCGGCTCCGAGGCGCTATTGAGTGCCGTGATGCCTTTAACGATCGTGGTCTCCTGTCCTTCGCTGGCCAAGGTTACGGGATACTCCCCGCGCGCTTTCAGCTCCGACACCAACTCTTCGTTCACGTCGATAAAACAAACCTCGTAACCGGCTTGTGACAGCAAGAGCCCTATAAAACCGCGTCCGATGTTCCCTGCTCCGAAATGGACTGCTTTCATGCGCCCATTCCTCCTTCGAAGATCGCAAGAATCTCCTCTTCGCTGGAAGCGTTCATCACCTTCTCAATGCTCTCGTCGTCCGTGAAGATCATGGCCACATTCGTTAGAATCTCCATGTGGTCACCACCGGCAGCTGCAATACCAATGACAATAAACGCCGGCTCATCTCCTCCGAAATCTACGCCTTCCGGGAAGCGGACGATGGACAATCCCGTCGATATTACCATGCCTTTAGCCTCTTTGGTGCCGTGGGGAATCGCGAGTCCTCCGCCCATATAAGTGGAGGCAATCTCTTCGCGTTCCAGCATTTTATCTACGTAATCTTCGGATACATGGCCTGCCTGTACAAGCAGATTCCCCGCCATGCGGATGGCTTCACTCTTGCTATCAGCCATTGCGTTCAGTACGACTTTATCTTTGGACAGTATGTTACTCATGTTGGTTCTCCTTCTTTCTATGGTCTGTGATTGAAAAAATGCTGAAGCTCTTCCGCTAAATAGGATCGGATTTCTTCCTCGCTGCCCCGCTCCATCAGCTCGATCAGCTCGAAATGAAGCAGCATGGCGCTAATTTCACTGAGCACCTCCAAGCTCTCCTTCGGAAGCTGCTTCGGTGCCAGCATCAGCAGTATGACACCCGCCTCCGCCCCGTCCTCCAGCGGCGCTGCATGCGCCAGCCGGAACAAGGTTAGAGACGGCCAGGTAATATGGCGGCTGCGCGTATGGAACAAGGCCAGCGTCGTATCCGGAATGAGCTGGGTGCCCATCCGTTCGCGCTCAAGCAAACGCTCCATTACCTTCTCCGCATCACGAACAGCCCCGCGCTCAACCACCTTAGCCAAAGCTTCGCCCAATGTGCCCTGCAAATCATCCTGCCGATTATCCAGGTGGTACACATGAAAGCCATCCAGTAGCGTTACGATCTCGTTCATCAGGGCAGCCTGCATGCGCAGACGCTCGAATGACGCGATCTTACGCTCTTCCTCGATGCGCTTACTGGCAGCCATGCCTGCAGCCGGTTTCAGGGATGTGCTCTGGATGAATTGCAGCAGCGCCTCTTTATCATCCGCCGTGAGCAGCGGACTTAATCTCACATACCGTTCCTTCGGCAGCGGAAGATCAATGGTCGAAATAATAAGGTCATATTGCTCCTTCGGTATCCGGGCCGCTTCATACCACGAGACGTTGCCGAGCACCTCAATCTGCGGCATCTCCTTATTCAGCCGGGTCCCGAGAAGCCTTGAGGAGCTAAGACCGCTGGAACATACCAGGATGGCCTTTAGATGATGTCCCAGCTGGTTCAGCCGTTCGCTGGAAGCACCGAAATGCATAACCAGAAACCCGATTTCTTCATCCGGGACGATCATGTCCAGCTTCATGTCATCGACGGAACGACGGACAATTCCGAACAGCTCCTCATAATCCTTCCGAATCGGGCTCAGCAAGGGATTCCGGATCCGGGTCCCTTCCCGAATCCGTTTCATGGCAGCCCCGATGTGCTCCACCAGACCTGTCCGCAGCGTGCGGTCCTCCTGGAATGGAATGCCGGTGCGCCCCTGAACCCGTTCGATAAGACGCTGGGCGATTTCCACCATCTCTACATCCGTGTGAGCCAGTTCGCTGATCTCGGACATGTCCTTCGCTGATTCGAACAAATGAGCAATATATTTCATTTCAGGATCGTGAATATCCATCTTCAAGATTTGTCCTAGACGACTCGCGAAATCCTTTGCCTCCTCCACCGACGAAGAGGATTTACCATATGCCGTAATATCCGTTGTCTCTATGATCCGCCCCTGCTTGATCCTGTTTACGGAAACCGATAACGCTATGAGCATCGCGGTATATGCACCTTCGCTAAGCCCCTCCGTCCAGTCCCAGTTCATATCCCATAAACATTTCTCTACATCGAGCAGCACCGGTTTATCAATCATGGAGAGCAGACGTGCGGTCACCGGCTCGCTTTGATCGCGATATCCATCCCCGACAAGATCGGAGTAATCCAAATATTCCTCGACAAGCCGACAAATCGCCAACCGCCTTACGCCTTCCGAGCCTTCAATCTCGATACCATAACCTCTGCGGCGAATCAGGGTAAGGTTAAACCGCTTCATCCATGGCTCCAGCTCATCCAGGTCATTACTGATGGTCGGCACGGTGACCTTTAAACTATGGGCCAAAGCAAACAGTTTAACGGGCTCATTCGCCTCAAGCAGGGCGCATAGCATGAGGATTTTGCGCTCTTCCACGGAATAATCGGCCGGCTTCCCTGTAAGCAGGCGCTTCCGCAGCTTAGCCATGTCCTCAGGCGTCTCCTCTTCCAGCCGGATGCCCGTTCCCGATTTTTTATGAAGCAGAACGCCCGTGCCCTGCAGTTCCTTCTCAATCTCCTCCATTTCCCGGTGAACCGTCCTGACGCTGACCCCGACCTCAGCGGCTATTTCTGCAGCCGTCATGCCCTCGTTCCTGCTCATCAGGAGCAGAAGGATTTGTCGTTGGCGGGCAGTGATGTGTCCCAGACGCATGGCCCCCTTCTTCATGAAATGAAAGACAACGCCGGCGTTGCTACGCCAGCGTGTCATATGGTTTTAGGCTTATGTTAGTCTTTGAGTCGTTCCACCAGCTCATCATATCTCGGACTCTTCAAGAAGTTGTCGATGGAGATATGCTCCGCATTCGGATTCTTCGCGATGGCCCGCTCGGTGAGTGTTTTCTGGGTAATGACGATATCCGCGTCATCCGGTATTTCGCTTACCGCCGAGTTCACAACCGTAATATCAACGCCCGCTTGCTGCAATTTCTTTCTTAATACCGAAGCGCCCATCGCACTGGAGCCCATGCCGGCATCGCAAGCAAACACGATTTTGTTCACATTCGCTTTGTCCAGATTAGCTACAGCCGCCGAAGCAGGAGCGACTTGGTCGTTCATGCCGCCGGTTTTCATTTCTCTCATCTTGGCGGATGCTTCTTCCAGATTCGGCTCTTCGTCGGTCTTTTTGCCTGTTTTGAGCAGTAATGCCGCTACAGCAAAGGAGACAATCGTTGCAACAAGAACACCGGCCAGGACCGATATCAGGCCGCCTTTAGGCGCCATGGCGAAGTAAGCAATGATGCTGCCCGGCGACGCTGGGCCCACCAAACCGGCTCCAAGAATCTGGAAGGTGAATGTTCCGGCAACGCCACCCGCGATGGCAGCCAGGATCAGAACCGGCTTCATCAGAATATACGGGAAGTAGATCTCATGAATACCGCCAAGGAAGTGAATGACAACTGCCCCCGGTGCGGAAGACTTGGCAGATCCGCGTCCGAAGAACCAATAGGCGAGAAGAATGCCCAGTCCCGGACCCGGATTCGATTCCAGCATATACAGAACCGATTGACCGATCCGTGCCGACTCCTCTGTGGCGATCGGACTAAAGATTCCGTGGTTGATCGCATTGTTAAGGAACAATACTTTCGCAGGCTCAACGATAATGTTGACCAGCGGCAGCAGATTCGCATTGACCAGTACGTCAACACCGGCTGACAACGCTTGGGTAATCCCCTGTACAAGCGGCCCGATTCCGGTGTACGCCACCAATGTCAGTGCGCCGCCAATAATGCCGAGCGAGAAGTTGTTCACCAGCATTTCGAAACCGGATTTGATTTTGCCTTCAATCAGCTTGTCGAACTGCTTCAATACCCATGCGGCCAGCGGACCGACTATCATTGCGCCGAGGAACATCGGAATCTCCGCCCCGACGATAACGCCGACCGTGGTAACCGCGCCGATCACCGCACCGCGTTTGCCATGGATCATCTGCCCGCCCGTGTAACCGATCAAGAGCGGGAGCAGGTACTTGATCATCGGGTCAACCAGCGCTCCCAGATTCTCATTCGGGAACCAGCCGGTCGGGATGAACAGAGCCGTAATCAGACCCCAAGCAATAAACGCACCGATATTCGGCATCACCATACCGCTAAGGAGACGGCCGAGCTGCTGTACCCTTACGCGAATGCCTTTGGAAGCGTTTGTATTTGTCTCGTTGGACATCGTATATAGACCCCCTAGTCATATTTGAAAATAAAACGGAATGTTGTTGTGTCGCTATCTTCTGACATCTCTATGTTAAGTCAGCCCGGCAAAAGGCTCAACGAAAGGAAAAGCGGGTTTCGTCAAGAATATTGTTGACAACTTTTAAAAGGATCATGTCGTTTTTATGAAAAT
The DNA here is from genome assembly GCF_050279985.1 of Paenibacillus sp. NPDC093718. Classification (NCBI taxonomy): domain Bacteria; kingdom Bacillati; phylum Bacillota; class Bacilli; order Caryophanales; family Paenibacillaceae; genus Paenibacillus; species Paenibacillus sp. NPDC093718. Next base: position 456,321 of record NZ_JBNNUS010000004.1, read on the forward strand.
ACCGCCGCATCGCGGTTTCATTCGTAGATCAAGCCGGCCCCTGATCCTGTATATTCCAAGCTTTCATGCCCAACCACGTAATTTCACGGATTGCGTACATCCCCGTCATAAGTTCACAACATTCCTTCGGTAAACTGAACCTCATAACGGATAACATCGTGAATCCGAACTTACAACGATGGAGGTTTTCCCACAAAATGAACACACAAGCAAGAAATCACATCGGTCTATCGATGTTCACTATCATTCTGTTGGCTTTGCTCGGTCTGCCCCGCGTGATTGCCCACGATTTGCAGTGGGTCGACCCCCACGGGTTCATCAACCGGCTGCTTGTCTTTATTCCCCCGATCGTCTGGATTCTTTATGTACTCGGAAAGCGGCATAGCGTCAAACATCCATTTGTGCCCTTAATGGCCGTCGGTGCAGTCTATGGATTGCTCTTGGGCATTACCCATCAGCTATTGTGGAATATGGCATTCGAAACGCCGCCGGCTCTGGGCGGCAATCTGGCGGATCTGCCCGCAGCAGCGGGCAGCTTTCTGACCAGAGCCTTCGCCTTCATCAGCAGTGTTGTGACAGGTACGGTGGTTGGCATCGTCTCAGGCATGGTGGCCACAGTGCTTCATCCGCTAGTGAAGGGGCGATCAAGGCGCTAGCCATGAACGGGCCGATACAAAAAAGAAGCGTCGAGAATCTCTCGGCGTTTCTTTTGCTTTAGCCTGCTTTATTCTTCTACACAAAATGAGATAACACGAACACAGCCGGCGAGTTCCAATAGATGGCTACCTCGTTGGTAGAATAACTCTCCATCACATCAGCAAAGGAGGCGGCGGGCGCCTTGCCTGCCAAGTGCTCACGCGCATAGTCATCGTGAAGCCCCTTATTCGGTCCGCCGGAGACGAGGCCCGGAACCGGCTCCTCCACGCCGTCGCCTTCGGAAGGACGATGATGCGGGTGCAGGATTGGCTTAGCCCCAAACCCGGTCACATAACTCATCCCCGTCACGTTCGCCCCGAACACATAGTGTATATGCTCGTGAATATGACGATCATAATCTTCGGAACCTGACAGTCTTCCCGCCACCAGCAGAAGCATCGCGTGATTCAATACCACCATATTGCTGCCCCAAATATATTGATCCGGCAGCAGCGAGATCCCATACCCGTCCCGATCACTGACAGCAGCAAGCTCATCCGCACGCTGAAGCAGACCCGTCATCAGTTCCTTTGCCAGCTCGGGCTCCTCTTCCCACTCCGACATCAGATAGGCGAAGGTTCCATAGCCGCCCATGTCCGCCCAACCCAATTCGTATTTCCCGAATGATTCCTGCCTGGCTAATGCTTGAAAAGCCTCATGATACCGCTCCTCGCCCGTTGTGCGGTATAACTCTGCCGCGGCCCAGTACCGTTCATCCGCATCCTGGCCGTCGCCGTATTCACCTGTAGCGATATCTGGCGGATTGCGGAAACCCGGCATGTTGGGATGTGCCTCCAGCCATGCCCAAGCATGTTCCGCTGCCTGCAGACAGCTTGCGGCGAAGGCTTCATCATAGGGGGAATAGATCCGCGATGACATCGCCATGACTCCGGCAAAACAACCGGTTGCCGTTGCGGAGATCGGCGACAGATACAGCGGAGCCGTATCCTCCTCCGGCATAACGTCTCCCGCCGGAAAACGCAAGGTCGTGAGTTTATGGAACACGCCTCCCGATTCCCCCTGCATGCGCCGCATCCACTCCAGCTCATACCGGCATTCATGAAGCACATCCGGCATGCGACCGTCGCTTTCCGGCAGTGGCAGCTGCTGAGCGAACGCCTCCGGGTAAAACTCGAAAGCCAGCAGCAGATCGGCTACCGCTTTGGCACCGGGAACGACATACTTGCCATAGTCGCCGGCATCGTGCCATCCTCCCCAGGCATCCACCTGCCGCGATTCGTCTCCATGAACGATGGCAGGCGTAAGATGGCAGGCTCCGTGCTGCCAAGGTCCGGCATGCAGCTCATCCAGTACCGTTCCGCAGCGGAAATAATAAAACGCTTTCAACAATGCGCGGTGCGCATCCTCGTATACCTCATCGGCTATGACGAAAGGCACCGACGCTTGCCCATGCTCCGTCTCAATCCGATACGTGCCGGGCACTGCCCATGCGGTGAAATCCCCTCGGCTTACCGTCTGCCCGCTGGCCACATCCTCGATGGCGGGTGATGTTTGGCCCTGCCAAACCACCTCGCCGTTTAATGCATTGACGATATGAAACCGTCCACCCTGACCGGCAATGACGGCAACCTTGGCATCCTGGCTGCGATAGCCTAACTGGTTGACGGCAATGCTGTTTTGCTGTCCATGCTCCTTGTTCATCTCCTCTGCTCACCCTTCCGATTGTCGATTCGAAATTTCCATGCTTTACAACTTCGATAACGATTGCCAATCCCCTCTCATCCGCTATATAAAATGCAATGCCAAATGAAGCAAGCCCTTCCTACCCATGAGGAAGAGCTTGTCTGTTGTGTATTCATCTTTGTTTCATTTGAGTTCCCACAATCACGTTTATCCATCGGCTTGCATCTGCAAAATATAACCTTTCCCCCGGATGCTCTCAATGTCCAGAATGCCTCTCGTCTTCTTACGGACCCGGTAAATCAACGCATTCAGCTCCTCCGAGCTCACATCGGGCACTTCATCCGTTCCGCAGCTTCGCTCGGGCCAAACGTAGGCCTTGAGCTGATCCTTGGACACAAACTGTCCTTGGTGGTTGATCAGCAGCTCCATGCATTTGTACTCTTTTTCCGAAAAAGCGTACACATCCTCGCCGTATACCAGCTCCTGCTTGAACGGATTGAGCCTAAGCCCGACTGAAGCCTCGACTGCAGCCAGCTGTTTGATGAGCGGTGTAATGTCCATCGTCTCATCCATGCTGAGGATGGAGAAGGACAACACGATCAGATCTCCAGCGAGTACAATGGTATCTCCATGCTGGAGGGGAATTTCATCATGGGGAGCCAGCCGTTCCTGATTGACGAAGGTGCCATGCTTGCTGTTCAGATCCTTAATGCTGAACTTCCCGCTTCGATACAGCAGCGCTGCATGCCGCCGGGACACAAAGATATTATCAAACGCGATATCCGGATCAAAATGCTGGCCCTTGCGGCCAAGCACCGTTATGGGTTTGGTCAAAGCTATAACGTCCCCACGCTCGTAGGGATTCCCCCGCTCCACCATCAAAAAGGAGGATTTGTCCATCATACTCCCTCCCGTTCTTATATGCTGCTCATTGTGTTTATCAGTTCGCTATTATGCAATTGTTATGATCCAGCTATTGAGTATGCGCCCAAAATCACTAAGATTTAAGGAAGAAGGATTTAATATAGAGAACTTAGATAGAGATAACTATAAATCTACTACTGCATATTGTATACGATTTTGGGGGATTGGATCATGCGAAAACTAAAAAGATGGAAGAAAATCATACTGTTTTTTCTCGTGTTGTTTGTATTTCTGTTTGTTAATAATACATCCCTGTTCACCAAAGACCGTGACGCCGAGCCGCTGTTGCTGGCGCATCGGGGGCTTGGACAAACCTTCTCGATGGAGGGCATTCAAGCTGACACTTGCACTGCCTCCCGCATCTATGTGCCGGAGCATGCTTACCTGGAGAACACCATCCCGTCCATGAAAGCCGCATTCGAAGCAGGCGCCGATATCGTCGAGCTGGATATCAAGCCAACCAAGGACGGACAGTTCGCCGTGTTCCACGACTGGACCATGGAATGCCGCACCAACGTGGAGGGCTCGGTCAAGGATTATACCATGGAGCAGTTAAAAAACATAGACATCGGGTATGGTTACACCGCCGATCAGGGAGCGACATATCCTTTTCGGGGAAAGGGAGTCGGGTTGATTCCGTCGTTAGACGAGGTATTGGAGGCATTTCCTGACGGTTCATTCCTGATCCATATCAAAAGCACCGACCCCGAAGAGGGAAAACTCCTGGCAGAGTATCTGTCCGGACTGCCGGTGAAGCGTCTCAGCCAGCTGACCGTATATGGGGATGACGAACCGATCCGAGCATTAAAATCCCAGCTCCCATCCCTGCGCGTCATGTCGATGGGCACGCTGAAGAGCTGTCTCGCATCCTACGCCGGAGCCGGCTGGAGCGGCTACCTCCCATCGGTCTGCCGCAACACCCAGCTGCATATCCCGGAGAAATACGCCCGTTACTTGTGGGGATGGCCGGATAAATTCCTGAACCGGATGGACAGCATCAATACACGGGTCATCCTCGTCGCCGGGGATGGCGGCTGGTCGGAAGGGTTCGACTCCGAGTCGGATTTGGAGCGACTGCCGGAAGGCTACAGCGGCGGCATTTGGACGAATCGGGTCGACGTTATCGCTCCGGAGCTGACCATGAAGAAGAATGAATAATCGAAGTGGCCCTATGTCATTCAACTCATCCATAAGGGCATGTTGAAAACCCGCATAAACTGGAACATCCACCCGCTAAAAAGCTCCCGCCCCGCTGCGGGGCTTTTTTTATTTTCACGGGGTGTAGGGCAAAGTTTTTGGGACGTTTTTACCGATTACTATTAATAGGGGTCTTTTAGCCTAATTTCATAATAGAATCATTGAATATATAGGAGTTGATATTTTGGCCAGGGAAACAGAGAAAAAAGGAATGGCGTGGTTTAAGAGTACCCGCTCGAATCAGAACCAGCCCGAGAAGAACAGTACCGAACAAGAGGATATCGCTGTAACGGGAGAAGAAGAGGCGGCTTATTCCGCGGAGCCTGAACTGCCCCCTGCAGAAGGCAACAAACATCTATTCTCCAAGGATAATCAGGACAAGATCGGCCTCGATGTCATCGTTTCGATCGAGAACATGCTGAAGGAACGGCAGCTACTGACCTATAAGAATAGAGGACTGGAGGATCAGCTCTTTACAGCGAACGAGACGATCAACCGGTATAAGCATGAGCAGATCAAGAGAGATCAGCTGGTTCAGGAGAAGAACAAGGAAATCCGCGAACTCGAGAACGTGCTGACGAACAAACAGATGGCCTACGATCAGCTGCTGGAGGATTACAAGGAATACCAGTTAACGTCGAACCTGGCGTATGAGAAGCTCTCCAACCAGCTCGAAACCGAGACCGCCAAGTACAACAAGCTCTATGAGGAGTCTAACAACACCCAATATCAGAGCATGCTCAAGATCAACTCGCTTGAAGAGAAGGCCCGGGAGCTGGAGATTGCCAACCAGAAGTACGCGGAGCAATACCAGAACATCCTGGATGATAAAGCCAAGCTGATGCAGACCATCAATGATTTTACCGAGAAGATGTCCTTCTCCTTCTCACCGAAAACCACGGCTTCCAATACACCATCGGAATAATCTTACCCGCATAACAGCTAGAGAAAGGGGGGGCCATCATGTCAGAATCCTATGGCAGAATCATAGAGCTGCTGGCGATCGAGAGGGATACCGCAACATTCGGTCTACGAATCAAGCTATCCCTAATAGAATCGGCGGAGCTATTATGGCTAACCGATAACGAGAACATAGCGAATATAGCAGCCGTGGCGGAGTTCGACGGGGTTCATAAACACCGAATATCCTTACATACCGCATGGGATGCAAACAAACAGCAATACATAGGTTCCATTACGCGTACATATCGTGAACATAGTGAGCGGTTTTCATTTGCCTGCTCCGTTCCGTTCAGGAACGAATTAGAGTCAATCAAGAAGATCCGACATGTAGATGACTTGCCTACGTTGCCTTTCCTCTCCACGCATCGATCCGAAGCGGATCTGCCCAAAGAGATACCAGCCGCCGAAGGAGACCTGAAAACCAATCGTTTCGCAAGGAAACGGCACCATCTTCCGCTTAAGCTGGTAAGCGCCATCATGATGAGCTTGATTTTTGTTGTATTATTAAGTTCATTTAATTACTCGTATCCCGGTGACATTAAGCCTCACCCTGCAGTAACGGCCACTGCGGAAGCAGAGACCGTTATCCAGTTGCTTGCCGAGAACCGGAGCACCATGATCGCGAAACCCGTGGCAGCCTCAAAGGAGGAAGCAGCGGAGAGCAGACCGAAGGAGAGTAAACCGAAGGATAACAAACCCCCTGCTTCCCTTCCACAGCTGAAGCTGGAGGAGTTCATCTCGTTTAGCCTTCCCAAAGGGTATGTAGCCCTTACATTTGATGATGGCCCATCCAAGCACTCTATCGATATTATGAATGTATTAAAAAAACACGAGGTTGGCGGAACGTTCTTCTTTGTTGGCACCAATGTAAAAAAACATCCCGACTATGTCAGGGCCATCCATGCGAACGGATACCCTGTCGGCAGCCATTCCATGACTCATAGCCAGCTGACAAGCCTTACCTATGAACAGCAGCAGGCAGAGTTGACCCGCGTGTCCGACCTCATCGAGCATATTACTGACGAGAAGCTGGTACTCTTCCGTCCGCCCTACGGTGCCTTTGACGATCGGACCGAAGCGTTAAGCCAACAGCAAGGCAGTAAGATGGTGCTCTGGAACCGGGATCCCGAGGATTGGCTGACCCGCGACGAGGATAAAATCCTCGAGTATGTCCAGCACATCGAAGCTTCCGGCTCCATCATCCTCCTGCATGAATCGCAGGCGGTTGTGGACGCCTTGCCGAAGATTATTAAGCACCTGCAGGATCAGGGACTCACTATTGTCAGTTTGCAATAGCGAACCTACCCTTTAAGCGAATGCCGTATCCGTTGTTCTGCAAACATCGGGTACGGCATTTTTATGGATAAACACGAACGATGGGGCCGAGAAGCTACATTTATTCGTTCGGTCTTCTTAAAGGCTTTAGGAACGCAAGCGTAGAATAGTATGTTCGAGGTGAACCTATGACAACCCGGATTTCCCGCAAGAAAGCCATTCTTGCGATCATCGCCCTTCTTGCTCTAATCGGCGTCGTCTTCATCGCCTACGCTATCATCCATAGCAAGGAGAACCCCGACGTGACAGCAGCGTTTATCGAAGAGCATATGACCAACGATAACGGTACCATTGCTACCTATCTCAAGCCCGCTTCTTCTGAGAACCCGGACATCGTTGCCGGGAGAGAAGCGTTATCCGAGTCGCTCGGACTTTGGATGCAGTATGCTGTCTTATCCGGTGATCGAGCCCGGTTCGATGATAGCGCCCAGCTTCTTACAACCTACTTCCTCCATAATGGTCAGGAAACCTATATCCGGTGGAAGCTCAGACCAGACGGTCAATCCGAGGTAACGACCAATGCACTGGGCGATGATCTCCGAATCCTCGATGCCCTGCTGAAGGCGTACAAACTCTGGGACCGGGATGAACACCTTCAATTGGCGAAGGAGATCGGCTCATCATTGCAAGCAACTGCCCAAACCCAAGGATACTTCGTGGATTATCATGATTTTGAACGGAATGCATCGGCAGCCGTGTTAAGCCTGGTCTACGCTGACATATCGGCACTGCGCGAAATGCAGAATAACGGAATCCTGTCCCGCCAGGAGTATGAACAGTATCAGGACCTGCTCTCCCACATGCCTTCTGACGGTATCTTCTATCCCAAAACCTATCAAATCGGCTCCGGTCAATATGAGTATGACACATCGGTCAATCTAATCGACCAGCTGATCATTGGCATCCATCTGGCGGAGATGGATCATCCGCCGAAGGAGCTCATACAATTCTTGAAGGGAGAATTCCAGAAGAATCAGCAGTTGGCAGGGCGCTACAACCGGAAGACGCGTAAGCCTGACGCGGCATATGAGTCGCCTGCCGTTTACGGCCTGGCTATTATCCTGGCGCTAAAAATGAATGACCTCCCTTGGGCCCGGGAGCTGCATGATCGAATGATCGAATTCCGAGGCCAAGATCCCGCTTTTCCGGGAGGGTATGTGTTTGATGGGAATACGCATGCTTTTGATAACCTGTTTCCTCTGCTCGCGGAGACGCTGCTAGAACCAACCGTGAAATAATCCGTCGTTGCTGCAATCTTTGGTCTCATTACAGACTCTCGATGAGCATATACACACCCGTAAAGATCAAAATGATATAGGTGAATATCTGGAATACTCTCTGATTAATGACTATGAATAGTCGCTGTCCGATCAACAGCCCGACGAACACCAAGGGAAGCGCAATTCCACTCGATACCCAGACCGTCTTGCTCGTTCCCGCTACGATAACCTGAATGATCAAACTCAGGGAATAGATGAACAAATAGAAGGCGAGTGTCGTCCCTCTGAGCTTTGCCTTCTGCGTGTCGGTCCCCGAGAAATATAACAGCAGGGGCGGACCCGGCATTCCAATGCTGGTCGTTAGAGAGCCTGAGAGCCCTCCTACCGCCAGATCCCTGCCATGGCTCTGACGGATTCTGAATTTTAGCATCAGCATGACGGTTAATGCCAATATGATCAGACTAACGCCTAACTTCAGATAACGAATATCGATAAACGAAAAAATAACGATGCCGAGAGGGAGTCCAGCCGCACTTCCGATCACCAATCGCTTGAGGATGCCATAGTCGATGTCCTTGCGTATCCTCGCGATTAGAGCAGCCGAGATGACAAGAGAAAGAATCAAATTAATCTGAATAGCCTCGTTAGGCTGGAACAAGAGCAGCAGAAACGGCGTAGCCAGGATAGAGAACCCAAACCCGGTGCTGGTCTGAAGAATGGACGCCACGAAAATAATGACCGCAAACAGTATAATATCCACGCTGCACCTGCTTTCTTCACGTATTGCGGGAGACTCCTATTTGAGGGCAACCCCATCCTGTCATTGTAACATAATGGAATCATCGGGACGGGTAAGTTGCGTGCTTAATTTGTGCTTGTTGTGCACCAGATGTAAGACGCGTGCCTTGGTTAGATGAGAACAACCCTCCACGATTGGAGGGTTGTTGTTACCACGTATACACGATGATATGCAATAAACGCATCTTATATCTTTTTTACAAATTCCGATTTCAATTTCATAGCCCCGAATCCGTCGATTTTGCAATCAATATCGTGATCGCCATTAGAAACCTAAGCTGGCCAGTATCAATACTTCGGTTACCGAGGATTAAGCCTTTCCGCAGACACCGTAGAAGAACATATGAACCATTCCCTCCAGGAAGCCGTCCATATCATCACTTTGCTGGGCCATAGCCAGAATCGATTCATATTGATTCATGTACAGCTGGATAAAAGCCAGGACGTGCTCTGTCGATACCTCAGGTGAAATCTCACCGCTGGCCTTGCCCTCCTCAATAATCTGAATGGTGAGCGGAATGGCTTTGTTCCTGTACTGCTCCTCCATATAACGGGCCAATTCTTCGTCATCGATTAACAACTCTTTAATCAATCCTGGCGGAAAATCACTGTAGGATTCCTTCTCCAGAAAAATAATGTGCTCGATCTTCTCCTTCAAGGAGTGACCTTCGCTCATATATTCCTCAAAATCCCGAATCGCCTTATCAAAATAGTTGCGAAAAACCTCGCGCAGCAGCTCCTCCTTGCTGCCGAAGTAATTATAGATCGTCACCTGCGATACCTTGGCTGCCTTGGATATGTCGGCAATCCGAATCCGCTTCAGCTCCGAGGTGCGCACCAGTTCCAAGGTGGTTCTCATAATCTTCTCTTTGATCAGACTCGCTCTTTTCTCAAAACCGTTCATTTCCCTTCATCCTAACTCCTAAGATTAATTATGTAATTTATGAAATTTATACATAAATTAATTTCACTAAATCATTGACGATGCCACAAGCTAGGTATATCATAACATATGAAATATCCGATATATAATATTTCATTTCTTCAATTATTCCGGAGGTGGCGGTATGTTAACCGTTCAACATTTGACGAAGACATTTTCCAACGGAAGGGGCATCTTCGATGTATCGTTTTCGGTGGAGCCGGGCGAGGTTTTTGGTTTTTTAGGGCCGAATGGTGCCGGAAAATCAACGACCATCCGGCACATCATGGGTTTTATGAAGCCGGATCAGGGATACGTCAAGGTAAATGGGCTGGATACCTGGAGAGAACAAGGGAAGTTCCAATCGGATGTAGGTTATCTGCCAGGTGAAATTTCCTTTATCGAAGGGATGACCGGAAAGACCTTTTTGGATTTCATGGCCGACATGCAGGGAATTCGGGACTTGTCCAAGCGGAATCAATTGATCGATCGCCTGCAATTCGAGGTTCAGACCCCGATTCGTAAAATGTCCAAGGGAATGAAACAAAAGGTCGGGATCGTCGCTGCCTTCATGCATGATCCGAAAGTCATTATTCTGGATGAGCCCACTTCGGGACTCGATCCGCTGATGCAGAAGGTGTTTATTGAGATCGTTCTTGAGGAGAAAGCCCGCGGCACAACATTCTTGATGTCATCCCACAGCTTTCAGGAAATCGAGAGAACCTGTGACCGAGCCGCAATTATCAAGGACGGGGTCATCATTGCCGTCAAGGACATTCATGAATTGCAATCCATGCAGCGGAAGCTGTTCGAGGTCAACTTCGTGCATCCAAGCGATGCCGAGGCCTTCCGGAACTCAGGGCTGCTTATCGAATCTTATGAAGGCACTCGGGTGAGAGTAGCCGTCCAGGGCAATTACGATCAGTTTATCCAAGAGACGGGCAAATACCCTGTGCGCAGCATCGATGTCTTCACCCAGAACCTCGAGGATATTTTCATGAATTATTATGATCGGAAGGGGATATCGAAATGAATGTCACCTTATATAAACAGATGATGAAAGTAAATATGAAAAGCTTGATGAATTACGCATTCGGGTCCGCTTTCTATATCCTCCTGATGTTCTGGTTATATCCGAGCATCGCCAAGAACACAGAGGCCATCGACGACCTGGTCGCGTCGATGCCGGAGGGCGTCGGAAAAGCCTTCGAGCTCAATGGCTTCGGTACAGCGGAAGCTTTCATCTCCGGGGAATATTACGGATTAATTCTGGTGCTCATCCTGGCTATCGTCTGCGTTCAGCTGACGACCCAGCTAATGGCCAAATTGGTCGATCAAGGCTCGATGGCCTATTTGCTGTCGGCCCCGACGACAAGAGGGAAAGTGGCACTCACGCAAGCCATGGTGATGACGAGCGGGCTCTTCCTTATCCTGGCGGTCACGACGTTGGCCGGATTCGCCGGATACGCTTGGCTGCTGGGGGATTCTTACGAATTCAATACCGCTCGATTCATCCAGATGAACGTAGCGGCTTTCCTGCTCTTTTTTGCCATCTCCAGCATCTGTTTTCTCGTGTCCTCGCTATGCAATGACGAGAAGAAGGCACGGAGTATCTCCGGGTTGATTACATTCGGATTCTTCAGTCTGGATTTGATCAGTAAATTCAGCGATAAGATTGAATGGATACGCAACCTTACCCTCTTCTCCTTATATCAACCCGGGGAAATTGTAAATGGGACGGGAGATTTCATGGTAACCTCCCTTGTGCTTGCCGCCATCGGCGTGATCGCATTCGGCCTGGCCGTCGTGTTATTTCGAAAACGTGATTTGCCGTTGTAATTCATTCATGTTGTTAGCTAAGAAAACATAGAGGGCACCCGGATTGGGTGCCCTCTCTTATATATTCCATTCGTTCTCTTCCAAAACCCACCTACCCCGTTATGATCGACTTCGCCTTCTCCAACGCCGAAACAACCTTGTCACACCACACATCAAACTCTTCATCTTCCCGTTGATGCTCCGGATGGGATAGGATATAGTTCACCGTTTGCCTGATTCCTTGATCAGCCCGGGTGGTTGCCACAAATTCAGGGACAAGCCGCTTGAGCTTGGCGTTATCGAACACAACCGTATTCGCTTTGTCCCCCAACAAAGAACCTCTAAAGTCCTGCGTGCTGCTTGCATCCAAGAATTCCGAAGACACGTGCACCGCATTCAGCTGTACGCCCAGTGCATCCGCAATGATTTGGTAGATCTGATTCCAGGTGAGCGACTCGTCAGAGGTAATATGCACCGACTCCCCGATGGCATGAATGTTGCCCATCAGACCGATGAATCCTTTTGCAAAATCGCTGTTGTGCGTCAGCGTCCACAGTGACGTCCCGTCCCCATGAATAATGACCGGTTTATTCTCCAGCATCCGCTTCACGACCTGCCAGCTTCCCTGGCTGCCGTGCACGCCGAGTGGAATGGACCGCTCATCATACGTATGGCTAGGCCTTACGATGGTTACCGGGAAGCCATGTTCCCGATACTGCTTCATCAGATAGTCTTCGCAAGCTATTTTATTACGGGAATACTCCCAGTACGGATTGGATAAAGGTGTACCTTCCGTAATGCGATAATCGGATAATGGCGTCTGATAGGCGGAAGCGGAGCTGATAAAGATGAACTGCTTGGTTTTTCCGTTGAATAGACGATAATCTCTCTCCAAGTGGGCCGGTTCGAATGCTATAAAGTCGGCCACAATATCGAAATCGAGATGCTCAATAAGTTTCGCTACTCGGTCTTCGTCATGAATATCGGCCTGCAAAATATGTGCGCCCTCGGGCAATGTGTCGTTTCGGTTCCCTCGGTTGAGCAGGTATAACTCGTTTCCCTGTTCCAGCAGCTGCTTCGTAATCGCCGAGCTGATCGTTCCGGTTCCTCCAATAAACAACGCTTTCATAAACTGCACCTCCGCTAGCAATAATGAGAAGACCTGCAACTTTGACCTTCTATCCTTTACGATAGCATGGGCACGGTTGCCATTACAATTTCCAAAAAGAGTTGACCCTGTGGTGCACCCCACGGTTTATGATGACATCAGGGAGGAGAAGCATGTACAGAATCAGTGAGTTCTCTCAGATTACCGGATTAAGCAAAGAAACGTTACGTTATTATGCAGAAGTGAAGCTTCTGGAGCCCGCTTATATTGAACCATCAAACAACTATCGCTATTACGATGTTGGGAGCTACTTTTTTGCGAAAAAAGTTAAAGATAAATCGACGATCTACTTCAACAGACTAAGGAGATCGACGAATTCCTTGCATCGGGTAAGGAGCAGAAGCGATGATTCAATGGAAAGAAGATATCACGATTGCAGCTCATATCGATAAGGTATGGGAATTATTTTCAGATCAGCATATCCGGCGAATTATGCCTAAAGTGGAAGAACACGCGCTGATTGAAAAAAACGAAATGGAAGCCGGGGCTAAGCACCGGCAAACCTATCGCGAAGGCAAGCGAGCGGAAACTTATATCGTGGAAACGTTAGTTTACGAGGATCTTCAAGACAAGAAGCGAAAAAAGATCCGCTTTGTGCTGGGGAATGCTTTTGAAGTCACGCTTAGCTTCACCCTGCACAAGCTGGACCCTGCACACACCCAATTCATTTATGAAGGCCAGAATTTAGGGGTTAATTTTGTCGGCAGGGCCATGTTGAAGCTCGGCAGCCAGAAAAGCAACAATCAATCCGTACAGGATTTTCTGCAGAGGGTGGAGCAGGAAGCAATGAAGTAAACCGGGAAGCTGTTTATTTACAGTCCGCTAATGCAGCCTCCAAACGGCCCTTATGTATCGAGTAAGGTTTTCGTGCCCCTTCTTTACGCAATACGCCTTCAGACACCAGTTGACTGATGATCGGCGTTACAGTTTCCCGGATACTCCCTGCCATGCTTGCCAGCTCCTGATGGGTCAGTTCAATCTCTAGAGGTATCCAATCGTGCATACGCTGCGTACCCGACGGGAATTTGGCGGCCAGCTTACGGAACAGGAAAAGCAGCCGCTGCCGCACGCTCCCGTAAGCCATATAGCCTAACAGTTCTTCAACCTCCTTCAACCTGGCCGTTACGAGCTCAATGTACTTTAAGGCAAGGTCCGGCTTTTCACTGATGATCTTTCGGAATTGCCAACCCTCCATTTCACAAATGACGGAGTCTTCCATCGTGACAGCAAACATGGCAGCGCCCGCATGAAAGGATGTCATCTCCCCAAACAGATGACCCGCGCCCAAAATATCAAGCGTCAGCTCCTTCCCTTCTTCCGTCAGCTTGTAGAGACGCACCTTTCCTGATTTTACGATGTACAGCACTTTTGGCTCCATATGAGGAGAGGCCACCACGGTACCCTTGTTTCGAGTTTCGAGCGGCGTTACATGATTCAACTTCACCAGCTCTTCCTCGCTAAGCCCGTTAAACAGATCCATTCTGGATAAGTACTTTACCATCTCCATACCGCTTCCCCCTTTCCCTTTGTATTCTGGACTACATACTCCAGCGTTTCTTGGCGTGTAAACTAACCCTGAAGCGGCATCAGCCGCCAGAGAAAACAAAGGAGTGATGTTCAAATGGAGCCGCTATGGATCATTTTGCTACAATGTATATTGATCGGAATGTTTACCCTTTCCGCATCGTTTAAGTTTCTTCGTACCCGTTCGATGGTAGCGCACTGGACCGAATACCGGTATCCCTCTTGGGGTATGTTCGCTATTGCCGGTCTGGAAACAGCAGGGATCGTCCTAATGATATCAGCATTCTGGGTGCCAGAGTACAAGATTTATGCTGCTTCTCTATTTACGGTTCTGATGGTGGGGGCTATTCATGCCCATCTGGTGCGAGCCAAGCACAAACCCATCATGGCCCTGAATGCATTGCTCATGCTGGTGTTGTCTGTTATCCTTATTTTTCAATAGCGGTACGGTTGAATTATGAATACAGCCCCTTAGGCTTCTGTACATACGCCGACAAAAAAGAGGCTCCCCATCTGTTGTTACAGACGGTGAGCCTCTTGAGTTTCTTCTAATCGCTATCTTTATATTATTTCACCCATTTATGCAGAAGCGGCCCTTCCTCTCCAAAGACAGGATCCGTATCCGGAACAGGCACGCTTCGGATTTCGTTGATCGCCTGCGCGCGATCCGTCGGGTTCCGCTCCCTCATATTCGGCGTATTCCCTTCAGGATAGGCACCGATCACTTCAAAATCAGGGGTGCTCGTGAGTTTCATATGTGCAGTGCCTGCCGGCAAGACAATCACATCGCCTGTGGCAAGCTCCAGCCGTTCTCCCGCATCGCCGCCCACCAGGACGGTTGCGCTTCCGGACCGC
The DNA here is from genome assembly GCF_050279985.1 of Paenibacillus sp. NPDC093718. Classification (NCBI taxonomy): domain Bacteria; kingdom Bacillati; phylum Bacillota; class Bacilli; order Caryophanales; family Paenibacillaceae; genus Paenibacillus; species Paenibacillus sp. NPDC093718. The sequence continues at coordinate 471,385 of NZ_JBNNUS010000004.1, forward strand.
ACACCCAGGACTTCGTGCGTATTGCTGTGATAATGATGGTAATCGTATACGCCGCCTGCCCAGCTCCCGCTCCAGTGATGCCGGTTGAAGGCTGCCTCCAAGCCGCTCGGGTTATCCGCGAACACCCCATTGTATACAATGACCGGCAGATCGGGATTATTGGGAACCTCTCCATCGTCTTTCACGAAAAATGATCTGACATGTACCTCCACGGTCATCCGCTCCTTTCTACTCATTGATGCACTCGTAGTACCAGTACCCGGGGCGAGCCGTTTTCAAACCGAGTGTTCAAAAATAGTATTATGAAAGAAGGTTAAAGCGATTTGACCGTTCTTTGTTGTATCATGTCCGAGCCGCCCAGCATAGCCTCCGCAATCACCAGAAAATCCTCTCGTTTGATCTCAAAATGCCCATAACGAAAGGCATACCCCCAATTTCGATTCCCTCGCACATGGGATTCGGATACCACTCCAATCCAATAACGGGTCCGTTCTTCTGATTGATCAAGCATATCTTGATAGTCCATGTCCTGACGTCTCTTCATACACGCTGCTGCTCTAATGCCTGTTTCAGTCGGTCTAGCTGCCGGAGATGATGCCGATAGTGCATCTCGATAAGCAAAAACCACTCTTGTGCATGCAATCCTCCGAACCTCGGATGGGGGACAGTTAGCTGCAGGGATGCCTCTCCAAGCATCGGCTCAGTTTGTCTCATTCGTTGGATGACGGTATCCAAACCTTGCATCAACTGCTCTTTGGTTGCTGGCTGCTCCGGTGTATATTGGGGAGACGGCGGAACCTGAATGCGAATGGGCGGGAAACTGCCCTGTTCGAATATCGCCATACCTTGTTCCGTTTTTCCCGTTGGAGAGGCCGGAGCATCCCCAGTCGGGTTTAAACATAACTCAATATTTCGCAGATGCATGAATAGCGCCGATTGAATCAAGTGCTGATACATTTGCCCGATCGACCACTCGTCCTCTGCCTGTCTGTACTTTAATTCCTCTATGCTAAAGCCGTCCAGCTCCTGCACATAAACTCTTACCGTCTCTTCAAACCGGTGCAATGCTTCTGTTGTACTCATATCAACCACTCCCTTAAATCGTCTTTGTACCGAATATACAAAAACGCTACTGACAACGTCATGTCAGTAGCGTTTTAACATCTTTTCCGCTTCGTCGCGGACTCGATCACGGAACGAATCGGGTTCAAGGACAACGACATTCGATCCCCAGCCGAGCACCCATTGCATGATCTCCTCCGGCCGGCGAACACGAAAGCACACAAGCAGCCCGTCCTCGCATTCTTCCACTGTCTCCATATAATAACTTCCTGCTTCCTTAACTCGATCCGCAATCTCGGGATTTACCAGAATCCGAACCCGCAGGTTACGGTCATCCGGAGGTCGATAGTCCTCCAAGTCAAAATCGGGCGGCATCTCAAAACGCTCCTCAAGAACCCTCAGTTCCTTCATGCGGGACAGCCGAAAATGACGAATGCCTTGCCGAAGGTCACACCAGGCAACTAATGTCCATGAGCCTTGAAGAAATGCCAGTCCATAAGGAGCTGCCGAGCGAAAGCTCTTTCGGTCGCCTTGGGAATCGGACATTTTCTTCAAATAATGGAATTCTACCTTCCGCTCTTCCAGTATGGCTTGGCGAACCATTCCAACATAATCCTTCTCTTCTCCTGAAGTTGCCTTGTTACCGGGAGTTATCAGCCGCACGGTCTTCCGAACCCGGGAAGCATCTGCACGGACAGGCTCCGGTAGAATAGACTCTATCTTTTTACGGGAAGCCTGAGCTTTCAAACCATATCCTGCGTCAAAGCGTTGTTCGATGAAATCCGTTCCAATGAGCAGTGCCACGGCTTCCTCCGCCGTGAACATGACCGGTGGCAGAAAATACCCCGCCATTAACGAATACCCTTGCCCGGGAGCTCCCATCACGGGTACGCCCGCTTCGCTAAGGGCCTGAATATCCCGGTAGATGGTCCGGACGCTCGTCTCGAATATGGATGCCAAATCTTCTGCCCGCACAACCTTTCGCTGCTGCAGCTCAAGCACGATAGCCAGCATCCGATCTGTCTTGTTCATGCTGCTGTACCTCCCGTTCCATGATTAAAGCCGGTACTCTATTATTCTGCAAACAGCGCAACCGATCAAGATGGTCAGCTTACACCTCTCCCCAGTACACTTTCGTCTCATAATCAAAAAACACGCAGCCATCCTGCTCATTCCGTTCAAATATCGTGCGCAGCTCGTTCATCATCGGATCGTAGTTCGGATGCCCCGGCAGCGGAGCGTAAGAGGACGAGTGCAAACGGCCGCATAATCCCTCATAATCAAACGTCTGCCGATTGAAGAATTTCGCTTCCTTCATGTCCCCTCCCCGGAAAAAAGCAGCCAGCGTTTCACGCGAAATGTTCTTCTGATCTACTTCTTTATAATCGGTGCCATAGGTTAGGAGCAGCTGCTCATACGCTTCCAGAAACGGCGTTCCCTGCGTGAGCCTGGAATTCCATATCAGGGCAACCTTTCCGCCCGGTCTCAGGATCCGCCGGAACTCCGATTGGGCGGAAACACGGTCAAACCAATGAAAAGCCTGGGCGCTCACGATATGATCCACCGATTGATCAGGCAGTCCCGTCACTTCGGCTGAACCCGAGACTACTCGAAAGCCGGGCTCGCCTCCAAGGTCCGACTCGGCAGCTTCACGCATCGCCTGATTGGGCTCTACGGCCGTTACGCGGCTCCCCCGCTTCAGCAGCAGCTTCGTGAAGATCCCCGTCCCGGCGCCAATATCGGCTATCTCGCCGTCCAATCCTACCGTATCATACAAATAATCCATGACCTCTTGCGGATAACTCGGGCGATACTTCGTGTACGAATCGACGCGATTCGAAAACCGTTCCTTGCTGTTCATCCTAAACCACGCTCCCCTCCAAGATATAAGCGAAATCCAGACACGACGATTTTGGTTTCATTAGATGAAACCTAATTTCATTTTCAACTCCATTTTATAGCAACACTTGCTTATTAGCCAGCTTTTGTTGCCTAACACCTAACCAGATCGGCGAAACTTTCGTGCGGGCACTTGCGATACAGATAACCCCGCATTCGCCTGGGGAGGCAAACCGGGGTTATCTGGGATTGCAGGACTGGAACGGACGTCTGTCGAGCTGAGTCGTCATTGTCGTTGCCGCCACCTGCATTATATGTTACAACAAACAGGCTGCCGGAACCTGCCGGTGCAGTTGTATCTAAGGCTCATACTCGCTCAGCTTCCCTTCATAGATCAGTTGCAGGCGCTCGCTTTGGCGAAAATCGTCCGGCGTCACCAAGGCCGGAAGCTTATCCCAAAGCCTGACTCCGGACCGCTTCAGAATCTCCGCCACGAATTGCGAACAGAAGTAGGAATTGCTGAATTCGATCGGCTCCTTCAGCGCAATGCCCAGGACGCCCAATATATTATAAAAATACTTTTTGTCCTTTCGTATGAAAGCCTGCAGGACCCGCTTCATTTTCGCGATGTCGCGTTCTGATACCTGAAGCTCATAGATGACACACGTCGTGTTGGGATATTTGCTGAACGTTCCCGTCTTCAAATCCTCCTTCACGAACCCGCCGTTCAGAGGATTGTTCGGATTCTTTCTCCCGAAGCTATATAACTCCGACAGCTCCCGATTAAAGGAGATCGAAGCATGGTTGTAAGGCGCTCTCGTGTATCCCTGAATGACTTTCGTAAAGAGCGTTCCGGTATTGGTAAGCAATATAAAGACCGATTGATCCTCTACCATTTACGAAATTTCCCCTTATCCGTATTGAATTATTCCTTCATAATAACATATGATTCCTTTAGTAGAACAAGAATGATACCCGTGATAAGTTGGTGATGACAGGCATATGGACAGTTCGCTTTTAACCTTAATTCTAATATTCTCCGTCTTATCGGTCATCCAGCTGCTCTATTATGTCATGAGCAAGACGCAGCCGAATATCGACTATACGGAAGTCGGATTTCGCATCAAAACTTGGTGGGGCATGCTGGTCATCTTCTGCTTGGCCACACTTCTGAATCCCGTGGTTTCCCTGCTATCCCTTATGGTGTTAACCTTCTTTACGCTCAAAGAATATTTCTCGATGATCAAAACACGAAAAGCCGATCGTCGTTTGTTTCTATGGGCGTATTTAACCATACCGGTCCAATTCTATTGGATCTACATCGAATGGTACGGGATGTTTATCGTGTTTATTCCGATCTATGTATTCCTGGTGCTGCCGCTTCCGCGGTTGATTAACAAAGGCACCGTCGGCTTTATGCGCAGCGTCAGCTCCACCCAATGGGGTCTGATGCTCATGGTGTTCGGTCTCAGCCACCTGGCCTATTTCCAATTTGCCACGCCTCAGTATGGAGCAGGGCTGGTGCTGTTTCTCGTCGTCTTAACGCAGCTGAACGATGTGGTCCACACGATCGCCTCCCTTTATTTTGGCAAACGAAGAATCGTGCCCACCTCGAACCCGAATCTGACTTGGGAAGGCTTTGCCTGCGCGTTTATCGTAACCACCGCGAGCTCCTATCTCATCTATCCCTATCTGACGCCGCTCAGCCCTACATTTGGCCTTCTGTCCGGCATGCTGATCAGCCTCGCCGGCTTCTTCGGCAGCTTGACGGTTTCAGTGCTGAAGCGCGATTTGTTAATCGGGGATGACGGACGGTTCGATGCCTTGAAGAAAAGCTATCTAAGCCGGGTCGACAGCCTGACCTATACCTCACCGATCTTTTTTCATTTCATCCGTTACTTTTACGACTTTATGTAGAAGTGCCAGACAACCCCTCAGGTACAGCACGGGGCGATGCAACCTTTAGAAGCCATAACCATGCGAGCTAGGCTCAACTTGGTTATGGCTTTTTTCAATGCATGAAATCCTATTAGTTCGAATACCCTTGAATCCTCGCTCCAAAAACCGTGCTGCTACCATGCCAAGTCGCTTTAGCCGCCTAAAATATAGAAAGTCTAACCAAAACAGAGACTGCTCTCGAAAAGCATCTATGTATTCGTTTTCTTGCTACATAGAGCGGTTTTACATTTATGAGCCAATTACGATAGTTTATTACATAGAGTGTCATGTGGATTTATATGTAATTAAAGGTTTTAAATGGATGATATTATCCCTTAATGCCTTGATTTTATCCCTTGACATTGCTTGCTATAGAAAAAGCGCATACCTAATCCAAGTCCAATAGAGTAGGCGCACCATACTGGTCTTCATCACAAAGAGAGACAGAGAAGTGAGGAGTGAGGAGTTTGCAGTACTTTTTTTATGGATTAGCCGGCGTATTTCTCGTGTTTCAAACCCTGTATACGTTCATCCCGCTGCTATGCAGCAAGGTGAAGAAGCTGAATCCCGATCTCGCCGAAAAATCAATCTCGGTGCTCGTCCCCGCTTACAACGAGGAGCTGACGATTCGGAATTGCATCGATGCCATGGCGGGCTTGCGTTACAGCAACTATCAAATCATGATCATCAACGACGGCTCCAAGGATGGGACCCTATCCGCGCTTGACGAACTCCTGGATTTAGAGTCCGATGCCAGGATGGCAGACAACAGACTGACCTATAAACCGATAAAGGGATTCTATCGCTCGAACCGCTACCGCCATATTTACGTTATCGATAAGGTGAATGGTGGAAAAGCGGATTCGCTGAATGCTGGAATCGATCATGCCGCCTCCGATATCGTCATTACCCTGGATGCGGACAGCATGCTGGAAGCCGACTCGCTCAAGTATGTGAATCAATATTTCCACGATGATGACATCATTGCGCTGGGTGGTACAGTCAAAATCGTGCAGGGCGCCGTGCGTGACAAGAGCGGTGCCATCGTTGAGAAGTTTCGCGGAAAAGGGCTTATTAAGAGCCAGATCATCAATTATACGCACGGCTTCTACGTCCGCAAGCTGACGCAATCGTATTTTAATTCGATCGTGGTGATTTCAGGCGCTTTTGGCGCCTTCTATAAAGACGTTCTCATTCATGTCGACGGCTTCCGCAGCACGGTGGGCGAGGACATCGACATTACGCTGAAAATCCATGAATACATCAAGGCCAATCGGCTGAAGAAAAAACTCGTCTACGCCCCCGAAGCGGTATGCTACACCGAATGCCCGGAGAATCTACCCAACTTCTATAAGCAGCGCATCCGCTGGCAAAAGGCCTTTATTGACTGCATCCTCATCTATTGGTCCAGGCTGTCTCGAAAATTCAGCGTCAGCGTGAGCCTGTTCTTTGCGATTGACGGGTTTATGCTGGGGACACTCTCCGCGTTTACTACGATTTTTTATCTGGGGCAGACCCTGATTGTTGGCGGAAACCTCCTGCATGCCATCATCTTCCTGCTGATGAGCGTGCTGCTGAATGCGGCACAGATCATGATCGCCCTGTACTTATGCCGCAAATATGGCAGTACGTATACATTTTCAGATTATATAAAGATGTTCTTGTTCAGCCAAGCGGAGCTGTTAACCTACCGAAATTTGCTGCTGTACATTAACATTGCGGGGACATTCAAATATTTTGACAATGATGAAGGCTGGGGCTTCGTGGAGCGCAAAGGCGTGGCCGCCATTAGCCAGAACATCGCCGCAGGATCGAATTAACTTAAGGTGAAGGAGGCTGCCTGAAGCAGCATGGTTTCCAATAAAAGAATTATCTATGTCGATATCCTAAGAATTCTATCCATTGTTGCCGTCATCATCCTGCACTACACAGCGGAGGTGCTGACCCGCACGAATGATTTCCATTCCTCCTCCTGGTGGATTAGCAACGGGTTCAACTCCATATCCCGCTTCGCCGTGCCGGTTTTCTTCATGATCAGCGGGGCGATGATCCTGCGCACGAAGATTACCTCCTACCGGGAGTTCTATGCAAAGCGCGTCGTACCGCTGCTCATTCCCCTTCTGACCTGGTCGCTCATCTATGGCTTGTACAATCAATACTATCTGATACGAAGCAAGCTGAATGCCTATGAGTTTGTTGTTGACTTCGGGTATCGGCTGCTGACCGACCGGAATTATGTGCATCTGTGGTTCCTGTACGCCATTATTGCCATCTACATGACGGTGCCGCTGATGAGCAAATTTATCAAATCCTGCAGCGAGAAGGATCTCCGGTATTATCTGCTCCTCTGGTTCATCGTCAGTATCGCTTATCGCTTCATCTCGGATGCCGTATTTCGTGCAACGGATCAATACATCAACATTCCGATCATGAACATCCCGTTCTTCATGGGCTTCCTCGGCTATTTTATACTGGGGTACTATCTCTTCCACTTTGAGCTGGCGCTCAAAACCAAGAACATCCTATACAATTTGGGCTTCATCTCGTTTTTTATTACGCCGGTGGCCACCTATTTTGTCTCGCTGCGCAGCGGTGTCCTGGATGAAATGTTCTACGGCAACCATTCCGTCAACACGTTCTTCATGGCTGTCGGGTTGTTTATCTTCTTTAAGGAGAAGGAGGCCCGAATTCGCGATCAAGTGAACCATAAAATCCAGAAATTGATCAGCTCGGTCTCCCGGGCGAGCTTCAGCATCTATCTGATTCACCTGCTGGTCGAGATGATGTTATCCGGCCGAACCGAGGTTGAGGCCACGTTTCTGGAGGCCTCCCTCAGTCTGATCGTGAATATCTCCATCATCTTCGCCATCAGCTACATCACCGTCAAGGTGCTGAACCTAAGCAAGACGGCAACCTACATTCTATTTGGCGGGCGGGGTTAAAAGACGATGAGAATAACGATATATACGAAAATATTCATTGTGGTGCTGCTTGCGGGCATGGGTCTCTATTTCTATCAGATCTCCGCGGCAGAGGACCGGAAAATCACGGCAGTCTACGTGGAGGCCTGGCAGGATTACCGAAACATCAAGTTATCGGAGAAAGGCGTGGACATCGCGTTTATCGCTTTTGCGAAGATCAAGGGAACGGATCTCTACTTCCATGAAGACAGCACGACCAACAACCAGATCAAAGAAAACATCAAGCAGTTGAAAGCGGCGAATCCGAAGACCCAAATGGTGCTGGCCGTAGGCGGCTATGGTGCGGATGGGTTCTCCGACGCTTCGCTGGACGGCAACCGGTACCTTTTCACCGAGAGCATCATCAACCTGGTCAAGGAGCTGGATCTGGACGGCGTGGATATCGACTGGGAGTATCCGGCGTTCCATGCCTGGAATACGCAGAAAGCGCGCCCGGAGGATACGAAGAATTTCACCAGTCTGATGAAGGAGCTGCGCGAGAAGCTGTACAGGCTGCCTCACAAGAACAAGAAATATCTGCTGACGTTCGCCTCCGGAACCCAGGACTGGTATTTCCAAAACGTCGAGGTCAAAAAAGTGGAGAAATACGTCGATTACATCAACGTCATGACCTACGACCTGACAGGCAAGTGGTCCGACACCACAGGCTTTAACTCTAATCTGTATGTGGACAGCCAAGGGAAATCCAAGCACTCCATTGATGGCATTATCTCGATGTACCTGGACCATGATATCGACAGCAGGAAGCTGCTGCTCGGCGTCCCTGCTTATTCGTACGGCTGGAAAAACGTGAAAGAGGCCAAGGGTACCAAAGACGGACTCTTCGCACCCGGAACGCCCATCGACATCGACAAGGTGAACCTCAATTATAAGCAGATCGAGAAGGCCTACCTAAACAAAAACGGCTTCACGCGTTATTACGACAACAAAGCGAAGGCCGCCTACCTCTATGACGGTAATACCTTTATCAGTTACGAGGATCAGGAAGCCTTGAAGGAGAAGGTGACCTACATCCAGAGTAAGAATCTCGGAGGCGCGATGGTATGGCAGTACTCCCAGGACGCGGAGGATGGCATCGTGAAGTATCTGGCGGAGCATTTGAATGAGAGACAGCAAGACGACAAGCGGTAACATTCAGTACCTTTTCTAAAGCTATCCTTGACAGCGTCTTTACTGGGGTACACGCCTGACGTCACCATGCCCCTACCGCAAAAAAGCCGATGATACCTCGCAGTCGAATGCGGATCATCGGCTTTTTTTAATATTTTCTGGCAGACTCCCGCAAGTGCCTGGTGCGGCCGTTTAAAGAGCTTGCCTGATCGCTTTTCACCCGTAATTCTAACAGCCTCTATGTGACTGTATCGATTAAAGTAAAGAGCTTTGTCCTTTTTGATCCATCTAATCACGATATGGCAGAAGATAAAGAACCATAACAGTCCTGTAAGGAAAGCCACTCCAATTGCAAAAAGGTTGGCTAGAAGATCTTCACCCATATGATTAGAAAATATCTCCGATAAGGCTGAACACAATAAAGGCAAATAGACAATGGCGTAACGTCGGCTCAAACTTCCTATCCAATTCCCCTTTTCCGGAAGTAATCTCATGCGAACGATCTTGGAACCCACCGTATTTCCTTTCCAAATCACAGGGATAACGACCATCAACACAAAGAAAACAATGGCAAAGATGATCTCGTCAACAAGTAATCCTGGACTCTTCAGCAACCCGAATATAAAGCCGGTTATCACTCTGGCAATAATAATATTTAGAAGAACCTCCATGAGCTGGGCACCAAAGGTTGCTTTTCTCTGATTGTGAAAGAAGTGGCTTTGCTCACTAAGGGTTTCCCGCGATGGTATTAACACCAAAAACATGGGCGCGAGTATAAAGCCAAGGACGGTCCCAACCGTATTCGTCAACAAATCATCTACATCAAATATACGATAGGGGCATTCATAAAAGCCAAACAAAGCGGTTCGTTGGGTTATTTCAAAGAAAAGCGAAACACCAAAGCCAATAAGAGCAGCATGAAACCATTTCGCTTTGCCCTTAAAAAAATACCTCAGAAACACACCTAATGGAAACAAGAGCAAAACATTAAAAAACATTTGATAAAAGGCCCGCGTTGTTAACAAATGGATATAACTCGAAGGGGCCGTCCAATGAAATCCGCTTTCTCGTTGAATATCCCGTATAAATTGAAAAGGACGAAATTGAGTGAATATCGTGCCGGGATCCATTGAAACACAATTATTCCGAGCGCTGGGGAGTGGAAAAATCACTAAGAAGAAAGCACTTAATCCATAAAAGATAAAACTTAAGATAAGTAATGTTCTCCAAAAGCTAAAGTACCCATGTTTACGATACTGATAAACCGCCCAAGGGAGCGTCAGAAAGGACGCTAATACAAAACAAATGGATAAAGCAATGAAAACAGGCATTACATAGGCTTGCATTTCATTCTCCCTTTCTGGAAGCAGCTAGTCTTTAGTGTTTATATAAGTGTTTCCAAAAGATTGATCTGGCAATACTTTATGATCCAGTTCATCAAAGGGCACATAGACGTACATGATCTGTGAATAAAAATCGATATTGACTTGGTGTTAACACCAAGTTGTACGATAATAGGGCAAACCAAGCGCTGCTGCAGAAAGAGGTGCCAACATGGGAGAGTCATTTTCCATCAAACAAGTATCTAAACGAACCGGCTTGACTGAGGATGCCATTCGCCATTACGAGAAGATCGGTCTCCTTCCTCCTCCCAAAAGGAAAGATAATGGCCATCGTGTCTATCACATAGAGGATGCCGAGATTATGGAACTGATCATATGCCTGAAGAAGACAGGAATGTCGCTGGAGGATATGAAAGCATATGTACATCTTCCCTTTAAGGAAAATATTCAGTCCGTTCCGGAGCTGAACGCTATGCTCCAGAATTACCGTCAGAAAATTACCGATCAAATTTCGGACCTAAAGCGCATTCTGCGGTTCATCGATGACAAGTTGATCCATAATCAGTCCCTGCTAAATCCCGATAGGGCGACCAGCGAAGAATCTTAAGTATAGGAGAATGACACATGACACATAAAAGAAATAATCGAGTCGCCTTGATCACGGGCGCAAGCTCCGGCATTGGCTTGGAGCTAACCAAGCGATTGTTATCCGAAGGCTGGCAAGTCCTCGCTTTGATCCGTACTGCCTTTCCAACGGACGATGCACGGATTCAAGATGCACTGCGATTGCAGCAGCTCAGAACGTACAAAGCCGATTTGTCGGACTTCACGGATCTCCAAGCCTCGCTGAATCAGATCAAAAAACACGAGGATCATATCGACCTGCTGTTTAATAACGCAGGTGTCTCCTTTGGCGAATTATCCTACTCCAAACAAGGGCGCGAAATGCATTTTGAAGTAAACTCCGTGGTGCCTTATATCATCTTGATGGAAATGAAAGAGCTCCTGGCGAGAGGCAGCTACAAGACGGTAATCAATACGTCCTCCAATGCGTTGTTGTATCTCAAACAGTTCGATTACCATACGTTGGCTTCCCCTACCGTGTTCAAGAAGCTGGTTGGACCTTATGCCGCGAGTAAATTAGCGCTATCGTTGTGGACTCAGGAGATCGCCAATTCCATACAGAAGGATGGCATTATGATCCGGAGTGTCTGTCCGGGAGCAAATAAAACAACCATCACCAACAACGCCGGAATGCCAAGATTTATGATCCCGATCCGCCACCTGTTCTTTTCCCATCCCAGTGAAGGAGCTTCACGTCTGTATGAAGCAGCGCTAGGCAGTTCCCCACAGTCGACGGGAGTCTTTCTCAACAAGGGGAAAGTAACCCCTTTGAAAATCTCGAACCAAGGTATGGAGGTGCTTGGCATGGTAGAACGGATCTATAGGCAGGAGTTTACCGCCATTTCTTAAACCCATGCAGCAGAATAAAAGGTGTTCGGCCCATCTCATGAAGGCCCTGTTATCAAGTTTGCTGCCATTCCTCGATGAAACGGATCGTGTTGCGTGCGTGATAATCTGCCAAATTTGATGCAAATGCCTGATCCGGGAATCCACGGTGAAGCAGCTTCAAGCCGCCAGAGGCTAATGAGATATAGTGATGCAGACGGTAAAACAACATCCGATTCAAATCGAGCCCGTTTTGGTGCAAGTAACGGTAATGCTTCCCGAAACGCAGCTCAAGAAACGTATGCTCATGCTCGATGTCAAAGTATTGCGCACCTTCAATATCAATGAGATAGGGCTCTAAACGGTCTGTGACCAGGATATGGTCAGGGCCCAACTCGCCGTGGATAAAGCCATAACGCTGACGGGAATCGATCCTGGATTCAAGCTCATGCAGTATAGCGAGCAGCCTGTCGTGATTCTTCCGGATACGCTCGTTATGCAGGATGATGTAGGACAGCTGTTCCCTAGCATTTTCCAACTGCACAAGATGGCATCGCTCCCGTTGATTCCCGCTTTGATCAGGCTTACCATAGTTCTGTCTTTGGTTTGCATGCATGCGTGCGATCATGTTGCCCACCCGTTCAAAGACCTCATCCGAAACCCGTTGATCCGGATGCTGAAAGTAGGCTTCCGCCTTTTGTCCCTCCATATATTGGACTAATACATAGTCAAAAGGGTATCGCTCCCGTTCCGTGTGAAGATCATATAGAGCAGGCGTCGAAATATCATGCTCCTTTAACCATCTGTTATTGATTTCGAACGAATGCCCGCCAAAGGATCGTTCATGCACACCTTCGTCCCCTATTTCTTCCTGAAAATAATTCTTCGTCAAGTCCCACACATACAACACGCATGAGAATCCATTTTGACACTGGATCTTATAGACAACCTTTTGCGCCCCGCCATGTATCCTCGTGACATCCGCCACAACATAACCGGTACCCAAAACTTTTCCGACATACTCCTGTACATCTGTTTCATCCAGGTGACAAGTCCAACTCATGAAACCACGCTCCATTTCGTTTGGTTTTGCCGGCTTCCCCACTCTATGGCATTTCCGGGCAAAAATATAGACTGTTTCTTTCGGCTCTGCTATGATGTTGAATAAGGTCTCGAAAAAAATTGCCATACGATCTATAGCCCTTGGACACCGGTCCACGGGCTTTTTTGATGCATCTCTATCATAAGTGATGAAAGGCCAAGCAAGGTAATTCTTGCTTGGCCTCGTTGAGGTTCTTGGATCATTCCTTCATCCTTACGTCCCGCAAAAGGTTCGGTAAGGACGGGACAGCTCAGGCACGATCGCATACTCCGCTTGTTCGGGGGAATGCGCATATGGATCGGACAGCACGTGGAGCAACTGCTCCATTACGGTGTAGTCTCCCTCCTGCTCCGCTGCTTCCAGCGCTTCCTCCACCCGATGGTTCCGGGGAATGACCGCCGGATTGCTGCTGCGCATTAATTGATGGGATTGTTCCTTTGATTCCTGCTGGCTGCCAAGTCTTGTTTGCCAGCGCTCATACCAGGAAGCTAACTCCGGCGTGCCGTTTAGAGGCGTATCCTCCAGCTTGTCAAACGTTAACGCACGGAAGGTATTGGTATAATCCGCCTGATGATCTTTCATCATCTTAAGGAGATCTTCGATCAAGGATTCGTCATCCTCCTCTTCATGGAAGATCCCCAGCTTGGCTCTCATGCCTGCAAGCCACTGCTCGTGATACAGATCGGTAAAGGTTCCGATCGCACCCTCGGCCAGCTTGACGGCCTGCTCCTCTTCTTCATGCAGCAGAGGCAGCAGGGATTCGGCCAATCTTGCGAGATTCCAAGCCGCAATATACGGCTGGTTGACATAAGCATAGCGGCCTTGTGAATCGATGGAGCTGAATACCGTATTCGGGTCAAAGGTATCCATGAAGGCACAAGGCCCATAATCAATCGTTTCGCCGCTGAGGGTCATATTATCGGTGTTCATCACACCATGGATAAAACCAACGAGCTGCCACTTGGCGATGAGAGCAGCCTGACGCTTGATGACCTCCTGAAGCAAGACCAGATAACGGTTGGCGCCGTCACCATGGTCAGCCTCCGGGTAATGCCGCTGCAGGGTGTAGTCCGCCAGAATCCGCAAATCCTCGGTTGTGCCCGCTCCCCTTACATATTGAAACGTCCCCACTCTCACGTGACTTGAGGCCACGCGGGTCAGAATCGCACCCGGCAGCTCTCTCTCACGAGTGACAGGCTGGCCGGTGGATACCACCGCCAGGCTGCGGGTGGTCGGAATCCCCAGCGCATGCATAGCCTCGCTGATGATATATTCGCGCAGCATCGGACCCAGAACCGCTCGACCATCGCCTCCACGGGAGTACGGCGTACGGCCTGAGCCCTTAAGCTGAATATCCATACGCTCACCCTGCGGCGTGATCTGTTCACCCAACAGGATCGCACGGCCGTCGCCCAGCATCGTGAAATAGCCGAATTGGTGCCCGGCATATGCCTGGGCGAGCGGCTCGGCCCCCTCGGGTATCTCGTTACCCCCGAGCATCGCTGCACCCTCTGGGTTCTTCAGCCCCTCGGCGTTTAAACCCAAAGATGCCGCCAACGGCTCATTAAGGATTACCAACTCCGGTGAGCGCACAGGCGTGGGATCTTGTTTGGTAAAAAAGGACTCCGGCAGCTCGGCATAACTGTTGTCAAAATTCCATCCTATATCGATCATGGCTTTCTTATGGGTCATGGGATCTCCTTCTTCATGCAGTGTGATGATGACAGTATCTACTTATTATTTAAACACAAGTCGCTCTTTGTAGGGTTTACTGAAGGAAATTTATTATTCGACTGTTTCAAAGGCCATATACTTTCTGATATCTTAAAAAAAATCGCTGTCGAGAATGCCTCGACAGCGATGTTAATCATACTAATCCAGATATTAATCCCGATTCGCCAGCTTCGCCAGCAACCGGATAATTTCGATATACAACCATACGAGTGTTACCAGCAAACCAAAAGAGCCGTACCATTCCATATATTTGGGTGCACCTTGCTGTGCTCCCTCTTCGATAAAGTTAAAATCGAGTATGAAATTCAGGGCAGCAATGATGATGATTACAACCGATATTCCGATGCCGATCGGGGTGCTGTCATGCAGGTAAGGCACCGCCACACCGAACAGACCGAGAACCATACTAAACAGGTATACAAGTGCAACGCCGATGGTTGCTGCAATGATCCCCTTTTTGAAGCCTGCGGTTGCCCGAATCAGACCTGTTTTATAAGCGAGCAGCATACCCAGGAAAATGCACATTGTCAGTAAAGCTGCTTGCAATGTGATTCCGTAATACAGATATTCGTAATGAGCGGATAATGCCCCGAGGAAGAATCCCTCCACTATCGCATAGATAGGCGCCAAGTAAGGTGCCGCCTTCGGCACAAAGCTGATGATCAGCGCCAGAACAAAGCCGCCTATGGCTCCCCCGATCATGAACGGGAACACATCATACCCGTTAAAATACATAACCCAAGAAATGACCGCTGCCCCGATCAGCAGCGCGAGCAGCATGAACGATTTGTTGACCGTTCCGCCAATCGTCATCGTTTCCTGGCCGTTGTAATACCCACTCTTCTCAAATGTTTCTTCGTTTAGTGTCGGATTTCCACTGCGCCCTATCAATTAAATGCCTCCCTAACTTTCTTTTTTTTATCCATTTTAGCACAGGTTGGAATATTTTAGGATACGCAAAATATTACATTACGGATGAATTGGATATGGGACCAATTCAATAACTCTATTGATGAAGCTGATAAAATCCATAGATCTGAAAATCATGAAGATCTTCTTCTGCAATCCACACCATTAGTCTTTTTTGTCCTACGCATCGAACTTCCTTTTTGTTCCCGCAAACATCCATGAATGCAAGGATGGCTTCGTCCACTAGGTAATTTACATTAACGATAAACAAATTGACGTGAAGGCTCCCGTCGATGCTATTCATCAGACGATAAATCTCCTCACGAAGCCTTTGATTGACCTCCCCAGCTTCACCCTGAATAGCTGTAAGCAATACATAATCGATTACTAAGCGCTCCCCATAGAAGTATGCCTGATTCTCATTATCCAAAGATTTTAACAATACATTCAGATACTGCATTCTTTGTCCACCTGATCCTTTAGCTAAAGTTAAAGTTGGAGACACTTGGATTAATAAGATTATTTTAGTGTATATAAGCACTATTTACAATTAAATATCGAATATTATATTCTGTTTGTTCCCATACTACTTCTTTAATCTGGAATAGAGGTGGTTAAAGATGCTCCTAAAAATGATAGGCGAACGTATCAAGCAGCTCAGAAAAAAACAGGGAATGACACAGGAGGAACTAGCAGAAAAGGCTGGGATAAACGCCTCTTACATAGGAACGGTAGAACGCGGGGAACGAAATATATCCATTGAAACACTGGAAAAGATCATCGAGGGACTAGGAGTATCGTCAGCAGCTATGTTCCAGTTCCACGAGACAGATAGTCTGGATATCGCAAGTGAGAAGGCAGAGGTCCTAGAATCCATCAGCTCGCTGCTTTATTCTCGTACATTGTCTGAAAGCAAGCTGCTCTTTCGTGTACTTAAAGACATCGTGGATACTATGGATCATCGGGAGAACTAATATAACCCCCATCTTTACATATACAAAGAAAAAGCATCTCCCACTCAGGAGATGCTTTATTCATTTCATGCTTATGTTATTGCTCCAGGCCGCCAACAAAAGCTTCGAAATTCGTAGCAAGACGGGTTATTTTGTAATCATTGGCCTTGTCCACATGGATGACTTCGGGCTCCCCGTCATTTCCGGATGAACGGTAGTCCAGCATCACGACCTCGGACTGGGAAGGACAATCGCAAATGACCACGCCAATCTCTGGGTATCCGCCATTCTCTATCATATAGCGGCTGCCCAAGCTTCCGCACAATGATTTTTTCTTCTCTCGTCCAATGCCCATAATACCTGTAATTTCAATATAATCCTGCGCTCCATCTCCGATAGGAAATTTCCGGTAGCGGGGAATTCCGCCATTATGTAATTTCATTGCTTGAATATAAGAGGCGGGAAGCTTGAAGACTAATGCTTCCTCCACAGATTCAATCAATTCATCCGTAGGCGGAGCCGACACGTATTGGTCTGCCTCAAGCGCGCCATCATCCCAGAAATTCAGCACATCGGGGTCCGTATAAGACACTGCAGTTGACTCAATAGCAGGTTTCGGAGCGGTTTTGTTGCGAATCCACTCCAGAAACTCCAACGTATCCTCATCGCCGGGATCCAAGTGATCGGCTACTTCAAATGCTTTGCGAGCATCTTCATACCGCTCCAAATAGTAATAAGCAAGGCCTATGCGGTAATGCCACAAGGGATCATCCTTGCCCTCTTCTTTAATGGATAGGAATTGCTCAACCGCCTCTTCATAACGTTCGAGATTGTTCAACGCTCTGCCCAAGTGACTGATCAGCTCATAATCCCGCTCTTCCTCAGGAATCTCCGTAATCGCATCTACAATCTCTTCAAATTCATCCTCTTCATGCCACTCTTCCAGCTGCTCTATTAGCTCCTCACTCATCGTTTCACGCCTCCCACACTAATCCATCCTTTCTGAGATTATACCATTCCGGCATGTCACTCTCCAGCATGGAAGACTGGAGCACTTGTAATGCAGATAAACTTCATGATGCTTAGGAATTTGTTCAAAGGCAGTGTTACGGGAAGAGCACGCATCATAGTAGTTCAACCCACATTAACCGCCAGCATGGAGTCGAGAAATAATCTATGTAGATGCGTTACCTTTTAAAATTTCTCTCAGCACATTTTTGGCCAAACGCAGCTTCTCATCATTGGCTTCATGAAGTAATCCAACAATATCTTGAATATCGCTCTCCGTAGAAGTAACCAAGAACTCTTCATCCACATATGCAAATAGCTGAATCAAACTGACATCAAGAGCCCCAGCAATCTTATACAAATTTAATAACGATACATTCTTTTCACCACGTTCAATCTGTCCTATATATGAAAAATGAAATCCACCCTTCTCACCAAGTGCTTCTTGCGACAAGCCCTTCTCCTTGCGTAGAGCACGTATTCGGGTTCCTACAAGCTTTAATATTCCCTTATCTATCACGGCATTCACCTCTTCATGTCAAAAGTGTAGACAAGTTTTATCGAGGCAAACACCAAACAATAAATATTATTATTTAAATTAATATCTATAAGTATTAAAATGTATATAACACTTCCCTTTTTCCGTTAGGAGGCAGCCGTTATGGAGAATAGTTTGCATCATATAATAAAAGATTATTGTCAACTTGCTAAATATCATATGAAATTAGCTCGTATCATGAGAAATCACAATCGGTTCATGACATCCCTCATCCTTTGTCATTCTGCTCTCATGGCCATGATCCGAGCTCTATTTATTTATGAGAACAAAACACTACCCAGCTCAGAGCTGACACTAGTTGATCTTTTGCAACTATTACATACGGACTATAACCCCGGGCTTGAAATCGTGGTATTTGTTGGAAAGCTAAATTTTATAATTTATGAGGATCAACAGAGTTTAGAAGTCATAAAGGAAGAAGATAAGGATCGGCTGATAAAAAGAACAGAAGAGGTTTTAAGGGAATTATGTAGGAGAATAAAAGAAAAACCAAAACACTGACATAATGCCGTCAGTCATCGCAGCTCATAATAGCTATACAACCAACCATAACGGGTTATAGGAGGAAAATAAATGATGAGCACACACCCAACATTGCGAGGATTTGCGACCATCAGTTACTGGGCGGACGATATGGAAGCGGCAAAGGCTTGGTATTCGGATCTGCTGGGTATAACACCTTATTTCGAACGTTCGGGACCCGACGGTCAACTGGCCTATGCCGAATTTCGAGTTGGAGACTACCAGCATGAGCTGGGTCTCATCGATCGCCGTTTTGCCCCTGCACAACCAACTTCGGGACCCGGAGGAGCAATCATGTACTGGCATGTCGACGATATAGAAGCCACCCTCAGCCAATTAAAATCCATGGGTGCCGTAGAGTACGAACCTCTCGTACACCGGGGAGAAGGATTCATCACGGCATCGGTCACGGATCCTTTCGGCAACGTGCTGGGAATTATGTACAATGCTCATTATTTAGAGATAGTGAATTCACGAAGCCGGGGGTGATCCAAAAACATGGAAATCGATAAGACGGTACACGTGCAGACTTGGCGGGATTGGCGGAAGTGGTTAAGCGATCACCCGATATGAAGACCGAATCTTTTATACGTTGTGTATTCATCAACCGATTTACGGTTATAGTTATCTAAAGGCTTTTTTCGTTCATGAATGTACTGATCCATATCATTGGATTCAGATTATAATGGATGTTGTACGGTGGAAGTCTGTATATAGGTATTCGAATATAGCGTAGAAGAGGTTGAAGATGAGCAGGAAACATTTTACAGACTATCAATTAAGCGAAGCGATTGTGAAAGCGTTGAATAGCTTGGGCTATGATACACCGACAGAGGTACAGACGGAAGTCATTCCCGTTGCGCTTGAGAAAAGGGACCTTGTGGTCAAATCGCAAACAGGTAGCGGCAAAACAGCTGCTTATGGTATCCCGCTCTGCGAGCTGGTGGATTGGAATGAGAATAAGCCACAGGCATTAATCCTGACGCCAACCCGCGAACTGGCGTTACAGGTCAACGAAGATCTCACGAATATTGGGCGTTTTAAACGAATCAAAGCAACACCTCTTTTTGGGAAACATCCTTTCCATATACAAAAAGCCGAGTTAAAGCAAAGAACGCACATGGTTGTGGGTACGCCGGGACGTGTGCTGGACCATATTGAACGCGGATCGCTCTCGCTGGAGCGGATTGCTTATCTCGTCATTGACGAAGCGGATGAGATGCTGAATATGGGCTTTATTGAGCAGGTTCAGTCGATTATTCAACGGCTGCCTCGTGACAGGGTCACCATGTTATTCTCCGCTACGTTTCCTGAGGATGTGGCCAATTTAGCCCACAAATATATGAACCATCCTGTCCACATTGAGATTCAAGCAAGTGGTATAACAACTGCCACGATAGAACACGAGCTTATTCAGGTGATGGAGACGAGGAAGCTCGCCCTTCTTCAAGATCTGCTCATTGTTGAGAGCCCGGAGAGCTGTATTGTGTTCTGCCGTACGCAAGAGCATGTGGATAAACTATTCAGATCATTGGCTGATCTAGGCTACCCATGTGATCGTATTCACGGTGGAATGGAACAGGAAGAGCGTTTCGAAGTCATGAATGCATTCAGAAGAGGACAATTCCGTTACTTGATAGCGACGGATGTAGCCGCCAGAGGTATCGATATCACGAATATCACCCATGTGATTAATTACGATATCCCGCTTGAGAAGGAAAGCTATGTTCATCGCACGGGACGTACGGGACGCGCAGGCAAGACGGGTAAAGCGATTACTTTCGTCACACCGAGGGACGACAGAAGATTAGCCGACATTGAAGAGTACATTGGGTTTCCCATACCAGTAGTGAAAGCTCCCTCCAAAGAAGAAGTCGATCACCGGCGAGAAGCTTTCGAGCACAAACTAAGAATCCAACCTGAACTGAAAAAGGATAAGCGTGAGCAATTAAACAAGCAAATTATGAAGCTTAACTTCAATGGCGGCAAGAAAAAGAAGCTTAGAGCCGTTGACTTTGTCGGAACGATTGCCAAGCTTGAAGGGGTAACCGCAGACGATATTGGGATTATTACGATCCACGATTTTGTGACGGATGTTGAGATCCTGAATGGCAAGGGACCTCTTGTGCTTGAAATGATGAAAAACACGACGGTAAAAGGCAAACTGTTAAAGGTGCGCCAAGGGAATAAATAAAAAAATAAATAAAAACTTGCAACAACACTGACATAACGCCGTCAGTCATCGCAGCTCATACTAGCTATAACACCAATCATAACGGGTTATAGGAGGAAAATAAATGATGAGCACACACCCAACATTGCGAGGATTTGCAACCATCAGTTACTGGGCGGACGATATGGAAGCGGCAAAAGCTTGGTATTCGGATCTGCTGGGTATTTCACCATACTTCGAAAGGTCAGGCCCCGACGGGCAACTGGCATACGCCGAATTTCGGATTGGAGACTACCAGCATGAACTGGGTCTCATCGATCGCCGTTTTGCCCCTGTACAATCAACGTCCGGCCCCGGCGGAGCGATCATGTACTGGCATGTCGATGATATTGAAGCTACCCTTAGCAAATTAATATCCATGGGTGCAAAAGAGTACGAGCCGCTCGTACATCGGGGAGAAGGATTCATCACGGCATCCGTCACGGATCCATTCGGCAACGTCCTCGGTATTATGTACAATGCTCACTATCTAGAGATGCTGAATTCACGAATCCGGGGGTGACCCAAAAACATGGAAATCGATAAGACGGTACACGTGCAGACTCGGCAGGATTGGCGGAAGTGGTTAAGCGATCATCACCGTGCTGAAGATTATTGCTGGTCGATCATTACGGATCCTTCTGTAAATTATTTGGACTTGGTTGAGGAAGCCTTATGTTTTGGCTGGATTGACAGCACACGCAAAAAAATGGATGCCACGCATACAGCACAACGATTCTCGCCCAGGAAGAAAAACAGCAACTGGTCAGAGCTCAATAAAGAGCGTGTCCGACGGTTAGAGCGATTAGGATTAATGACTGAAGCAGGAAAGAAAGTACTGCCCGATATGAGGACCGAAGCTTTTGTAATTCAGGAATCCATATTGATGGAGTTGCAGCAGGATGAAGTGCTATACCACAACTTCAAAGCCCTGCCAGAGCTATATGTTAGAGTCAGGATCGACAACATCCAGTCCGTGCAGAGCGACGCAAGTCTGTATCATACACGATTGGCTAAATTTATAGAACATACTCGTATGAATACAATGTATGGAAAATGGAATGATGATGGTCGTCTTTTAGGGAAGTAAACCTCCTCAAAGCCGAAACTATGCTTCACCTTCCATGCTACTTACGCTCCAGCCCCAAAAGGAGCAGCTTAAGCTGCTCCTTATTCATCATGACCTCCACCATTACATCCACTTTTACACCACATATTCCGCCATAATGTGCTCGATATCGAATGGAGTAACCCCATGTTCCACCGAAAAGATCGTTTCAGCCTGATCCACTGTATCTACCGACTCTCCTCTTGCCTTCGCATGCAGCATGAAAAGATCGTACAGGTCAGGTTTCCGTAAGGTTGTCATCGCTTTGCCCATCAAAACCATCCCCTTCTGATTCCCTTCTACGTTGTTGTAGAAATGAGGATGTCTCGTCAGGGACAAATCCGTCCAGATAACCGTACGTTCCACCAGGTCCAGGATGACGGGGATGGCGATCTGCGTATCTGCGGCAACATCGATTTTATTAGCCACCGTCGAGGGCTCGAATATTTCACCGGAACCGGGTTTCTTGCGCATCATCCAGCCCACGAAGCACTCGGGCAGATTGCAGTACGGTTGATTCGTATACGAATGAAGAGTCGCCACAATATAACGTCCGCCGTACTGGACGATGGATGGAATATGCAAATCAATGAATTCGCATGCTCCTTGAGGAGCCGACACGATATCTCCGCTGTGTACGGCCTGGTATTTGGAAGATCGCAGATTCGTGTAAGAAATATGCTCGACATACTGCCAATCTTGATCATACATGACGGCGGACAGGTCAATATCCACGCGGCCTGTAGGCTCCCCGTCAACGCGTCCTTCCTTCCACCAGCTGAAGAAACGGATGGTATCCCCCTCCGTCATCGGCACACGGCTTCCCCGAACAATCGTATGCAGCGCTTTGCTTGCCGATCTCTGGGAGAACGGCACATGGTAGTCCTTCAAGCGCTCATCGACATAGGCCTTCCCTAAGGACGGCAGTGCGGCGAACCGCTGGATCAGCACTTGTTCGCATAGCTGCACGATGTCACGACATGCCGCTTCATCGATCTCAGGGAGCGTATCGGGCACGGCAAAGGCTTTGGCCACATTTCCTTTCGGGAAAAAGACGCGCAGCTCTTGAGACTCACGGCGGCGGGCAAAATGGTTCTTCACTTGCAGCAATACCGGCGTCGATACTTGACTTGCGACTTCGCCAAAGGCCAGTACAACATACTCCGTATGTTCGGTGGATCGCAATAACTGATCCAATCTGCGGGCAAATTCCCCCGGACGCTGCATCAACAGATCGATCAAATTCCAGACCTGGTTGTACTGAAATGCAAACTCCACACTCCCGTTATACGTGGTAAAGGGCTTATTATTGCGTAAAATATCAAACGCTTCCTCGCAGCGTATATACCGATGCTTATATTCGGATGGATGCAGAATTTCACCCAAACGAATCCAGAGGTCTTTAAATCTGAGCATATCCTCCGTTATCGGATGACAGCGTTCCAGCAATCCGAGCAGCAGCCGTCTTTCACGCCGCTTAAATTTGCGAAACCGCGTGGCTTCCGCCAAACTGACATCTCCGTCTGACCACGCCACAGCCAGGCGAAGGACATCGGTTGCGGTTTTGAAATAACGCCCAATTCGCTCGACATTCCCCTTGTCATGCTTCATTAACGCAGCTGCCACGAATCCCGCATTCTCCTTGAACGGAATTTCGGGAGGAAGAATGGCATCCAGTTCATCCGGATCTGCTAACTCGATAACGGTCTCAATATCCTCTTTATCTGTTTGGGAGATGGAGCCTTTAGCCTGGATAAGCTGACGTATCATGGTATAAAAATCCGTTTTGCTCCCCAGTTCAATGACTTTCAATTTGACTTCGTCCTGCAGCGGAGGTCTCTCCTCAAGCTCATACTCAGGCAGATCCCAAGTAAGGTAATGATAGATGGCATTCAGATAGAGCTCCGCGTCATCCTCCTCCATCACCTGCATCGGGAAAGCAGGATACATCGGCTCATATTTCACATGCGCACCTACCAGCAGCCTTAAATCGGCAATCAGTGGTTGGTAAAATGCTTCAAACTGTTCCTCGGATAAGGTACGAACCGCGTGTAATAGTGGATATGAGAACGCAAATCCAAGGTGTTCGATATTGTTTATGGCCGTTGCCAAATAAGCTTTCGATAGCCGACCGGGCCCTTGGCCTTCATTTATAATCAATTTGTTCGCTCTTCGCAAATAGATGGTATTCATCATCATAAAAGAGTCCAGGAAAGCCATATCCCTAATGTCATTAAAGGAATAATAGAAGGAAGGAATATGATAGCCTGGACGCCTCCTCTCTTGAATAAAACTCCCTCAGGAAAGCTGCGACCCTAGGTTCGCCAATTGAAATAGAAGGAAGGATCGCAATAGCCTGAAGGCCAAAGGTTCAAAGTCCATGACCTCAAATCTTTGATGAACCCATCATCCCATACCCGATAGCCGGCCAACAGGGCGAAAGTATTACGACTTTGGAGAACAGGAACATTTTTAAGCCTTATTCGAATATAAAAAAGCGACTGCCGTAAGTCCGGCAATCGCTTTTTAGGTAAGTACAAGCCTTCATGGATGGCGTCCGCTTTATCGTCAAAATAGGCAGGTGCATTGCTGCCAATCCAACTAGCAGCATGCTCAGAAGGACTGGGGCTCGCTGATACAGGATACAATCTGTTCTTTCATCCAACATAGTCGTAAGATTCATCTACAACTCTCCCTCAAGAAACCGGATCAGGTACGATTCAGGCTGCGCGAGGAACTCCTAACCATTTTTCCAAAATTTTAAATGGTGACGATATCCCCTTTTCCGCTCGCTCGATTTCCTTCCCCCACATTATGACACGTGTCATACAGATCTCTTTACAGGTGTGAATGTTGCGCCGGACGGATCGTTCCTACAATAAAGTGACAAGAGAACTTAGAAGAAAGAAGGAATGGGAAATGGAACAACGAAAGGACAGGATTCGCCTGCTGGACATTTTGCGGGGGTTCGCGATCCTGGGAACGCTCGGGACGAATATTTGGATCTTCGCGCATGCGGGGGACCTTCGCCACATTACCACCTTTAATCAATCTGGCTGGTGGGGAGCGAATGATCTTCTCCGGATGATCGTCTTATTCCTGGTGAACGGGAAGCTGCTCGGACTGCTGACCATCATGTTCGGCGTCGGCCTGGAAATGAAGTATCGGCAGGCCAAGCGCAAGGGAAAGCCGTGGCCTGGCGTTTATTTGTGGGCGGTCCTGTTTCTGATCCTTGAAGGCCTGCTGCATTTTATACTGGTCATGGAGTATGACATCTTAATGAGTTATGGAGTCACCGCCATCATTGCGGCCTTTATCGTAAAGGGCGGCGACCGGCTCATCGCCCGCACGATGAACGTAATCGGCATCGTCTTCGCCATTGCGATTCTGGCCCTCGCGGGACTGATGCTGGCGAGCGGTGCAAAGGTATCGCTGGGCAGTTTTTATGATGTCGCTGTTCTTTATCAGGAAGGCACTTGGTTGGAGCAAGTTCAATATCGGCTGGCGAATTTTCTCCCGCTGCGAGCGGAGGCCATCCTCGTCATCCCAACGAACGTGTTTCTGTTCCTGCTGGGCGTTCGCTTCATGCGCGCAGGCGTATTCACTCCGGACGAGAACGGCAAAAGGCTGCGGAAAAGGCTATTCAAGCTGGGCATATATGTCGGCGTGCCGCTCAACCTGCTCATATTCGTTCCCGGCGGCGCTTTCGATTTACCGGTGCGCTATTTATTCGCCCCGCTGATGTCCATGGGGTATATAGCAATCATCGCGAGAATGATACAATATGCGAAATGGGAGTGGCTGTGGCGCCGTCTGGAAAATGTCGGAAAAATGTCGCTGAGCTGCTACGTGCTTCAGAACATCATCGCATCCGCCGTCTTCTACGGCTGGGGCTTAGGGCTTGCCGGCAAGCTGAATTCGGCCGCGATTATCGCCGTCTGGCTGCTGATCTCCGCACTTCAGCTCGGCATGGCGTCCTTGTGGCTTCGCGGCTTCAAGCTGGGGCCCATGGAGACCGTCCGCAAACAGGCAGTAGGCTTATTCGAATCAAAATAGCCGGATTGGGGGCTAGATATGTTCTATAAGTTGTACCCGAGGGACCAGATCAAAAATTATTTGCTCATCGATGTCGTACTGACCGTATTTTTATGCTACCGTGTGTTTCGTTCAGATACGGCGCTGGGACTGTGGGGCAGCCTCTTGCTGCTCCTGCTGTACTTCGTTTCGTTTTATGTCGCGCTGTGGCGCCGCGGCGGCCTGCTGCTGGCAGCCGTGCTGTCCGGTCTGTCGGCGATTGCCGTGTTCGGGGTGTATATCGGGCCGAGCGTCCTGATGTTCGGGATCGTTTTTGCAGACTTGCTGGGCCGGTCCAAGTCCAAGGTACATATTTCCATCGGCAGTGGGGCCATTGCCCTATCGTACCTGCTTGTGTTCCTCATCCGGCAGGAACCGCTGCTCGAAACATCCAACGCCATGTACCTTCCGGTCATGATCATTCAGACGGTATACCCCATCGTCATCTACATCAAGGAGAAAGCAAAAAGCCTGCAGGGGGAGCTGGACGAAGCCAACGAGCAGATCGCAAAGTATATCCAGCAGGAGGAGCGGCAGCGGATCGCAAGGGATCTTCACGATACCTTGGGACAGACCCTCATGATGATCAAAATGAAGAGCGAGCTGGCGACGAAATGGGTGGATAAGGATTCTGCCCAAGCCAAGCGAGAGCTACGCGAGATTCTGGATACCACCAGAACCGCCCTGAAGCAAGTGAGGGAGCTGGTATCCGATATGAAGTTCGTCTCTCTGCCAAGCGAGCTGGAGCATTCAGCCAAGCTGCTGCATACGGCGGGAATTGCCCTGAGTATCGAGGATCTGGAGAAGCCCCCGCTGTTATCCAGCGTGGAAGAAACGATGCTTGCGCTCTGCATCCGGGAAGCCATGACCAATATTATCAAGCATAGCCGGGCCAAGCGATGCACCATCAGGCTGGAAACGAAGGACCATGTCTACGGAATCCATATTGCGGATGACGGCATTGGGCTTAAGGGCCAAAGCGACGGAAACGGCATCCCGTCAATCATGGAGCGGATGAAGACGCTGGGCGGGTCCTCCACCATCGCCCCGACGCCTGAAGGGGGCACTGTGGTGTCCCTGAAACTCCCGCTTCGCCGGCATGAAAAGGAGGACGCTTCATGATTCGAATTGTCATTGCGGAAGATCAGAAAATGCTTCGCGGCGCATTCGCCTCATTGCTTAATTTCGAAGATGACATTGAGGTGGTGGCCGAGGTGCCCGACGGGCAGCGAGCCTGGGACGCGATCCGGCAGCATCAGCCGGACGTGTGCCTGCTCGACATCGAGATGCCTCATATCAGCGGCCTGGAATTGGCCGAGTCCATACGTCAAGCGGGTCTGCCCTGCAAAATCATGATCGTCACGACCTTCGCGCGCCCGGGTTATTTGCAAAAAGCGATGGATGCGCAGGTAGAAGGCTATCTGTTAAAGGACGAGCCGATCGATTTCTTGATCGAAGCCATCCGGCGGGTCATGAAGGGCGAGCGGGTTGTGAGCACCGATCTGGCGGCTGCGCTCTTCATGAAGGAAGAGAATCCGCTCAGCGAACGGGAAATCGAAATGCTTCGCTTAACCAAGGAAGGCATGACCACCAGCGATATTAGCAAAGCGCTGTTCCTGACGAGAGGAACCGTACGCAACTACCTGTCCTCCGCCATACAGAAGCTGGAGGCGGATTCCCGGCAGCAGGCCGTGGCGATTGCGGAGGATAAAGGATGGCTGTAAACATCCTCGGACACAGTGCACCTTGTTTATGACTTGAAGGAGGAGATACCACTTGGCTTTAAGTCGGAGGTCTTTATCAGTCATTATTACTTCAGTCTCTAGATGCTAAAACAACGCAGCCTCATAAGCTGCGTTGTTTTTGTAGAGTAAGAAGGAGTACGCATCTACAAGGGAAGTGATCAGTCTGTGTCCCAATCTATCCATGATCACCAACCGGGTAAGCATAGAAAATATAACGCTCTGGCGCATTTCCCAAATAACGAAACGGATAACAGGTCGAAACAACTAATACCTCGGTTCCCATTGAACGAATAACCGTTGTATCGTCTTTATCTACGATAGCCGTGTTTCTAATCTCGTATTCAAAGTTACCATAAGGCAATTTTACGATAAAATGATCCCCTACCGACAACTTGTCGAAATCTCGAAACACCGTGTCCCGATGTCCAGACAGCAGGATTTGCTCATCTTCCATGGGAAATGCGGTGCCGCTGTAATGTCCGACTCCTCTCTCAAGCATCTCTTCCTCCGTGCCTTCAATGATCGGAAGTTCAGCTTCCAGCTTGGGAATCTCAAGCATTCCAATCACATCGTTCGGTTTCGGATCAAACTTGGATTTGTCGATTAGGTGATCACGATAGGATACAGGATCCGCACGTTGTTCATTCGAATCAACTGTTGTGTTTGACTGGCGAATCAGATCGCTTGCTTCCGCCATAGCTTCCTTCAAGTTTGCCTGATGTTCGACATATTGAATGCCAGCGAAAGTCAGGAAACCTGCACCAACGAGCAGCAATAATGCTCCTATTATTCTCCGCATATTCTCTCCTTCCCATTCGCTCAAATATATCAATCGATGTTTACCGGTTTAAAAGAATAGCAACAAATGTCCTTTGATTAACTATATTTTTACAATCATATCTTACTGTTTCTTAACCTTAAAATCCAGCGTAATACCATATTCGCCTTCCACAATAAGCCAAAAGTAATATATCCATTTAGTAGAAACAGACCCTCTGGTTTATATTTTTGCTTCTCTTGAGCCATTATTGGGTTTGCAAAAAGCCCTACCGCTGATCCTACGTCGCTATGCAATTCCAGCGAAATATTAATCAAAATTTTAGATAACAGCCCTGCCATAAAACAGTCGGTTTATGAGCAGGGTTTGTAGTTTTTTGTCGAATAATGGTATGGGCCAAACGTCCAATTTTTGCTGGTTATATATGGTACCACGGGAATATTGTCGATAAATGGTTGCTAGCTTATACTTGACGATAAATTGTATAAATTTGGAGGTGAAAAGGAGTGGTGCCGGAAACAGGAGATGAGCATATCGCACTAATGCTCCGGTGATCCGAAAACATAACGATTGGAGGGAGACAAATTGCACTCAGCCCGCTCGGCAAGATCAAAGGTATTAAAGCGGATTTTCATTAAATTTTCAATTCTATTAGTTATTCTAAGCGGGTTACAGCCTGTATTAACATTACCGGCTCATGCTGCAGGAGCCGAGAACACGGAATCCAATGATGCCGCATTGAGGGCTACGTCCGGGATTACTCCTCTAGCCGCGTGCCCAGAGCCAGTAGCGCTGATCAATGGCAGCTTTGAGGAGCCGGCATATACGCCTGGTGATCCAAAAACGCCTACGGGCCCGGGGTATACATATCCACAGGATGAGAATGTGCCGGGATGGCAGACAACCGACTCAACAGGGCGATTTGACATTTTTGTTAAGAGCTTAATGGATCAAATCCCACCTGGTTCTCCTAATGGAAACAAACATGAGGTAATTCATGGTCAGCAGTTTGCAGAAATAAATAGTTGGGAGAATGCAACGTTATTTCAGGATGTTGAGACTACTCCTGAACAAACCATTTATTGGCGCCTAGCTCATAAAGGTAGATTCGGAGTAGACACCATGTCTGTAAATATTGGTTCAGGCAACACGGCTCCGGGAGATCTTCCGAGTGTTCAAACAATGTCAACCGATAAAGACGCATGGAAATACTATTCGGGATCTTATACCGTTCCGGCTGGCCAAACGGTAACACGATTTGGATTTGAAGCCATATCGTCTGCTAACGGAAATATTACCGGTGGTAACTTCATTGATGATATTTTCCTGGGAACAGAACCTTGCGTCGTCGCTGACAAAACGGTTTCTCCAGAGGGAGAAGTATCTGCCGATCAAGTATTAACATACGAAGTAACCGTTAAGAACAACGGCGGCGACACTGCAGCAAATGCAGTTTTCGAGGACAGCATTCCTGTCGGAACCGAATTTGTTCCTGGCTCCATTCTGGTGGACGGCCAACCGGTCGACGATTCTCACTATGATAGCAGCAAGGATATGATCGTGATCGATTTGGGCGATGTGCCGAATGCCACCCAATTGCCTCAAGGGAAAACCATTCAATTCAAAGTTAAGGTATTGTCTGGGTATGGAGGCGTCGTCACGACAAACCAGGCTATTATCAAATATGAAAACCTATTGACAAACAAATCAGAAGAAGCAGCTACAAATGAAGTGAGTACCTCAATAGGCAGCGAAGCCAATGTGTGCCCGGCTCCGGTAGCGATGATTAACGGCAGTTTTGAGCAAGGCGCTGTCAAAGGTTCTGCTGTTAATGGATCCGGACTCTACTACTATGAATCTGAAGTACCCGGGTGGAAGACCACGGATGATGCTAACGGTTATCCGGTCATTGAGTTATGGGACTGGGAACAAAATATTCCTTCAGTTGTCAAGAACTGGCCAGCTCCCCCGGATGGCGACAAATGGGCGGAATTAAATGCTTTTGAAAACGGGATGCTCTATCAGGATGTGAAGACAACCCCTGGACAAACCATTTATTGGCGCCTATCACATATGGGGCGGCAAGGGGTAGATACAATGCAGCTTCGTATTGGAGCAGCAACAGCTAACCCTTACGATACCGTAGTCCAACGACAAATGACGGATGGTAACACCGCTTGGGGAACCTATACGGGTACTTACACGGTCCCTGCAGGACAAAAGGTTACTCGCTTCGGCTTTGAGGCGGTGAGTACAGCAAGCGGAAGTATCGGAGCAGGCAACTTCATCGACGATATCTTCCTTGGAACGGCACCATGCGTGACGGCCAACAAGACCGCATCTCCACAAGAAGTGAATGCCGGCGATGAAGTAACCTACGAGATTCAAATCAAGAACGAAGGCGGAGACATCGCCGCCGATACAAGCGTGACGGATCTGATTCCGACAGGAACAGAGTATGTCCCTGGTTCCATGAAATTGATCCAAGGCTCGTCCACCAAGGACCTGACGGATGCGGACGATACCGACGAAGGCCGCTTTGACGGCAGCCAGGTCAGCATTCAGCTAGGCGACTTGGCCAATACGAGCCAATTGGCAGATGGCGTTACTGTGCAATTTAAAGTCAAGGTTTTAGCGAGTGCCGCCAATCAGCAAATTAAAAACAAAGCTCAAATCAGTTACGAAAACTTATTGACAGGCAATACGGAACAAAAGGAATCGAACGAAACCACAACACCGGTCCGTTTCAATCCTCCTGTTCTGGAGTCCAACAAAAAAGCAATCCTTCAAACGAAGGCCGCTGGAAACACGGACCCTAGCAATCCCGAACCAGGCGATACGCTGCGGTACACGATTCAGGCACGGAATACAGCCCTTAACAGCTTTGTCAGCAGTTTGGTTATCTCTGACGATCTACCGGCTGGACTGCAATATGTACCTGGCAGCCTGAAGGTAGACGGTGTTTCCGTCACCGATGACGAAGGCGATCAAGACGGCGGTTTTTACACCGATGGTCAAGTGATCGGCTTGGTGGGGGACATCACGGATACCGAGTGGCATACGCTTGAATTCGACGCAGTCATCGAATCTGGACAAGCTGGCAAGAATATTCGCAATATCGCTGTTGTTGGCGGCGAGAATGTGAGCACGCCGAGCAAGTCCGAGGAAGAAGTTAAGGTTTATCCGCGCCATCCGGTTGTAGAATCGGAGAAAATCGCAGAGAACCTGGACGCGGGCAAAGCCAATTTTGAAGTCGGGGATACGGTTGTGTACACCATTCGGGCAAGAACGGTGACGCAGGATGCGTATATCTCGAATTTGAAGATTACGGATACCCTGCCGGAAGGACTGGAATACTTACCGGACACCTTAACCGTGGACGGCAAATCCGTCTCCGATGCTGAAGGCGACGATGAAGGCCATGTGGTGACCCGCTCCGTGTACGGCGGATTCGGCGATATATGGGACGAAGATTGGCATGAGCTTCAATTCCATGCGATCATCCAATCCGGTCAAGCCGGTAAGGATATTCGAAATATTGCCAACGTCAGCGGCGACAATTTCGACGTTCCAAGCATGCCGGAAACCGAAGTCAAGGTCTATCCGCGCAACCCGGTCGTCGTTTCGGAGAAGTCTGCAGCGAACCTTGAAGCGGGCAAGCAGACGTTCGAAGTCGGGGATACGGTTACCTATACGATCCGGACAAGAACGGTGCTGGACGATACGTATATGTCCAACCTGATCATATCGGATACGCTGCCGGCCGGTCTGGAATATATTCCGGGCAGCTTGAAGGTAGATGGCGTTTCGGTTACCGATGACAAGGATAGCGACAAAGGCCATTATGATTCAGGTCAGGTTGTCGGAAATGTCGGGGATGTATGGGATACGAAATGGCATACGCTGGAGTTCCGGGCGAAGATCGTAGCCAGCGCAGGTCAATCGATCCGAAATACCGGCGAAATTACCGGGGACAACATCGACGAGCCGAGCCGGCCAACGGAAGAGATTGTGATTGTGGACGGCGGCACGCCGCCGGTGGACCCACCTGTCAATCCGCCGGTCACGCCTCCAGTGAATCCACCGGTAGATCCGGATCCACCAGTCACACCGCCTGTAACACCACCGACTCCGCCTTCCCCAGTCCTCGAGTCACGGAAGACGTCACGGGATATCAATGGCGGAAGCATCGCGGTCAGCGATACGATGGAGTATACGATTTCCGCGCGGAATACCATTTCCGGCAGCCATGTATCAAACCTCGTAATTGCTGACATCCTTCCAGAAGGGCTGGCGTATGTATCAGGCAGCCTGAAGGTGGACGGCGTCTCCGTCACCGATAACACGGATGGCGACAAAGGCCAATATGTTGGCGGCAAAGTCAGCGGGAACTTTGGACGGATTACAGACACCGAATGGCATACGATCGAGTTCAAGGCAACCGTCAAGGCGGGACAAGCCGGTAAAATGATCGAAAACATCGGTGAGGTCACAGGAGATAACGTGGCAAGATCAGAGAAGCCGTCGGATGCCATCGTAGTATCGGACGATGAGGACGATAACAATTCGAACCCGGGTGGAACGGGAGATTCCGACGGAGATTCGAATGAAGACCCGAACGGAAATTCGAACGATGACTCGGACGTAGATTCAAATGGGAACTCGAATGGAGATTCCGACGGGGATTCGAACACCGGGGCACAAACACCGGACGATCATAACGATTCAACACTGGGTGTATCGGACTCGAATCCACGAGATCCGGCTGAATCCGGAAAACCGGAAGCAACGGAGAATGGACCTAAATTACCTGATACGGCTACGAATATGTATAGCTACATGTTAGCGGGAAGTATCCTCCTGCTTGCAGGATTACTTTTGTTGAGAAGAAGAAAAGTATAGACTAACAATAACTACTCCTCAAGTGCACCATACTTGAGGGGTAGTTTTTTTATTTCCCGATCTCTTGAGTTAGCCCACCATTCTGATCTGTCACCGCTCTCCCCTCCTCAATGCTTATAAGCGGAGCAGCAACACCAAATTTAAACCATTTTTAACCAGAACCGTCCGCTCGTTTTAACCTTGATCCGTTACTATAGAAGAAATTGGAGCAACAAGGGAGAGAACGTATGCGAGTATTGGAAATGTTGTTGGTGGCATCCTCCGTTTTGGTGCTGATGGTCTTACTGTTCCGTAACACAATCAACCGGAAGGTTAGCGTTATAGCCGGCATTTCTTGCGGTTTACTGTTGGGCGCGCAACTGTTGTTTGAGGGGTATAGGTGGCAGATGATTCCGGCCTATATCGTCGCCGCTTTGCTCCTCGCCTTTGTTTTATTCAGGCGCAGAAATGTCGGAAAACCGCTGCGTTACACGATATTGGCCCTATCTGTTGTTTTGCTGGGCGTATCCGTTGCCTTATCGATATTGCTGCCGGTCTTTCATTTACCAAAGCCTTCAGGCGAGTTCAGTGTGGGAACGGAAACGTTCCATTTTATCGATGCCGACCGAGAAGAAACGTTTACCGAGCAGAAGGGCGACAAGCGAGAGCTGGTCGTTCAGGTATGGTACCCTGCTGCGGAATCTGGACGGAGCGCCGAGAAAAATTCGGTGTTCCCTAAAGACAGAGGGCTCTTCCAAGCCTATATGCAAGCTTATTCCGGATATCTAGGCCTTCCCGCTCCTGCCCTCGACTACTGGAAATACAGCCGGGCCAACGCATCTATCAATGCCGATCTGCATCCCGCGAACCATCCGTATCCGGTGGTGCTGCTGTCACACGGCATGGGGGTCGGCAGAATTTTGCATACGTCTCAGGCTGAACATCTTGCCAGTCACGGCTATATCGTATTCGCCGTCGATCATACTTATAGTACCGTTATGACCGCTTTTCCGGACGGGCACGTGACCGGATTCCTTACGGAGCAGTCTCAGGAGCGATTATTTGAGGACAGCCGCGCCATTTTAGATGTGTGGAACAAGGATACAGCATTCATTGTGGATCAGTTAGAGAAGCTGCATTCAGGCGCCATCACCAGCAAATTCGAAGGAATGATAGATATGGACAACATCGGCATGTTGGGTCATTCCTTCGGTGGAGCAGCAGCTTTTGAAGCCGTTTATTCCAACCCGCGAATCAAGGCCGGCGTGAATATGGATGGCACGTTGTTCATCACGAAGAACCGGGACGACATGAAGAAACCGTTTATGTTCATGGAATCCGAAGATTTTATGAATGTGAACGAGCAGCAGGCCAAGTACCGCAAAACTCCGGCCACGGATGCTGAGCTCAAGGAGCTCCGGTTAACGCGAGAACAATTCGACACCATTCTGGCGAATCGGGAATTGGAACTGAAGCTGATGGATCGTTTATCGCAGCAAGGGTATGGACGGACCATTTACATTGAAGGAGCCGGACATTATAACTTCACTGATCTCCAGCTGTACTCTCCGCTTATCGGACTGACTGGCATGACCGGAAGCATGAATGGAGAAAGGGGCGCAGAAATCGTCAATCGCTATGTTTTGGAGTTTTTCAACCAGCATTTACGCGGAATCGAGAGTAAGCTTCTGGCCGGTCCCACGGAGGACTATCCGGAAGTGAAGTATCCGAACTCGGTTTTTCAAGGAGAATAGATTGAAAGAGAAACGCTCTTCATATAACGGAGGGCGTTTCTTTATGGGTTTAGCTTTTAACAACCGCCTTCCCCTCCCATCATTCGTCCGGATTTTCATTTATGTGAGCAATTCATGCAAAATGCAACAGCCCATGTAGAGTTCTTGTAGAGATCTGCGTGATACAATTTCCATCAAATTCAACCCTACCTTATGGAGGAAAAATAACAACCAAGTAAAAAGACTATTAATTCCTTTAATAAGGTTAGAGATCAGAAAAGAGAGGATGGGAAATTTGATCAAGCTTTTTAAGAAAAAACAGGCAGCGTTATTCCTGAGCAGTATCCTGGTCATTGGTGGTTTACCGGCAGGACTAGCTCCCAATGTAGTGAGTGCTGCTGAACCGCAGGAGGCTTTAATCACCACATCTAACGGTAACACCAGTTATGATCTGATTGACGGAAAAACGACTCCCCCGGTTATTGTAGATTCAGGAGTTACCGTTCAAGATTCTGTCTACACGAAAAACTTGAATGCTGCAACAGTGGTTATTGAAAATTTCGTAGCTGGGGATACATTGGAGGTTCCTGCAGCAAACGGAATAACAGGAACTTATAATCCTGCTAATGGTATCCTGACATTGACCGGTGCTGCTTCAGTTGAAGACTACAAAAAGGTATTGTCTAGCGTTACCTTTTCAACAACCTCCAGCGTAACAACAGAAAGAACCATCAAATTTACGCTCGGCGATGCCCTTCCTTATGAAGTTAATGGACATTTTTATAAATATTTGAATAAAGGCACCTCAATTACTTGGGCTGCAGCAAAGGACGAGGCCGAGAACAGTGAATATTTTGGACGTAAAGGGTACCTCGTAACGATTACAAGTCCAGAAGAAAATACCTTTGTACAGGAAAAGACATTAGGTATCGGTTGGATTGGTGCAAAAGATATTGAGAGAAATAGCCAAAGCGATCAGATAGTAACTGGTGACTGGCGCTGGGTTACGGGGCCGGAAGGTTTGGAGGACAATGGGAAAGGCCTGAGGTTTTACCAAGGCTATATAAAGAGTGGCCTCACAGGAAAGCCGGTAAATAATATGCATACCAACTGGGATGCTGGCGAGCCAAATGACTCCGGTGGAACAGAATTCGTTGCGCATATTTTTGGTCCCGGAAATAAAGCTGGTAAGTGGAACGATTACTCTCCCAATGCTTCAGTAACAGGATACATTATTGAGTACGGCGGCATGCCAGACGACAACAATGTTGTAATCAGCGCCGAGAAGACCCTTTCTTTTGTAAATGTTACCGAGCTTACAAAAGCAAAAGCGGCAGCTGATCAATTAAAAGAAGAAGACTATGCTGAGACCGAATGGCTTGAATTTGAAAAAGCTTTGGAAGCTGCCAATACGGTCCTTAAAAATCAAAGTAAAACCCAAGGCGAGGTAGACGCAGCCCTGGAAGCGCTGAAAGAGGCGCAAGAGCAGCTGAAGCCCCGGGTTACAATCACAGAACCGAGCGGCGATACGGTTTATGTGGCCAAGCCTGAATTCAAAGGTGAAGTTGTTAAAGGTGCAACCGTCACCGCAGCTGTTTATGATAAAGACGGCAAGCTTATCGGTACTCCTCAAGTCCAAATGAATCCGGATGGTACATGGAGCTTTGCGCCTGACCAAGAGCTGCCTGATGGCGACTATGTCGTTGAAGTGACTGCTGAAAAGGACGGCAAGACAAGCTCGGAAAAGAAAAATGTGACAGTCGATACGACAAAGCCGAATGTACAAATTACTGAACCAAGCGGTGAAAAAGTCAACGTGACCAAACCGGAGTTCAAAGGTGTCGCTGATAAGGATGCAAAGGTCATCGTTGAATTGACAGATGAGAGCGGTAAGGTAGTTGAGTCCCGCGAAGTGGACGTAGACAGCAATGGAAATTGGAGCTTCACTCCGTCCGAGGACTTAAAAGACGGAAAATATACAGTCAATGTAACGGCAGAGAAACATGGCAAAGTGTCCACGGACACCAAGAACGTTACGGTAGACGCAACAGACGAATCACAGCTATCAGGTCTTGAGTTAAAGCGTGGGGATGGAACACCGATTGCGATCTCTCCGGCTTTTAATGGAGGAATAACCGATTATCAGGCTTCGGTAACCCAAGATGTTTACAATACAACCGTAACGCTGGCGACTTATGACCCGAACGCCACGATCGAAATCTCGCTTAATGGCGGGGTATGGCAAGGAATTCCTAACGGCTCTGAAAGTGATGAATTGCCGTTAGCATTCGGCACCAATACGATTGTTGTGAAGGTAACGGATTCCCAGGGTAATGTAACGGAATATACGTTAACCATCACCAGAGGTTCCAATGACAATAACAATAATAATGGAGACAACGGTGGAGGCAGCACTACTCCTTCAACGCCGCCTACGACTCCATCACCTTCAGTAGACTCTGGCGTGAATACGTCCGTGAACGGTAACAACGGTGGGTTTGCCACAGGGAAGACAACCACCACTTCTGAAGGTAACAAGCAAACTTCTGTGCAAGTAAACAGAGATAAGCTGGGAGACATATTAGCGAATGGAACAGGTCAGAAGCTGTCCATTCAATCTCCGAATGAGGGAAATATGGAGGTTGATGGTTTAACGGCTGCGGACATTCGTTTGTTAGCTGATAAGGGAGCAAGCCTTGACATCGGGAATCCGTTAGCTATCTTCCCGGTACCTAGCAAGCAATTGGACTTGAATTCAGTGTCCGGGCAGCTGGGAAATGCGGCACTCAACGATATCGCTGTTCATATCGATATTAAGCGCTCCTCGGAGACTTTGAGAAACAATGCCAAGAATAAAGCAACATCGGCAGGCTACCAGCTGCTGGTTGATCCGGTCGACCTGGAAATGACTTTTAGCCAAAACGGTAAAACCGTAAAATCCGGGCAATTGAACGGATACGCTCCGAAATATATCGCTTTGCCGGAAGGCATCGACCCGAATCGAATTACAACAGGCGTGGTGGTCAATCCGGATGGCTCGGTATATCATCTGCCAACTGTAGTTACTAAGATCGGGGATCGTTACTACGCGCAGATTCATGATTTGCGCAGCAGTGGTTCGTACTCGGTTATCTGGAATCCGCAGGATTTCGATGATGTGAGAACGCACTGGGCTCAAACGGAAGTGAACAATATCTCTGCTCGCCTTGATCTCCAAGGAAATGGTGGCAATACGTTCGCTCCAAATCGAAATGTGACTCGGGCTGAGTTTGCAGAAATCGTTGTATTGGGTCTTGGACTGATGCGTCAGGAAGAGCCAAAAACAACATTTGACGATGTTACGGCAACTGCCTGGTACCGCAATGCGATCTCGATTGCCAGTGAATTCGGCATCGTGCTCGGTTATAGCGACGGCGCATTCCGTGGTAACCAAACGATTACAAGAGAAGAAGGAATGGCGATGATCGCTCGAGGTTATCAATTGATCAAACCAGGCCATGCTATTAGTGAAGCAGAAATTAGCAAACTGCTCGCAGGGTATGAAGATGCGACCCAAGTAGCCAGATGGGCCCAACCTTCCGTAGCAACCTTGCTGTCAACAGATATTGTCCAAGGAAGCGGAGATAAGGGCTTGACTCCGAAATCCACGATGACGCGGGCTGAAACGGTAGCCTTGATGGAGCGTCTGCTGAAAGTTACCCATTTCATCGATTAGATCCATAAGTATGAGTCAATGACCCGTTAAGAAGCACTTTGAAAAAAGTGATCTCTTGCGGGTCATTTTTGTTCGATCATTTGACATCTGGATCTCGATCTCACAGATTGAGTGAATTCTGATTGCTTTGGATAATGATCTCCGGTTCGGTCATTCTCGGAAAATGTCCACTCCGCGAAGCTCTATGTTCAGTTTTTGTCTATTTGCCTCATTTATAATGAGAATCGATTTTAAATTATTTAGGAGGTAGATTATGAACGCGTCATTCAAAAAATACGCTGCCGAATTCATTGGAACCTTGGTGCTGGTTCTGTTCGGCTGCGGCAGTGCCACTACGGCGGGAGGAGAGCTCGGTTATTTGGGAATCGCATTGGCATTCGGGCTGTCTATCGTGGCGATGGCCTACGCCATCGGCCCGATTTCAGGATGTCATATCAATCCGGCGGTTTCACTTGCCATGCTAATTAGACGTAAGCTAACGGGTACCGACTTCATCGGGTACGTTATTTCGCAAATCGCCGGTGCGATTGCGGGCGCCGCTATTCTTTACGCCATCATTGTCTCCGCGGGCATGCCCACGACGGGGCTCGGTCAGAATGGTTTCGGCCCTGGGTACGGGATCGGGATTTCAACCGCTATGGCATTCGTTGTCGAAATCATTTTAACCTTCGTATTTATTTATACGATTCTGGGCGTAACCTCTACGGAGAGCAACGGAAATGTAACCGGCCTTGTGATCGGACTGACACTCGCTTTTGTACATATTTTAGGCATAGCCTTAACGGGAACATCCGTTAACCCTGCAAGAAGTCTGGGACCGGCACTTTTGCTTGGGGGGCAAGCCTTATCTCAAGTGTGGGTGTTTCTTATCGCTCCGCTTGCCGGCTCAGCGCTGGCCGTTGTTGTATACCAGCTGCTGAACAGCAAGCCTAAGGGGAAACAAGTGTAACATCGTTAACCATAAATGGTGCCTTTGCAAGGCGCCCCTCCGGTTCCGTTGTTCATGGCGATCGTGTTCATGTCAGGTATCTATTTGGATGTCGTTATTCTGTTTGCAGGACCATGCGTTCCCAATTCCATGAATAGACGGCAACACGACAAGAAAGCCGGCATCGGCCCTCGAATAAAGGGCGCGATGTCGGCTTTTAACTTAACGTCCAAACTCCTTATTGAATATTTTATCGTGTGCCTCCGCGACTTTCGGAGCTACCGAGTTGATGGCTGTCACCAAAATATGCTTCCCGCCCACAGGTCCGAAGGCTCTCGTCTCAAATCCGAAAGTTCCGCCGGCATGCCCCCAATAGGATTGCCCGTCCGATGTTTTTCCTTCATAAATCCCTAGGCCGAATTTACCGATAGGTGAATCTACTGCCGTGAACATCTGGTCCATCATCTCTTGATTCAGAAGCTCGCCGCCCAGCAGCGCACTGAAGAAGGTGGTCAGATCCTTGACTGTTGAAACCATGTCACCGGCAGCATTTGCCCATGATTGATTCATTTCAGTCAAATCATAC
Source organism: Paenibacillus sp. NPDC093718 (assembly GCF_050279985.1). Taxonomy (NCBI): domain Bacteria; kingdom Bacillati; phylum Bacillota; class Bacilli; order Caryophanales; family Paenibacillaceae; genus Paenibacillus; species Paenibacillus sp. NPDC093718. The sequence goes on from NZ_JBNNUS010000004.1 coordinate 511,654, forward strand.
ATATGACCCGATCTGTCCATATTATATCCTCTGGCATGCTTACCTGGTATATAGGAGCTGTTTTCCATAACGAATGTATCCGTCAGCCCGAGCGGCTCGATGAACCGTTTCCTGATCTGCTCCGCATAAGTATCTCCGGTGACCTTCTGAATAATTTGACCGGCTAGCAATGTATTAGTGTTGGAATAGTTCCAGCCTTTCCCTGGCGCATATACAGGCGGCTTGGCAAGTGCCAAGTGGAGGAGTTCGTCAACGGAATAATAACGGAATGGATTTTGAGGCAAGGTCATGTCTCGCATATCATCATCTGTATAACTCGCAATCCCGCTTGTATGGTTCAACAACTGACGAATCGTAATTTGGTTCCCGTCATACCCGTTACCCTTTACGACCCCCGGCAGCCATTGTTCGACCGAATCATCTAGGCTTAATTGTTTCTCCTCAGCCAACTGCAATACAACGGCAGCGGTGAACGTCTTCGTAATGCTCCCAATCCGGAATGAAAAATCCGGCTCTACGGGGCCTGGTACCTCGTAACTGGCTGTACCGGTGGCATATGACCAACGTTTCCCGTCTTTTAGCCCGCCTCCCACCACACTTGGGACTTGTTTATTGGTTACCACCTGATCCATGACGTGTTTGACTTCTTCCCTTCGCTTGCTTTTCTTTTCCTCCTCCGTGAGTTCCTTTTTGGCTTCTACTGCGAATTCCGACGCTAAAATATCAGGGATATATTTATCCGCATCGCCCAGTACATTGATATTGATTGAAATGGTATGTTGGCCGCCTTCGGTTCCGCCTGCAAAGTTGGTAAATCCGGGAATGCCGCCGCCATGTCCCCATACAATGGTTCCGTCCTGCAGCTTTGTTTGGTGTATGCCAAGTCCATACTTTCCAAGAGGGGAGTCGGCTGTGCTGGTCAACATTTCCTTCAGCATCTCCGTTGGCAGCAGCTTTCCGCCCAATAAGGCGCGGAAAAACGTGGTCATATCTTCCCCGGTCGAGATCATTTCCCCGGCGGCATTCGTAAACGAGGGGTTCAGTGTGGTAATATCCACTAATTGATCCCCTGTGTTCAGGTAGCCGCGAGCATTTTTTTTCGCAATATCCGCCGAGCTGCCGGGGAGGAACGTTTCTTTAAGTTGAAGCGGTTCAATAATTCTTTTCTTAATCTGCTCCGTATACGTTTCCCCGGTGACCTTCTGGATAATGAGCCCCATAATAACCGTATTCGTGTTTGAATACGACCAGCCTGTTACAGGCTTTAGCTCCAAGGCGCGGGCAATCAACTGTTCGGCTGTATAAGTATTGCCTGGATTTGCAAGTAATTGAGTCCTGAGCTCGGGAGTCAAATAGTCTGGAAGCCCGCTTGTATGATTCAACAATTGGCGAATCTTAATCTTACTTCCGTCATACCCATTGCCGTGCAGAAATCCCGGAAGCCATTTCTCCACCGTATCATCGAGACTTAGCTTCTTTTCGCCGGCAAGCTGCAAGGCAACCGTAGCAACAAACGTCTTCGTTGTACTTCCGATCCGGAAAGCGGAGTCGGCGTCTACCTTATGGTTCCTTTCGATATTCGCTTCACCGGAGGCATATGACCAGCTCGCCGTTCCTTTCTTTACGGTGACAATAACGCCCGGAATATGGTCGGCATTGGCAGCTTTATCGATTGCTTGTTGGGTTGGTGTCTTAACTGCCGCATGTACTGTTCCATAAGCGGGGAATACCAGTGTACCCGCCAACATGGCAGTTAAAGTAAGCACAGCTCCTTTTTGCGTGGTGAATGATTTCATAATGCATCGCTCCTATGTTTTTGGAATGTTGTGTTGCTTCACTCCTTCACCCTACCTCCGAAGTTGTTAATTCGGACAGTGATAAAACCGCCAAGCTTTGGATGACATCATACCTGGACCTGTCACATATCCCGTATGACAAAGTGTCAACGGTTCATGTGACGTGCTGGCTGCAGCCAAGTTCTATCAACCTCCTCCATTGCTTGACGGATCGAGATGTTATGGTGCATGATAGGTCTGAATTATTTGGAAATTGGTTTGCAAATACATACAAGCAGGTGTGCATAATCCGTGTTCTCCATAATGAAAAAATGGTTCTGGTATGATGGGTTACTTGTGGCCCTACGAACGCTGTGGCTGGTTATTATCGTAAGCACTGCTTTTGTCAATCCGTCATTGATCGATGCGCCGGTTGGGGCTGTACTTTCGCTTGCTTTGGCCGTTTACCTCATTCCGCTAACGGTCCGCTACAAAAAAGAAGAACGTTATCTTGCAGTCGAAGTCGCAACAGCGGGCTTGTTCCATCTCTATTTAGCCTACGCAGCGCCGGGATTGTTATGGTCTTTCGTTCTATTCGTGATGATTATCAGCTTGACGAGCAGTCGAAAAAGCTATGTGTGGACAGGAATCCTCTGTGGAATCATATTCCCGATCTTGAACGGTTGGATTGCTGATCGCCTCCCGTACGAGTTTATCGTTAACTGCAGCCTTGGATTTGCCATCGGCTTCGCGTTTAATATATTAATTCAGTCCCATAAGCAATCCCGAATTATTCAAGAACAGAAGCTGCTGCTGGAGCAGCATATTAAGCGGATCGAGGAGCTTACGCTGATGGAGGAGCGCAGCCGACTGTCACATGAGCTGCATGACACGATTGGTCATTCGCTTACCTCGCTCATCGTCGGCGTCGAATCACTGCGATCGTCCGTGCCGGATTCACAAACCGAGAGGATCGATTCGCTCATCGGTATCGCACAGCATAGTCTGGATGATATTCGAAAGCATCTGCACAAGCTCTCTCATACCACATTAAGCCATTCCTTAAGTGAATCGCTGTGGCAGTTAAGCGAAGCGTTTATGAAATCGACAGGTATAACCGTCCATTTCCGTGTGATTGGCAGCGAGACTCTCGTTATGCAAAAAATAAACTTTAGTCTATATCGATGCCTACAGGAGTCTCTAACCAACGCCGTTCGGCACGGCCAGGCGAGCGTGATAACCGTCCAGCTGCATTTCGATAGTCAGCAGCTTCGGTTACAGATCGAAGATAACGGCATTGGAATTGATGACATCCAATTCGGTTTTGGGCTTCATGGGATGAAGGAACGACTTGAGCTGTTTAACGGCACGCTATCCGTCCATTCCGGGTCTGGGCAAGGCACTATCGTCATATGTAATATTCCGCTGCAGAATGAGCCAGTGCATGACACGATCCGCCTGCTAATCGTTGATGACCAGACGATCATTACGGACAGCTTAAAGCATAATTTGGAACAGCATGCCGAGTTTATCGTCGTGGGTAAGGCTGGGGACGGACGGGAAGCATTGGAGCATTGTGAGCGAACCCAACCGGATATCGTGTTAATGGATATTCGAATGCAGGGAATGGGCGGACTTGAAGCTTTACTTGAGATGAAACAGCGATGGCCTAATATGAAGGTTGTGCTCATGACTACGTTTGAGGATTCCTTGCAGGCAGCAACTGCATTGGAGCACGGGGCGGAAGGCTACATCCTGAAGTCGATTCATCCGCGGGAAATGAAGGAAGCCTTGAAACTTATTTATAACGGAGGAACCTGGATTGACCAATCGGTCGCCGCACAAGTATTCGAAGAGATGAAGCGTCAACGTGAGCAGCTGGAACGAATCGGCTCAAGTCAGGAAAACTACCCGTACGGGCTTACGAAACGCGAGATGGAGATTCTGGAGAATCTATCGAGCGGACTGCGCTACAAATCGATCGCCGCCAAGCTATTTTTATCGGAGGGTACGATCCGCAACTACTGCTCGATTCTCTACTCCAAGCTAGGTGTCAACAATCGGGAAGAAGCCATACAAATGGCGCGATCCGAGAATATCGTATGAGCGCTGGATGGAGTAATTAAATCCATATATAAAACTAAAAGGGCCCGGATTTCCTCCGGTCCCTTCATATTTATTCAAGTACCAACAACCCCTAAGATTACTTAGGGATTGTTGGTTTCAACTCTTTCTCTTTATGCTTTTTTTCTTCTTAGCAGGAATAATCCTGCAATTAGAATGATGCACCCAGCCACTACATAGTTGTACATATTCGTAGCTGTATCCGGCAACTTGTTACCTGTGCCTTTGTCCCCGGACTCTACATTCTTCGAGTCATTCGAAGTATCGGATTGGCCAGATTGGCCAGGTTCCTCCGATTCACCTAATACATCCGTTTCATCGGATCCACTTGATCCGCCGGGTTGGCTGGAATCTGGAGATTCAGTATCCGAATCTTCCCCACCCGGATTGTTCGGCTTATCGGAAGAACCATCATTCGTATCTCCTGGGACACCTGGATTACTTCCGTTTCCACCACCTATGATGATGTCTTCATATGGATGATACGGTTCGACCAAGTTATCCCCGCTTACTTCACCTACGTTGCGGACCGTCTCGCCGGCTTGCCCCGCAATCACCTCAGCCCGGAAAACGATGGTATGCCATGCGGTATTCGTAATGTTGCCGAACTGTCCGTTAACCTTACCGTCGACATAGGAGCCTTTATCGCCATCCTGGGCATCCGTTACGGATTGGCCGTCCACTTTCAGGCTGCCTGTCACATATTTCAGTTCACTCGGGAGCTCATCTGAGATCTTCAAATTCTTTACAGCGTTCGGGGTGGTGTTGCGCGTCCGGATCGTGTATTCGATCACGTCGCCAACTTGAATCGCTCCACCGTTCAGATCCTTCGCTTCTTTCCCGGATTCCAGGACAGGAGCCGGATCAACAGAAGTCGGATCGTTGATTGTGATCTCTTCGCTCGGGCGGCTCGGAACATTCAGGTTGCTTCCGCTCACTTCACCTACATTCTTGATGACGTCCCCATGTTCGCCCTTGATAATCTTCGCCTGGAACACCAGCGTATACCAAGCATTATCCGTTACGGTTCCAAAGCTTCCTTTAACCGTACCGTTCACATATTCGCCTCTGTCACCGTCAGCGTTATCCGTTACCGAAACACCGTTTACTTTCAATGTACCTGCTACATACTCCAGTTCAGCAGGCAGTTTGTCCGAAACCACCATGTTCGTTACTTGGCTGCCGGAAACCGTGTTGCGGGCACGGATCGTATACTCGACCGTATCCCCGACTTCAATGTTGCCTCCGTTCAAATCCTTTGCAGCTTTCTCGGATTCAACGACAGGAGAACGCGGCACTTCGCCTGAACCGCCTCCGCCTCCGTTACCCGGATCTACCGGCGGGGTAACCGGCGGATCGACTGGATCGACTGGCGGGTCGACAGGTGGCTCTACTGGTGGTTCTGGGTCTACTGGAGGATCGACCGGCGGGTCAACCGGTGGGTCGACTGGCGGATCTACCGGCGGTTCCGGCTCAACGACAATTTTCTCTGTCGGCTCGCCTGGCTGAACAATATTGTCACCCTCCACTAGCGCCGTGTTTTGGATCGTCTGACCGCCTTGTCCCGTTTGAATGATAGCCTGGAACTGCAGCGTATGCCAATCCGTTCCCTTAACATTGCCAAATGAGCCGTACACTTCGCCTGTTACAGAATAACCGGCATCGTTGTCATTCTCATCGGTGACGGATACACCGTCCACCTTTAAGCTATTCGGCACGTATTTCAAGCCTGCCGGTAACGTATCCGTAATCGTCAGATTCTCCAGATAAGTATCGTTGACCACACCTCTCACACGAATCGTATAGGAAACGGTGTCCCCGACTTCATACGTAGCCTTGGTTACATTCGAGTTCGCTACAAATTTTTCCGATTCGATATACGGATTCCTCGGGTATACTTCCACTTCAACTCGAGGTCTGTCCGGCGTGTTGATATTATCGCCGCCTACAGTCGCGATATTGATAATATCCTTACCCGCTTGTCCTGGTTCTACGATCGCTTTAAATTGAACCGTATGCCAGTTCATATCCGAGACGCTGCCAAATTCGCCGACAACTCGGCTTGATGCATAATAACCGCTGTCGTCTCCTTTGGCATCCGTAACAGATACTCCATCTACGGTTAAACTACCTGGTACATATCTCAGCTCTGCAGGAACTGCATCAGAGATAATGAGATTATTCACCGTGCTATCTGTGATCGTGTTTCGGGTCTGAATGGTATACAGCAGCGTATCTCCCACTTCGGCATGCTGCGCGTCCAAGTTGCCTGGTGCTTTTTCCTCAATGCTTACTGTCTTGCCCGACGCTAACAATGGCTTCTTATTAACGGTGAAGTCCGTTTCTGCCGTTACTGGATCTAAGCCACCACTTTTTACATTGGCGACATTCTTTATCGTTTTACCAGCTTGACTATCTAAAATTTTCGCTTCAAACGTAACCGTGCGCTCGTCAGTATCAGCTACATGACCGAAGTTCACCGTAATTTTCCCATTATTGCTTTCGGGAACTGCTTGATGACTTGCGTGTATAGTTCCATCGATAAGCTCTAACCCTTCAGGTATTTCATCTTCGATGGTTACATTCTTCGCCACGGTGCCATCTACCGTATTTTTCGCAACAATTGAATATACAACCCTGTCACCGACTTCATAATAGGGCTTGTCTTCTTTGTTTTTTACATTCTTGCTCACTACTAATTCAGGAGGAATGACTTCTAATGCAACTCCCCAAAAATGCGGGAGGTACGCATCGGTGCTAGTGCTATTAGAATTTATAGGTTCTGCGGTAAACGTATGATCTACACGATCTAACCCTGCTGGAAAAAAGGGCGAACCGTTAAAATCATAGTTATATATATCCGTGTTAGCCGGCGTTCGATCTGGATTTCTTGTACTTACATTTTGTCCGTTTTTTGTAATGCTTCCATTCCAAAAGTTAAATTCTTCTCTAGTACTATCACTCACATACGCGTCATTAAGGATTTGGTTATCTTTAAATGCGGTCATTTTATATTGGTCATTGATGATCGTTCGATTTCCACCGTATACACCAACAACCATACTCCCCTTTAAGCTACCCGCTTGCTTTGTGAGCATAGGCTGATCGGATAAAGTGGCTGTGAAGCTTTTATTGGGAGCAGGAACAATGCCATTGTAATAATTTAATTTTGTAATCATTGGTGGTAAATTTTCATTCTTCTCGACGAATACGATGTCCCAATTGGCTAAAGCGTCTGAGGCCCAAGGAAGCTGCAACGGATTTCTCAGCTCCAGGTTTTTCCCCCAGTAATGTCCGGCTCCTTCTTGTTTAACAAACTCCGTAATATCATATACACCAACTATGCTTTGATCCAAAAAGAGCCTTCCTCCTTTGGGCCCTTGGATAAAAGTTCCTAGCTCCGTGCCTGTTGTACTTTTGATATTATTTGGAGATATATACAGGAATGCTGCTTCAACACTTCCATTAGGTACATATTCCATTGAACTGCTGCTGTAAGTCGATGCATCATTATCTGCATCGATATATCTGCCCTTTATCTTAGGGTCATTTGAAACATCATAGCCAAATACATTACTAGCGCCTATAGCTTGAAGGTGATAAAACCCGATTTTATCGAAAACTGTAATTTCTTTTTGCCCATTAAAGGAGTACGTGGGGACTTGACTTGAATACATATCTCCTTCCGCTGCCGCTGCTGTTCGGGTCATGGAAGGTAGTATGCTGCTGGAAATCAGCAGCGCTACCATTAAGCATGTTATTATGTAATGAAGCCTTTTCGTCACTGTTTTTCCCCCTTATGCTTCCGGTATTATTTTCGTTAATTGCACAATCTGTTTTTTCCCATTCCATAAAGACTTTAAGATCATCTCGTTAACCATCAATTAAGTCTCAAGTCTCCCCCACCTTACCTTTAACCCATTTCTATTTACCTCTCAAAAATATGCATTCCCCTGTAGTTGGAAACTGACAAAGCTGCCAAATCAGGTATACCACAATCTTTCATACCTTAAAAAAACAAAAAAAACCTTCGTCTCAAATTGACATAAACAGAAAAAATGGACGGAGGTTTCCGTCGTATTCGGCAGCTGGCTAGCCTAGTGTTCATCCTTTACACATTAGCCCCTGTAGCTTTGCGTCACCACCTTTCGGTGGGTTTGCTATTGTCGTACGATGTATTAAATTATCGATAAAATGTATAAATTTACTATACGTTTCATTCCTATTTGTGTCTATAATCCTTACGGCCTGAACACAGACCCTTCTGAAGTCGACTTTGGAATGAGCACTGAGTCACTTTTCGACCTGAATTTCTTCTCCGGGATGGAAGTCAACCAGGTATAAAGAACCTCCTTCCATTTTTGAGTTCGGGACTACGGGTTCAATGTGATGAGGCAACGAGATAAATAATCCCCCTTCATAAAATGACATTTAATTTGTCTCGCTGCGCACGTAAAAAGTTATGCTGGTCCCCTCACCCAACGTACTCTTGATATGAAGTCCTGTTCCGAAGTGCCGCATTAAGCGCTGATGCGTATTGATCAGGCCGACCCCAGTGCTGCGATCAGCTGTTCTTTCCAATATCCGCTGCAATTGAACTTCGTCCATTCCAATTCCATTGTCTTGAACCGTTATCTCTGTAAGGGTGTCATGGACAGAAATTCGAATTAGTATTTCCCCTCCGCGAGTGCGCTTCATAATGCCGTGTCTTATCGCATTTTCAACTAAAGGCTGGATCGAAAGAAAAGGGACTTTTAACTCCTCGCAGTCATCTACCTCCCAAACCACCTGCAGCCGCTCTTCAAACCGGACCTTTTCGATGTAAAGATACGAGCGCACTAGACTCAACTCCTCTTTGATCGAAACAAGTCCATCCGTATCTTGAAACCTAAATTTATACCTCAAAAAATTGCTGAACTCATCAAGCAAATGACGCATCTTATCCAAATTAATATCACTTAAAGCGGTTACGGCACTTAATGCATTAAATAAGAAATGAGGTTGGATTTGCGCTTGCAGCCAGGCAGCCTCTAATCGCAATTGGTCACGAACCGTAATTTCTAATGCTTCCACTGGCTTTGTCACATAATCGTTGGCTCCTGCTAAAAAACCACTTTGAATATCCTTCTGCTGGCTTCTTGCGGTAAGGAGCAGCACAGGGAGCTCCGTAAGCGTGTACCGCTCTCGAATTCTTCGTGTCAGCTCATAACCCGACATCTGCGGCATCATGATATCGGAGATGACCAGATCCCACTCCTTTGTGTCCAGCATAGCCAAAGCTTCTTTACCGCTCGTTGCCATCGTTACATCATAATCGTCAGGCGGTAGTATGGCTTCGAGCACTTGCAAGTTGACAGGATCATCATCCACAATTAATAGGACCGGACGACCACGTTTCATCACAATGTTGGTTGTTTGTTTTGCCGCTGGTGGGATATCCTCTTTTTCCAAAATGGCTGAGGCTGTTTCCTGAGTGGACATTGCTTGTAATGTTATTAGGTCAAATGAGTGGGAGATATCTCCCTCATCCTCCTCCGCATTCAAATCCGCTAGCTTTAACGAAAATGTAAACTTCGAGCCCTCTCCTAAAACAGAGGACACCTCTAACGTACCTCGATGAAGCTCAATGAGCTGCTTGCTTATACTTAATCCCAACCCAAAGCCGCCTTCAATCATGGTCTCGCTCGCGCTGGCTTGCTCGTACGGAAGGAATAAGCGTCTCAGCATGTCCTCATCCATGCCGATCCCGGTATCAGCAATAGCAATATATGCTCTTCCGTCTTCTACCGAAGCCTGAATTGAAATGACCCCTTCATTCGTATACTTCACGGCATTATGAAGCAAATTGAAAACGATTTGAATCACCCGGTTCTCATCCGCAATAACGGGAGGAAAGTCCTCAGGAATCTGATTTAAAATGTTAACAGACTTCACCTCTGCGTTAAATTGCAGCATATCAATGACGCCGGTTACGATCGGCTGAATCGATATGACTTTTTTCTGTAGACGTGGATTGCCCTCCCGCAGACTCATCACATCAATCAAATCATTTAATATAAGTGTTAGCCGACGCCCTACAGATAGTACCGTTTCGAGCTCCTTGACACTCCTGTCCTGTAACAACTGTCGTTCCCTGTTCAAAACGGACTGTGACATGTTAAGGATACTATGAAGCGGATTTTTGAATTCATGGGACGTGTTTGCCAAAAATTGGTCTTTATGGTCGTTCACTCTTTGCAAGGTTGCGGCAATCTTCTTGGTGTTAGCATGCATGATGAAATAACCCTTAAACCATAAAGCGGCCAAGCATCCTATCGCTGTAATCTGGTCAAACGGATAGTGGACAATGCTCAAACCGCTCTCCCGCCAGAATAAAGACCAAAGAAAGTGGTGAACCAGCGCAAGCATAGAAAAGAGCAGTAACAGATGGCTTTTGATTTCCTTGATTACTTTTTTTAAGATGGCTATGATCGTGATTACGGCTGCGATGGATCCCAGTAGGAAATACATCGGGAAGAGCATGATCACCTGAGGGGAGTCAAAAACAACGTAACCGCGGCAGTCCCTAGATTCATTACGGTATAAACAGGATATATCCTGCGCCAATAAGGGAGCTCACGATGATTCGTACATTCTAGCAACGCATAGCATCCGATCATAAAGGCGGCATTGGATAGTCGAAAATCCCAATCACTGCCGATGTAAAACAATTGATGAAACAGCTTCTCATCATTACTAAATACGCTGGAAAGTGTGATGCAGAATGTCATCAAAGAAAAATAAAGCAGCTTCTTCTCTTTATTTCCTAGTAGAAACAAAATAAGTGCATAAACAGAATGCATAAGAAATATAATGGCTCCCAGCGTCTGCATGGAAACGGAAAATTTCATTTCCTTGGCAACGGCTTCTTCTGAACCGAATTTAATAGACCTGGCAATGCCGCTGCCTCGACTGTCCACATAGTTTGCCGCCTGAATCACTAAATCGATGACGCCGTTTTTGTCTGCTGTAAAGCTTGTAGAATAAGGCAGGTTCTTCGCCGTATATTCTTCCTTTGTCTTCGCCACCTGCCCGGATTTAGCAAGCAGTCGGCCATTTACATATAATTCTGATGAAGTGCGTACGCTGGGTACACGAATACTATAATTAACGTTCTGTTTCGGATTTACTTTAATACGCAGGCGATAGGATGCATAACCATATGGGGTCGGCTCTTCGCTATGCAAAGCCTCATTCCATCCTCCCGGAACGGAAATCAGCTTTGGATCGATCTCGGCTGACGCACGCTGCCGACGACTGCCATCCAGCAACCAGTGTGAGGGGTAAAACTCCCATTCCCCATCAAGTAAGAGAACGCCGCCATCTTCTGCATCCCAATGACGCAAATCCAATTGCCCATTCGTAATGGACACCTGCTCTTGATGAGGTAACAATGCCATCCACACCATGCGCAGGCTCGATAGAATGACTAACAGTAACCCTATTAACAAAATCATATGACTCTTTTTCATTTGGTATTTCGGTGAGTCGTTTGCCAAGAAGTATTCCTCTCCTAATCCATTCTAATGTAGGCACTGCTCCATGAAAGAACAACCATTGACGACTTCCATGCCATCAATGGTTGTTTTTAGTTGCTCCATTATTTATCCCTCAATTTATCAATTTCAGCAGCCTTGCAATCAATACTCTTACCGCCGCACGTATCAAGTGTGCAATATCCAAAAATTGTCCTACATCAGATTAACAACCCTATCTATACAAAATCTATACAGGCTGGCCTAGGGCCTTGACAGCGATTCTATGACGGGACCCAAACTATATAGACAACAAAAAAAGAGCGCCCCCCTTATAGGAAACGCTCTTTCTAGTCATCCGATTTATTTCAAGCCCAGTACTTCAAAATCATAAATCCGCGCTGCCGTATCCCCGCCTTGCGTCGCCTTCTCTATTTGAAGACGCACGTACTGTGCGGAGGTCAGTTCGATGGCATGGCTGCTGACCGCTTTCGTATTGTCCTTGACCGATACCGCATCCTTCCATTCCTTGCCGTCCGAGCTTACCTGAATGGTGAATGCCCGCGTATTGAACGCGGCCGGCTCGCCTCCGGCTTCGGCATGCTTAATCACGAATTCACTGAGCTTATGCTCGGCTCCCAGGTCCACCGTCAGCGAGTGAGGTCCGTCTCCGACAGCACACCACTTGGTAGCGGCATTACCGTCCACCGCAAATGCAGGTGCTTCCTTCTCATTCACGAAGCTGGATGCTGACGTTTTCTTGCCAAGGGCAAGGTTACCCACGCCATTCTCCGCTTCCCGTGTAACCGTGATGAGCTTCTTCCGAACCATGTCCTCCCCAACGCTATTTGTAGCGGTTAACGCCACTTCGTACGTTCCTTCCTCCGGATATGTCACTTTTGGATTCTGCTCCGTACTGGACACTGGCTGTCCACCCGGGAAGCTCCAGCTCCAGGACTCCGTCACTTCCGAGGAAAGATCCGTGAATTGTATCGTTTCTCCTGGTGCGATCAGTGTTTTATCCGCCTCGAAGGCGGCAACCGGCTTCGGATATTCCGGCCAGTCAAAGCTTATCGACGATGCTTTTCCTTGTTCGTAATGACGGTTTACAGGAATCACGACCATTTGGGTTGCCTGTTCTTTCAGCTGCCGCTTCATTTCCGGCACGTAATACACGGTATTCCCCGTCATGCCCATCAACTCGTACTTGCCGTCCGGATGAACACGGTATACCTGGTAATACATAACGTCCTCTTCCTGTTTCGGTGCCTTCCAAGACAAGCGCGCATCACCATATATCCCGTCGCGGAAATCATTATCGATGACCTGCAGACTGGTCACCTGATGCGGCTTCTTCGCCTGATCGTTCACTCGCGTAACCGCCAGACGTCCGATATTGGCCCGATAATCTGCTATATCCGCGGCTGATTCGAATTGCACAGAGATTCCCACAATTGTGCGGCCTTTATACTTGTTCAGCTTAACGCTGCCCTGCTTCCAATCCTGATCGGCACCCGTGGCGGTCCACTTGCCAGGCTCGAAAAATTCATACCGATCCGGCGCATCGGAGAATGCCAAACCAATCTTCACCTTGGCGTCCTTCGCATTGTCCGTATAGACGAGCGATACTTCCGTCGTCGCTTCTACCGGGATATTCGCCTTATACAGCTTGACATGGGTAGAGGAGCCTTTGCTTACGGCACCAGCCACCTGAAGCGAGCTGCCTCCGTAGTAGGATTTGCTAAAATCAAATCCAGGCTTGAGGGCTTCACCCTTGCCGTTTGTTTCCGTGATCCAGCGCCAGGTCGGCAAAATATCCTGCAGGCTCCGATTGCTCCAGTCTCTGCTCCGCATCACTTTGCCGTCCACCGCAAACATATGGCCGTTACCCGTATTGAAATGGGTGACAAATTCGGAATCGGTGAGCACGGTTTTGGCAACCACATCATTCGCAATCCCTCTCCAGGCGAGCGGATCGGTCCCTTCAGGCTGCGAGGTATTGGCCGGATTCATTCCAGATCCCGCCCAGAAGATCTGCTCTTTTTTCATGTACTCCTCATGCGTTTCGGAGCTGTTGAACGCCCAATCGGGACGGTAAATACCGAGGGAGGTCGTGGCTTTCTTGCCGTCCGGGAACACAACCGGCCAATTGAACTTGCCTTCGTAGCCGTTCGCCTCCACGTCGATGCCAGCGTATAGATCATACGGGCTGCGGCCAAGCTCCGCCGCTTTGGCCGGGGAGTTCAGGAACGGAGTAATATAGTCGTATTTGCCGTTCTTCTCATCCTTGTACTGCCAGCGGAAATCGATAAACATATTGTCGGAAACCCGCTGATTTCCCGCCTGGAAGAACATCTCGTTCTTATCCGTCAACGCCCCCTGCCACTTCACCGGTCCTTCCTTGATCATGGAATCGTACCAGATCACTTCCATGCCCGGCGCTTTTTTCTGCTGAAGATATGTTAAAAATTCAGCCATCTTGGCGGCATCCTCAGGCGTTCCGCCCTGAGTCTCCTGATTGATGAACCAGCCGTCAAATCCGTAATACGCAGCAACCTCAATCAGTTTGTCTGCAACCGGGAAGGAGCCATCCTCCCGCTGCTTTAACAGATCATGCAGCCACTGGATTTTGCCTCCATGCTCGGTTTGCGGCAAGAAAACGGTTCCAAAAACAGGCACGCCATTCTTGTGGGCCGCATCGATCACGTCGGCGCTTGGCGGAACAATCAATCCTTCGCCTGCCGAGCCGCCCCACATCACCAGCTTGTCGATATACTGCCAATTACTGAACGTATAGGTATGGAACTTCTCAGAGCCTTGGGAAGGAGCTCCGCTTGTGCTTGGATACATGGAAGCGATCGATAAAACCTTGACTTCCTCCTTGGCATTGCGGTTTACCTTATGACCCTGTATACGCTGATCCTCCAGCTTAACCGTTCCCCGGTTAAATAGCGCATCCTTATCCTTGGACGGCGACCATTCCAGCAGCGTGTTCGGATACCAATATGACGAGTGAGGCTGTGCTGCTTCGGCTTCTCCAGCAAAACCTGTCAGAGACGCAGCCAGAACAGCCGTGCTCATCCATACCGTCATTCTGCGCTTCCACTGGGCTTTCGTTAAATAATCCGGTTTGATTCGTTTCAATGGAACAACCTCCTAAGTTTATAATTTCAAGATATGACAGAGAGAAACGGCTTTAAAAATCAGCCGTTTCTACCCCTCATACACTTATTATGAATTACTTGTTTTGTGCCTTCCACTCATCAAACTGCTTTTGAGCTTCAGCGATAACTTTGTCAATTCCAGCATCCTGGAATTTTTGTTTTGCTTTTGGCAAGTATTCTTCAGGATCGATGGAGCCGGTGTACAGCGCAGGAATGAATTCCTTCGCTACGTTGGTGATGGCCGCAACCTCCGTTTTTACCGGAGCCGTGTCGAAGTTAAAGCCGAACGTAGGAGCTACCACAGCCGAGCTGTTAAACTTCTCGAATGCTTCCCACTTGTCTTCAGGCTCGCCTTCATGAAGATACGTCAGGAACATATTGCCGAGCGCAAATCCAGGCATGGCATAGTTTTCCTGCATAGCAGGCATATCTTCGATGTATGGCCCTTCAAGCTTCTTGTAGTGCGTGCCTTCCAAACCGTATTGAATCATATTGCGCAGTTTCTCATCCGTATTCAGCAGGTTCAAGAACATCATCGCCCGCTCCGGGTTTTTGGAGTAAGAAGAAATCGCCATCATCGAGCCCGCAGCGGAGCTGGTGTAAATGACTGGATCGTGCATCGGTCTTGTCACAATGTCATATCCCGCGTTTCTGGACCAGCCGAGCTCCGCGTATGGTTGTGTAATCTCGCGGTCCACGAGCCATTTGCCGGTTTTGATGTTATCAATCCCGTCGAGCGTCGCTACGTCCTCGCGTACATAACCCGCTTTATAATATTTGCGCATCGTGGTCAGAGCCGATTTCAGTTCAGGTGAATCCAGCAGATTCTCAAATTTAAAGTCTTTGGTGTCAAGGTACATCCCGATCGGAATTTCATCGCCAAGCGGGAAGTCGACCGGCAAGTAAGGCTTAAAGCCTTTCGGTACGGCAAGCGGCGTAATGTCCGCAGGCTCGTTCTCTTTAATCGTTTTCAGAAGCGGCTCCAGATCCTCAAGTGTTGTCACCTTGGAAATGTCCAGGTTGTACTTATCCAGATACTTCTTATTGAAGCGCCATACAAACTGCTGTGCCAATTCCTTGTTAGCCGGGATGCCATAGTTCACGCCGTTGACCTTCGTTCCTTCCAAGAAACGAGGATCCAATGTTTCCTTGATGCCTTTTCCATACTGATCAAGCAGGTCATTCAGCGGCTTAAACGCGCCCTTCGCTGCATTTGGAAGATAATCGAATGCCCATGAGCTAGTGAAGGCGATGTCGTAATTCTCGCCGGAGCTTGTAATAACCTGCATCCGCTGGCTGTAATCGCCCCAGTCGATCATGCTGATCTCGATCGTTGCATTGATTTTTTCCGTCAAATATTTATTGATTTCCTCTTGAACTACGGGAAGATCCTTCTGATTAGGCCCGATCATGTACATTTTTAGTTTGACCGGATCCAGCTTGGAAACATCGACCGTGCCGTCGCTCTGAACGGCTGCCTCTTCCTTCGCAGGCTCGCCGGACTTAGCGCCTTCCTTGCTGCCACAAGCCGACAATACGACCGTCAGCAGAAGCACAAGAGCAAGGGACAGTATAGAAACCTTTTTCTTAAACATGTGTTTTCCCCCTGTATCACTTAATGGTTATTGCTATATTGACACCGCTTACACACTTGATACATCAAAGCCGGATTTCTCCGGCAGTGTGCGATGCGGGTACAACCATATAAAATTAGCCTTTGACCGAGCCTACCGTCAGGCCCTGGACAAAATATCGCTGGAAGAACGGATACGCCATAACAATCGGCAGTGTCGCCAATACGACCATCGCCATCCTTACCGTCTCTGTCGGCAGGCCGGCTGCTGCATCGAATGAACCGATATTCTGCGCATTCTGCGTCAGGAAGTCCATATTCTTCTCGATCTTCATCAGCATGAACTGCAGCGGTGGCGTCGCCTGTGGATTGTTATAATACAGCAAGGCATTAAACCAGTCGTTCCAGTAACCCAAAGAGCTGAACAAACCAATCGTTGCAATCCCCGGCAGCGAGACCGGCAGCACGATTCGGATAAAGGTCAGAAACTCGCCGGCGCCATCGATTTTGGCGGACTCGATAATTTCATCCGGAATCGTCGTTTGGAAAAAGGTTCGCATGACGATGATGGAGAACGCGCTCAAGGATAAAGGAAATATCAACGCCCAGATCGTGTTTTGCAGATGCAGGAACTGGGTCATCACGATATAACCAGGTACCATACCGCCCGAGAACAGCATGGTAAAGAATGCAAGGAAGCTGAAAAAGCCTCGAAATTCAAAGTTTCGACGGGACAATGCATAGGCATAAGTCGTAACCAATGCCAGACTCACCAGTGTCCCCAGTACCGTAACCAGGAGCGTTAAGCTGAATGAGGACAGCAGCTCGCCCCCCGTTTCAAAAATATATTCGTACGCCGCCGTACTGAACTGACTCGGCAGCAGCCTGAAGCCTTCCAGGACCAGAGTCTGTTCGTCGGTCAAGGAAATAATAATAACAAATAGAAACGGAAAGATACAGGAGAACGAGAAGAGGCCGATCACGATATTGAAAATCGTATTCCACAATGGGGAGATGGCGTTGTAGTCTCTCTTCTTTGAACGCTTTGCCGGCTGATTCGCGGTTTGCGTTGATAGCTGCGTCATGAACGGTACACCTCCCTCGGATTAGAAGATTGCATGATCTTTTTCAATTCGTCGAACGATATAATTGGCGACTAGAATCAGAACCAGCCCTACAAGCGATTGATACAAGCCCGCTGCCGTACTCATTCCGATGTCCCCCATATTGATCAATCCGCGGTAGACGAAGGTATCGATAACATTCGTTACCGGGTAGAGAGCGCCCGAGTCCTTTGGAAGCTGATAGAACAATCCGAAATCGGAACGGAAGATGCCCCCGATTGCCAATATGGTCAGTATGATCATAAGCGGCTTCAAGAGCGGTATCGTAATGTACCGCGTTTGCTTCCACTTGTTGGCTCCATCGATAACAGCCGCTTCATAATAAGACTTGTCGATCCCTGTAATAGCTGCCAGGTAAATCACGCTGTTGTAGCCCACGCCTTTCCAGATGCCGACAAAAACGAGAATGAAGGGCCAATATTTAGCTTCGGCGTACCAGCTGATCGGCTCTCCCCCAAAATAAGTGATGATTTGATTCAACGTCCCTTTGTCTACGCTCAAGAAGGTGAACGCAAAATAACTGATAATAACCCACGACAAAAAATGCGGCAGAAACATGCCGGTCTGATATACCTTGGCCGTCCGCTTGTTGACAAGCTCGCTTAGCATGATCGCAAAGCCCACCGCAATGATCAGGCCCAGGATAATAAAAGCCAGGTTGTACAGAATCGTATTTCTCGTAATGATATAGGCATCATTGGTTGTAAACAGATATTCGAAGTTTTTGAACCCTACCCATTCGCTGTTGAACACGCTGGCAAAAAATCCGTTCGGGCTTATACGGAAGTCCTTAAACGCAAGAACGGTGCCGAACATGGGCAAGTAAGCAAAGATAAGAAACCAGATGGTTCCGGGCAGTATCATCAGCAGCATAAACCGGTTGCGTATAACCTTTTTGATGAACCCCGACATGAGCACTCCTCCTCTTCCCCGTTAAATACAAGTGATGCGACTGTTCTAGAAGATCCCCCATGATCAATACGGCTATTCTATCACTCGCCCTTAACTACATTCATTGTGCCAAGTAAGCGCTATCGCGCTCAAGTTGAAAAATACTAGAACGGGATGGATAAATTAAAGAATCCCCAGAAAATAACAAAAAACAGGCCAAAGCTTATCAGCCCTGAGCCTGCCACAAATGGTTTACGGTTAATTTAGATCCGATACATGGATCTCATTTCGGTTGGAGACACGCCCGTATATTTTTTGAACTGCCTGTAAAAGTACGAGCTGTCCGTATAACCTACGCTGAACGCAATATCCGCCGTCTTTTGATCGGTATGTAACAGGAGCTGCGTGGCTTTCTCGATGCGGTACTGGTTCAAATAATCCGAGAAGCTTGCTCCGACCTCCTGCTGAAAAAGCTGCCCCAAATAATTCGGATGCATCTGCAGCCGCTGGCTCAGCGTCTTCAGGGAAAGCTCTTCCGGATAATGGTGCTGCACCTGCTCTACAAGGAATGAGACATGCAGGCTATAGCCCTGATCGGCTTCTTTTAGACGCGCAAGGCTGCGTTCGACGATACGCCATACATGATTTCGGAGTCCCTGGAGCGTATTAATCCGGTGCATTGGCGTAAATACCTCGCTGTAATCGGGATTTTTCTCCATATCCTTCGCCGCGATCATCAGCTGGACTGCCGCATTCAGGCAGGTTCCCCGGGGTACCGTCGGCTCCCCGCTGCCGCCGCCGAGAACAGACTCGATATAGGCTTGCAAGGAGGGAACGTCTCCCTCGATCAGCAGCTTCGCGAACGTGTCGGGACGAGCGGACGACGAAGAAGCCTGAACGGTCCCCGGTTCCGCAGGCGGACTGTACAGGGTCATGTCATCTCCGGCAATCAAGTAGGCGTTGAAATGGCCCTTCGCCTTCCTGTAGCTTTCCTGAATGTCTTTGAAATCATTGAAGCCCGCATTCCCTTCGGAGCACCACATGCGCAAACCGGTCAGCTCCCGCAGCTTGGCCATGGCATTGCTCATGCCCTGCCGCGCCGCATCCTTCCGTTCATTCATCGCGACTGACATCACAACGATGTCGTCATCCGCATCAGGGAAGCAGATCACCTCATGATCTCCCCCAAGCTCTTCTGAGAAAGCTCGGCAAAATTCATCGGCTAGGCTGGTCACGCGATAGAGCTGGGATACCGGGCGTTCGTCGGATATGAGCCGCAAAACATAAACCTGGTATGACACATAATTCAGCGGAATTCCGAGAAGTTCGGCTCTTTGTTTTAATTCCGAGCTTTTGATGTCGCCGTTGACCCATCGCTGCAAAATATTGCTGCGAAGGATCTTCCAATCCTCCTCGGAGCGAAACCGTTTCAATTCCTCGCGCTCCCAATCGCCTCGGATATGCTTAATGGTGGCTTCCAGCTCCTCAATGTTGATCGGCTTCAAAATGTAATTCTGAATGCCGAGCGTGATCCCCACCTTCACATATTCAAATTCTTCGTACCCGCTTAGCACAATGAATTTGGTGCGGGGATGTATTTCCTTTACCTTCTTGATCAGCTCGAGCCCGTTCATTCTGGGCATCATAATGTCCGTGATCAGCAGATCCACGGGCTCTTCCCTCAACCTCTCAAGCGCCTGTAACCCATCGTTGGCCGAACCAGACACATGCAGGTCATAGTCCTGCCAATCCACAATGGTGGCCAAGCCCTGAGCGATCAAAGGCTCGTCATCAACAAAAAATACCTTCCTCATGTCGTCTCCCCCTTGCGAAGCATCGGTATTTCCATGCGGACCTCGGTTCCCTTTCCTTCTGTACTGTTTATAGTCACTCCGTAATCGTTCCCGTAGTTCAGCACGATTCGTTCATGAACGTTTATCAGCCCGATCGAACGGTGGCCCTTTTCGGGAGGCTGGAGAACTTTGTTCAGCGTGCCGCGGATTTGGGTCAGCTTTTCCTCCGAAATCCCCGTTCCATTGTCCGATACGGTGATCACGACCCGGTCCCCTGCCCCATGAGCTCGGACTGAAATTTTATTGTTGTCTTCCAGCGGACGAAATCCGTGAACGAAATAGTTTTCCACGATCGGCTGAACCAGCAGCTTGATAATGCTGGCACTTTGGATTTCCGGATCCACCTCGATCTCCGTCTCCAGCCGACCGTCATAGCGAATGCGGAACAAGTCGAGATAAACGGAACACATGTCCATTTCCTCTTCAACGGTAACCACCGTGCTTTTCTTTACCATGTTCTTGAACATGACCGACAAGCTGTATATCATTTGCCCCACTTCCTTGGCCCCCACAAAGTACGCCTTCATGCGAATGGATTCAAGCGTATTGTATAGAAAATGGGGGTTGATCTGGGATTGCAGGGCAACCAGCTCCGCGTTTTTTTGCTTGATTTCGGAGGTATACATTTTATCGATATATTGCTCCAAACGGTCGCCCATGTCGTTAAACCGGCGGGAAATCTGCTGAAGCTCGTCTTCGCCGGACATTTGAATGCGCGTCGACAGATCCCCTTCGCCGATCCGGTTCATCGAGCGGATGATCCGCTGCACTTTTTTGGAGAACTTGCGAACGATCGTAAACGTAATCGCAAAACTGGCCGCCATAAACACCAGGGTGACCAGAATCAATCCCGTTCTTAAACTCTCCGTGCTCTCTTCGATCAGGGATTGCGACACAATGCCCACCACCGACAGTCCCGCATTGCCGACATTCAAGATGTTCACCTTGGAGGGTTCGTCCAGCTCCACCCAGTCCCCGGCTTTTTCCTGCTCCAGGTGATAGGGATAGGTTTGACCGTAGTACTCATCCTCCGAATCGTAAATCACGGTTCCCTGTGCGTTCAACACCAAGATTCGGCCTTTTACCGAAGCACGGCTCTCCAGCCAGGATGAAATTTGCCGGGCGTCGAACTCCACATTCATCATCCCCACCCGATTCAGGGTCCACGGGTCCTTCAGCTCTCTCGAATAGGAATACGATCTTGGACTGGAGCCTCCGGATGAACGCGAAGACTCGTTTTGAGGCATGGTATCCCAGCTGTGCTGCTCCCGGCGGGCGAACCAGGTCTCCCACTTGTTCTTGGAGCCCGCTTCATTATTCAACTGCTGGTTGGTCCGGCTGATATGCATGTAAAAATTGTTCGGATAGCTGTAGATCGACACGCTTCTGGCGCTTGATTCCTGCTCCAGATAATTTTTCAGCAAAGTATTGAAAGAGCGCAAACGCTGTTCTCCCGTCCTGGTGTACAAATCCAGCCGGTATTTCAGGTAACTCTCATATTCGTGGTTCAAAAAGTAGATCAGCTCATCGCTCAGCGTGGCATCTCCGTAAATCTGCTGAAATATATTCTGTATGCCCTCATACTGACGGCTTAAATAAATGTTCAGAACATGCGCGGATTTAAGATTCGCATCGGTCTGCTCGCGGAGTATGCGCTGCGTCTGGTATTGATAAACCAGGGTTGCCGCAATCGCGAACAGCACGATCATGACGGTCGAATACAGCACAACGATTTTGTTGAACATTTTTCGCTTCAGATGATTTAAATAGAATTGGCGCAGTCTGAAAATATGAAACACACCCTGTTCTATAATGGTCGTCACTTCGGCACCCAGTGTACACCCTTTCCGTAAACCCGGCAATTGAAATTTGCATCTTTATGAAGCTCAAAGCAATAAATCACGCGCTTTCCGAGGCCCACGAATCGGCACTCCGCTTCATGCCGCCGAACGCGGCATAAACGTATTCTAGTATGGAATTGATGAATTGCGAAGGCAGCAAGGAGTGGCATCCCGTTCGTTCTGACCGAACGGGAAATGGAAATACTACACTACGTTTGGAATGGAACGGGACAAGTCAGCTCACTGTATTTATGATATCGAAGCGCAGAGGAATGCCCCGCGATGTGTTGAATATCTATAGAGAAGAGAAGAAGAGAGGTTGCTAACAACTCGTTAATTACGAACGTTAAATCATAATTGAAAGAGGATATGAAGGATGAAACTTCAATCACTATTCAATGAATATTTAAATCTAGAATTTAATAGAGGATTACCGTCCGTTTCATTGGACGACTTTGAATATGGAATTCCCAAGTATCCGAACGTAATCGAATTTTTCAATGAGGAGGCCCGGAGGATCTACCTGTAAGCCGATGCATGGCCATTCCACAAGGAATGGCCCATTTGTTATGCACGACTATCGGGGCGCCATCTCCCGATCATGCTTGAAGTAACTTCATCTCATCCAATCGTTGCTACTCTTTTGAAATATTAATTTTGCGGGCAACAGGGGCAGCTTTTTCCTCCTCGATCGTGTCGATGACACTGTCGATCACAGATCGAGAAGCAAGCAGCCATTCCTTGACCGCGTTTTTTACATGCTCCTTGGTTTGATGTCGCTCCAGATTTTCCAACAAACGCTCCACTCGAAACAGATTTTCCATCACTCGTTCCCTCCTAAACTCTGCGCTTCTCATTTATCCTCAACCTTTCCTTGTGCTGTCAATTCCCGTTTGCCAAAACGGATGATAAGCCGGTCCTTCGCATACCTCGCACCTATAACTTCGCGGCCCATCAGCGTTCTTGGTAGAATGACCTTGCGTTTATAGGCGCCTGCATCTACGGTCAATTCGTCACCTGTCTGCGTTAAATCCAGATCCGCCTTCTCGACAAAGGGAATGGAAAGCTCCAGCAGCATATCTCCGTCCTCCTCCCGGATCGTCTCCGTTCTGCCGCGATACAACATGGCAGAGGGAACCTGATTTCCATAAACGACATCCGCTAATTCTTCAAGAATAGGGAGTCCGATAACTTCCTTTTGCATCATAGGTGCCTTCAAAATCGGAAGCGGCTGAAAGTTCAACACGATTTCTTCCTCATATTTCTTTTGAATGTCCCGCCAATGTGCGAAGAATCCTTCCCCTGCCTCATCCGGCAGCACCCGATTAACGATAATTGCATCCGTATTGAAACCGAACAAATTCAAATAGGTAAAGGAGCGCTTTGCTTCGGCAAGCACCATCTTCTCCGGATTCAGCACGATCCTGACCGACGTGATCTCCGGGTCCAGAACGAGCCGCTGCATTTCCTCCAAGCCGCGTGCTAACCGCTCAATGCTGTCCAGCACGTCATCCGAAGGAAGATCAATATCCTTTACAATTTTGGCCACGGGCCGCACGATCTTGATCAATTTGCGTTCGGTCGGGAATATCTTCTCCAGCCACCAATTCAATATGTTTGGATAGCTAAGCAGCCGCAGCGTCTCTCCGGTCGGGGCGCAATCCACCACCAGTACGTCGTATTGCCCGCTTTCAGCGTGTTCCTTGATTTTCAGCAAACTGAAAAGCTCCTCCATGCCTGGGAACACAAGCATTTCTTCTGTAGTGACATCTTTAAGCTGCGCTTTGTCGAGTAATTTCGTGATCCAGCCCTGGACGGTTCCCCAATTGCGCTCCGTCTCGCGGATCGCGTTCACTTCCTGCCCCCACAAGTTGTCGCTGATTTGGACGGGATCCGGTCCGATCGGTACCGCCAGCGAATCTGCTAAGCTGTGTGCCGCATCTGTGCTGAGAATAAGGGTCCGTTTGCCTTGTTTGGCCATTTTCACTGCCGTCGCCGCCGCAATACTCGTCTTGCCGACGCCACCTTTGCCTGTGTAGATGATGATCCTCATATCCATCCGCTCCTTTTAGTACGATTTCGTAGTAAATAGCCGGAAGAATCCGGCTTGAACCGGTTATTCTTCAATCTGAATCTTTACGGGATGACGCTTCTTTTCTTGAAGCGTTACAGGTCCCCCATCCTGGAAGACTCTGGCTGCCTTGAACAGTAGTGTCGTGAATTGCTCCATTTCCTCAGGCGTAAATGCCGTCTCCAATCTGCTCAGCATCGCCATCATGATTTGCTCCCACTCTTTTGCCAGCTGCATACCTTCCTGCGTCAGCGTGACGAGCTTAACCCGTTGATCTTGTGCAGACGTAGCCCGTGCAATCAAGCCTTTACGTTCAAGCCGTTTAGCTATGCTTGTCATCGAACTTAAAGGTGCCCCCATCTCGGAGGCCAGCTGCGACATCGTCAAATCGCCACGGAGGAGCAAAATAAGCAGCGTTGACATATCGGAGCGAGTCACTTTTTGTTCGAGCTGAAGCGTATCGGTCATAAAAGCAAACGGACGCAGACCGGTCTTGAGGAAGAGGTCATATAGGTGTTGGATACCGGTCACTCCTTTTCGTACGATTTCGCAATAATACGTCTGCGCTTATTTTAATACGATTTCGTAATAATTTCAATCACCTGCTGATTTTTTAATACGATGTTTTTATTAGCAGGTAAAACCTATGATTGACAGCACTTCATTCTCAGTGTTACATTGATTCCCAGTCATTACTACGAAATCGTATTAATATTTTGTTGGAGGTGCATGGATATGGATTGGAATAGTATGGTTTTGGCAATGGCCGGTGTCATCGGCGGCGGCACGGCAGTGGCACACGGCATTCTCATGAAACGGGTGATCATTAAGCCGATGGAGACGGTTTTGGAAGCGGATGGGCGAATATCTGCACCGCTGCAAAGGCTTGGGATGCTGCTTTTACATTTCAGCACATTCAACTGGTTACTCAGTGGGCTCTTTTTGATTGCAGCCGCGATCTGGTTCGGGCAGGAGGCAAGGCTCGTGACGGGCCTGCTAGCCGGCAGTTCTTTTCTGTACGGTGCAATCATCTCTTTTTGGGTAATGCGTCGCCTTCATCCCAGCTGGATCTTGATGACCATTGCGTTCATTCTGACCGTCTTGGGACTAACGCTGCAATAGGCTCTAGTATATAGGCCAACATTATATAAACCCGAAATTATGGGACCCAACCAAAAAAATGGTACCTATCCTTCTGATTATGCAATTCGATAGAATAAAGATGTTCTTCGGGTGTAAGCGTTTTACATTACGCACATAGTCTGGGAGAATCGACAATTTTTTTAAGGGAGGGTATTTTATGAAGCGATCTCAAATTTCGGAAAGGCGGTATAGGCAAAAGTTATTGAGTTTGTTCTTAGCGGTCGTGATGCTCGCCGCCATCGGCCTATTGCCGACTTCGAGGGTTCAGGCAGCTGAGGCTGCTGGAACCACCATTACCTCAATGTCTTACTTCTCAGCTGCAGACGGACCTGTCATCACAAAATCAGGAGTTGGGCAGGCCAGCTACGGTTTTGTCATGCCGCTGTTCAACGGAGGCTCTGCCACCTGGAATGATGTTGCCCAGGACCTGGGAGTAAAGGTGAAAGTAAATGGCAGCTGGGTCGATATCGACAGTGTCGACAGCTTTGTCTATAACCAGAACTGGGGCCACTGGAACGACGGCGGCTTTACCGGCTATTGGTTCACGCTCTCCGCAACAACGGAGATTCAGCTGTATTCCAAAGCCAATGGGGTCACGCTTGAATATTCACTCGTCTTTGAAAACATCAACAAAGCAACCATCACGGCGATGACCCCGACGCAAGGACCGCAAATTACGGCAGGTTTTACGGGCGGTGCCGGCTTTACCTATCCGATATTCAATAATGATCCGGCTATAACCTATGCCGCCGTAGCGGATGATTTGAAAGTGTATGTAAAGCCCGTAAACAGCAGCCAATGGGTCGATATTGACAACAATGCAGCCAGCGGCTGGATCTATGATCAGAACTTTGGTCAATTCACCGATGGAGGCGGCGGCTACTGGTTTAACGTCACGGAGTCGATCAACGTCAAGTTGGAATCGAAGACCTCTTCGGCTAACATCGTCTATACCATCACCTTTAATGAGCCCGCAAGAAACTCTTATGTCCTTACGCCTTATGAAGCAACGACCTTTACAGCTGATGCGAGCGGCGCTATCGGCATCCCGCTGCCTAAGATTGATGGAGGCGCCCCAATCGGCACCGAGCTTGGCAATTTCGTATACCAGATTAACATCAACGGGCAATGGGTGGATTTGGACAATTCGAACCAGAGCGGATTTGTATATGCCGCTAATGGCTACAATAACATGTCCGATGCCAATCAGTGGGGATATTGGGCCGACCATATCTATGGCCTATGGTTCCAGCCGATCCAGGAGGATATGCAGATCCGTATCGGCTATCCGCTAAATGGGCAGGCCGGTGGCAGTGTGGGCAGCAATTTTGTCAACTATACCTTGATTGGCAACCCGGATGCTCCGCGCCCGGATGTAACCGACCAGGAGGATATACCGATCGGAACGCCAAGCGACTCTGCCATCGAGGGCATGAATCTCATCTGGCAGGATGAATTTAACGGGACCGCACTTGATCGTAGCAAATGGAATTATGAGACAGGTTATTATCTCAATGACGATCCCAATACCTGGGGTTGGGGCAACTCGGAACTGCAGCATTATACCGATCGTGCACAAAATGTTTTTGTACAGGACGGAAAGCTTAATATCAAGGCCTTGAATGAGCCAAAATCCTTCCCGCAGGATCCTAGTCGGTATGCACAATACTCCTCCGGCAAAATCAACACCAGAGATCATTTCTCTCTCACCTACGGCCGAGTGGATTTCCGTGCCAAGCTGCCTACCGGCAACGGCATCTGGCCTGCGCTCTGGATGCTTCCGGAGGATCATGTGTATGGGACGTGGGCATCCTCCGGAGAAATCGATGTGATGGAAGCAAGAGGACGCTTGCCTGGTGCGACGAGCGGCGCCGTACACTTTGGGGGACAATGGCCGACGAACCGGCATCTTTCCGGCGAGTATCACTTCCCTGAAGGACAAACCTTTGCCAATGACTATCATGTCTATTCGGTCGTCTGGGAAGAGGACAATATTAAATGGTATGTGGATGGCAAGTTCTTCTTTAAAGTAACCCGCGACCAATGGTATTCCGCAGCCGCGCCGAACAATCCGAACGCCCCATTCGATCAGCCGTTCTACCTCATTATGAACCTGGCGATCGGCGGTACCTTTGACGGCGGCCGGACCCCGGATCCGTCCGATATCCCTGCAACGATGCAGGTGGACTATGTCCGTGTTTATAAAGAAGGGCAAGGCGGTGGCCAGAATCCAGGAAACGTGTCTGTTACCGGCGTAACGGTGAATCCGGCCACGGCACAAGTGGAAGTCGGGCAAAGTGTTCAACTAAACGCCAGCGTGGCGCCGTCCAATGCAACGAATAAGCAGGTCACGTGGTCGGTTGCGAGCAGCGGCATCGCATCCGTGAGTGCAAGCGGTCTCGTGACTGGGCTCGCTCCGGGCACGACAACCATCACGGCGACAACCGCTGACGGCAATAAAACAGCCAGCGCCGCGATTACCGTTGTACCGGCGCCATCCACCGTGATCGTCATCGGTGATGAGGCGAAGGGCCTGAAGAAGATCGGCGATGACTTGCTGTTCTATGTCAATGGCGCGACCTTTGCCGATTTACATTATAAGATCAATAATGGCGGGCAATTAAACGTAGCCATGGCCCCAACGGGGAACGGCAACTATACCTACCCTGTAAACAACCTGAAGCATGGGGATACCGTCGAGTATTTCTTTACCTATAACCCGGGGCAAGGAGCACTGGACACGCCTTGGCTGACGTATGTTCATGGGGTAACGCAAGGAACACCGGAGTAAACCGGGTAAGCTTTGACAGACATGTCGCTGCCGGTAAACCGGTGCCTGCTCCGGGTTGCAATCGCGCAATGTCAATTAAATCAGGGCAAACAGAAGGCCGTCGACATCATCGACGGCCTTTCTTCAGCAGATCAGCTGTCGTTCGTTCTCGGTTAGCTTAATCACTTGTCTTAATATTAATGGTTCACCGTGTTATTTTAGAGATTTAGGAGCTTCTTCATAATACCGATTGATTAAAACCCCAAAGCCTATTACGATTACTTATAAGGATACTTGTCCCGAGGCATAGCTATCCTCAAAATAGAAAAAGCACATTGACTGTAAGCCGCGTGAAACGGGATGCCTTTTGAACGTTTTGTGCGGCTGTTTATAAATACGATCATTCCGTCCCATACTTAGGTCTATCAACAGGTGAGACGAATATCTCTAACCGACTCGTTAGTAAGGGGGAAAGCAGACACATGGAAAAAGAATTCATACTGACGGACAAGCTGTTGACCCTGCTCGATTCCGAATATCGTTGGTTCACCCTTGCTGAGATTGAAGAGCAGCTTGGCGTATCGGACAAAACGATCCGTAAAATTATCGACGAAACCAAGCAGGAGCTCCCTCCTTCAATTCATTTCGAGATTTCGCGGGGAAAAGGCGTCATTCTCCATTATGATAAACGGAATGTCGCGATTGGCGAGGTCATCTCTTCCATGTACAGGCAAAGAACCTTCTACCAGCTGCTCGATGTGCTATTCGCCGGGGGAGGGCGTTACTCCTTGGAAGAGCTTGCTGACAAGCTGTATATGAGCTCTTCCTCGCTGAAAAAGCTGATCATCCGGCTGAACAACCATGAATTGAAGCGATACCATTTGCGCATTGCGTATTCCATGCCTGAGGTCAAAGGCAGTGAAATCAGTATTCGTTATTTTTACTGGAAATTGTTTTACGATGCCTATGAATTTTCCGGCTGGCCATTTGCCGACATAGACCAAGCCCAGATCCATGAGTACATTACGGCGATTGAGTCGGAGAATGACATCGTGTATTTCCTTAATGCCAAGCGAAGCTTGTCTTTTCTGGCGGCGATCATGATTACCCGAGTCCTGCAGGGCAAATACGCGGATGTTCAGAGCGGGCCATATGACTGGGAGAATCGCATGCTTCACGCCTCTGTTGCCGCATTGGCCAGAGCGCTGGAGCAGCGGTACGCCATTCATTTGCCGCTGGACGAAATCCGGTTTCTGCAGGCCATGTTCAGCTTGGGCCAATACAATTATTATGATGAAGCGAAAGTTAGCGCAATGATATCAAGAGAGAAAGCAAATCTGGTGCAAATCGGGGAGGAAAAATATCAACTCCTCAATCATTTCCTCATGCTGGCGCTTGCTGCGTTCCCTGCGATCGATATGAACGACCGGTTCATCTGGGAAATCGGGGATTTCTTCGAGAAGCTCCGGCTGGAAAATGCACTTCCCGATCTAATCGCCATCTCGGCAAGCAGCCTGACGGAATATGTCCAAAGGGATTGCCGCCCCATGTACCAAAGCGTAAAGAGCTGCATGCAGGAATGGAGCCAGCGCTACCCCGGCATGCGGTATAACGACTATCATCTGACGAAGCTGACGCTGTTGATCAGCTCCAGCCTGCGCTATAACAGCAAAAAGGCTTTCCTGCTGATCGGCGAGGAATTCTCCATCCGCCATTACGTCGCCAAGCTCATCAAGAATGAAATCGGTGACGAGTTGATCATCAACACCTCTATTATGGAGGGGCTTACCGATGAAATGATTCAGAAACACGGCATCGATTTCGTGATCAGCACGTTCCCCGTTGAGCTGCATACAGTGCCGGTGGTCATTATTTCAACGATACCGACCAAACGGGATTTGGAAAATATCCGCAAGGAATTAATGCAACCATGAGACCTCATGGTTGCATTTTTCCGTTAAGCTCCGTAACTTTCTGGTCTTGGTTATCCCTCCGATTCTGACTATGATGAAGGCAGATCAAGAATAAAGCGCTTTCTTAAGAGGGAGGCCAGTAAGCAGGAGGAACAAGATGAGCATACACTTGGGAGCAAATCAGGGAGAAATCGCGGAACGTGTGCTGCTGCCCGGCGATCCGCTACGGGCGAAGTTTGTGGCAGAGCACTTTTTGGAGGAGGTATATTGTTACAACGAAGTGAGAGGCATGTACGGGTACACCGGCCTTTATAAAGGCGTTCCCGTTTCTGTCCAAGGTACGGGAATGGGCAACCCGACCATGAGCATATATGCGACGGAGCTGATTCAGGATTACGGAGTCAAAAAGCTGATCCGCATTGGTACTTGCGGCGCCATGCAAAAAGAGCTTCAGGTCCGCGACATCGTACTGGCCCAAGCCGTATCCTCAGACAGCAATCTGATGGAAAAAATATTTCATGGCTGCAATTACGCGCCAACCGCCGATTACGGCATGTTAAGCAAAGCGCATCAACTGGCTCGGGAGAAACAGGTGAATGTCTTTGTCGGCAACATCTATAACTCCGATGAATTCTATAGGGAAACGTTGGACCGTCTTCATAAATTCATGGATTTCGGCGTGCTCGCAGTCGAGATGGAAAGTGCCGCCTTGTACACGCTGGCTGCGAAATACGGCGTCAGGGCCCTGTCCATATTGACGGTAGGCAGCCATCTGCTGACCAATGAACGCTCGTCCCATCAAGACAGCGAGAAGTCCTTCCACGACATGGTCGAAATCGCGCTCCATACCATCTTGGCGGACGAATAGTCTGCTACAGGATTGCTTGAAAACAAACTATGCTCTAGGGGGAAAAATCAATGGGAATCAAACGCGGATTTAAATATGATTTTTCGTTGTTGGCCATTTTGTTGATCCCGATCGGGATCGCAATCAACTTTGTCGGGGCGCAAATCATTCTGCTGCTCAAGCTGCCGATTTACCTGAACACCATCGGGACGATTCTGACGGCCATGATTGCCGGTCCTTGGGTCGGTATGATTACGGGGGCCAGCACCAATCTTGTTGTCGGCATAACGAACCCGGTCTCGTTCGCATTTACGCCTGTACAAATGGCCGTCGGTCTGGTGGTCGGGCTCCTCTCGATGAGAGGCATGTATACGAAGCTGTGGAAAGTGATCTTGTCTTCATTCGCTGTCGTACTGACGGTTCTGATCGTGGCCTCTCCGATCCAGGTGCTGATGTTCGGCGGAGCGACCGGCAACTCTTCGGATGCCGTAGTTGCTACATTCCTGGCCTCCGGTCAGCAGATCTGGACAGCGGTATTCTCAACCAAAATCCTGGTGGAAAGCGTCGACAAAATCATCAGCAACGTCATTGCCTTTGTCATCGTGATGAAGATGTCCCCAAGATACTTGTCCAAGCTCAATTACGGTTCAGCTTTTATCAAAAAGAAATGACGTATAGCTCGTAATGGATACGCTTTCATAAAGGAGGGGTTCTTGTGAATAACGAACGGTCCTTGTTGAGCCGTCTTTATCCAACAACCAAGTTTATGATTACCATCGCTTTATGTTTGGCCGCATTTATCGTGCCCGGCTACGGGTTCAGCTACGCTATTCTGCCGATTTGTATGGTGCTCGCCTACTTTGCCGGCAGCTTCAAGGAGTTTTCCAACCTGGCGATCAAGGCACTGCTGATGATTGTTGTGTTCATCTTTATCCTGCAGAGCTTCTTCTATCCTGGCAACGACATTCTGTGGAGCTGGAGCATCTTCTCCATCAAGCGGGAAGGACTTGAGTTTGCCCTGTTCCTGACATCCAAAATCGTGGCGGTGGCCTCGGCCTTCATTCTGTTCTTCCGCATCACCAGGGTCAAGGATTTAGTCCATTCCCTGGAACAGATCGGCCTGCCGTCCAAAGTAACCTATGTCATCTTGTCGACCTTGCAGCTCATTCCGGAGATGAAAAAGCTGACCCACGTCATCATGGATGCCCAAAAAACACGAGGCGTTGAAACCGAAGGCAAGCTGCTTGTCCGCATGAAGGCCTTCCTGCCCACCCTCAGTCCGCTCATTCTCGGATCCGTGGCCAGCACGGAGGAACGAGTACTGACGCTGGAGTCGAGAGCCTTCTCGGCCAATGTCAAAAAAAGCAGCATCTACAAACTGGAGAAAACAAAGCATGACCGGCTGATTCGAATGCTGCTGGTCGTACTGCTTTCTATCTTAATCGTCTGGAGAGTTGCGCTATGAGTATCATTACGATCAAGAATCTATCCTACCAATATCCGATCAGCGAGTCCGATGCACTCAAGAACGTGAATGTAACGATCGAAAGAGGCAAGCTATATGCGCTGATCGGGGCCAACGGAGGCGGAAAAACGACCCTGTGCAACGTCATCCGCGGATTTATCCCCCACTTCTATAAGGGAGATCTGCGCGGCGAGGTGCTGATCGAAGGCAAGGATATCCGCGAATGGGAAATGGGCGAGCTCTCCCAAAAAATCGGCTATGTGTTCCAGAATCCTTTTACACAGATCAGCGGCGTGAAGGATAACGTGTTTGAAGAGATTGCCTTCGGCCTGGAAAATCTGGGCATGGAGCCCGGACTTATCCGGGAGAAGGTGGATCAGGTCATCAAGATGCTCGAGATCGATTATTTGCGGGAGAAAAACCCGTTCGAGCTCTCCGGCGGCCAGAAGCAGCGGGTTGCGCTCGCTTCCATCATCGTTATGGAGCCAGATGTGCTCGTTATTGACGAGCCGACCTCGCAGCTTGATCCGAAGGGAACGGAAGAAGTGTTCAAGATTATCGAGCTGATGAAGAAGAAGGGAAAAACCATTATTCTCGTCGAGCACAAAATCGAGCTGATTGCCGAATATGCCGACGATGTCATCCTGCTGAACGAGGGTGAAGTTACCATGCAAGGCAGCTCGAAGGAGATTCTCACCGATGAGCGCGCACTAGCATTCGGAGCCGCGCTTCCCCAATATTCGCTGTTCGGCCTGGACATGCGCAAACGGGGAATGGATCTTGGCAGCATCCCGTTAACCGAAAAAGAAGCCATTGATGCCGTGAAGACATGGATGAAGAAGGGGGTTAACGCATGAGCTTTCTGACGTTGACGAATGTTTCCTTTGCCTACCCAAACGGCTACAAAGCGGTGGACGGCGTCAACATGTCCTTCCGAAAGGGCGAATCCGTTGCCATTGTCGGCCAGAACGGGGCGGGTAAAACGACCACCGTCAAGATGATGAACGGGCTGCTCAAGCCCTCCGAGGGGAATGTCGTCATCGACGGCTGGAACACGCGGGATTATACCACCGCCCAAATATCAAGAAAGGTCGGCTATGTATTCCAGAACCCGGACGACCAGATCTTTCATAACGACGTGTACAGCGAGATTGAATTCGGTCCCCGCAAGCTGGGCCTACCGGAAGAACAGGTCAAAGCAAACGTCATGAAAGCGGCGGAGCTGGCAGGCGTCGTCCCGTTTCTTAAGGACAATCCGTACAATTTGCCCTACTCCATGCGTAAATTCGTAACGATTGCCTCCGTTATTGCGATGGATTCCAGCGTCATCATTCTGGATGAGCCGACGGCAGGCCAGGATCTTCCGGCTATGGCGCGGCTCGCCCATCTGATTGAGGCATTAAACCAGGAAGGTAAAACCATCATTACGATCACGCATGATATGGAATTTGTCGTGAACAACTTCCAGCGGGTCATCGTCATGGCGAACCGTCAGGTCATTGCGGATGACGACAAGCGGGCCATCTTCTGGAATCTGGATGTGCTGGAGCAGGCGATGCTGAAGCAGCCGCATATCAGCAGGCTCAGCCACTCCCTGGATATCGGCCATAACATCCTGGCAATACCAGAGCTTGCGGACGAGCTTGCCAAGCATAAGTGAGGGAATAAGGGAGTGACAACGATATGGAGCAGGAGCAGGTGAAACACATCCTCTTGGATGTGGATACCGGCGTGGATGATGCCCTGGCGCTCATCTTTGCCGTGAAGTCCAATAAGCTGCATATAGAAGGCATTACAACGGTATTCGGCAACGTAGATGTGAAGCAGGCGACGGAGAATACGCTCCGAGTGCTGCAGCTGGCGCAGCCCCGCTACGAAATTCCCGTTGCCATGGGAGCGGATACCCCTTTGTTTCGCCCTCGCCGGGAGAACGTAACCGCCATTCATGGAGCAAACGGCCTGGCCGGATATGAACTGCCGCAGGCGCGCCAATCGCCGGTGAACGAGAGGGCATCCGATTTCATCGTGCGGAAGGTGCGGGAACAGGCGCATGACATTACGCTTGTATTCACCGGCAGGTTAACCAATTTAGCGGTGGCGCTCGCCAAGGACCCGTCGATCGCGCAGAAAGCCAAGCTGGTGCTGATGGGAGGCGCCATCAAGGTGCCGGGCAATATAACGCCCGTATCCGAAGCCAACATCCACGGCGACCCCGAAGCGGCGCATCGGGTGTTCGAGTCCGGTATTCCAATTACGATGGTGGGCCTGGACGTGACCGGAAAGGCCAAGTTCGGCGAAGCTCATTTTCAACAGCTCATGAACGGTTTTACGGATGAACAGGCAGAGCTAAGAGCTTTCATGCAGCATATATTCACCTTCAGCTTTGAAGCAAGCGACCGCTTGAACGAGGGCAGATACCGGCTGATGCATGATCCACTGGCGCTGGCTGTCGTCGAGGATGCTTCCCTGGTGGAGATGGAGGATTATTACGTCTATATCGAGACAAAAGGACAGGTATCTTCCGGCGCAACGCTGGTCGACTTCAGACGCCCGCAGTCACGGACCAATGCCTCCGTCTGCATGCAGGTCCGTGATGAGGCATTCCTGCAGCATTATATCCAAACGGTGTTATCGTAACCGTCAGAGGAAGGAGCATGATTGATGCATCGAATCGTTTTGGATGTGGATACGGGCGTTGACGACGCGCTGGCGATTGCCTACGCTGTCCGGTCTTCGGCTCTCGATATCCTTGGAATAACGACCTGTTTTGGAAACGTACCGGTAGAGCATGCGACACGCAATACGCTTCATGTGCTGGAGCGACTTGGCGCGGCCGGAATTCCTGTCGCCATGGGGGAAGCCGCCCCCTTGTTCCATCCCTCGATGAAGTCGTATCCCGTCCAGTTTCATGGCGAGAATGGTCTCGGCAACCTGGCATTCCCCGATCCGGCAGCCAAGCCGGTCTCAACGTCCGCCGCGGCCTTTATAGTGGATCAGATCCGGCGATATCCGAAGCAGGTAACGCTGATCTGCGTCGGCCCGTTGACCAATCTGGCCGCAGCCATTCTGCAGGCGCCGGAGATATCGTCGCTGGTACGTCAGATTATCGTGATGGGCGGAGCCGTGGGCGTCGCGGGCAACCGCCGGATGCATGCGGAAGCGAATGTATATTCCGACCCGGAGGCGGCCCAGCTCGTCTTCCAATCGGGAGCTCCGATTACGCTGGTCGGACTGGATGTGACTATGCAGACCGAACTCAGTCTGGAGGATATTCAGCGCTGGAGAGACCTGGATTCGGACCTGACCCGCTTCTTGGCCGACATGACTTCCTACTATATTGGAGGCTACCGGGAAGCCTATGGCGACCGGACCGGCTGTGCCCTGCATGATCCACTGGCGGTAGCCGTGGCGATCGACCCGAGCCTCATCGAGGTTCAGCCGATGGTGCTCCAGGTCGATCTGGAAGGCATCCACTCCTATGGCAGAACCATAGCCGATCTGCGTCCGCGTTGTACCGACCAGCCGAATGTTAACGTATGTATCGGTGTCGACGCCAAGCGGTTTCAGGAGCATTTTATGGAGACATTAATGAGTTAAGCTGCAGCATAAGGAGCGGACGCCGGGTGCGTCCGCTCCTTTTTTATGTTTCCCTCCCTGCTCTCTCCTCCCACTTCTCCCTCAACCCTCTCAAATCCTCGACAAAGAACCTTAGCAAATTGGGCCTTCTTCTTACCGCCAGCGGATGATAGGTAAAGCTAATCGGGATGCCCTGGAACTCATGCCAGCCCCCCCGCAGCTCCTTGACGGTGGCGTTCTCCTTCTGCGGGAATAATCCTTCGACTACGACATTCCCAAAGCCTAATATTACGAGCGGCTGCTTCTGAAGGAGCTGCGACTGCAAATGCGGAAGGCATGCGGCTCGAGTTGCAGGCTTATCGTAAGCACGGGTTGGCCGACGTTTCAGCAAATAGGTGACGTAAACCGAGTGGATATCGATACCCGCTTCCTTCATGCCGAGTTGGAGGGTTTCCCGGGTCCCGCACAAGAAGGGATTTCCTTCCCGGTCCTCCCTGGCTCCCGGATTATCCAGGATCAGCATCAGCGAGCCTTGCGGATTGCCTTCCCCCCAGATCACGCGATTCCGCTGTTTGCACAATTCGCAGCGCTCACAATGCGTATCGGTACAATCAGACAAAAACTCGAGGCATATCATGGCAGACCCGTTGTTGATGACGCGCGTCATCCAAAATATCGTTCAAAATATCCTTCGTTATGCCAACAGTCAAACTGTGATCAGTTACCAGGATGAGGGCAATGATCTAATACTTAGCGTTACAAACGATATCAAACCCGACAGCAAAGTCGCCATTGAGAAGGTATTTACGCGTTTCTATACCGAGGTCGCCAGCAGAACGAACACGGAATCCAGCGGGATCGGCCTTTATCTGTCTAAACAGTTAGTTGAGAAGATGAACGGGAAAATGGATGCAGCGTTGCAGGACGGCTGGTTTATTCTTAATGTCCGTCTTCCTATTCATCGAAGTCAAATCTAATACTTCAACACTTTCCCCTATTCGCGTTCATTTGCCCCCATCCCATTCCCTAATCCGGCAAGTTCCCTGACCGTGTCCCTACCTCATAAGAAGGAAGAACATGATCATACATGAGATGCAGCGTCATCCCGGTCGCCGCATGATCCAGGTTATGGCAGTGGTCCATCCACATGCCCGGATTATCCGCGATAAAGGCGACCTCATACGATTCGCCTGGCAAGACATTTAATGTATCAGTCAGCCATGGCGTGGCCACCTTCTTGCCGTTCTTCTTCAACACCGTCATATGATGCCCGTGCAGATGCATCGGATGCTCGCCCAAGCTTTTATTTACGAACGTTGTTTTGACCCTGTCGCCTTCTTTGACGACGAACGTCGGAACCCGGGGGTACACCTCCCCATTGATCGTCCACAGAAAATGAAACCTGCCGTTGTAAAATCCCATTTCGTTGCCGAGGATCATATGAAATTCCCGATCGAATGGGCTTGCTGCCGTAACATCGTTCACAACCGGCCTGCCATAATTGGAAGGGTCAAACTCAGTCGTTTCCGCCTGGAAGATGGGTTTCTCCGGTACGCTTTCGCCATAAAAAACGACTCCCGGGTTGCTCTCGTTCTTGGCATCGCCGAGTTTAAGGAAGACCGGACGATCCGGCATCGTAAAGACCACGTCGTATCGGCCGCCAGCCGCGAGCCGAAATGTCGTTCCATCGGAGAGGGGCTGCGGGTCTTGGATCCGCATGCCATCAATGCTGGCGATTCGGAACCCTGTTCCCTGCAGCAGACATTTTTCCGAGAGATTATGGGCATTGATGATTCGCAGTTTCACGTTTTTCCCTGGCTTCACCTGCTTCCACTGGAACTGGTCGTGGTACCCGAATGCTTTCTGATACCCTTGATCGGTCTCCCATCGATGGTTAATCAAGATGACCTCTTCATCAATGACATCGGTTTCCTGTTTCGGCTCAACGATCAGGGTGCCGAACAACCCCTTCACCACTTGCTCCGCCGCTTGCTGATGTGAGTGAAACCAATAGGTCCCTTCCTGCTCGGCCCGAAACTTGTAGATGTACGATTCTCCGGGTTTGACGATGTTTTGCGTCATCCCCGGGACACCGTCCATCGCATTCGGCACGTTATAGCCATGCCAATGAATAGTGACTCCGCGATCGATATCTTGATTGACCAGCTTCACTTCAATCATTTCGCCTTGCTTCACCCTAAGCTCGGGAGCGATCTCACCGTTATACGTCCAGGCATCAACGACGGCACCGGAAGCAAGCGTCACCGTCTTCCGCTGCGCCACCAGCTCGAATGTCCGATCGGCGGGCTGCGAAATATCGCCTGTCAGAGAAGCTACTTCGACTTGACTTGGATCGGCTGAATCGGTTGAATCGGACGGTGGATGAGCGTGATGCTGATGATGATTGGAGCTTCCCGACATCCGGGTAGGAGCGCCGCCTCCCTCGTCAATCCAGTCGTGATTCATCATATCGGAGGCTTCCGGCAGCTTGGAGACCTGCACTCCTACCAACACGTTGGATACGAGGATGGCGATGGCTACAATGATGGTGAGAATGCTTGCAAACACGAGTTTTAGCAGCCTAACGGCAAGCCCGCGCCGCAGCGGTATCCCCTTCTTCACCTTCATGTACCTTCGATTTGCAAACATCGCTGGCACAAGCAATAGGAGCGCAACCAGCAAGAAGCGATAACCGACCTGATACAGGCCGGGCAGAACCGGTTGGGCAAAGACCGTGCCGAAGGCGGAGATGCCGGATGCGAGCGCAGCCGCTAAAAAGGACAGCAATATGGAAGGATGGGCCGCGGCTTCAAGTGCTGCCGACGTTGGCGGTTCTCCGCCCGAAATCCGTAAGCTTTTTAACCGCGGGAGAATCGCTCCACCGATATACAACTGAGGAAGCAGCGTCAGCGGGACCAGCATCTTGACCGTCCCTTCGACAAACAACCAGCCGTCCTGGATAAGCTGCAGGGTGATCGTTCCGTACCAAGCAGTGCTTATTACAAGGGCGGTGCCAGCCACCCAGAGCAGGAATGTGCTTCTATGGTTTAAGCTTCGGCTGGTCTTAGCGTAGGGAAGGCCCGCAGCCGTTATCCCGGCAATTCCCCACAACAGGGTCATAGCGACCGTAAGCATGATGCTGGATATGGTTTCGAACATGGTGTCCACTCCTTGTCACCGGATGCTTCGCCAAGCTGCACTCCCGGTATCATTTTCTCGATGGATGATCGGATCTGTAACCCATGTCTCCATCGGTCAAACGTTATCTTTGATGGCTATATTACCAGCGAAATGTTGCGAACTTATGGTGAAGGTATTTACAGATTGTGGAGGCAGCCCATATTCTTGAAGTAGTAATCAAAATGGATAGGTCTGGGAGTGTGGGAATGGGAACCAAGGTGCTGATCGTTGAGGATGAAACGAAACTTGCGTCGCTCATGGAATCGTATCTTCAAGCTGAAGGATATGATTGCCTGACCGCGATGGACGGCAAAACCGCCCTGCAGCTGTACACGCAGCATAAACCGGATATCGTGATATTGGACTGGATGCTTCCGCAAATGAACGGGCTGGACACCTGCCGGCAGCTCAGACAGTCAGGGTCTCCCGGCATCATCATGGTGACGGCCAAGTCGGAGGAAACCGACAAAATCGTGGGTCTCGAGATGGGCGCGGACGATTATCTGACGAAGCCCTTCAGCTTAAGGGAGCTTTCCGCACGCATCCGCTCCTTATTGCGACGCATGCACCATCATGGGAATGACGGGGCCGGCAGTGTGCTGCGAAGAGGAGATCTGATGATAGACGAGGAGAGTCTGCAGGTGTTTAAAGGGGGGCAAGAGCTGCATCTCACACCAACCGAATTTAAGCTCTTGCACCTGCTAGCGTCAAAACCCGGGAGGGTGTACAGCCGCATGCAGCTGCTGCAGCATGCTTTTGAGGAGGAGTTTATCGTTGACGAACGGACGGTGGACTCTCATATCAGCAAGCTTCGGAAGAAGATTGAAAAGGGCTCCTCGTCCTCAGACTACATTCAAACGGTCTACGGCTTCGGCTACCGATTCGGAGCGGACCATGAACATTAGAACCAGGCTGACTCTGTCGATGGGCGTTTTGATCGTGTTTATTATGCTTGTTCTGCTTGCGGTGACACATGTGCAGTTTTATATCACCCGCGATTTGGCATATCTTGAGGAGAAGGAAGCTTTTGAATCCTTGAGGAAAGAGTTTGAACAATATTACCGGAGTAACGGGGATTCTTGGGAGAATCTTCGGAGCGCAAGATTTGAATCTGCTGCTCCCTTCGTCGAAATCGTGTTATCCGCGGAGGGGCAAATCTTGTATCAGCAAGGAGAACTAAGCTCAGATGAGCTTCGCAGTGACGGCTACATGCTAACGCTTGATCAGGGGGACCGGAGGATCGGCAGACTGTACGTGATGAACGAGCAGCAGTACAAGACCTATGAATTCAAAACCATGTGGTACAGCATGCTGCCCAATATCGGCATCGCTTCGCTGCTGTTCACCGGCATTGCCGCGCTGTTGACAATCCTGTTGTTGTCTTGGAGGCTGACAAGCCCGATACGGAAAATCATCAGCGGGATCGGGACCATCAAACAAGGAGGCGCACCCGCGGTCTTTCCCGAGCAGAGGAAGGATGAATTCGGCGCCATTTCCAGGGCCCTTCGCGAGATGAACGATTCGCTTGCGGAGGCGGAGCGCACCCGAAAGCAGCTGATGTCCGACGTCGCCCATGAATTGAAAACCCCGCTGATGATCATCCAAGGAGAATTGGAGCTGGCTCACGAGACAGGGGCCCCCATGACTGCCGACAAGCAAGCCTCGATCCTTGATGAAGTATTAAGGCTATCGCGTTTGGTTCACGATGTGCTGGATTTGTCCAGGCTTGAAGCCGGCATGACGGAGTTGCACCCTAAAGAGGAGGACCTGGTTGCGCTGCTGGAGGACTTACTGGCGAAAACCCGGTTTATGGCTGAGGATAAAGAAATCCACCTGTCCCTGCATGCCAAAGATGAGGCTATCCTCGTCTCGGTGGAGAAATTCCGTATTCTTCAGGCGCTGTACAACATCTTGACGAATGCCGTGTATTATACGAATGCCGGCGGACAAATCCGCATCCATGCGGAAACGGTACACCTTCCCGATCGACAGCAGCGCTATGCCCGAATCCGGGTTGAAGACAACGGAGCCGGCATCGCCAAGGAAGATTTGCCCCATATCTTCGACCGATTCTATCGGGCGGACCATTCCAGGGCTCGTCCCGGCGGTGGAACCGGGCTGGGACTTGCGATAGCGCAGAACAACATCCTTGCGCACCAAGGCTGGATTGAGGTGCAAAGCGTGGTCGGCGAGGGCTCAGTGTTTACGATCTATTTGCCGGTGTGACGTATGGAGTCAAGGAGGGGCCAGTTCCCTCCTCAATATGATATTTTCTCGGCTCGCTGCCGCCTTTTCGATCAATCCTTGTTGACTGTATGGTCCAAGGGATGATTATCCGAGAACAAATCCGGATTGTCCTTAAGCATGTCCGTAATGACATCCGCCACCGCGGCCGCATTGCATACCCGGACAACGGCATCGCCAAAATGCCCCTTATGCATCGCGCCCCGACTTTCCAGAACCTCATCGACTTTCCAGAAATGCTCCGACCACGATAACCCGCAATGTCTCCGGGAAGGCACCGGGATTTCCGTTCCATCCAGTAAAACCGAGTACAGCTTCTCATGGCCATCCGTTAACCTGCCTGGAATGTCCACCCACTCTTCGACTCCATGAATAAAAGTGTTGCGCTTTAAATCGACCCCAACTAGCAAGATGGTCGCCCTTCGGTCGAGCAGCTTCCCCCAGGCAGAATCTCTAGCGCATGGCGTATCGAAACGATGATCGTCGTTTGTGAACGCTTTGGCATCCTGACCTAATGCCGCCACGGAATGAGTAGGGTGCAGCGAACGCACCACACCAGGCCGTTTGCGAAAAAGCTCGGGTAAGATCCCGACACAAGAAGGTGACTGATCCACGTAAAATTTCGGATTATCCGCATTGATGTAAGACCACGTATGAGTAGGTAACACCAGCAGCCCATCTTTCATATAGGCTGTCAACGCATCCAGAACCGTGTCCGCGCCACCCTCGACCGGCCCCATACTCTTCATCGAAGAGTGGACCAACAACGTCCCTTTGCTGTCAATGCCCAGCTGTTCTAATTGCTTCTTTAAGCTCTCCATCGTGTGCATGTTCTTCTCCTCCCGTGCCAGGATATCAAAAACTGGCTGTCACTATTATTTTTCGATGATTTCCCAGTGCAGCTCGGCGGATGTATCGGTTAGTAATTGCTGAAGCGCGGATTCAACAAGCTCAAGGCTCACAATGTACTGCCGAGGAAACTCACAGGCTTGGCCGCCTACCGTAATGTCAACAAACTCGTCTTCTTCCTCCTGTGAGCCGAGAAGGTTGTGAATCGCCGTGCTTGTCTCCACCGTGACAATGAACTCGTGACTGCCGCCACCAATCATGATCATTGTATCCATATGCTGAATGCTGACCTGACTGCGTGTGAAGCCATCCATCTGCCGGATGACGTCCAGACACTTCTTCAGCGATGCTTGAGCATGTTCGACCGTGTGCGCCACAGCTCCTTGCCGCTGTTCCTCGTAAATGGTGATCACCGATCAACTCTCCTTTGGATAGGCTTTTTACGTAAGATACGTCCATGATATAGAGGGGGGGGAATATTTGCAATGTTTCTATGAATATTGGTTCTAAAGTTGCCAGCTTCGCCTCTTTGCGCCTAATCGGCTACAAATACTTTCTTCTCTACATCAGGGTAATCTGATCCGCTATGTATTCAGCGCTATGCTCGGTACCATCCTTAATCCACCACATAATAATTCCGAGAAGTGATGATGCCACAATATCAACGGAGGCAACCCCACTTGTGGAATTGAAATTGCCGGCGCCATTGATACTGCCGTCGTGATTACGATTTATACCGTGCAGGCAACAAGCCATGCAGCTGATATGATGCAGAACAATCCTACAACGACTGCTGAGCTCCTTAAATCCCTCACATCCATTTTAGGGGCAAGTGACGCCTATTACTTCATGATGATTCTCTCGGTTGTCGCGTTGGTTATAACATTATTTATACCTATGAAAAACAAAACCATGATCGAACAAAAGCAATCGTAGTTAGCAAGGAAGGCCCTCTGTTATAACTGTCGCTAACTATCATGGCAGTATATGAACTAAAAAACTCTTCGAAACCCGCCAACATGCGAGAATCGAAGAGTTTTTCTTAGTGGCCTCTCAGAACGTGCTCGATTCGCTTATCCGGCATGAACCAGATCACGGCAACAAGTACGAAAAAAAAGCCGGATATCCAAACACTCACATATGCGGTCAAGGCCGCAATCAAGTAGAGTAAAGGAGATAGTTTCCCCTTCCAATCTTTGCCCATCGCTCCGACGAATGAGGAATCGCCGGAATGCTGGTTCATAATCATACGCTGAAGCAGCCAGTACGAGAACGCCGCTAGCAATAGAATAATACCGTAAAGCGCAGTTGGTGTAGGTGCAAAATGGCTTTCCCCCATCCAAGCCGTCGTAAACGGCACAAGGGATAGCCAGAAGAGAAGCAGCAAGTTGAGCCACATCAACCGTCCGTTCATTGTTCGAACCATATGCAGCAGATGATGATGATTGTTCCAGTAGATGCCGACATATACGAAACTAAAGATATAGCTAACAACTTTCGGGCCAAGTTCGATCAGCGCATGCCAGTCATGGCCTTCCGGCACTTTGAATTCCAGCACCATGATCGTAATAATAATGGCCAGCACGCCATCGCTGAATGCTTCCATCCGATTTGCTTTCAAAGCGTCTCACCTATTCCCCTCGCTTCATGTTATCCTAGGGGCTGTCTCCCTCCCCGTAATTGACAGCTCGATTATTTAATCGTTGATAAATTTGACCTTCTTCACCGTCCTACACACAAAATAATCGTGGCGAACGCTAATCCGGTTCTCGTCACCATACATTGCACTTTAAACTGGAGAACGTGCGTCTCTTATTTCCATTATAGAGATCGTTTGTTTTGAGTCTACCTACTTTTCACCTGAATTTTGGGGATTGTTTCACACTCAAGCGATTCGCCTTTATTTAGAGTTTAATATTATGCCCCTAA
Organism: Paenibacillus sp. NPDC093718; assembly: GCF_050279985.1. NCBI lineage: Bacteria > Bacillati > Bacillota > Bacilli > Caryophanales > Paenibacillaceae > Paenibacillus > Paenibacillus sp. NPDC093718. Next base: position 555,500 of record NZ_JBNNUS010000004.1, read on the forward strand.
TGAGCTTTACAGATGAGGTCATAATATCTATTTCGCTTTTAGTTTTTCAAGGTTTTGCTGGTGAAACCCCTTCGCAATTAACCAGACCGCTAAACTCATTTCATAAACTCCCACAGGTAGAGCAATGAAACCTTTTGCTGCGGAGAGAGGTTCGATCAGACCGAACATTTCCAATAGACCGGCTGCGAGTACGAGTGCTGCTGTAATCATACCAAACACCGCTAACGGTCTCGGCACCAAACCTGTTCTAAAGAGCAAATAACTATACAATGCCGTATTGATACCCAGCATGAAATTGGGACCTAACATCGAAGTCCAACGATGGAAAGCTTGCAGCATGTAGCCGATCTCATGAAGATGGTCTTCACTTACTATGCGGTTTGCTTCATAGTGAATACTAAGCTGCAATAAACCTAATATACTCACCACTCCTATGGCAATAAAAACAGCTTCCATAAATCGAAAGCATAGGTACCCTAGGGCTAGATGTTCATTCCATCGACGAAGATAAGGAAACAGCATAACCGCTGTACCTACTGCAGTCAGGACGAGCAAGAGATCGTTAATAACACCAATCAAAACCCGTGTTTTCAATCCATGGGCCACGGACATATACCATTGTTCCGATAATACCGGATCATAAGAAATAACAGCGATGACCGAAGTGACCGCAGCGGCAATATAAAAAATTCCGAGCAGGATTCCATTCATTCTGTCTTGCGTCATAAATATTCCTCCTTTGGCTACTCACCATGATTGCAATAATTACAGAACATTCCATAAATTGATTGGGGATTATTATGGACCATAATGAAGTCATAGAGCATGCTTTAATCCATATTGAGAGCAATTTAGACCAACCACTATCGCTCGAGTCTGTGGCTAACTCCTTCAATATGTCCAAATATTACTTTCACAGACTTTTTTCTGCCATGATGGGTTGTTCTTTAAACAACTACATCCGATCCAGAAGATTGAACGCCTCCCAAGCAGGAAACTGAAAATTCACACATCGAACTCATTCAAGCTTTTGATGATATTCACAATCTTGAATCAACCTACCACATCTATGCACCTGTTAAAAAACTGCCTATTGATTTTGGATTATGAATAGGTCTCTTCTGGCCACCCCTGATTTCCTTTAAGCCCTCCATTCTAATGCAATAATGATTGGATGCTCACAAGATAACATAATGGCTAGACTTGCACTTTCCCAATCTTGCTGTAACGAAAAAAAGCACCTCCTTCGAGGTGCCCATTCATCAACGATGTGCCTGTTTTTTTTGTTAGTAATGCTAACTTTCAAATCGCCGTCACTTGTTATACAGCTGGTTCTTAACGAGGCTATCGGCGAAAAATGCAAAAGGAGCTGCCGCGGCAGCTCCTTCGTTATTTACATTGAACGAGCATTACGTGTTTCCCGCTGACGTTTGCCAAATAATCAACTCGAACAACCCACAGAGCAACAGGAAAAACTTACGATGGGCATGCGCGGATTAGGAACCAGAACGGTACTTTACCAGCAAAGTGTAGCTGCTTCCCTAGGGCTTTATAACAATGACTTTTTATCTATCGATATTCTGCATGAAAAAGGCCCCGTGACTGCCGGCGAGCTGTCAAGACTAACCGGGCTGACAACAGGCAGCGTTACCTCTTTAATCGACCGACTAGAAAAAACGGCTTCGTGCGCAGGCAACCGGATCCCCATGATCGCCGAAAAGTGATTATCGTCCCTCTATATGAGAATAAAGAAGATGTCAGTGCTACTTATCTCCAGCTTCACGCTGCGATGGTCAAACTGGCCTCCTCATATTCGGATGAAGAGCTTGAGCTCATTACACAATTTCTAAACAAAGCAAGCAGCGTGCTAGAGGAGCAAATTCATCATCTTAATTCAAACACTAAACGATAAGGAATGAGTCATATGGCTGTATTAGCTATCTATGCTACGAAAACAGGAGCAACCGAGCAATGCATAAAAATTCTTGCAGATGAAATTCCACATTGTACGATTTGCGATATTCAAACGGAGAAACCGGCAATCGAAAATTTTGACAGCATTATTTTGGGTGCCGGAGTTCGAGACGGGAAAATATACAAGCCCATTCGCGATTTTATCAAAAAATCACCAGGAATTGTTGGAAAAGAAAATGGGCTACTTTATTTGCAATGAAAAGCCAAAGGAAACAGAAGAAATAATAGCGCGGAATATCCCCGTTGATCTAAGAGAAACCGCGATCTGCATGGAATCGTTTGGCGGCTATAAGGCCTATGCTGCACCAAAAGAAGGCACCGATCAACTGAAAGGGATTTTCGTGGATAAAATAAAAGAATTCTCCGGAAAATTCAAACGCTAGAATAACTATTGTTTCTAACGACCCAACTGTTCGTCAAGCCATCTGTTCAAACGCAGGACAGGCCATTTGTCGATGATTAGGTTTCATACGGATTGAGGTTACCTTGAAGGGTTTCCTGGATAAGGTGCGGTGGTTATACCCTTCATCTTTTTTGCCTGGTGATACAACCTGAAACGGCATACCATAACCGTTATATTTACAAGCGATAATACAACCAGCCATATGATCAGCGATGACATGGCAGTCCATAGTCCATACCAAGGCAATACTCGCCCGGCGCCAATAAATGTAGCTAACGGCGACAGAAACAAGAGAATCAAGATAGGAAGCAGTCCTCCGGCTAATGAAACAATCAATTTACCGGTTGTCATGGCCTTTTTGCTTTGATGGATACGATAGAGCCTATATATCCCCCAAGCCATCGTCGCAAGCACCAGCAGAATCATAACCGCCTCCATGTTTTTGCTGTTGACAATCGTCGATTCGGTCTTTTCGCCCTTCATTATCTTTGCGATTCCGTCGACAAAAGCCGAATAATCGACAAAGGCATTTAAACCGGAGTTAAACATCATCGCAATGCCCAGCCGCTGATCCAAATAGATCGTCTCTTCCGCCTTGTACGTCCATAAAATTCCGCTATGAGAAATCGTTCGGCCCCCTTGCTCATCCTCTTCCGCAAGCCATCCCATTCCATACGGGCCGTTCTGTCCGGCTGCATGGTACTGCTCCATCATCTCTGGCGTAAGAAGCCTGCCATTATATTGGGCGAGCATCCACTTGGCCATATCTTCTGCAGTCGAAATCATACCGGCGGGCCCGTCAACGAACCACGAAGGTTCAGACTGGCTTACAGGATGGTCGAGCAATATATAATGTCCACGCGGAATGGTGTAATTCTCATTGATCTGCCGTGTGTTGCTCACATTAAAGGTATCTCTCATTCCAAGAGGCTCAAAGATATGATCCTCCAAGTAATCGGAGAGGTTTTGTCCGCTCATTTTTTCGACCAACAAGGCCAAGTATTGATAATTCGGATTGTGGTAGCTATAGGCTGCTCCAGGATCATTCGCTAGCTGAACCGCGTTCAACGACTCGTTAACCTGTCGCAGCGATTGATATGGGGACGAACGGATCATGTCGGGATTCACCTTGTCATTAAGACCGCTTGTCTGGTTGAGCAAATCCCGAACGGTAATATCGCGAACGCGCTCGTCCTTAGGTGCGAGGTCGGGAAAATAAGATGCGTACGGCGCATCAAGCTCGATTAGTCCCTTGTCCACCAGCTGAAGGACAGCCAGTGCCGTAAAAGATTTGCTTAACGAAGCAATCGGAAAGGGGGTGCGATCGTTTATATCACGTCCCTCTGAAACAGCGCCGTATCCTTGCGTATAGAACACCTCTTCGTTATGAACGATGGCAAGGGCTGCACCCTGAATATGATTGGCGCTCATCGTTTTTTTGACGTACTGATCGATTTCCTGCTGGACTTCGGCTTTGCTTCGGACTTCAACGGCGGAAACGGGTCTGGCCAGGATACCCATCATTAGCAGGAAACAACTCAAGCCTAACCACATTTTCTTCTGTACGATTCTCATACTAGCACTCCTTAATTCATGATAAGGAAATGCTAAACGGTCTTTTTCAACTATTTATCAACTCCGTACAAAAAACTTGCCGTTACGTTCCCACCGCCATGGAGGCCGTTGGTTACCTGGAGACTACCCTCATGCTTTTCGCAAAGAACTTTGCAAATGTAAAGCCCTAGTCCGTGATGTTCGTTCGCATCCCATACCTCTCCGCGATAAAAAGGAAGTACGGCCTTACGGAGCGTCGCTTCGGAAAAACCTGCGCCGTCATCCGCGACGGTCATAGAAAAGAAACCCTTACTGACGTTATAATCAACGCTTACGTGACTAGAGGCATAACGCGCTGCATTTACGATCAAATTCTCAAAAACCTGCATCGCCAAATGGACATCGACGGTTATTTCGTTCGCTTCCGCGGCAATGGACGAACCAAAAGTCTTACCATACCGTCCGGTAACTTGGCGCGCGCTGTCATTCAGCAAGGAGATGAGTTCATCCGTTTCAATCATACGGGTCTGTACCGGCATATCCTCCAGCTTCTGAATAGAATTCATCGCCTCCGTGTAGCTCTCAAGACGGACGATATGCGCCTGCATCGTTTGAATCGTGTCCAAGAGTTTCTCCTCGGATATCTTGCGCTCGGGCAAGTAGGCGGTCAGAAACTCGGAGTATCCTTTCAGAACGGATAGGGGCGTTCTCAGATCGTGGGCAAAAATAGCGTTAAGTTGTTTCCGTTCCTCGACCGATCGCCAAAGCGTTTGATAGTTTTTCTCCAACTGACCGCGCATGTTCTCAAATACACGGCATAATTCCCCCATCTCATCCCGGCTGTCGTAAGAAATATGAAACCCCAAATCGTTCGCCGAAATTTTTTCCGATGCATGCATCAAGATTTCAAGCGGTTTTTTCAGTTTCCACCGATAAAACAAACTGCCCATCAGGACGATGCCGACGGCAACCGTTAACAGGACAACCGCGACGAGGGAAGGCAGCAACCAATCGTTCACGGAAGAATAGCCGGCAAACCGCAACCGTATACTTTCCGCCCATCTAAACTCCAATGTGATGACGACTAGAACGGCGATGAGCGTAAGGCAGCATAGTAGGATGAACGATTGCAGCAAGGTTAACCGCTTCAGGCTCAGCCAGTTTATCATTTTCGCCATTTGTAACCCACTCCCCATACAGTTTCAATCCTGTCGCCGCAACCATGCTCTTTCAATTTGACACGAATTCGCCTGATATGTTCCGCTATTACGGCGCTGTCGCCTTCGCCGTCCAGTCCCCACACTTTTTCAAAAATACGTTCTTTGTCAAACACCATTCCGGGATGCATGGACAATAGCTCTATAATATCGAACTCTTTTTTGGCCAAGGGAATTTGTACATCGTGGATGTAAAGCGCGCGAGCCGAATAATCAATGGCCAAATCTTCGCTAAACCTTACGGACGTTTTCGTTTGGCTTCGCATCTCCCTGCGCAAATGCGCCTCTACCCTCGCGCCCAGCTCATGAAGACTGAACGGTTTGGCTATATAGTCATCCCCTCCGGCCTGAAATCCCGATATTTTATCCGCATCCTCGTCGCGGGCGGTTAGAAACAGGATCGGACAGGACACAAAATGCCGGATTTTCCTGCATAATTCAAGACCGTCAAGCTCCGGCATATTGATATCCAGCAACACAAGATCCGGTTGATTCTCTATTTGCCGCAGCGCCTCACTGCCATCCTTCGCCGTCATCACGAAATACCCGTTTATTTCAAAGTAATCCGTGAGCAGTTTGCGAAGATCGACTTCATCATCTACGATCAGTATCTTTTTCATCTTGCCCTCTCCGCCTCCCATATCAACTTCTCTAGATCCAGCATAACAAAAATCGCCGTCCGATTCCCGGCAGGAATCGTGAACGGCGACAATATTAGAGTCATCACATAAGTAGCAGTCTTTTCGGGTAAATGCAGATATCACTTTGTAAAGCTAGTTGGCCAATTCCGCCAGCACCTTGCCAAGTCGGTCAAGCTGCTGTTCATTAGCTTCTATGCAGATGGGCTTAGCTAGTTCAAACTCCTCTTTTTTCTTGAAACGTTGACGGAAGGTGACCCTGGTCCGGCCATCAATGTCCTCGAAGGTAGCCGTAACCCGAAATTCGTGAACGTTTAGATGATCAATCACGACCCGCTCCGTCGGCACGAACTCAACAAAGACATTATGGTTAGGATAATCCACGCCATCCGGCCCGTGCATGGTGAACTTCCACGTACCTCCCGGCCTCATATCGCACTCGTGAAACGTATTCTTGAAGCCTTTCGGTCCCCACCACTTTGCTAATAAATCAGGAGTTGTCCATGCCCGAAACACAAGCTCCTGTGGGACATCGTACTCGCGCGAAGCCATAAGTTCATTTTCACCTATAGTCATGTTCCTACCTCCTCTTCTACTACCTTGCCAGTGTATCCAACATGATGTTTGTACTGTGTTTTTGTTCTGGCGTATCATCTTCGTCAAAGAACGTTCTTCATGAACCATCTCCACTCATTTGCGCTAGCTATGTACCGGTAACTCTAATGTAATTCATTACGTTACGTAAGGTTCAAGCGATCGTGGCGCTCTCCCAGAAATTTTTTACACCCTAAATTGAGCACAAGCTATTGGTTGATCTTGCCTATGTAAACCCGGTAAGCGTAGGTGTTGTATTAGATAGCAGAAGATCCGATACCCGTATTTAGCAAACGATCGTAGATCAATTGCATTATCCTTCTTCGTCAAAAACGAGGTTTCGGATGTAATCGCCTGGAATAAGGCAGCGGATCCAAAATTTCCTACCCCCAAGAATATCTACATCGTTGCAGCAATGCGAACAAGCTCCCCCATAATCGGAAGAGCTTGTTACAAGAATATAACGAACCGAGCCGTATTATGTTAACCGCGTAATGATTGTAATGCGGTAGACCAGCTAATCACTTGATCCATCATACCATTCACATGTGAATGGTGTAATACGGCAGGCTTAAAAGTTGTATAATTCTCAAAGTCTGTAAATAAATTAAGCGCAGGATGCGTGCGAACGTCTGCCACTTGCAATTCCGCCAAAATTCCGCGTAAATGTTCGGCGGCACGCGTACCGCCAGAGGAACCATAGCTGACAATACCGGCTGCCTTGTTGTACCATTCTACTCGCGCAGAATCCAGTGCATTTTTTAAAGCAGCCGTAATGCTGTGATTGTATTCCGCAGTGACAATCACGAATCCATCCAAACTGGCGATTTTGTTCGCCCAAGCCTTAACTTGCCGCTCGCCTGCAGGATCCCCGAAAAATGGTAAGTTGTAGTCTGCGATATCCACGATCTCATAACATGCATCACCCCGTTGATCTCCAATACTCTTGATCCATTTCCCGACTTGCGGACTGACCCTCCCTGGGCGTGTACTACCGATAATAATGCCGATTTTCAATGGAGCAGTTGTCATTGTCTTTTCCTCCTTGGGTGTGGAATTAATTGATTTGTTAGTTATCCATAACTAACACTCATGCTAAAAAAATATGCTTAGCTTGATTGATGAATATTACCGATATGTTCCTCCTTTCCGTGTAGTAAGGTTCGTCTTACAAAACCTATGAAGATCAGTACAGCAATGAACCCGGAAACCGCGCATGATGCAAATAGAACAGGATAGCCGAATCGTTGGGAAATGAATCCAAGCAAGATAGAGCCAAGCCCAATCCCTAAATCCAAGGCGGTAAGAAAAGAAGCATTGGCCATACCCTTATGGACAGGAGATACGAGGCGTAGTGTTGCTGCCTGAAGTGTAGGTAGGGCTGATCCGAACCCAATCCCGTACAGTATGGCGGAAACAAGGATCCCCATTAATCCATCGGATAAGCTCAAGATCAATAGTGCTATGATCGCAAGGATCATCGACAGGATGATGATCGTTCCTTCGTTATAACGATCTGCGAGCCTCCCGGCAACAGGCCTGGTGACTGTAAGCGCGACGGCATAAACCAAAAAGAAAGTGCCCGCGTTGACTTGGATGGAACCTGCAAACAACGGCAAGAATGTGGTGATCCCCCCGTACGTAAGAGATAAGAAAAGAATAGACGCCGATATCGGAAGGATGGATTTATCGAAAAACACCACTCTCCGTTTGTTCTCCGATCGTATAGCAGGCACCTTCGTCACCAGGGCAATTAGGATAGCTGCAACCGATAGACAGGAAGCTAGAACAATTACGTGCCGGAATGAATAGATTTGGATCATCCAAACTCCGAGCACGGGCCCGATCGCCATAGATACGCTCGTGGATATGCCATACCATCCCATTCCCTCACTTTGGCGCCGAGCGGGGATGATGTCTGTGATCGCAGTTCCGATGGAAGTGCTTGAAATCGCCCAACCGCTGCCATGAAGAATTCGCAGAAGAATCAACATAAAAATTCCGCTTGCCCAGTTGTACAGAACCATCGCGATGGCGAACAGAATCAGTCCCGCGATGACAAAATAGCGCCTTCCGAATCGATCCAACAGACCGCCGATAAATGGGCGAACAATGACAGCCGTTAGGGTAAAGCTGCCAATGATGAATCCGAGTTGTGATTCACCAAGGCCTAAATTTTTGAGATACAGCGGCAACGTTGGAAGGAGCAAATAAAATCCGAGACATAGAAAGAACATAGACAGCGTGAGCCCGATGAAAGATTTTGTCCATAAACATTCCAATAGCAAGCACCTTCCCTCGATGTTTAGTTATTGCTAACTAACATTATGTTTAAAAAAATTACGTGCTTAAACCCTTGGCTATAACGGCTATCGAATCTTGCAGATTATCCTCCGGGAAACCGGGTGCAATCCCCACTAATAGCAATCCAGAGATGAATTTACCGTAATTGAACCGCATAAGCGTTAAGGCATGGGCTTCCGGGTTGCCCTTGATCACTTTGCCTTTCTCCTGCATGACGCGGAAATATTCCGTAACGATACTCAGAAATTTTAATGCCTTATTGTGCAAGCTCTGATGGATTTCAGGCATCGTTTTTCGTTCCATGATGGAAATCAAATATATTTTTTTGTTTCTGCCCAGCACATTATGGTACAACTCACTGATCATCAATAAATCCTGCTCGAGCTCGTACTTGATATTTTTTTGAATGGTCTCTTCGATCGGTACAGAGAACATATAATTATCGATTATGGCATCCAATATAGCTTTTTTGGAACCAAACGTTCGAAATACGGTCATTTCGCTTACGGATGCAGAAGCGGCGATTTCCTTAATAGTTACCGCCTTATACCCTTTTTCGGACATGAGATCGATGGTAGACGATAGTATTTTATCAGCCGTATTTTCGGTTTTAGTGCTCAATAGAATCCCCCCTTCATTGTTAGTTATAGGTAACTAACATTATTCATTATCATATACCTTAGGGAACTGACTGTCAATCGTATACGCGTTACTATAGAAGTGAATGGAATATGTTTTCATCACACACCCCATTCATTCCCACACTAACCCCTCAACCCAATTTTGCGACGCCGCTTATGATAGAACTCAACTTAACGGGGCTACCCGGCGAAAAACCCTCAGCGGCCTTCCCCTCCGATATTGCACTTCCTTCAGGCCTGCCGGGCTCACTCACTCGCTAACGAGACTCAGGAATGACCGCAGTTAGGGATTTATTTTCAATGGGAGAAGAAAGTACGATGGACGTTGCGAATTTCTGCGCTGCTTAGTCTATACATTAGGAGAAGAACTGGCGCCTCATGGCATTCATGTGGGTACCATCACAATCGCCGGTACAGTTGCGGTGAACACAAACTTCGACCCTGATCGAATCGCCCAAGCGTATTGGGATATGTATGAAAAGCAGAACGAACGTGAATTCATCTATCAGTAAGTATTCCATCTGAAGCCTCAAAGGGTTTAATTAATCTATCCTGCCCGTTAATTTAACCCGTTTATGCCGGGTCCGCGGCCATGTCCGTGGAAATAAAGGTATTAAAAATGAGCTGGCGGAAACGTACCACCAGCTCATTTTCGTGCCGTATCATATTGCATGTAAGTTAGTATAAAGACGACGGCTCATTCGGCTATCGATACACCTCTCGCGACTCTCGGCGCGAGTACTCGGTCATACGCCGGCCTATTTTATTCTCGTTCTCCTGCCGCATATTCGCCTGGACAGACGTCCATCACTTCTCTGGTAGGCTGGATAAGCGACATTTCGAACCTGCAAGGCCAATGCACCTCCGGTGCCATCTCCCCATTCAGCAAGCCGGCGATCGTCTCGCCGTCGTTCACCGGCACATTCGCTTCAAACAAGTAAGCTGCGACATTGAATGCATGCCGTGACACGTCGTTCGGATCCAATGTATGAAGATGGTACTGGACATCCGGAAGTCTAAGCGCAAAGAGGCCGAGCGAATCGATCAAGCTATCTTCGGTCCCATGAATGGTAAAATAACGGATATTCATGCCGAACTGCAAGAACCTCGCGGCTCCTTCGTACGGATTATCGGCAATTTCGGCCGGATGCAGCAATTTCCCGCTCGATGGAATCCAGATCGCTTTGCAGGTCGGGAACAGGCTTACGGCAGCCTCCAGCCAGTCCGCCAATAAGGCGCTGCGCGATTTATAGTCCAGCCCCGCCGCCATGAAGTCGCTGATCAGCAGCTTATAGCGGCATTGTTCCAGAACGTCCTCAGCATCTGGCATCGTCCAAAACTGGGTGCGCTCCATGTTGGTAATCGACTCCGGTTGAAAAGGCGTAAAGTCCGCCATCATCACCTGAGCTGGCAGTTCCCCATCCTCGTAGGCTACTTTATAAGCCTCTACGGCAAACGACGACAATGCGTCGGCTCCCGACACGGTATCCGTTTTACCGCATCGGGTTTCTAACGCGTTCCGGACGGCTTCCGCATTCGGCCGTTTCGCTTTCTCCTCAAACAGCAGGTACATTTGAAACAACCGCTGAAACTCACTTTTTTCGTCTAAACTTTGCTGAAGTACGCGTTCGCTCTCCATTTCTCCCCTACCACTCCGTTCGTATGTCTTTCCCCTCAACTATAGAGATTGCCGCACGGTCCACGCAAGCCCGTCCAGGAAAATGATTCCAAAGTCGGATCTATGAGACATACGCTAAACCATTAAATACAAAAAGGATACCTTTGACTCTCATTACAAAATAAAAGTACCACCAAACCACAGATTAGTTATAGTCATGTAAGCATGAAGAACACATCCTAAATTGGGATATAGCATTCTCCTAGATAAACTTTTCATGAATTGAGGGACTAATTGAGGTTTATCAATAGAAAAAAGCTTATTCACCAAACTGGATGTGCTTTCCTGTCTTAGTATAAGGTTTGAACAAGTGCTAAATTATGAAGCTTTTGCTGCAACAACTTTTTGAATTAAAGCTTTTGCTTCGTTATTAGACAAAGTTTGTTTAGGTTGAAGCAGGTTTTTCTCTGCTGCACTAAGAATACCTTTGTCAATCAATTTTGCCATGGATTCAACCGCATAGGTAGAAACGGTTTTGCCATCTTCAAAACCTGCAATGATTGTAGCCGCATTTTTATCAGAAGCTTGATTGTTCAACAATTTAGCAAGAATTGTAGCAGCTTCTTCACGAGTGATATCACGATCAGGGTTGAAATTACCACCGTAGCCTTGAATTAATCCAGCATGAGTAGCTTCAGCGATTGCATCAGCATATGCAGCATCAGCAGCAACATCCTTGAATTTAGATGCTCTAGCTACTTCGTTTAGTTTCAACTTGTCTACCAGAGCACTTACAAATTCAGCACGAGAAATGAATTCTGTTGTTATAGGTGTATCTGTTTGCTCTGTAGATGCAGCTAGGTTCGTGATACGTCCTTCGATTTTAGCCTCAATGCTACCACCTTTATACGTATCTACAATGTACTGGTAGAATACATCAAGATCGATAGGACCTGCTAGAGATGATTTAGCTTCCAATAGTACTTTATAGTTATCTCCACCTGCTGCCATAAAGTTGTTAACTACAGCCGTATATGTTTGTCCAGGATCAATGGGTGTACCATCTTCAAGACTAAGACTAGTAACACGTTCTGCAACTGGCTTATTGAAATCTGCAGTATATTTCAAGCCAGAGATTTGTAGTGTTTTTGTGTTTGGTGTACCGTCAGCATTTGTTCCCCATTGTTGCTCCAACAAGGTTTGAATTTGCTCACCAGTCAGCTCTAGTTTCACTAAAGTATTGCCAAAAGGTTGGATTTTAGCAAGATCAGCAAAGGTCACATCGCCTTGTGGCAGATCCGCACGAATACCACCTGGGTTCATAAATGCAAAGTCAGCAGCGCTTGCTTTATCACCAAAGTCTGCTTGACGCATTGCATCTGCAATGACGTTTCCTAGAGGCGCTTCGTTATTATAAGCATCTGTACGAGTGATAGAACCATCTGTTATACCTACCGGCTTAGTTAGCTCAGGATGCTTGTCTAATAATTTTTTAATAATAGCTAAAGATTCAGGATCTTCTTTTACACCCTCTTGAAAAGTCGTTGTAACTGTAGCTGATTTTTCGGTTACATCCCCAGTAGTAGGGTCAATCATCAACTTAATATCTTCGAATGCCGTACCATAAGAATAAGCTTGAACGATCAATTTTCCATTAACTTCACCATTAGCTAAAGCATGATTGTCACCTGCAACAATAACGTCAACAGGGGAATCTGCTGGCAAAGCCTTTGCTAAATCAGCCGCTTCTCCAGATGTTACGCCGTCTTTGGTTGTTGCTGGATCATGAGCCAAGACGATGATCGTTTCTACACCTTGATCTTGTAATTCTTTTGCATATTTATTAACGGCTTCAACTTCTTCTTCTGCGCTTAAGAAACGCACGCCTGCTGTACCAGATGGAGATACTTTAGCAGGTGTAGCTTTCGTCACTAATCCGATAAATCCGATTTTGACTCCGCCCACTTCTTTAATAACATATGGCTTAAGCAATGTTTCGCCAGTGGAGGTTTCAATGACGTTTGCATTTACATAATCAAATTTTGCACCAGCATGAGTTACCTTGCCTTCTTTTGGATCAAGGCCACCAAAGATTTGTGCTTTTAATGCAGCGATGCCTTGGTCGAATTCATGATTGCCTAAAGAAGCTACATCAAAACCCATCATATTCATCCACTCCATAGTAGGCTCATCACGATCTAGAGATGAGACTGGAGCAGATGCACCAACAGAGTCTCCATTATGGAAAAGTAGGGAGTGCTCATATTTTGCTTGAGCTTCTTTTAGATAGGTTGCTAGAATTGGAGCTGTTCCTACTTTTTTATCATTAACAATCGATGTGGTATCTAACTGACCGTGCAAGTCATTGATTCCGATCAAGTGTACTTCTACATCTTTGCTTGCAGCAGAGACAGAACCTACTGCGCCTAATAGTTGGGAAAGTAATAGTGCAGCAGCAGCCACACGAATAGTGCTTTTAGCCACATTTTTTTTCCATGACATGAGTTATAAAACCCCTCTCAAATTTCTATTCCTGAAATACTCTAACATAATTAAATTCATAAAAATCGCAGAATATATGAAGTCTATGTAAAAAAGTTGAAAAATGAATAGAGAAGAAACGTACCTATATCTGGATCTACACCAAAGGTTAGTGCTTGAGGATTTGGTTTACTCTAACGGATGGTGGTTGTCCCACGCCCAGAAGATGCAGGTTTATGAGGCTGTGGACGGGGACGGAGAAGAAGGCTTCGTTATCTCGGGGCAAAGTGAAATCCCCCCTAATGCAAGCTGAGCCCCGTTTCGGATTGAATCTAATTCCACTTCTCCTATGGCCTTCTCCAAAACGACTGTGCTTATAAGGAATGCAACGGAGTGTTCTCCCTATATTCATGATTACATCTCTATGATATGCGTGTACATTCGCCGCTTCCGGGGTGAATTTATCGATGCTCCGCAGCAGTTCTCTCCACTCATGCGAGATCAACTGCGAAGCAACCTTCTTCTATTTTCCACCCAAGTTTTTCAAATTTCCTGTATGATGATGTTATGAAAAGAATATTATCTTTCATGGATTGGGGTATATTCGCTCTTCGTTTATACCATTATATTTTGCTGTTGTCCCGGGTTCTGGCAGTAAGTGAGTTTTCGAACCGAACGTTAATAAACGTGATCTGGCTGAGCATAGCCCTTGTCGTCCCTTTGCTGTTCTGGTTTCCTGGGCACCGGATGAACAAGGTCTGGTTTTGCATACTGGAGCTATTGCTTGGCGGTTCTTATTATGTGAATTCTGTCATTCATCCTGATCTGACTTCAAAAGCGGACTATTTGCTGCCGAGTCTTACAATGGGGTACTTATTGACTAAGCAAACCCTTTGGCTCATTCCCTTACTTGTTTTCATTCCCTTTTCCTTTCAGTCTTACCTAAAATCATCTTGGGAGCAAACCTTAAGTATCGGAACAGACAATCTGCTGTTCTGCTTCATTGGTATGTGGGCAAGCTTCGTAGCCAATGCGTATGATCAGAAGAATAAACTGGTAGCGGAAGTGGAGCATCAAAATAAACTGTTAACTCACTACTCGGCCGAGATCGAGAAAATGACGTTGCTTGAAGAGCGCAACCGCATGTCGAAGGAGCTTCATGATACACTGGGGCATTCCTTTATCTCACTCATTCTGAGCCTCGATGCTTCTATTGCCCTTATGGATAGCAAGCCTGCCGAGGCCAAAGATCGGTTAATTCGCTTAAGAACATTGGCAGAGAAAAATCTGGACGAAATGAGGAACATCGTACACGAGATGGGGGAAGAAGAGGAATCCAGTCTGATCCGACAGGTTGAATCCCTTGTGGTCCGTTTCCGGGAGCACACGGGTACGGCCCTGACTTGGAGTCTGCCGGGGACAGAGCGTTCCATACGTTTTGAGGTACGGCAAGCGATCCTTCGGGTTATCCAGGAGTCCTTTACAAATGCACTAAAACATGGAAAGGCGTCTCAACTGCATCTGAAGCTTAGATTTTCTGAGAGCAATCTGCAATTGTCCATTCAAAATAACGGCAAGCCGATCGACAAGCTAAATTATGGCTTCGGCTTGACCACGATGAAACACCGGGTTGAGCGGTTGGGAGGCAGCCTACACCTATCATCTGGGGAGGGAACTCCAGTGATAACCGAAGTCAGATGCGAGATTCCGCTGAAAGGAGTGATACCGTATGGTGAAGATTAAAGTGCTGCTTGCTGATGATCAAGAGTTAATTCTCGAGAGCTTACATATCGTGTTGTCCATGGAACCGGATTTGGAAATTGTCGGTTTAGCCAAGAATGGCGAAGAAGCCATAAAGGGCTGCGAGCAGTTTATGCCAGATATTGTGTTGATGGATGTCAACATGCCTGTCATGGACGGCGTCGCTGCGACAGCCCAGATTAAAGAGCGGATACCTTCAACCAAAATTATCATGCTGACCTCCTATAAGGAAGTGGAATATGTGTTAGCGGCGTTAAGCTGTGGAGCAGAAGGTTATCTGCTCAAAGCCATTCATCCCAGAGACCTGGCTGCAGGCATACGGGTGGTTCAGGCGGGAGGGACATTAATTTCGCAGGAAATGGCGAGTAAAATGATCAAGAACCTGAACACTGCCACCCCTGCGAGAAATAATGAATTCGGGCTCACTGGCCGTGAAATCGAAGTGCTGCATAAGCTGGCTTCTGGCCTTCGTAATCAAGAAATTGCCGAGGTGTTGTATCTTAGTGAAGGCACGGTTAAAAATTATATCTCAACGATTTATTCAAAGCTTAATGTGAAAGGAAGGCGGGAGGCTACCCGTAAAGCCCGAGATTCGGGAATGCTGGATCATTCATAAGCCGATCCCCAAGAAGCTGGTAACTCATTAGAGTTACCGGCTTTTTTCGCATATAGCCATAGATGAAATGATGACAAAAGCGCACTGTCTCTTATGACTTTTTCAGCCTATACTCATAGCATCAAGCAACACAGGAGGCGATGTTGGACATGAAGAAAAAAGCATCTGAAAATAAAGAGAGCCTGCAGAATGGCGGGAAATTAAGCGCTCGGAGTTCATTTTGGCGTTTTCCAATCGTCTGGATGCTTGTGGGAGCTATCGGTATTGTTCTTATAGATACGTTATTCCGGCAGCTGACTGAGCGAGTGGATGGGGTGATTTCCCTTGTCCTTACACTAGTGATGGGATTGCTGGCCATCATGGTTTATAAGCTCACGCTGACATACCTGGCCCGGCGTTCCACTCCAGAGATAGCTAGACAACGCGCAGGGATTGAAACCTTGCTGGGCGTACTTACGGGGACAATCTTTATCACAGGGTCCGTCTTTATTATTACGGCTCTGGGAGGTTACTCCTTTCAGTGGGCAAGTTCTGCGAATGCAGGTTCAGTTCTGACGTCTTCCATTGGAGCAGCTTTAGCAGCAGCCATTGTCGAGGAGCTTATCTTTCGCGGACTTATGTTTCAAGCCATTGATATATTGGGGGGGAAACCGCTCGCACTCGCTGTGACCTCACTATTCTTCGGAATTGCCCATCTTGGCAATACAGGGGCAACATTATGGAGCGCGTTCGCCATAGCCCTGGAAGCAGGCGTTCTGCTCGGTGCCGCCTTCCTGTGGCGGCGGAACTTGTGGTTTGCCATGGGACTGCATTTTTCGTGGAATGCCATTGAGGAGTTGCTAGGCATTCCTGTTTCCGGACACTCATCTGCCGGTCTATTTACTGTAGAGGTGAACGGTGCCGCACTTCTCACAGGTGGCGATTTTGGACTTGA
Organism: Paenibacillus sp. NPDC093718; assembly: GCF_050279985.1. Lineage (NCBI taxonomy): Bacteria > Bacillati > Bacillota > Bacilli > Caryophanales > Paenibacillaceae > Paenibacillus > Paenibacillus sp. NPDC093718. The sequence goes on from NZ_JBNNUS010000004.1 coordinate 572,235, forward strand.
AGGTTCCATTGTTCCGGTTTTGGGCAGTCTTCTGTTGTCTATTCCTATGCTAATTGGGGCTGCACGGTATCTTAGGGTTGAGGCCCGGAACCTTCCTGTATCAAAGTAAACGGCAGACCTGATCCCTCTAAATAAATTTCAGATCTAGAAAGACCGTTGTACCCACCAATATAAATCACTTGCGGACATAAATCGAAATGAGCCCGGTATAATTACCGGACTCATTTCATGAAACTGCCCAATACATATGATATCTGGCTATTTAGGGTCACTTCACAGGTGGAGCAGTCTCTATTTCATTAAGGCTACGACACGGATACGAGAAGCTTGTTATCGCCTGAAATGACCGCCACTTCAGGCGGTCCAGGAGGGTGCGGCATCCGGTTCACGATCCACCACTTCCCCGTTCCGACTAAGGCCGAAGAAGTGAGTGGAAGCGTGACTTCCGCATCCACGCCTTGGTTGACCCCCTCCATATCGATTTGCTTCTGATTCAAGGTTAGCTCATAGGATGAAGTCAAGCCATTATACTCTGCCGTGATGAGTACGGTTCCTTCCGAAATCGCCGTTACTACACCGCTAGCGCTGATCTCCGCTTTATTTGGATCACTGCTTGTATAGATGACGTTTGTCTCTACCTTTTCTCGGCTTCCATCACTATATACTGCGGTAGTCACCGTTTGATAACTCTCTCCAACGACCAGTGTAGACATTCCTTCGAGCTCAAGCTCAATCAGGCTAACTGGCTCTTCCTCGTTGCCTGCTGATACCGATTGTAAAACAGGTCGTTTAGCAATATCGTCCCATCTCCAAATAGCGTTAAAGTCCCACCCTAACCTGTCAGTATAGGTGGATGGAGTCTTTATTTCAGTTTCAGATAGTCCTAATCCTTTAAGGGTTGTTAATGCTCCTTCAGCGACACCTTCTTTATTCACAATCATGCCGTCATATGCATAATTATTTTCGAGAGTCGCGGTGTGCCCCGCAAGAACTCGTCCCATCACCCGGTTCGCCATCGTTGGTGCCGTAACCGAAGGGCCCAGGGCAATGACATTTCTGACGACCGTATCATTGTATCCGTAGCCAGTCACTCCACCCGCATTGCTCGTAATCGCCCGAACGGTTCCAGACGCATACACGTTTTCTGTTAGGCTGCCCGAATTCGTAATTCCGATGAGGCCGCCAGCCTGACTTACCTGAGCGGTTACATCTGCGGTAGAATAACTGTTTCTTACGATGCCATTGGAATAGCCTACTAGACCGCCGACTGTGCTGGAGCCTGTAATAGAGCCTGTTGAAAGACTATTCTCTAACTCGCCATTGTTTGTGTTGACGAGTATGCCTATTCTGCTCCCGCCAGTGACGCTGGCATCAATCATGGCTATATTTTTAATCACTCCGCCATTGAGATGGAATAAGCCGCCGCTCGAAGAATTAAAATTAACTATTTTCTTCCCGTCGCCATCCAAAATACCGGTGAACGAAACCACTTTAAAAAGTGACTCAGCCGGTTGTCCAGAGTAATCCAAGTCATTGTCCAAAATATACTTTTCAGCCGGGAAGTTTTCCATAACGTTCAAATCAGCAATGGATTTGATTCTGTAATAACCTGCTTCATTTCTTTCCAAAGGCACGACAGGCTCGCTTGCCTCTTCAGGATTACTGTTCAATACCGGACGCTTTAAAGCATCATTCCACATCCAAACCGACTCAAAATCCCATTTCAATATATTGATATACGTATTGGAATCTTCAACCTGTTGCTTTGATAGCCCTAAACCTTTTCTGTTGTCAGCAGCAGCAATACTTTCGCCTTCTACATCCACAATCATGCCATCAAACGCATAATTATTCTCAAGCGTTGCGGTATGCCCGGCAAGAACTCGTCCCACCACACGGTTCGCCATCGTCGGCGTTACGACTGAAGGACCCAGAGCAACAACGTTTTTAACAACCGTATCATTATAGCCGTAGCCAGTTACTCCGCCTGCGTTACTTCTAAGCGCCTGAACGGCTCCAGATGCATACACGTTTTCCGTTAAACTGCCTGAGTTTGTAATTCCGATCAAGCCGCCAGCCTGGTTCAACTGGGCCGTTACATCTGCAGTAGAATAGCTGTTTCTCACGATGCCATTGGAATAGCCCGCTAGGCCGCCCACTGTGCTGGAACCTTCGATTGAGCCCGTTACATAACTATTCTCTACCGTTCCGTTGTTCGTGTTAACGAGTATGCCTATATTACTCCCGCCAGTGACGCTTGCATCGACCATAGCTATGTTTTTAATCATTCCGCCATTAAGATGAAATAAGCCGCCGTTTTCTGATTTGAAATTGGTTAACGATTTATTATTTCCATCAAATGTGCCGAGGAACGGCGTCCCCTTAAATAGGGGTTCAAAAAGCTGCCCTTCAAAATCAAGATCGTTTTCCAATATATAGTTTTCATTTGGAAATTCTGATATGGTCTTTAATTCGCTAATCGAACGAATGATGTAGTACCCATCTTCGTTTTGATCAAGCTTCGGCTTTGGAATATGATCTTCGTTAATTTGCTCCAAATTACTTTGCAGTAATGGACGCTTGGCATCTTCATTCCAGATCCAGATCGAACTAAAATCCCAACCGAGGGTCTCCATGAAAAAAGATGGCTTCGTGAACGCTTCTGCACCCACCCCCTGTCCTTTTTCATTGTTTGGATCAGCAACCGTCACGTTCTCACTGCTAACAAACATATTTTCATCGGCATAATTATTGACTAAAATTGCCGTCTCTCCAGCTAAAACTCTGCCGACAATTCGATTCGATGCCGTACCCGTAACAATCGATGGATTTAATGCCATACTATTTTGAATGACCGTATTGTTATATCCGTATCCGCTGATGCCGCCAGCATTGGATTCTTCTGCTGTTACGGTTCCCATGGCATAGACCTGTTCTGTTATACTCCCCCGATTCGTAATTCCGATCATGCCGCCGGCTTGCTTGCCTCGTGCATGGACTCGAGCTGTTGAATAACTGTTTCTAACGATACCGTTCGAGTAGCCCACAAGACCGCCAACCGTAGAATTGCCTCTAATAGATCCGGTACTGTAGGCATATTCCACGATTCCATCATTCTGATCAACCAGGATTCCAACATTGCTCCGACGAACATCAATGTCAGCATGGATGATTCCTACATTTCGAATCGTCCCTTCATTAATGGCAAAGAGACCCGCGCCGCCTGAGGAGACCATAACGCCTGTAATCGTATGCCCTTTCCCATCAAACGTACCGGTAAATGGAGCCCCATTCGCGCCAATGGCTTCAAAAAACACGCCATTCCCATCAATGTCCCGATCTAAAACAAAATGTTTGTCCGGGAATTCATGCATTTTATAGAGTCCACTGGCACTTTTGATTTGATATGGGTTGCCTTCCGAACCATCGCCCAGCATTCCTTCTTTAGCTATGAACGGGTCCGTTAACGGCTCTTGATCGATTGGATTATTAACCAATCTTACGACGATCGTATGTTCATCGCCAAATGCAAGAGGGTTATCAAATAAGATGATTTGTTCTCGTCCGAGATGTTCCAGCGTTGCTTCTTGAATAACCGTTTCCAACAGCTGTTCACCTGTATGATCCCGCTTTTCCCCGATCACGGTGACACGTTCAAGCGAGCTCGGGTAATTCAAGACCCCAACGCCCTTCAAGACGTTATTTTCTACAATTGCGCTCGTTAATTTCATATAATTGGCGGGTTGTTTCATCGTAAATGAATCAATTTCAACACCGTCGCTGTTGTAAGCCTTCAACGTGAGAGATTGATCGTTTGATTCTAAAATAACACCCGTCTGCTTATTTTCATCATAAACGATATGATCCCAGTCAAATGATTTGTTATCAAAGAACGTTGGACCTGATGAACCAACTGTCACAAAAGTTGTTCCTAAATTCATCGCTTCTTCCGATATATCTTTTACACCGTTTCGTATGGTTGTCCGTTTATACACATGGTCATGACCGCCAATATACAAACTAACGCCAAGCCGTTCAAATGCTTGAGACAATTTCACTCTCATTATGTCCATACCGGTCTCATCGCCGGATTGACCGCCATAATAAGGATAATGCCCCATCACGATTTTCCACTTCTTGTCGGTTGCCCGCAAATCTTTCTCCAGCCATGACAGCTGCTTGTCAAAATCCAGCACAGAATTCAGAACAGCAATGTGCATATCGCCATAATCAAACGAATAATTCGTTTCCCGGTAACTGCCTTCACCGTTCTTCGGCAGGTTGAAAAACCCGGAGAACGGCCCGAGCTTCCGCTCCGTCGCACGTTCACGGTCCCCGACAATGTGAGCAGAGACTAGACCCATATCGTTGTTGTAAATATTGTTAAACGCATCATCCCAAGCATACATATTGCCGCCGTTCTCGACCAAGTCTCCGACTTGAATCACAGTCTGTCCGTTTGAATTTTTCTCCTGCAGAACATCCAGCATATTTTTAAACAGTCGGAAACTTTCCGGATTTCGATCCGGAACTTCAAGATCTCCCATCACATACAATACGTCTTCCTCTGAAGCCGGCGCGGTCCTAAAGCTATAACTGCCGCTCCAAGGTCCCGTCGGTGACATTCCATACCGATAGTCATACTTAGTCCCTAAGTCGAGATCTGTTATATTCGCTTCATGAGCTGCAAGCACGCGATAATTACTCTTCGCAAACGTATCGCCATAGGCGACTTGAAAATAAGAGACTTCCGCTTGTACCACTTCAGCATGGTCCCACGTCGCCGCTGACTCCGGTTTATACTGAACATACGACGTTTCTAACGCCTTATCCGTCACCAAATTTATTCCTACTTCGCGTTCGTTCCCACCTACATTAACAATGGGCTGAAATTCATTTAGAACTTTATCGGCATCTAGTTTTTGTTGATCAACAAGTAATCGAATAAGTTCCACACGCGTATTTCCTTGAGCGTCGGTTGCTACATACTTAATGAAATAGTCTCCATACATGTCGACCTTGAAATGCTGATTTAGAGCGGCTACTTCTCCTTTATCATTTAACACAATGGCTTCCACCGATACAGATTGACCGTGATGATCCGTTGCCGAGGCGCTCAGCACTTCCACTTGATCCCCAAGCTTAATCGTGTCAGGATATTGTCCATGAACCGTAATTTCAGGCGCGTGCACCGTGCCCCTTGTTTCATCACCAATCCAAATCGGAGCACTCATCGCTTCTTCACCGTCTGCTTGGAAAGCTCTAACGATAAAATAATCCCCGTCTTTAGTTGCTAAGGTTACTTCCTTTTTAAATTGATTGCTGGCAATATTGCCGTACTCCTTAACGATTTCACCGCTGTTTTTGTAAACAATGACTTTGTCCAAAATATCGTTAGCATCAGGGTCATTTATCCGTACTTTAAGTTCTATTTCTTTTGTTTTGGCTGGAAGGATCGCTCCCATCATCTGACCTTTTGCTGAAATCGCCATTTCTAGGTTCCGATCAAATGATACATAGGTGCGGTGGTTTCGCATCGCCTCGTAAAGACCTTCTCTTGTAAGGTTATCTCCCCACATACCGGTCACATGGGGCTGAACCATTCCCCAGTTTCCTTTGTGCTCGTCTCCGCCAAACACAGGAGAAACATGCCAGCCTTGATCTAATGCCTTGGTATAGATTGCAAAATCATTTGAGGATTTGTATTCCATCAGATTAAGGTTTCTGTCCACATCTCGGTTATAATGTTTAAATTCATTGAAACTCCAATTTCCTGACAAGCGTGGATGATTAAATTGAGCAATCGCATCAGGATCTTGGGCAAGTCTTGCGTAAAAGGTTGGCAGATCATATTTGATGTCGCTCCAGCCCCAAGTGCCATCCGCACCTACTCCATGTGTTCTTGCAAACCATGGGGCATTAAATAGGTTGATATGACCGGATTCATCATACCAAGTCACTTCCGTACCAGGCAGCGTAATAAATTCGTGATCATGATTGTGAGCATCGGATTGCTCATGCAGCAGCTTGTATTCTTCGGAATAAGAGTCTTGAACATTCGTAATAAAATCACTGCCCGTACTGATATCATAAGTCACGTCGTGTTCAGTCACTGCAAAAAAATCAAAATCTGTATTAGCCTTCACGAAATTATAAGCATCATTAGGCAACAAGATCCCATCACTGAGAGAAGTATGGGAATGCATATGGCCTTTGAACAGTGAAGTTCCTAAGTACTTCGCTCTATCTTTTTTAGAAATACCTTCTTCTTTATCTGAAGACGCAAATACATTAATGCTGTAACAAAGACTAACAACCCCCGCAATGAAACAAGCCATCACAATAAAAGGCAGACTTCTTCTTTGGGACCTCAATCAAAATCCTCTCCTTTTTCGGCTTAAATGGTACTGTTCATCACAGTCGCAACAATGGCTTAATGATAGGTGCAAGCGACTGTGCCATGCGCAAAAATCCGAGATCCGTTGGATGTGTTCCGTCAACCGTACAATCATTGACGAAATCATCGCCTAGCAGCTTAAAACCGTCAACGAAATGAATATGACGGTCTCCTTCCGCCCACCTCTGTTCAACATTTTCGATCTGAATCAGCCTGCGGCGCTCATGAAGCTCCCTTCTCCCCGTATAGAACTGGTCTTCGGCAGTGCAAATCCTAGAGACTACTAATATAGGAACTTCGGGATGTCGCTCTCTCAAAATTCGGATGAATGCAGGCAGCGTTCGTGCGATGTTTCCGGCCTCGCCCGTATTCCCTTCATAATCAAGAATGAATAGAGCCGGATCATCGATTTCCGACATGATATGCGCGAGCTCCGGCTCGCCCTTTCCATTCCCCGAGAAGCCAAGATTGACGAACTCCACCGGAATCATACGGCTGAGAATATTAGAATAAGCCATACCCGGCCGGGAGGCGCATCCCCCTTGCGTAATTGAAGTTCCATATATAATTACGGGTCTACTGCTTGCATAGGCAGGTGCATCGCTTATGACAGCATCCTTATCTACACCGATCCATACCTCTTCTACCCCTTGATAGAGCGGCAAGTTTAAGGTGACGGCCACATCTTTTTTGGTATCCCACTGATAAAGCTGGGATTCATATTCACTTTCCGTTGGTTTGAATCTAGCCGTGGTGATAAAGCTCTGCTCTCCCGGCTCTCCAAGATAGCAGTCAACCCCGCACTGCCCTGTAGGCGGCATATGATACATATTCGCCGGTCCGGCAAGACGCACCCTTATGACCAGCCTTGAAGAATTGGTGCGAAAGCGAATTTGCCCGCCTGCCGTACAATAAGCAAGCGTATCAACCGCAGGCGGCAAAACAGCCCCGGAAGCCAAGGGCAGGCGTCTGTATATCCCATCCTGCGCAAGCCAAGGGAAACCCGCGATGTGAAAGGGCGCTTCAAGCGGAGAATGCCATCTCAACTGTTCGCCATTTGTTGTCTCCGGGTATATCGTTCCGCCCAGTTGATCTAAATTTATCTCTTTCGATTGAACGGTCATCTATTTCTACTCCCTCACTTTCAAGATTCGATGCCGAATTACTTCTTGACTCCCTTCGTGATCAAAAGGCGACTTTTTGAACAACCTCTAAAATACGTTTGCTGCGTTTACTCCATTTGGAATACATATTTCCGAATCGCCTGAGCAACACCGTCTTCGTTGTTGGTAGCCGTGATGACGTCCGCTATGGATTTGATATGCTCTTCACCGTTGGCCATCGCCACACCGAGACCTGCCGCCTTCAATAGTCTCGCGTCATTATCACTGTCTCCCATCGCAATGACATCGGACATCGAGAAGCCCAGCATCTGGCAAACCTCACGCACTCCACTTTCCTTGGTAGTTCCTCTAACTGATATCTCCATATTCGTAGGGGCCGAACGGGTAACTTCGAGCGCCCCCCAACGGAGCAGCTCCTCCTTAATTTCCGCGAGCTTCTGTTGATCATGGCTGCCGATCCCGAATTTCATCCAATCCCGTTCAAACATCTCAGGCGTCCAATCCTTGTCGCCCGTCAAGCTCTCCACGCTGTAGCCCCAGTACCACTCGGCCCGTTCGGCAGCAACGGCGTGCATTTGGCGGACCGTATCCCGCGGGAGGAAGATTCGCTTCTTGAGCTTCCCCGGCCCCTCCCAAATTTCCGCGCCATTGAGCAGCACCATCGGGGAATCAAGCCCCAGCTCATCCCAGAAGCCCTGTGCGGTTTGCAGGCCTCTTCCGGTGGAGAACATCACTTTAACGCCCTGATCTACGGCATATTGAAGCCACTTTTTGGTCTCTTCCGTAATGCACTTTTCATCCGTCAGAAGAGTCCCGTCCAGATCCAACGCAATCAGCTTATATTTCGCCTTCACTTGCTGCACAGTATTCATCCCTTCACCGCTCCCATGGTCGCGCCTTCCATAAGAAGTTTTTGGAATAAAATATAAATAATAATGGACGGTACCATCGCAATGGTTACACCGGCAAACAAAGTTACCCAATCCGCAGTAAACTCCATTTGCTTATTCGCAGAATACATTTGCACCGCAATGGGATATTTCTTTGGATCGCTCAAATAGATGAACGGCGCTAAGAAATTGTTATAGAACCCTAGGAACTTGAATACGCCAACGGTTACAATTCCCGGTGTAGACAAAGGAACAATAACACGCCAAAACTTTTGGAATAATGTAGCGCCATCCATCGTTGCGCTCTCCTCAAGCTCCATCGGCAGAGAGCTCATAAACCCTCCGAGCAGCATAAGGTAGAACACGCTTTCCCCCAGACTGGACAGGAGAATTAATCCGGTCAAGCTATTGGTCAAATTCAGTTCCCTCATAACTACATACTGGGGTACAAGCGCATTGATGCCAGGCAGGAACAGGGACAACATAATCAAGCCCCAAATCAGTTTTCTACCTTTGAACTGCATTCGAGTAAGCGCATAGGCGTTAATTGTCGTAAAGAAAAGCCCAAGCACCAGACTTCCGCCCACATAATAAAGGGTATTTAAGAGTGATTGCCCAAAACCGTATTGATTCCAAGCCTTCGAATAATTCTGCCATCTTGGTTCCGAAGGCAGCGCCCATATATCTTTAAAAAACTCAGGATTGCTTTTTAACGATTCATAGATAACCCAGACTAAAGGAAATAAAATGGTCAGCGACCAAGCATAAAGCAGCACACGCCACACAACGTCCATAAACGTTCGTTTTTCCTTCAAACTTTATCCCTCCGAACTTCATATGGAAACTAATACTCGTAGCCTTTGTTCGGCACAAATTTATCGATTAACAGCTTTGCCGTTACTAATATGACGAACAGGATCATACCGACTGCGGAAGCGTAGCCGTAATTCCGATACTCTACGCCAAAAGCCAAGTTAAACATGTAGAGGCCGATGACATCCGTCGACCCGAATGGGCCTCCATTTGTCATAATGAGGATGATTTCAAAGCCCTTCATTGTGCCAACGACCAGGAACAAAGCGCTGACCCGAATAATGGGCGTAACAAGCGGCATTGTGATTTTAAACAAGCGCGTCATATGTCCGGCCCCTTCAAGAATCGCCGCCTCGTACAATGACTTTGGAATCGCCAGCATAGCATTGGCAAAGATTATGACATACAAGCCGACGCCGCCCCAAACCCATGCCGGGATAATCGACACAAGCGCCGTGCTTTCATCGCCCAGCCAATAGAAATTCCCGATATTAAATCCGAAGAATTTTAGAAGCCCATTCAGCAAACCGTACGATCCATCGTAAATGAAAGCCCAGAGGAGAGCGACTACGACCGTAGATAAAACATTCGGGAAGAAAAACAATACCTTCAAAAATTTATTCTCTTTATACGATTTATTAGTAATTAAATAGGCAAGTACCAAAGAGATGATAATAACAAAGAAGGGCACCGTTATCATTAAAATCAAGTTGTGGGTAAGCGCGCGCCACACATATTTATCCTGGAATGCGGTGACGAAATTGGACAGCCCGACAAACGTTGCATCCGTAAACCCGTCCCAATTAAGCAGCGAATAATAAACGGATAAAATGTTCGGAAACAACGTAAAAAGCAAATATCCGCCAAAGGGAGGCACAATGGCTATGAACAGAAATATCCACTTCTGCGTATTCGCTTTATCTAGACCCAGTTTGCGCAGCACAGAGGGCCTTGGTGTCTTCACAGCGGTTAAATCTGACACGAGAGATCAACTCCTATCTTACTAGACGTTTATAAGAGGTTGTTAAATAAGTCGTCTTTTGATCACGAAGTGGATCAAGAAGCAACTCGGCATCGAATCTTGAATTCAGCCGGTCCTTCCGGTGCTCACGTACCCAAAACGTACGCTCCGCTCCTCACTCCCTACCTTCATCCAACCTTCTCGGTGCTGAAAATCCGACTTATTGAACACGCACTATTAGACATACTCAGCGTGTAGCCTATGGGTCGCAGAAGTTAAAACGGAAGAGCGGAGATGAATCCTCCCCGCTCCATCACGTCTTATTTTTTCTTTTCAGCCTCTACAGCTTTCTTCAGCAGCTCTTCAGCTTGCTCCAGAATCGGCTTCGGATCCTGCATACCCATAGCAAATTTAACAATATTCTCATTCAACAATTTTTCCGCTTGAGCAAGATTCGGATCCGAAATACTGATAGACCGGCTTGCTTTATAAGTTTGAGCATTATTATCCGCAATGTACTTCAGAACAGATTGGGCAGAGCTGGAAAGGTTAGTCGTTCTGGAAGGGTCTTCCGTCAAATCCTTGCGCATTGGCAAAGCGCCTGCTTTTTCAGCAGCAAACTGTTGATTTTCAAGCGTAACCATCCATGTGATCAATTCTTTGGCCCACTTTTTGTTAAGCTCCGGCTTAGCTGCCCAGATATAGTTGAAGTTTGAAGTTCCGCTTCGAATCCAAAGCGTTTGATTTGTGTCATCTCTGAAAGGAACAGCCATGAAGCCCCAATCGAAATCCTCGGGTGTTGCTTCCTTCATCTCATTCTCGACATGAGTCCCTGTCGATACCATCGCCGCTTGCCCCTGAATAACCTGCATTTGCGATTGCGTATGGTTCAATGCCGGAAGTCCTTCTGCAAAATATCCTTGTTGGCCAAGCTCATAGATGCGCGTCCAGGTTTCAACCGTCTCCGGATTTGTGTATTGCGGCAGACCATAGGTTCTATAATTTTCGATAAATTCATCGACATGGCCATTGATATCAGCCAGCTCAAAATTTTTGGCTGTTCCGAAAGCCCAGTTATGGTAGCTTGGATGAATACCTGGGAACGTTATCGGAGCAATGCCGTCCGCTTTAATGTCTGCGAGAAGTGTTTTAAATTCATCCCATGTGTTCGGGTTTTGGTTCCAGCCATGCTCTTCGAATAGCTTTTTGTTAAAAAACAACCCGCCAAAGCTGCTCGCCGTCGTAAATTCATACCTTTTCCCATTGATCAGCTGCGTTGACTCGTACATGCCGGGCATCATAAGATCCTTGACCTTTTTGTCCGGCACGTCTGGAAGAGGGTATTCCCAAATGTCGTCCATTGGTTCAAGCTTGCCGGCTTCAGCGAGCCCCACAATACCTCCCGCTGGTTCTGTATTGAATAGATCAAACATGTCATTATCATTGCCTGCAGAGATTTTTGTAGAAAGAATCGTCTTCATATCGGCCGAAGCCGTGATGTCTATTTTGACATTTGGATACTTGGCTGTGAACGATTCAACTGCATAATCGAACCACTCCCGGCCGTATCCGCCTACAAAGAAGCCTACCTTTAGCGTTACTTCCTCATTCTTCGGCAAACCATTCTCGTAAACATCCGCTTCTGCAGATACACCCGGCTTATCCGAACCAGCAGGAGTAGTACTTGGGCTAGCCTCGTTCTTTCCGCTGTTTCCACCGCAACCAGCCAGCATTGCTAAAGATAATGCCGCTGCAACACCCGTGCTCATGAATCGTTTCATTTTTCCATTCAACATTATTTCGCCCCCGTTAATTAATAAATAAATTGGATTAACTATTTAAGCATAACTATGTTTTGTTAATTACCAATCAAATCCGGGTAAATAATTTGTAAATAACTTTTGGCTTATAGCCACTTAAGCCTCACCTCCTAGTATTCTGTAAACGCTTACATTCTAATCACTTATTGGCCAGTTGTCAACCATTTTGTCAATTGTTTTGATCATTGATCTCTCGCCTGATAATGGGGAGAGTTAATCGAAACGCCCGAATTTCTAAAAATGTTAATTTCAGCTGATATCCCACAATGCTTCTAAGGCTTCGATTAGCGCTGAAACCGCCATTCATGCCAAGACGATGCATAATATACTTCGAGCGGCGGACATGAAATAAATTGGTTATGATCATAAAAGATTTTAGCTGGTACTGCTCCATCAATTGCTTGCTAAAGATTAAATTCTGAACGGTGTTGTGTGACTTGTCTTCTTTTAATACTCTTTTCGCCGGAACGCCCTTATCAACCAGATACTTCTTCATCAACTCTGCCTCCGAGCGACGTGAACCAACTGCTCCACCCGATACAATGATGTATTTATGCCCATACTGCTGAAATCGTTTGTAAGCCTCATCCAGTCTTTCCTTAAGCAAAGGGTGTATTCGGCCGTCTTTAGATACATAGCCAAGTACGATAAGCGCATCTGCCTTACCAGGCTTTAATATAACTGCATGCAGCCAGCATATGTAAGCCAGCACCGTCATCGCTGCTACTGCAATTATCCATCCGATCCATACCATTACTTACTCCTCTAGGCGTCATTTTTTGTATTTAATCAAATCAGTTTACAAATATAATATCTTTTTTTATTGCAATGTCAATACAATCCCTTGCGTTTTTTAAGTATTTTTGGATTAAAACTTTTCGTATGGATTGTATCGTTCTGCATAATACCGGCAACTATCGTCGTTTTTATGAATATTTAAACCATATGATCGTTGAATTAAACGAACTTGCAACTTTTATTCGCCTCGTATTAATGCTACACTTGAAGCAAAGTATGTTCCTAATTTGTCAAATGTTTTGAATCTATATTAGATAAAATGTTGTTGGAAAGAGGATGCATATTGTGAGTGATTCGGTTAAACAAACCAGCCATATGTTATTAAAATCAATTAATCAGCAGAAGGTTCTTTTTCTCATTTATTCAGAGGGGCCGATCTCTCGCGTAGAGCTTGCGGAAAAGACTGGACTAAGCAGACAAACGGTAACCAATATCGTGAATCGGCTGTTGAAGGAAAAAATAATCGTGACAGGGGAGCTTATCGACTTGGAGGCAGGCAGCGGAAGGAAAAGAGTCGGCCTTCATATCAACAGCGGCCACTTTTATGCCATCGGGCTTGAGCTCGCCGGCAAATACATTCGCGGAAAAGTGTTCAACCTGCGTCAAGAAGCTGTCGCATCCGCAGAACGCACGAGCAACAAATATGGTTCTATAGATGTGCTGATGCAGCTGTTGCATGAAGTTATCGATGAGCTGCTCACCCAGGTGCCCAACACCTCCAAAGTTAAAGGGATCGGAATCAGTATGCAGGGCCTGGTAGATTCTCAGCATGGCATCGTTCTGCGGACACCCGGCATAGGCGTTCATCGCCTGCCGCTCAAGCAGTTGCTTGAAGACCAATATAGCATCCCCGTGTATATCGAGAACGATGTCAATCTTCTCTCTGTCAACGAGAATATGAACGGCTGCTTGAAGGATTCCAATAACAATATCACAATCAAGTTTGATTATGGTACAGGCGGCGCGATCGTCCATGATAAACAAATTATAGCAGGATCAAGCTTTGTTGCAGGCGAATTCGGGCATTATAAAGGCTTCTATGGAGAAGATGCCTATCCATGCCATTGCGGCAGATCCGGATGCTTAACAACGCTGGCTTCCAGCAGCGGACTTAGTGTTTCCATCAAATGCACGCTAGAGGAGTTCGCAGAAGGCATAAGAACAGGAGATCCTAAGTTCCTTAGCTTATACGAAAAAATTGTCGATGGCATCGCGATCGCCGTTACCAATATCATTACATTTTTAAATCCGGACAGTCTGCTTATAACGGGCCGAGTCATTCATACCATCAGTCCCGAAATGTTCAACGAGATTAGAGCCAGGGTGATGCACCAGCTGCCTGTGACAGTTAATAACGTACAATTGATCTACCTTCATAACAAACCGGATGAAACAAAGCTTGCTGCCGGGTTAGTTATAAAACGCGCATTTGAAATACCGCTGGATACTTTATCTCTTTAATTGACCCCGTTTTTTGATGTCATTCCTAAAATGGATAAGTCGATCGTACGCAATAAACAGAACTCTCCAGACTCGGAGAGTTCTTTCTTTTTTATTCATATACTACGCCCATATCGAAAGTACGCTGGTATTACCCCTTAGTAGACGCTATTGTGCGCTAGTGCGTCGAATCCGTTTTCGCATCAACTCGGCAAGTTAGATAAGCCAATCGCCGTATCTCATCACTTAACCTTCGATTGACTGGATACACTTCTTCTATGAAATTTAAAATGTGAAGTGCCGATTCGGGAACATGGTCGTATCCCTGTATCATGTCTCCTATGATTTCCGCAAAACGGGGGTATCTCCTCTCTAACCGCCTCTCATTGCCGAATGGGTCGGGAAAATAGTCCACCTCTTGCTCCAGCAGATGGAGCACGGATAGAATCCTGTCCACTGCGTATCCTTGAACAAACCTCGTCGCGGATAGACGCTCCCCCCTAGCATAGCGACCGAGCCCCACGTATAGATTGGTTAAGGCTTCATTCAAAGGAAAGTCCAAAGAATCCACTTTTAGGCTGGGGACCGGGTTGGAAGGTTTGGCGATTGCCGTATTGGCATACATAGGGTCCTTCCAAATGACCCGGCCTTCCGTATAGGTGGCGTTCGCCAGCTCCCATTCCTCGAATACAGCATATTCCCCGAAAATACCGTCCTCGAACAGTACTTTGTAGCCAACATCTGAATTCTTAAACGAATAGGCAAGAGGGTGTACGTCCTCGAGCCAATCCAACCGGTCTATATATCTGTTTTTCTCTCCGGGCTTTACAATGACAAAGAAATCTAAATCCGAATATTCATCCAACCGTTCTGTCTCGACCCCAACGGAACCAACTCCTAATAATAAAAGAGCTCCCCCCTTGCGTTCGAGCGACTTGCCGATCTCGCCCAGCCGCTGTAACAGCGATTCTGTTCTCAACATTACGAATCCTCCTCTGGTTTTGAAATGCAAAAAGGGTCCAACCCACTTCTCAGCGAGGTTGAACCCGAAGGTTGCATTGCCTTTATTATCCTACCGTGAAATTATCACGTATACTTGTTGCTGTCAATCGAAAAACTTGCCGTTACTTATGATATGGTTCAGCTTAGCGGGTCTATCGGCGAAAAATGAGAAGAGGAGCTGTCACGCTACGAAAAAAACTATCTCTGCAGCATCTCGTCCCGCGCTTCGGTCAGCGCGAACCCCAGCAGGTTTCGGCCCCGCCATTTCACGGGATTCTCCGCATCTGGATTGGACTGGCCCATGCCGATCCCCCAAATGCGGTCCTGCGGGCTGGCTTCGACGAGGATGCGGTTCTTCGTCGACTTGAGATAATCGCCAAGCTCCGGATTCTGCGAAAACTTGGCCAAGCTGGCTCTTTTGACGATGCCGTAGCATTTCTTCTCCCAAGTATCCTGGTCAAAATTTTGGACCGCGCGCCCATAAGCCTTCATCTCCTTCGGATGCTTAGCCGTAAGGATCGACTCCAGCATTTCGTGGTCGCCGAACAGCCTTGCCTTCTCGGCCATCATAAACTGCTCGGCACAGGAATACTCCGTCCCCTCTACCGTGAGCGGGCACATCCACCACTGGCTGAAGCAGCTTTTGTCGATGCTCCCGTCCTTAGGCGTATGGCCCCAAAAGAATACAAACTTGAACGTTTCCCCTTCGTTATAAGCTTTTTCTTAGCTCATCGAGATTGTAAATCATCGTTATTCCTCCAATTTCCTCCGATACAAGCGGGATGGCCTATGTCCCGCATTTTCGGTGTAATGATCGGTCTCTGCCACGAGATCGGCCACTTTGCGCCGGAAGGCCGCCTTCAATAGCTCTTTATCCATAATGACCTCATAAACCTGCTGCAGTTCCGTCAAGGTAAAAAGCTTTGGCATTAAGTGCAGCGCAATATCGGTATAATTCACTTTTCCACGCAGCCGCTCGATAGCGCATGCTATAATCTTCGCATGGTCGAAGGCCAACCCGTTATTCGATACGATCTTATAATCCGTGCTAGTCGATGTCGTCTTCACGGTCAACGTCCTCGCCACGATCGCCGAAAGCTCCTCTTCACCGCTTAGCTTGAGTTCATACTCCAGCGTCTTGACGTATCCGTCCTCCATCAGCTCTTTCTGCTCCCGCAGCAGCCGATAGGAGACCTGGAACCAGGCGGCGTCGGCCGCATCCTCTCCCGCCTTAAGCTCCAACTTGTCGCTGTTGATCAGAGCCATGTAGCTGCAGCTCATCACCCAGGTTCGGGGGTCGCGCCCGATATCACTGAACGTATACAACTGCTCCAAATAAACGTCGTCCACGCCGGTTTCCTCGCGCAGTTCCCTTGCCGCGGCCTGCTCAGTCGTCTCGCTCGGCTGGACAAAGCCGCCAGGCAGCGCCCATTTACCCAGGAAGGGGTGACCTCCCCGGCGAATGAGCAGGATGCGGAGCTCTTTTTCGGGTAATTTCCGATAACTGTCGGCCTCCTCATCCGTAACCGTGAAGATCACCATATCGGCTGCCACCGATGGCCGCTCGTAATCTCCTGCCCGGTACTGCTCCAAAAATTCGCGTTCCGTAAGTCCGTCCCGATCCAACATATCCAATGGGGGCGCCTCCTTGTTTTTTGATTCTAATGAGCTTTCGTTATGGGTTCATTTTACTCCCTGCCTGCATCTAATTCTAACCGTTCAACTCCCCGAAGTAGTTTCGATAGGGCTCGAACTTCGCCAGCACCTCGTCTACCTTGCGCATGCGTTCCTCCAGGCTCCCTCGCAGCGTAATATAGGGAATCCGCCGATCCTTCAAATCCGCAATGATCTGTTTATGAAAAACATGCCGCTTCTGATCCCCGCTTCGATCCCACGTATCGTCGTAAGGAATATCGTCGTCGCACAAGAAGAACAGATCGTACCGCTGTGCATTCTCCAGAGCAATCCTGGTCAATAGCTCCGGGGCCTGGCCGTGGTAATCCTGGGCGAACATATATGTCGTAATCGCATTGGTATCAACGAACAGAAATCGGTTCGCCGCAAGCAAAGCCTGCTCTTCGCGCTCGATATGACCCACAGCGATTTCATCGAACGCTTCCAGGCCGATTCTGCGGTCCACCTGATGCTCAGCCCAATAATCGCGTCCGTATTCGCTCGCGTAGGTCGTGTTATGCCGCCGTGCCAGCGCTTCGGTGATGGTCGACTTCCCCGTCGACATCGCCCCAACAAATACCACCTTCGTGATCAAATCCCGGTACACGATATCACTTATGAATTCCCTGTACTTATATGGGTCGGAACGGATCATCGTTGCAGAGATCGGAACCCGCTCGCGAACTTCATCGACCCGCCGGTCGACCGAGCCCAAAGCAAGACTCATATGCCTGCCGTAAAACTCGCTCGAATAAAAATGCGTTACTTGCTCCCCGTTCAGTAAACGGAGGATATACTGTTCTTCCCGAATCTCATGCTCCCTGTCATCCGAATACCCATCCGGTCCGTCCCAAGCTTCGATGACCCGGACTGCCGGGTATAGTCGTCGAATCCAATTCGCCCGAATATGAAGCGGGATCGGCGTGACCGTCGTCTCGTAAATGACCACGATTAACTCATCGACCTCCCGCAGCGCCGTTTCGATCATGAACTGATGCCCTTTATGCAGCGGGGCAAATTTCCCCAGCGTTAATCCGAGCGTTTTCATGCCGCCACCTCCTTGACCCCTTTGTTCCAATTGTAATAGCCGTATACCGCATTGACCAAATACGCGCTCCACATGACGATCATCAGCATGCCTTCGCTGCTGCCCTCCAGCAATCGAATCGCCCACAGCAGCACCGTAAACAAATTCAGGACAATATAGACCAGCCATTGCTCCTTGAATCTACGGACCATTAAAAAGGTGGCCACGACGGACAGCACCGTCGTAGTAGCATCGATGTAAGGCGAGTTCTGTCCCGGGATGAACGAAAGCCCAAATCCCAGCAGCAAACAGCCTAATACACAGACTGCGCCAACGAGAAGCAGACCTCTAAGCTCCATTTGGCGCATGATCAGCTTGCCGTCTTGGCGGTTATTTTTCCACATGTAGAAGCCAATGACGTTCATCGGAACGAAGAATAGCAGATTCAGCATAACCTCTCCAAACAACCCGTTAATATAGGCCAGATAAGCGTAACCGATCGTATTGTACATGCCGAAAACATAGCTCATCAGGTTGCCCTTCGCGGCAAGTACCACGCATAACACTCCAGTAATAAAAACGGTAAAACCGAATAAAGAGTCCTTGGAAATCACCGTAAAGCCGACAGCGATCGAGGTAAACAGCACCAACCACGCTATCTCGAACAGGTTCCAGCCACTCGCAACCTTCTTCACAGTACATCCCCTCTGCTTTCTCCACTGATTTATAGAACGAAAATACCCCACACACTTAGTATCACCTTGTTAATAACATTTTGTTACTATCAAAAATAACAGAAAAACCTGCGCAGGGCAAGTGAAATCTCCCAATTTATCGCAGGCTTGATCTTTTACCTTCTGTAGTCCCTTCAACAAATAGCGAAAATCATGGGAGAGGACGAGCACCACTTGTTACAACGCGGAATATACAAATGAATAGGCACTTATCCCAATCATGCTTATTCTGTCTACTTTGCGAATCGGAATAGGCACTAAGGAGGGTTTAGGTTGGTACTAACATCATCTCACTATTTTGCCCAAGGCAACACTGCGCGCGGGGCTCATTTCTTGTATGAATCCGCATTTGGCGGGCTGAACAAGATCTTTGTCCTTACGGGGCCCCAAGGTACGGGGAAATCGACGGTCATGCAAAGCTTGGCGGATAGCCTGCTGGATAAAGGCTTCCATGTGCAATGCTTCCACTCCCCTCTCCGTCCCGACGAACTGGATGGCATCATTTTTACGGAATTGAAGGTTGGTATTGTCGACGGGCGAGTCTGTAAGGGGTTTTCGGATAGCAGGGCTGATGACATCGTCTTTATCGATTTTGGGGAAGCGTTCGATAACAGCCTTATTTCACAGGGAGACTTCATCACGATAGAAGATCTTAGAGGCAAGCTTGAGAATGCCTATTCAACTGTGTATGAAACATTCGCAAATGCACTACGGATTCATGACGAGTGGGAAAAATATTATATCGAAAATATGGATTTCGCGAAGGCCGACCAGATTGCGCTGGAATTGATTCAAGAATTATACGCCGGTCATCAAAGCGATACGTCAACCGCTTCACGTCACTTATTTTTCGGAGCTGCTACTCCGAGGGGGGCATTCGATTTTATTCAAAGCTTAACCGCTCAGCTGGAAAGACGGATTTTCATTAAAGGAAGGGCGGGATCCGGCAAATCGACGCTGCTGAAAAAGCTTGCCTCCGCTGCCGAACAGAAAGGAATCGACGTTCAAGTGTTTCATTGCGGCTTTGATCCGAACAGTCTGGATATGCTGATATTCCCGGAGCTTCGAACAGCGATCTTCGACAGTACCGCTCCGCATGAATACTTTCCCGATCGGGACGGGGATGAGATCCTAGATATGTATACACGGACTATAGCTCCTGGAACCGATGAAGCCCATGCTGACGAAATAGCCGGTATCAAAGCACGCTATTCGGCAAAAATGAAAGAGGCCACCTCCCATCTGGCGGAAGCCGAAGCCATCGATTCTCAGATTAAGGCCTACTATGTTGCGGCCACCGATTTTTCAATCGTAGAGAAACTCCATCTGCAATTACAGTCCGAATTGAATGAGCTGATCAGCTCTATTCAGCCTTCATAATAAGACACCACCCAAAGGCGTTATATTTCAGGCGGGGCCCAGCAGTCTAATGCAAGCTGAGCTCCGTTTGAGATTGAATCTGCTTCCACTTCTTCTATGGCCTTCTCCAAGCCTTACTGCCCGTCAATGTCTACCTTTGAACCGTTTAATCGCATCCTCGGTCACCGGCTCGAAGAGGTTAAGAAGGTTGCCATCGGGATCGCGGAACAGCATAGAACGGTTCCCCCACGGCATCGTGGTCGGTTCCATTACCCAATGATCGACAAATGGCTTCAAGCGTACATATTCGGCTTCGACATCGTCGACGCGGAACTCAATAATGACAGTGCGATTATTGGCCTCCACTACGGAACCGGCGCCGAATAGCTGCGCCGTCTGAGAGTGGCCGATTGCAAGGGTGCATGATGGCACAACGAGTTCGGCAAATACGGGCGCGGGTCGCTCCGCCGAAACCCCCATGACTTTCTCATAGAAATCGACGAGACGATCCACGTCGTTAGTAATGATGCGTACAGAAGCGAAATTCACAAGATATCATCCTTCCTAATAATAATAGGTTTAGCTGTGTCCCACAGCCGTTGTAAAACATACTTTTTACTTATCTATCTCCTTTACATTTACATGTCCAATTATAAAAAAGCGCTACTGACAACGTTATGTCAGTAGCGTTTTAGAATTTTTTGGGCTTTCTCACGAATCCGATTTTGGAATGTTTCGGGTTCCAACACTTAACGGGGCTATCGGCGAAAAATATATACCGGTTTACAATTGCGAATATATATGAAAAAACAACCATTGACGACTCCCGCCATCAATGGTTGTTCGTGTGATTCATTACTTGTCGATCAGGTTCTTCTCTTTCAGCATTCTTGCGATCAGTGCGGTTACTTCGACACGGGTCATTTGCTTTTTCGGACTTAGAATCTCAGGCCCGTTGCCTTGAATAATTCCCGCAGTGATCAATTGCGCAACATCCGCTCTTGCCCAAGCTGCTACGTCAGCCGCATCTTTGTATCGGGACAGTACAGATGCCGCCTGCCCTTCGCTAAGTGCAGCTTTCGCATCGATCATACGGTGCGCGCGGGCAATCATCACAAATCCTTGCTCTCTCGTTATTTGCTGACCGCCTTTAAAGCTGCCGTCCGCATAACCGCGAACGATATCATATTCATCAGCAAGCGCAACGGCATTCCGATACCATGCGGAAGCCGGTACGTCCGGGAAGATATTTTGCATTGCGTCTTGGCGCATTAACCCGAGACCGAGAACCACGATTTCGGCGAATTCAGCTCGCGTTACATTCTTGTTCGGCGAGAACGTGTTGTTGCCGGTTCCTTCAAGATCGAGTCTTGCGGCAATATTGTTTACGTCCGCTCTGCCCCAATGATACTGCACATCATCGAAATCCTGTGGATTCCAGATGACCGAATAGGTACCGCTGCTGCGCAGATCATTGATGAGTGCGAAGTACCGGTTATTGATCTGCGTTACGACCGTCGGGACATGGAATGCGCTGCCGTCCGGATTGATGATTACGCCTGTCGTGATGCGGTTCGGATCAATGCCTTCCGGAAGCGCGATGTATTTCGGCGCATATCCGTTCAACTGCCCGGAACGAACCGTTTTGTCGCCATGCGTGAAGGTCATGTCAAGGTCCACTGGATGAACCAGCAGCTCGTAACCTTTGGCTGCCGCCTGCTTGCGGGCACTGTCCGCCAAATCTTGAGGGGAGCGTTTGATGTTGATGCTTACTGCAATATCCTCAAGCTTTGCGTCCCACTGCTTTGCGATCGCGTCCAGATCCAACTGCTTGCCGGGAACTGGGTAGATCGCCAGCAAATCTTCGATTTCCAGCGTCGAGGCGGTGTCGGCCAGCTTCTTAATATCAGCTGCCGTCAAGCCCTGTACCTTGGTGTCTCCACCGACAGGAACGCGAATGGCAAGTTTTTGTCCATCGCCCTGAGCCAGAATATTTGACAGCTTGCCCGAATCGACTTGAACCGTCGTATGGTTTCCATCGCCTTCCGTCTTGGTGCTTCCGGTGGCGAACGTAGAATCTTTACCGTTTACCGTAGTGGTAACGCCGGAAGAATTCGTGTTTGGAGTCGAAACCGTTCCAGAATTAGTCCCTGAACCGGTACCCGGTGACGTTGTTTCTCCGCCGCCATTGTTTCCAGGAGTCTTCGCTGGGACCAGTCCTTCTTGGGCTTTCTCTAATGCTTCAAGGGCTTTATTCACTTCTTCTTGGGTTGCTTTCGGATCATTCAGTACGTTGTTAGCTTCTTTCAAAGCCTCTTGAAGCTTGTCCCAGCTCTCTTGAGTATAGTCGGTCGAATTTAGTGTTCCGATCTTGTCTACTTTCGATTGAAGTGCCGTTTTATCGGTTTTTACAATCTCAACGGTATAGATGTTCGTTCTGTTTCCGATCGTCACTTCAACTTGAATGACATTCAGGCCTACTTGAAGCTGCAGGTCATTCCAATCGGAAGGATCGGAAACTTCGCTGCCGTTAAAGCTCAATTTGGCCTTGCTGTCGGGATTCACCAGTTCAATGGCAGCAGCAACGCTGTAAACATCCTCCGTTACGGAAGCCTTGTAATTTAGATACTTATTGCCGTTAAATGGCGGAGATAGTTCAATCTCCTCGTGATTAGTCGAATTGGCAACTCGAAGGTCAAGCTTGTCCAGAACAGCGTCAATGGTTACGAGATTTTCGTAGGCATTCGTCAAGTTCTCATTCGCCTGGTCGATCTCCACCTGCGTGGCATCCGGATCTTGCAGAACGCGATCAGCCTCTGTCAATGCATCCTGCAGTGACTGCCAACTTGACGGAGTATAATCCGCCGGCTGCAAGTTCTCACCCGCTATCTTATCGACCATAGCTTGCAGTTGCGTTTTATCTGTCATAGCCACGGCTTCGCTCGTCACGCTGCCTGACGCATGTATACCATCGGCGGTGACCTTTACGGTAATGGCCGTCCCAACATCGTCAGCCGTTAGCGTATAACTTATGCCGGTTGCATTCGGTATAGCAACGCCATTACGGTACCACTGGATGGTCGGCACATTGTCTGTCGTATTCGGGGTATATGTGATCCCGGTTACGTTCGCGGTCAATGTCTCGCCTACCTCGGCTGTTCCGTCGATCGTTACACTGCCGCCCATCACTGGAAGTTCGATATCTTGTGTGGCCGTGATGAAGTCACTAATGACACCGGAATTATATTCAACAATAACTCCCGGGTCTTTATATGCGCTGGAGCCTCCGTGTGTATTATTTACGGCCAAGTAACCAATTTTATGATTCGTGGTGTCTAGCAGAAGTGTGAGGTGGGTTAATTGTCCATTGGGTACAAATTCTTTTGAGGTCTCCAGATTTGTTGGCAGACCGTTTGATACATATTTGCTCACGGTAGAAGTTTCAGTGTCCCAGTTAGGTGCTTCAGTCTTCGTAGCGCCAATAAAACTTAAAAAGTTCCAACTACTAGCTCCAAAGGGGCTCTTAAACTCCTCAAACATATTGGCAATCGCAAACATTTCCCCAGGATTATCTGCTGTTGGCTCTACAAGATGTCCGTTATTACTCGCTGCAGTCGTTACAGCATCTTTAAATGTCATGGTGCTCTGTCTGGCGACATATACAAAATAGCGTCCATCGTAGGTCCGTACCGAGGTTTTTCCATCGGTCAATGGCGCTCCTGGTACTACGTTTACAGTGACACTCTGCGTTTTCCCAGGATCTTGTGTAAACTTCATATTTCGAATAACAGCTTGAATGTCTTCGTACGTCGTATTACTTGAAAAATTGAACACTCTATTGGTAGGTGTAGACTTGTCAGTAACAATGCCACTAATTTTGATACCCTCAGTCAACTCGGTAATTCCGCTTGCAGCCGTCCCAACGGCAATGGAGCCGCTATTTACAGTCACAGTAAAGTATCCGCCCGCATCTTTAATGGCGCCTGTGCTATCAAATGTGGCATTGGGCAGTTGATAGGTTGCTTCGGTTACACTAACAGGATTACCAAGATTAAGTGTTGGCGTGGTTGCTGCTCTTGCTTCTAACGGGTAAAAAGGTAACATCGTCAATACCATAACGATTGTCATTAGAAGAGATAACCTTCTTTGATTTCTTATTTTCATCTTTTTTTCTTTCCTCCTGACAAAAGCAAATTCTTTCTGTTGAGCTACCTCGAAGCAAATTGATCTGCGATTCTGCCATTCCACCATGTCCAAATACAGCGCATCTTGGCATTGTAATCGCCGATAACTATCAAATCCAATTTGTTATGCGGACGTCTCGCCATTCAAAACAGACGGACACCCTCACGGTAAAAACAGCCCTCCTCTTTTTAAGATTACAAAAAAACCTCCATCCAAAAGCGGGCATACGCTAATAGACGGAGGCTCTTCCGTCGTATTCGGCAGCTGGCTGGCAGTAGCATTTGCATGTTCAGCAAATCCGTTAGCCCCTTTAGCTTTGCGTCCCCATCTTTCAATGGGTTTGCCATTATCGTACGAGTTTGATATATTTGAAAAATTTAAATATTAAACTAAAAGTATATTATAAAAGGTTTATAAGTTAGGCTCTAAAGACTCATCTTTGTAGTATTTTGTATCCATTTGTCGAATCGGGAAATTTATGACTTTATCAGCAGCACCAAAATAAATACTACTGGAGGCATCGTAGTAATAACCTTTCAAATCCCTCGGGCACACACCATGGGGACGCCAAACAAAAGGCATCTTCGCTAATTAATGCAAATAAAAAATCACCAACCCTAATGGAGCTGGTGAATGCTGTTAACCCAAAATTTTGATGTCTTCGCCGTTACTTGTGATACGGTTCAGCTTATCGGGTCTATCGGCGAATATCGCCATCCAGAGGGATACTGAAAAAGGTCCAACTATGCATGATTAAAAATAAATGAAAAACAACCATTGATGACTTCCATGCCATCAATGGTTGTTCTTAGTTACTTCATTATTTATCAATCAGATTAGTCACTTTCAGCATTCTAGCAATCAGTGCAGTTACTTCAGCACGTGTCATTTCTGCTTTTGGACTAAGGAGTTTAGGGCCATTGCCTTGGATAATTCCCGCATTGACCAGCTGAGCAACATCGCCTTGTGCCCAACCCGCTACGTTTGTCCCATCCGCATAAGGTGCCAGTGTAGAAGCGATCTGCTCCTGATTTGGCACATCTTCGGATTGAATCAAGCGGTACGCGCGGGCAATCATAGCAAAACCTTGCTCTCTCGTGATTTGCTGACTGCCTTTGAAGTTGCCGTCATCATAACCACGAACGATACCAATTTCATCCGCAAGGGCTACGGCATTACGATACCATGCCGAAGCTGGCACATCTGGAAAGATGTTTTGCGGTGCGTCCTGACGCATCAAGCCTAGGCCCAACACGATAATTTCAGCAAATTCAGAGCGTGTCACATGGCGCTTCGGCGAGAACGTGTTATCTCCGTTCCCCTTCAGACTCAGTCTTGCAGCAATATTGTTGACATCCTCTTTGCCCCAATGATACTGTACATCGTCGAAATCCTTCGGATTCCAGATGACCGAATAGGAGCCGCTGCTGCGAAGATCATTGATGAGTGCAAAGTACCGATTATCGATCTTTGTTACGACCGTCGGTACATGGAATACGGTGCCGTCCGGGTTAACGATAACGCCTGTCGTAATCCGGTTCGGATCTACGCCTTCCGGAATTGCGATGTATTTTGGCGCATATCCGCTCAGCTGACCGATTCTTACCGTCTCGCCTTCATGGCTAAACGTCAGATCCAGATCGACCGGGTCCACCAGCAGCTCGTAGCCTTCTGCTGCTGCAAGGCTTTTCGCCGAAGCAATCAGGTCTTCCGAAGAACGCTTGATGTCGATGCTTACGGCAATATCGCTAAGCTCTGCATTCCCCAATTGACCTGCTACGGAAGAGAGGTCCATATTAGCTGCAGGAACCGGATAAATCGCCAGCAGGTTGCCGATTTCCAGGTTGGCACCCTTATCGCTCAGCTGCTGCAGAGCGTCCGCCGTCAAGCCTTCCACCGTCATATCGCCTTCCTTCGGCGAATGAATCGCCAAGCTCTGACCTGTGCCTTCCGAGATGGCATCGGCCAGCTTGTCCTGATCCACCTTAACCGCCGTTATCGTCCGGCCGCCCGAAGTAGAAGCCGTACCCGTTGCAAAGACATTGTCATTGCCGTTCAATGTGACGTCGAGCTCGGAAGAAGTCGTAGGTGAAGTCGTGCTTCCTCCACCGCCGCTGCCTTTGTTGTCATCGTCATCGTCGTTATCGTTATCTCCGCCGCTGCTGATTCGGTTAACTGTGATTTTGTATAACGTTTCCCGGCCGTTCGCGGTAACTTTTACGACGATCGTATTGGCGCCTTCGTTCAATGGCAAGCCTTCGCTCACCGTTCCATTGTCCGTTTCCATCCAGGAGCCGCCGTTGAGCGAAATCTCGATTTTGGCGTTCGGATCCTGACCGGCGATATTATTCAAGATTGGCGTGGTATATACGGCATACGTTACGGTAGTAACGGTGTAATCGTAGGTGCCTCCGGTAAACGCCGGTGTCAGGGTGATCGGTCCATGTTCCGCATCATAAAGCTGTAAATCATCCAGCACGGCCGCATTCGATGCAGCTATCGTCACGGACTTATATTCGGTAACGGACTTGCCGTTTTTCACGGCCGTAATTTCAAACGTGTAATCGCCGTCAGCCAGCTCGTTATCCGGCGTAAAGCTCCACGTACCGTCTTCCAGAACCGTTACCGTCGGAGTATCCACGATATTGCCGTCTTTATCCTTGATCGCGACCGTAATGCTCGAGCCCGGGCTTGCCGTTCCGCTAAATTCAGGTTTGGATTCGGTCACAACCGTGCCGCTTGGTTCCTCTATGGTCAACGTTGGGGCCGAAGCGGCCACCGTCAACGATTTGGTCTCTGCAGCCGTCAGGCTGCCTTTGACCCCCGTGACTTCTACCGTATAGCTGCCGTCGGTCAAATCTACGCTTGGCGTAAACGACCAGTTGCCATTCTCGTCTACCGTGGCGATGCCGCCCGCACCTAGAACCGCTTGTCCGCCCGCATCTTTAATGACAACGGTAACTTCAGAACCCGCCTCCACTTCCCCTTTAATTTCCGGGTTGCGGATATATACGGTGT
Source organism: Paenibacillus sp. NPDC093718 (assembly GCF_050279985.1). Taxonomy (NCBI): domain Bacteria; kingdom Bacillati; phylum Bacillota; class Bacilli; order Caryophanales; family Paenibacillaceae; genus Paenibacillus; species Paenibacillus sp. NPDC093718. The sequence goes on from NZ_JBNNUS010000004.1 coordinate 599,477, forward strand.
CTTCGCTTGGTTCGGTGATCCGCAGAGCAGCGGCAAACGGATCTTCAGCGTTCAGGCTGAAATCGCCGACAGCCGTTCCTTCTTCTTCAGCGCCGATCAGATGTCCGATGCCGCCGTCATAATTCGCATGTACCTCGTCGTCGCCTGACAGCGCGGTTCCCTCGGGCAGCGTTATGATGACCTTCGTCGGATCGTTCGAGTCTACTGCGACATCTTGAACGGTTACTGCAATTCCGTTAACCGTTACCGTAAATCCGTCCGTTGCCGCTTCTCCGGCACCAAGATTAAACTTAACCGCTTTATCGAAATCAATCGCAATCGTATTCGAGCCTTCGATGAAGCCTCCGGCTTCCGCTATCGGCGGATTCTTTTCGAGACCGTCAATAGCTGCCTGCAATGCGTCTATAGCCGCATCCACTTGGGCTTGCGTTGCCTCCGTGCTGTTTATAAGAGCTTCCGCTTCCCCGATTTTAGTTTGCAGGGCTAGCCAAGAAGCTTCCGTGTAATCCTGGTCGGTAATGAGTAAAGCCTCATTAACTGTTTTATCCAAAATAAACTTATTCGTGATCACAACGTCATTAAACAGCTCTACAGGAATACCGGTTTCGCCGTCTTTCAGACTGCCGCTGCCGTCATAACCCACGGAGATTTGACCGCCGGACGCTAACTGCGATTCCGTTAACGTAATCGAAATGGTCGACCCGTCAACAGTATAAGCAATGCCGGTAAGATCTCCATACGTTGCGTCCCCGATCATGATCGTGAAGCCCGTCAAATCTTCCAACGTGACATCGCGATCGAAGGTCAGATTCAGCGTATGGCCATCCGTTGCTTCCGCTAACTGCAACTGCGCATTATCCAGTTCCGGATAAGCAGCCGCAAACGTAAAGAAGGAGCCGTCCTCCAGGCTTGCACTGTCTAAAGTAACCTTACCGCCGATTACAGGATAGAAGGAATCGTTAGCATCAAACGTTTCATCATTGCTAATGATTATATGGCTTGCTTTTATTCCTTCGGCATCGTCGATTTGAAGCGTGATATACTGATCATTCCAATTCGTTTTTTCCACTTGGTAGGCACGATCCATCACTTTCACATAAATACCGTCCTTGATGATAGACGTATCGGCGTAATCCGCCGTGTCATCCATACCGTTATCTCCGAACACAAAATAGGAGTTGTCCACCATTTCTGCGATATTATCCGTATTGTCCGAATAAATCGTATTTCCAATCGCAATCGTTACATTCGCGCCTTTGGCTTGCGATTTGGATTGTTTTTGGTTTTGCGCTCCAAAGTCGTCGCGGCCGATTCCCGTAATACGGTTACTGTAATCCGCATGATTGGTCGAGCTCCAGAACACCGTACCGTCAGTTCCGTTCCAGTCGCTTGCTACATAATCGTGAGTTAACGTGATCCCGTACTTAAGTGCCAGGTAGCTATTAACCTTATCTCTCTCGTAGGTTTGTAATTCCCGATCATAAAGTATGGTTTCCGTCATTAGGCCGGTAAAACGACGGTTATGCCCCGCTCCGAAGTAATAGCCGCCGGAAGCCGAAGCTTTGTTAAAGCTTGGAGCATTACTGGTCGGCGTTTTCTCTGACAACATCTTTTCATTTAAATACATGCCAAAGGAATTTTGTGTACGCCGAACATTAAATATATCGGCCGTCCCTAATTCATATTGTCCGCTTGCATTATTAACTGATAAGACATCCGATACCGCATTGCCAAACGAGGTTACGATCGAGCCTGAAGTGAAAGTATCGCCGCTACCTTGTCCCCCAAAATGCCACGGAAAATTGCTCATCGTTCCTTCGTATGGCCCCTGAATGGAGAAAACTTCACGAGCCGTATCCGTCGTTTGGAATGGAGTTCTAATATAATAGCCTTTGGTGCTATTGATCAAAATCCCGCTGTTAAAGTTAATGGCGCCCTTTACCAGTGTATTGGGATTGGTAATTGTCCACACATTATCATTTTCAACATCAGGATCTAGGTCAACGAGGTCGGTTAATGATGTAATGCTTATATTATTCGCTGCCAAGTTCATGCTATCTTCGATATTGACCCATGAAATGAGCCCTTCGCTTACGCCGCCGGGGTAAACATCCTCCGTAACGGTAACCTCTTCCGCAGCGTAGGCTTCCTGAGGTTGAATGATGCCCGGCAATGAAAGCGTGCTTGTAACCATCAGGGCCGAGAGTGCCGTTGACAATCCGCGAACCATCTTGCTCTTGTGTCTTCTCATGATCTTCACAAACTATCACACACCTTTCCATTCTTCTAAACTAGTATCGAATAATGAAATAATGATTAGTCTTAATACAACCCCCTAATTTAGGATGATGTAGTATGCAAATCAGAAATAAAGAAACCATTTGCATGGTAACAAATGGAGTATAGTTTGACCTGCACAATAATTATCGGCTATTCATCACCTATTGTTTATAAAACCCTGGACTTATTTTCTTAATTAGAAATAGACGGAGGTTTTTATCATATTCGGCAGAAGCAAGGCCCTTATGCATTAATTTATTGAATTTTGAGGGCTCAGATTTCAAATGAAGAGAGAGATTGAAGAAAACAAAGCAAGAGCTAGCCGAGCCTTGAACGATGTAATGGGAATACTGACATAGTACCCGCCCGGTTCCAGTCAACTTCCATAATTTCGCCGTTTTTTATAGTACGGTTGTTTAGAACAAAAACTTGTCCTTACCTACGTTACGGTTCAACACCGCGACGATTGATATGAAAAGCTTGGTGAATGCTGGACGAAAGTGCCTGTACAGTTTCTTTTTCGGAGAGGAACTCCATCGTTATTCGGTGGCAGACAACTCGAAACATTAAGATTGGCCGCGATTGTCGAAGGCTTGACAATCCTTGCATTGCTCCGCCCGGAGCTCTACACACCGGAGACCGTTGAGCAGATCGTCACCCGCCATCTTCAGGAGCTATGCTCGCAAGCTACGAATGGAGAGCATGTAGACTTTTCCCGAAAAAACTTGCCGTCACTTATGATACGGCTCAGCTTAACGGGTCTATCGGCGAAAAAGTTGATAATTAGCTCCATGCCTTTTAATGATAATTTACTTATAACCCTCCCTACCGAGAGTTTTAACCTGCCGCGCCTAAAAATTCATTCCATATATAAAACGAAAAGGACCGGATTCCTCCGGTCCCTTCGTACTATTTTAGTAACAACTGCCTCCTAAAGCTTACCTTGAGGGGTTGCCCTTTTCACCTATATATTTATGTTTTTTTTCTCTTTAACAGGAACAGTCCTGCAAAGAAAATGATGCATCCAGCCATTAAATAGTTGTACATATTTGTAGCTGTATCCGGCAACTTGTTACCTGTGCCTTTACTGTATCCGGACTCTACGTTCGCCGAGTCATTCGAATTACCGGATTGCCCAGGTGCTTCCGAGTCACCGGCCACATCCGTGTCATCCGAACCATTGGATCCTCCGGATTGGCTGGAGTCTGGGGATTCAGAATCGGAATCCCCAAATCCCGGATTCGGCTTATCGGTAGATCCATCATTCGTATCTCCTGGGATACCTGGATTACTTCCGCTTCGGCCACCAATGATGATATCTTCATATGGATGATCTGGATCGATCAGATTATCCCCGGTTACTTCACCTACGTTGCGGATCGTCTGCCCGTCTTGCCCTGCTATCAGTTTGGCACGGAACACGATGGTATGCCATGCGGTATCCGTAATGTTGCCGAACTGTCCGTTAACCTTACCGTCAGCATAGGAGCCTTTATCGCTGTCTGGGGCATCCGTTACGGAGACGCCGTCCACTTTCAAGCTGCCTGCCACATATTTCAGCTCGTTCAGCAGTTCGTCCGCAATCACAAGGTTCGTTACCGAAGTCGCAGGTGCGGTGTTGCGTGTCCGGATCGTGTATTCGATCACGTCCCCGACTTGAATCGTACCACCATTAAGATCCTTAACTTCTTTCCCGGATTCCAAGGCAGGAGCCGGACCGACAGGATTCGGTTCATTGATCGTGACCTCTTCACTCGGACGATTTGGAACATTCAGGTTATCTCCGTTAACTACGCCAACATTCTTAATGATGTCGCCATGCTTACCATTGACAACCTTCGCCTGGAACTCCAGCGTATGCCAAGCAGTGTCCGTCACGGTTCCAAAGCTTCCTTTAACTTTACCGTTTACGTATTCGCCTCTGTCGCTGTCAGCGCTATCCGTTACAGAGACGCCGTCCACTTTCAATGTCCCTGTTACGTATTCAAGCTCTTGCGGCAGTTCATCCGAAATCACCAGGTTGGTTACTTGGCTGCCAGAAACCGTGTTGCGGGCACGGATCGTATACTCAATCGTATCCCCGACTTCGATGCTGCCTCCGTTCAGATCATTTGCCAATTTCCCGGATTCAACGACAGGCGGCTCCACAGGTGGTTCTGGCTCAACAATAACTTTTTCCGTTGGTGTGCCTGGCTGGTCAATATTGTCACCTTTCACTAACGCAGTATTTTGGATCGTCTGACCGCCTTCTCCCGCTTGAATCACAGCCTGGAACTCCAGCGTATGCCAGTTCATATCCTTCACATTGCCAAATGAACCATATACTTGCCCTGTAACCGAATAACCAGCGTCATTGTCATCCGCATCCGTGACAGATACACCGTCCACCTTTAAGGTGCTCGGAACGTATTCCAGCCCTGCCGGCAGAGTATCCGTTATCGTCAGATTCTCCAAATAAGTATCGTTAACCACACCTCTCACACGAATCGTATAAGAGATGGTATCCCCGACTTCATACGTGGCCTTGGTTACATTCGTATTTGCTGCAAATTTCTCCGATTCGACATGCGGATTCCGTGGATATATTTCCACTTCTGCTCGCGGCCTGTCCGGTGTAGCGACATTGTCGCCATTTACAGTGGCGATATTGATAATTTCCTTACTCGCTTGTCCAGATTGTACGACCGCTTTAAATTGAACCGTATGGCAATCCATATCCGAGACGTCACCGAACTCGCCGACAACTTGGCTTGATGCATAATGACCACTATCGTCCCCTTCAGCATCCGTAACAGAAACGCCGTCCACGGTGAGACTGCCCGGTACATATTCCAGTTCTGAAGGAACCGAATCCGAAACCATGAGATTTTTCACCGTGCTGTCTGCAATTGTGTTTCGAGCTTTAATCGTATACAGCAGTGTATCGCCTACTTCAGGGTGCGCTGCGTCCGTGTTTCCAGCCGCTTTCTCCTCAATGCTTACTATTTTACTGGAATCAAATTCAGGAAAAATCACCTTTCAATTTCCATACCAGATCATCAGAAGAACCGTCAGGAATTTGATCCATTAACTCCTTGGAAATTCCCTTGTCAGAAAGAACTAAAAGCCCCTGAAACTCAAGGTAACAGAGGCTCTGACATTCCTTTATATCACACGATCACCAACACTCTCAACTCCCCACACAACCCAATTTATCGCCGTCACTTATGATACGGTTCCCCCCGATTAATCTTCACCGCCCGGTAAATCTGCTCCACCAGCACCAGCCGCATCAGCTGGTGCGGCAGGGTCATCCGCCCGAAGCTAAGTTTCGTCTGGGCGCGCTTCAGCACGTCCTCAGAGAGGCCGTTGGAGCCGCCGATGATAAAGGACACATTGCTGGTCCCGTACGTGCCCAGCTTGTCCATATGGGCCGCCAGGTCCTCGCTGGACCACAGCTGGCCGCCGATCGCAAGGGCGATGACATGAGTGTCGGGCTTGATATGGCTGAGAATGCCCACGCCCTCCTTCTCCTGCACTTGGCGCATTTCCGCTTCGCTCATGTTCTCTGGCGCTTTCTCATCCGGCACCTCGTGCACGGACATGCGCACGTAAGGCGCAAGACGCTTACTGTATTCGGCAATGCCCTGCACCAGGTACTTCTCCTTCAACTTGCCTACGCATACGATCTGTATATTCATGGCGTATTTTCGCTCCTTAAACTCTGCTGTTATGTCGTTCATTCTAACATTGTACCGCCACCAATTAAAGGACATACCCGATACCCATCCCACCTTCTGAGAGAGCCTTCATCCTCATGTGAGTTCCATTAGCTCAAACATATCAAAAAAAGCCGCTCTCCCTAGAGCAACTCTTCTCTTCGTATCTATTTTAAAATGATCGGCAGCTCTCTCAGCGCAAACATAATCGTGCTATCCATCCGTGCCAGTTCTACGGAGCGATCACGACGAAATTGGGGATAACGGTCCAGCAAGGTCTGAAGGGCAATCCGGGACTCCATACGGGCCAGCTGGGAGCCCATGCAGTAATGGATGCCGCTTCCCAGGCCCAGGTGCGGGTTCGGGTTGCGGTGGATGTTGAATACATCCGGCTGATCGAACACATCCTCGTCATGGTTGGCCGAGGCCATCCAGATATAAACGTACTGCCCTAGCTTCAGCTCCTGCCCCCGCAGCACCGTGTCCTGCTTCACGCTGCGGAACATTACTTGAACAGGCGAGAAGTAACGGAAGACTTCCTCGATTGCCCCTGGAAGCAGCGCTGAGTCTCCAAGCACCTCTGCCCGGACCTCAGGCAGACTGTCGAAGGCAAGCACCGCCGATGAGATCAGATTGGTTGTTGTTTCATTACCCGCTACGAGAAGGAGAATACAGAACCCGATAATCTCCAGTTCGGTTAGGTGTTCATTGTCGATACGCGCCTCCACCAGCTTCGTGATCAGATCCTCCTGCGGATGGCGACGCCGGTTCTCGGCAATCTCCGAGAAGTATTCGCTCATATCGCGCTGGCACTGATAATAAGCCTCCCCATTGTCACCCACCAACGCGTCCGACCAGGCCTTGAATCGTTCCCGATCTTCCATCGATACACCGAGCATTTCCGCGATTACCGTGATCGGCAGCGGACTTGCGAGATCGGCCACGATATCCATCTTCCCCTTCTTCTCCGCTTCGTCCAGCAGGGATGTCGTAATCTCCTGGATCTTGGGGGCAAGCGATTCAATCATGCGAGGCGTAAAAGCATGGGATACCAGCTTACGCAGCTGACGGTGTTTCGGCGGGTCCTGCCGAAGAACACTGGATTCAATCGGATCATCGGAAGAAGAGCCCCCTTGGGAAGAGAACACTTCGTAGTTCGTGAAGACGGCTTTGACATCCTCGTATTTAAAGACATTCCAGGCTCCATGGCCATCCATCGTCGTCACCGGTGATTCCGTTCTCATCTGGCGGAACCATTCCAGCGGGAGTAAACCGTTCTTATTCCATTCCATGCTTAACACCTTCGCTTTCTATCGCAAAATTTGAACTGACTGGTCAGTTATATGCATGTAAAAAAAGAAGGCCCTGCTTAATCAAGCGATATAAACAGGCCTTGAGTAATCATCGTGAAGGCGAACCGCTCCAGATCCTCACGCGAATACGTATCCTGATGATTCAGGTAATAATTACAGGTGCTCTCCAGCGTACCCACGATGCTGGCAGCGGCCAGATTGGGATCAACGGCTCGACACAGATTCTCTTCACACTGTCCCTCCTCGATGATGCTGGCCAGGAAGCTTAAATACTTCCGTTTCAGCTCCTTTAGCTCATCCAGGACATCCTGCTCGATGCCGTTCGAAATCTCATTAAATACGATGTGCGAGAAATGGCGGGATTCGAGAAACAGATCCAGATGATGGCGAATCGTGCGCTCAATCTTCTCCTTCATTGGCAGGGAGGAATTCAGATCCGCCTCCGTCCGCTGCATGATATCTTCGAAGCCCTGCTTCACCACCGTTTTGAAGAGCTGGGATTTACCCGGGAAGTTATAGTACAGCGTCCCCTTGGCTACCTGTGCGCGGGCGGCAATCTCGTCCATGCTTGCGCGGTGATATCCGTTCTCGGAGAATACTTCAATGGCTGCTTGGATAATTTTATCTTTGCTCACAATTGGATCGGCCCTTTCACATCTATATTTCAGTTCACCGTTCTTATTCTGACTGGTCAGTTCAAAAATAAGATACCACGCTGGGAAAAATTAGTCAACCGAAAGACATGCCTATATCAATACCGGAATTTTTGCCCATATATTTCGATTCTTATGCTGATTTCCGTGGTATCCTATACATATGGCCCAATACAGTGTATATTTCAACAGTGCTGGTAAACAATCAGCATATAGGGACAAGAATATACCGTAACGGAGTGATTGATTGAGTAAATCCAAGGGCAAGGGCGGAACAGGCAGAGGCACGGGCAAGAAGGGCTGGAGCCGTTGGGATGCAAGTGCGAGAAGAGCGAAGAGTAAACCCAAACCTTATACCAGTAAAGGGGCCAAGCAGGCAGACGGTACATCGGAAGCCGAGAATCATAAAGGTACCCCATAATGAACATATGGTACAGATCGACCTGATACATCATATTGAAGGAGATGAACGGATTGGACAATCAAGAATTGATAACGGATATGCCCGAGAATTATGAGGAGCTCAAAAGCTCCGCCAACCGGAACGCCAATTGGAGAGAACGGTTAGACGCGGTGGAAGCGCTCGGGAATTGGAAAAATCAGAAATCCATTGATATCTTGCTGCATAGACTGAATACGGATGCGGTTTATCAGGTGCGAGAGGCAGCCTATCGTAAACTCCTGGCCTTTGGGGAGAACGTGCAGATGCCGGAAAGACCCAAAGGCGAGCTGATGAAGGACGTTTCGAAGGTGCTGCTGCGCATCAAAAAAAGCCTTCCCCGTGACCACACGTATGAAGACTTCAAAGAGAAATTAAAAAAAATGAGGGTCGACATCTACGATACGTACGAAGGTGACAAAGGCGCTGACTTTGATCACTGGCTGGAACAAACCTGGTCTTCGTTATTAAGACGATAACAGCGTGCCAAGCTTTCCGGATGCTGTCATGTATATGAGAAATCCGGTTATGTTATACTGAACACAAATATTAGTTATAGGAGTGGTACTCTGAGAAAGCAAAAGCCCATGTCGTTTGATGATCTGTTGAAGGAATTACAAGGCCAAAAATCGGTACAGGAGGATCCGGATAACATCTCTCTGGAAAAGCTGTTCAATGAATCGTTTATGCGTAAACATTCATCCCACAGCAGTTTTGGGGATTTTGTCGTAAAAGGTAACTTCCAAGTGGAAACGCACGAAGATATCGATAACATTCCGGATGAACTGTTTGACCGTCATGTTTCAAGAGAAACCGATTTCCCGGATTGGAAATCAATGCTGGAGCAAGCAAAAGCCGATTACGCGGCTGCCATTAAGTAAATCATGATAATGTCGCTGCTATCTCGCAGCTATGAAAAGGGGCCCCAAGGCCCCTTTTTCTATTCCATTCGCCATCCGTGCGGGCATATGACATGATTCTCCATACTTACTCGGACTTGGATTCCGATTCCGTCCCCGCCTTATCCCTGAACTTCTTGTAGAGTTTCGTAATATTCGCCGTATTGATCTCAATGTTGTGCTCGTAAGCGTATTTCACCGCATAACCAAGCGCCAGGGTGGTGGCACCCGCTACCGTCGCTCCGGCGACCGATCCCGCTCCAGGGAAGACTTTCACGATCTGCCGAAAAAGGCTCTTGCCGATATTCCCAAATATCGTGGCAATGACCAGTTCCTTCGCCGTCTCCTTGCTGATCGGCCTATTGTACAGCACCGCAAGCCTGGTAAGCAGGCTCACCTGAATGCCGGTAATCGGAATAATATCCGATCCCGGTATAGGTGATGCGCCTACCGCTCCTGCAGAGATCGAGGCTCCGATAATCCATCCGTTGGCAGTCGCCGACTTCTCCTTGATACTTTTGGCAAAGAGAATGTCTTTAGACTTTTTTTTAAGGATCTCCAGAATGCTGCTCCGCAGCCGGTCGATATTCTCACCCGTCCGTGAGGATACCGGCGCAACCTCATAGCACCCTCCGGTCTCCTTCCTGATCCGCGCCACCAGACGGTCGATTTCATCTGCGGCATCAATTTTGTTCAGCACGATCAAGATGTTTGTGTTCACGGCCTGAATCATCTCAAAGGACTTCTTCTCCGACTCGGAGAAGACCGTGCCCGCAGCGTTCAGGAAGAATAGAACGATATCCGCTTGTTTATAGTATTTCAAGGTTATCTCCGAGTTCGCGGTGTTCACATCATTCAACCCGGGTGTATCCATGAAGTAAATATGTTCCTTGTACTTATGCGGTTTAATTTCCGTCGTTTCTCCAGGCTCTGCCCCGACGCCAGCGACCTCTTCGCCCACGATCCGGTTCATGGTGGAGGACTTGCCTGTGTTCACATCACCAATCAGAGCGATGAGAATTTCCTGCTTCAGCTGTCGGTTGATTTCATCCATTTCCTTCTCATAGGCCTCATCAGCTGCCCGACTGATCTCGTCTTCCCATGATCTTCTGTAGTCACCCATTTCTGATCGTCTCCATTCACGATAGGTTATCGCGCCTCGCTGTAATCTATACATCCATCATACACTATGAAGGTCTGTACAACGAAGCCGGTTGCTCATTCCAGAGACAACGATCGGAATGTTTGGCCGTACTTATTATTTACCTCTTCGTACACTCCATGAAAAGGCTGTTCATGAACGAAACCGCTCCTCAAGAACGTCTAAACAAAAAAAGCGTGAAATCATCACGCTTTCTCATTCGCATTATTTATTTAATTAACATGTTCACGTTACACAACTAAAAACTCAGCATGCTTCTCGCACTCCGCGCACTTCACCGGTGGGTCCCAGTCCGAAAACTCGGTCTCCTTCAGATCAACAATATCCGGGGCATCCTCATATTCATCCACGAAATTTTCGATCGCTAGTTCCACATGTTCCTTGCATACGACGTACATTCTATGCATCCTTTCTATCTTTCGCCTCATGTTGTGTTTATCTTCAAACCAGTATAGCCACTCTTCTGTTCTACCACACTCTACGAGAAAAAGAAATGTTTTTAACCCATTTGCTCATCCCGGCCGGATTTCAATCCTCAAAAGCTTCCTATCTATCCATGGATTTCACATCAAAAGTCCTTATTACCCCCATCATTTCAATGCGGACAGCAAAAAAGAGCGTAATCCACGCTCTTCTTCGCGGCCGTTTCACGGCTCGTATCTAACCCTTTTCAAATCTCTCTATATGGGATACTATTCAACGCTAACCATAATATATACCCATGAATGCTGCACTAAACAATGGACAAGCACGTTCACTCCAAAAAATCCGCAGTGATTCGGCCAACCAAGTCAGCCGATCCAGCCTGCCTTATTCTCCAGGCTTCTCTTCCAGCTTCACCTTCAGCGACTGCAGCTTGCCGTCACGATAGAAGGTCACGTCCAGGTCTTTGCCTACCTTCGTGTTATAGTAAAGGTGCTTGCGCAGCTCCAGCGTTGTCGTAATCGGCTTGCCATCCAGCTTGACGATCACGTCATTCAGCTGCAGACCCGCATCCAGCGCAGGTCCAAGCGCATCCAGAACGACCACGCCTTCGGTTACGGACTTCGGCAGCTTGAGGCCCTCCTTCTCCTTCTTACTCAACGGAGCATACGGATTACTCAAGTCTACGGTGTATACGCCAAGATAAGGGCGGGCAATATGCCCCTTCAGCATCAGCTCGGTTACAACCTCCGTAATTTCATTGACCGGAATCGCAAACCCAAGGCCTTCGACGCCGGTGTCTGCAATTTTCATCGTGTTGATGCCGATAACTTTACCGTTCAAATCCACCAAAGCGCCCCCGCTATTCCCTTCATTAATGGCAGCGTCGGTCTGAATGACCTCCTGCTCCCAATCGTAGATGCCATCCTGGTTCAAGGATACGGGTATCACACGGTTCGTATAGCTGACAATCCCGGATGTGAGCGTGTCGCCAAGGCCCAGCGGGTTGCCGATGGCGATGACGGTTTCGCCGAGACGAAGCTTGGAGGAATCCCCAAACTCTGCAACCTCTCCGATGCCTTTACTGTCAATCGACAGAACGGCAATATCGCTGACGTTGTCCGTGCCAACCAAGGTCGCCTTCTTCTTCTCGCCTCCTACCAGCACAACCTCCAGGGAGTCGGCGCCTTCCACCACATGGTTATTCGTAATCACGAAGGCTTTGCCTTCGAGTTTCTTGAAGATAACGCCAGAGCCCAGGGCGTCCTCCTGTGAACCGCCGAAATCTTCGCCAAAATCAAAATCTTCGCCGAAGTCGAACCCTTCCGGAAGCTCGTAGTCCCCTTCATCCTCAGACAGCGTGTCGGACTGCTCCTCCAGACCTTCACCCTCGATACCTTCCTCTTCAGGAAGCACGGTCTCTTTATGCGTCAGCACGCTAACAACGGCCGGACGCACCTTCTGGGCAGCGCTAATAATCCGTTCATAGGGATCTCCATCGGACGTGGACAGCTGATGGCTGCCATTAATCATGGTAATCGGTGAAGAGGTCGCTGGATGTCCTGTTATGAAGCTGAATAACATCACCGCAATCAGAGCACTGCACACAGAACTAATCGCGGAAATCTGAAATGTGGATAAACCCCTTTTACGGCGGGTCGTCCGCCACTTCGTTCGCTCAGGTCGGTCCTCGCTGGTATTTTTGCTCCGTCTGGAAATTTTAGTTGAATAGAAATCATCGTCAAATAATCCCATTGCGATCCCTCTCTCCCCATGGTTGCTACGCGTCAAGATACTTTACCAGCTTCAGACTCTCCGCCATTACCGACTGACCTATGAAATCATCTTGTCGTCATAACAACCTGCCCTGCACCGAGTGTATCTAGCTTCCTATGAAATCGGCAGCGTGCCACCTGTAAATATCTCTCTATTGTAATGACTCTTCAGCGGCTCAAAAAGTTGCATTTTTGAGCATTCTATTTGAACTTTTATCGAAATATCGCTCTACATCGAATATCTCAATCCATCGCCTGAAATCTAGTTCCATAAAAGGTATGTATTGCCACCCGACAGTTCAAAAAAAACCCTGTATTCTTCTATTACCACAAACAGGGCGACTTAAGCGCGAAACATCTGTTTTTTCTAAAAAAAGATGGGAAAACTTGGGCCATCCGTATTTTAAAAATGCGAAATGCCTGGTGCCTTGTTCAATGCAAGTGCTTAACAGAAGCATTCAGAACTTCTAGTGTTCCTATTGTACCACACGAACAGAGGTTCACGTCAGCTTTCTTTGATAAAAACAAATGCCAAATTGATGGCAATTTTAAGAGTCGGTATAATGACAGATTCTTCAATCCATAACAATGAATAGCCCGGATGAACATATTAACCTTGTATACGTAACAGACGACCAAACGGTTCCATAATGAAGGGATTTTCTTCAATGGTCCAAATACTTCTCTTCCGGCATATCCGCTATCCCCAACAGCCTGCAACCCTCATTCGCACATTCCCCCTTAACATACTACCGGACAATTGTGTAAAGAAAATGGCAATACCATCAGTCTTTCATGACGAAATCGATCCTGTTTGAACCGCAAGTCGAAGGATCTCCGGGGACCCACACATCATTCCTATTTGGATTCCCCGCAACTTATTCTTCCTACACCATCCATTGAAAAAACTTCCAGCCTCCTTACGCTTCGCTCCTACAGACAAGATCGGCCTATCCCGTTTGGACTACTCGAATGCCTCGGTTCCATTCTCTTCAGCTCTCCCTCATATTTGAACTGGTTAGGTTATCCATTCATCTGCAGGTGACCCGCAGGGAATGTTATGAAGGGGAAACCATACTGCAAGGAGGGTTATGGGATGGCAAGAAGATCAAGGCGGCGCCGGAGTCCCGAAATGCAGCAATTCATGACCGACGTCATGCGGAACGAAGGCTATCAAGTGGACCCGCAGAGACAGCAGGACGTCAAATATGAGGTGGCCAAGTCACTCGGTGTCCCCCTTAAACCGGGCGACAACAGAGACCTGACCACCGGGCAGGCCGGCAAAGTCGGCGGTGCGATTGGCGGTTCCATGGTCCGGGAGATGGTGCGTATGGCACAAGAGAGTCTCAGTAAGCGTTAAAACGAGCCTCGTCTCTCGGAACTCGGTATCCTTAAAACAGCAAAACAGCTCCACATCATAGTTCCCTATGATAGTGGGGCTGTTTTAGTTATGTCTATATAATGATAACTAATATAAAATTGCTCAAAAAGGAATACTTCATTGATAAGAATGTCGTTATCTAAACTCCCTGTGCGTACGGTGTGTGATCCGGGGCATGCCTTGGATGGCTGTCGACCATATGCCTATTCGCCCACCTTATCCCAAGGGGTCGGGCGGTCATAATACGTATCACACAATTTAAACTCGCTGTCCTTGAAGAAGCAGCCGCGGTCCTCCATCGTATCGCGGACGGTCATTCTCGCCAGCTCCATCATGTTGTGATCCAGGCTGAGATGGGCCAGATACGTTCGTTTGGTATCCCCCGTCAGCAGCTCGCTTAAGGCATCGCCTGCCGAATTATTCGACAAATGCCCCATATCGCCGAGAATCCGGCGTTTGGTATTCCACGGATAGCGTCCCATCCGAAGCATCTCGATATCGTGATTGGCTTCCAGCACCAGGACATCCGATCCATCCAGCGCTTTCTTCACCTTATCGCTGACATAACCGAGGTCCGTGGCAACGCCCAGCTTCTCGTCGCCGTCATAGAAGCAATAACCGACCGGTGCCGCAGCGTCATGGGATATTTCAAACGGCTCCACCCGCAGCGTGCCAAAATCCTTGACCTCATGACTCTCCAGCACAATCCGGTTCTCTTCCGCAATCTTGCCCAGCGACTTGCTCATCGCTTCCCACGTCTTCTCATTCGCATAGATGGGCAGATTATATTTGCGCGCAACCGCGCCAAGCCCCCGGATATGATCCGAATGCTCATGCGTGACCAGGATCCCGTCGATTTCTTCCCCCATCATTTCGCGTTCTTTCAACAACTCATCGATGCGCCGTGCACTTAAGCCCGCATCAATCAGCAGTGTCGTATCCTCATTGCGGACAATGGTCGCATTGCCCGTTGAGCCGCTCGACAGCACGGAAAATGAAATCCCCATAGTCTTGTTACTCCTTTGTTGTATCGCTTTTTGGCGTCAGCACGTCCCCGCTGATCCCTTGTACATAGATCATCTCGCCATGATCCAATGTAAACCGCCAGGTTGGTGCTGCTAACTGGTCCTCCGTATTAAACAACTGTCCATAATAGCCTAGCTGAATGTCCCTTACCGCCGAATCAGGCGGGATGAAGTTACGTTCAATGAGCGTTTCCAAAGCTTTGGATGCGGGCAGAACCTTTTGTTCCTCCATATCGTCGGTTGGCATAATCTCGAACACCGGCTCCCGGTACGCATGGATCTTCTGGGATTCGTAAATGAACTCCAACTCCACATTAAACAGCGGCCATTCCTTCTGTACCAGCGGCCGGAATACGATGATATTCTCTTTATCCGACTGCGGATCATGGCGATAAATCCCGAGATCCTTGATCTTGCCCTCCAGCGCATTCCGCAATTCCTTCTCATCGGCGTAAATCAGCTCCGTGTCAATGGGCTGCTCCAGCCCTACCGGCCCTCCCTGCGCTTCCGCGCTGTAGATATAATTAATCTTGGGGAGCTGCGGCGTTTCTGTCGGGATCGGGCTCAGCAGTTGAATCCTATTCTCCTCAATCACCTGCTGCGTGCTCTCGGAAAGCGAGGTAAAATCCAGATTGGAGCCGACCTGCTCGCGGTAATCCATCCAGAGCTGATAGCCCAGCACCAGATTCAGCAGCAAAAACGCGTAAATCAATACATTTTTGGCACGGCCCCAATCCATGATTTTCCCTCCTTATAATTCAATACCGATCTCTATCATTATTCGAGTGTGATAACCGACCCGTTCTGGAGCTCTAAGGCCCATACAGGCTTCAGCAGCAGCCCTTCTCCCGTCCGAACCGGTAAATAGGCAGGATCCAGACCCATAACCATATTTTTCTCCTCAATGTATGGCTTCAACTTCACTTCCAAGGCCTCGCCCCCTGTCAGCTTCACCATCTGTTTCTTCAAGGCAGCAGACTCAAGATATAGCAGCGAGCGCTCATACGAGGTTACCGTCCCCTGCTGTAAATCCAATTCCATGACACCATACTGGAAGCCCGGTGTATTCAGGATCGGGAATCCACCATAATACTGCTGGAACTTCACCAGCGTTCGATCCTCGGATTCACCCGCCTTATCCAGCCTGTACGTGCCATTCCAGCCCCCGTGCTGATTCACGAAATCGATGGCGGACAGCACATCCTTGCCGGGGCTGCTCTCACCGGATGGCGGCGCAGCCGGATCGGTATAACTGATCCATTTTTGCCCCTGATCCACCTGCAGGCTCCGCTTACTGTCTGTATAAATCTCGGAGCCGTCTTTTTCCCGGATATTGCGCGTGATGCTAGGGTCAAAGAACAGGCTGCGCTGCATCTGCTCTACCGTATATTCGCCAATCGGCAGTTCAATGCTGACCATATTCAGTTCCTTCGCCGGGGTATAATACCGGCCATCCACCATCTTATAAGGCGTCCAGCTCAGCCCGAAGTCCACCAGTTGATCCACATCCTGGACGGTCAAATCCGCCTGCGCGGCTTCATAGACCACATCGCCCTCCGTGCTGAAAAACATGACATGGATCTTTGCTTCGCCTTCCACGCTGTACAGCCATATTTTATTGATGCTTTCCCCTTCAAACAGGGTGTCCGGGACGATCTGCATCACTCTTTGGAGCAGCGTAACCGGAATGCCCGAATCAAAGCTTAGCTCAATACCCCGATTCTCGGAGCGAACCTTGGCCCAGTCGATATTGCTGACCATCCGACGCTGAAAATTATCAAAGGTCCTCCCTTTAAGCCTGTTATATACGAGATTGTAGAACGTATCGTTCGGATAGAACACCGTATGCTGGTCTTCGCCCAGATGAATGATCATCTTGTCGGGGAAGAGCAGATTCTCGGCCTTTTCCTCCGGGCCCATTTCCTCGGTTCGGATATAGGCGTTCTTGGATTGCACAACCGAATCACTGCCCGGGAAGCGGAAAATCAAAATGTAACTTTGCAGCAAACTGCCCACGACCAGCACAACCAACAGAATGGTCTTTAATCGTTCCTTCACGTTACCACCCTCCCCTCGTTATCCAGGGGCAAGGTAAAGGTCACCGTGGTACCTTTCTCCAGCTCGGATTGAAGCGTAATAAAACCTCCATGTGCCCTGACAATTTCCCGGGCAATGGATAATCCGAGGCCTGTTCCGCCTAAATTGCGCGTCCGGGCCTTATCTACCCGATAGAAGCGCTCGAAGATCCGGTCCAGATCCTTCTTCGGAATGCCGATCCCGGTATCCTTTACCGATAAGGACAGCATGCCTTCCTCCGTTATGCTTGCATCCATCGTGATAGTGCCTCCGTCTGGCGTATATTTAAGGGCATTGGATATCAGGTTATCGAGAACCTGATCAATGCCATCCCGGTCCAGCATAGCTGTCGATACGCCCGGTTTCACCTCAATAATGGTGCGGATATGCTTTTGCTTCATTTGGAATGAGAAGCGGTCCCCTACGTCCTCCAGCATCTCCACAATGTCCGTCGGCTCCTTATGCAGAGCAGCCTCCTTGGAATCAAGCCGTGACAGATGCAGCAGGTCCGTTACCAGCCGGATCATCCGGCCGGTCTCGTTCTGGATGACGCCGACAAATCGCGGCCCCATCTGTTTATCCTCCAGCGCCCCATCCTCCAGCGCCTCGGTATAACTCTTGATGGTGGTCAGCGGCGTACGCAGCTCATGGGATACATTCGCCACGAACTCCCGCCGCGACGCTTCCAGCTTCTCCTGCTCCGTAACGTCTTGCAGCACCGCAATCGTACCGGTGATGCCGATTTCCCGCCGATGAATCGGAGTAAAGGTCACACGCATCATAAACGGTTCGCTGCCCTCGCGCGGCACAATCTCCAGCAGTTTGGAATCGTGCCCTTCGCTGCGCGCCAGCGCCTCCGATTCGGACTCCTCAAGCCCCAGCAGGGACACGATATCGTGTCCTGCCAGCTCTTCTCCCTCCACGCCCAGCATTTCCCCGGCGCGCCGGTTCATCAGGATGACACGTCCCGCTTCATCGGTTGCGATAACGCCGTCACTCATATTGGTCAGAATCGATGCCAGCTTCTCTTTCTCTTCTTCGTTCTGCGAGAGGGCTTCGCGCAGACGACTGGTCATATAGTTGAACGCCTGGCTGAGCTGGCCGATCTCATCGCTGCCGAACACCGGCGTTTTCTCGGTAAACCGGCCGTCCGCGACGGCCCGGGCATGCTTCGTCAGCTCCTTGATCGGATGGGTAATCGTATGCGACAGGATGACGCCAAGCACCGCCGTCAAGCCAAGGGCCAAGAGAATGCCCGATATAAAAATATTGTTGATCCGCTGCATCGTGCTATACAGCTCGCTCATGCTGGCTACGATATAAATCGCGCCGACGATTTTCTCGTTGTACATGACGGGCTTGGCCACCACTTTTTTGCGGATGTTATCATCATCGATAATGTACTCTTCATTATCCTGTATGCCCTGCAAGGCCCGGCTGACAACCGTCTGCGTGTTCTTCGTGTTCACGTAATCGGCATGGGAGGGCAGCGAGGTCGTAAGTACCCGCCCGGTGGAATCCAGTACCTGAATCTCGGCTCCGTTCAGATTGAACAGATTGTTCACCATGACGCGCAGGCTCTCATACGGGTCCTCCTCCGTAACATTCTCGCCGCCAAGGGTCTTGGCCGCCAGAACCGACATCAGCTCTGCGCGCTCCTGCAAGTCCTTCGTGAAATTGCTGGTCAGCGAGTTCTTCATCGCACTAACAAAATACACCCCGATCAGCTGCATCGCGATCAGAATGAGAAGGACATAAATGATGATGACCTTCGCCTGAATGGTGCGAAAGAAGGACAGCCACTTCATTACAGGCCTCCGTTTTTAGCGCTGCGCATCAGGTAGCCCAGACCGCGCCGAGTCAGGATATATTCCGGCTTGCTCGGATTCTCTTCAATCTTCTCGCGAAGTCGGCGAATGGTAACATCCACGGTCCGCACATCACCAAAATATTCAAACCCCCATACCGCCTGCAGCAAATGTTCACGAGTCATCACTTTACCGGCATTACGGGCCAAATAATACACCAACTCGTATTCGCGGTGCGTCAGATCGAGCGCTTCCCCGCTTTTATATACCATGTACATATCGGTATCAATGAACAGCTCAAACAGCCGCAGGCCTTGTCCGCCTGCACTTGTGCCGCCTGTGTTATCTGCTGAATTGTCCGGCTTTTGCTGACGGCGCAGATGCGCCTTCACGCGTGCCAATATTTCTCTGGTGCTGAACGGCTTCGTCACGTAATCATCCGCGCCAAGCTCAAGTCCAAGCACCTTGTCAATCTCCCCGTCCTTTGCCGTCAGCATGATGATCGGGATCTGCAGGTTCGCGGCACGTACCTCGCGGCACACATCCATTCCGTCTTTTCCGGGCAGCATCAAATCAAGCAGCATTAAATCCGGCCGCTTCGTAAGCGCAATCTCCACCGCGCTAATGCCATCAAAAGCGCAGATGACCTCATAGCCCTCTTTTTCCAAGTTAAACTTTAAAATATCGGCGATGGGTTGTTCGTCATCCACCACCAGAATGGTTCCCTGCATCGTCCTGTTCACCTCATACCTTCACTTAAAGAGGATGTTCAAAAAGTCCCTCTTTGATCACGAAGTAGCACTAGTAGCCCACTCGACATCGAATCTTGAATTCAACCGGGCTTTCCGGTGCTCTCGTACCCAAAACGTACGCTCCACTCCTCAATCCCTAGCTTCATCCAACCTTCTTGGTGCTGAAAGTTTGACTTTTTGAACTCACCGCTTAAACGATCTTCTTCCCATTTTACCACACCTGCCGCCGCTACACACCAGTGTGGACTCCCTTTGCTTCATGAGTATGCGGATTGAAATGATGATAAGGATAGAATCATTCACTTGTAAGACCGTCTCGATAGTTGAAATTCATAACTTTTCTGGATTATGATGGGATCATCCTTTGAGGGAGTTTCATCCGTTTTATTTAAGTTAAGATTCAGAGCTCAATCTATAAATACAGGGGGGAGTTATTTGGATGGAAAGTACAAATATAGTTACTCATTTTAGACCCATATATATTCTGTTTATCCTCATTCTGATCATCACATTGTTCATCATGATTTTTCGGAATCGCCATAAAGTAATCAATGGTTTTACAATCGCAATAATTACCCTTATTAGTTTGGCAGTATCCGCTCATCTAACCTATCAAATAGGTTACCTTGCAGATGAATTGGGAACCGGCGGCGACGCTGTATCCTTTAATATGTTTATTGCTGTAGTGATACTGTCGTTGGTTAATCTCCTAGTCTACGCCTACAAAAGAGAATAGTTTTTATTGAATGTTTCCCACCCACACCGCCTCCCAACGGCCACCCCTATTCAGGGGGGCGGCCAACCGCTTCCCGGCGGAAAGCACGGGGATGGATTCGACAGATAAGGGAAAACCTCCGGCAGCAGCGAGCGGTGTCATTCGGAGAGCGGCAGCGATCGCCTTTGAATTCGGAAAATCTCATCTTACGCAACATTCCTGTTTTCCGAATTCAACAGCGACGGAGAAGGACACCGCTTGCGCCCCCACTGCAGATTATTTCCCGTTCTGTCCCACATCCCCAAATCACCGCCTGCAAGACGCAAAGATGGCCGCCCCCGTTAAGGAGCGGCCATCTTCACTATTATGATATATGAACCAATAATGGCTTATGTCGCATTGGTTTACCTAGTATAACACAGAACTACAGATATTTCATCGGATTTTGGGCAACTCCATTTTTTTGCACTTCGAAATGGAGATGAGTTCCAGTAGAACGGCCCGTATTGCCCATGACGCCCAGCTTGGAGCCTTGTCCAACCGATTGTCCGTTGCTCACGGAAATCTTGCTCATATGCCCATACAGGGTGCGATATCCATTGCCATGATCGACAATGACGACCTTGCCGTAACCGCTCTGCTGACCGGCGAAGACCACTCTGCCCGAGGCGGCTGCCATAATCGTGCTTCCGCCAACCATATCGACACCTTCATGGCTTCTTCCCCAGCGATGACCGTAGGAGCTCGTAATGCGTGCCCCGCTGACCGGCCATGCGAACATGCTGCCGCTGGATTTCTGGGTCACCGTTGCCGCTTTTTTCTTAGGCGCTACCTTGGTGCCTTTATACACCACTTCCGGCAGGGATTCCTGAACCACCTGTTGGCCTGTCCATTGCTTAGAGATGACCTTGCCGTTCTCTTTGGTTACGATGTAATCAACGGTTTTGACGCCATCCCGCCCGGGACGAACGACCTTTCGTTTCCCCAGTGGAAGCTCGCTGCTCTTGCGGACAACCGTTTCCGGCTTGCTTGGCTGCTTCTCCGACACCGTCTCCACCGTTCTTACCGTCAGCGGCGCTTCCGGTTTCGTTACCTGCAGCTCGGCCCCGATCTGAACGTATTTCTCCTCCAGCCCGGGATTCAGCGCCATGACGTCAGCAGACTTCATGCCAAAATGCTGCGCAATTGAGGAAATCGTATCTCCCTCTTTCACCGTGTATACCACCGGCTTGTCCTTCGTGCCCGTAAGCACCTTCACTGCTTCTTCCACATCCAGCACCTTGTTCGGGTCGACCTTCGTGTTGGCAAGCGAGATCTTCTCCTTAATATCTACCGACTGAAGCCCGCTTCCGTCATCGCTCTTCTTGCTCGATGCCGATGCCGACGTCTTCGTGAAAGCGACCCTCTGGGTCTTCTCCTTCTGGGCAGCTGCCGGAGCGAACTTCAGCTTGGCCGCTTCGACGGCAGATTTGGCTGCCTGCTGATCCTTGACGATGGCAACTGTCTTGCCGTTCACCTTCAGCTCCACACCGCGGGCATATGCCTTCAGCATGTTATCAAGCTTTAGGAGAGTCTCCTCGCTGTTCACCTCAGGTTTAAAGGAACGATCGGCCTTCGTTGTAATGCCGTCGGTGTGAAGCACCATAAGTACATCAGGGTGCTCCTGCTGATACTCCTTTTGCTTCTCTTTGAGCAGCTGGTCAAGCTGGGCATCATCTTGAATGGTACCGATGGCTTTTCCATCTACATACACATGATAGAACGGAACCGTATTCGCGTTCACATACGCTTTTCCGCCCGTATATATCGATCCTGCTATGAGCAATGCCCCTGCCGATATCCAAATCCACCTGCGCGGTGAAGTCCATCCCCGTTTTTGTGGATTCGACGGCTCCGAGGGCTCTCGATTCGAGTTGTTGTTGTGGGCAGAATGATCGGCTGCTTGCTTGCGCAAGAGGCTGTCCATCCACCGTTTCCCCTTAGATCCTTTCATGTCTCTCTCCTTTAAGCCTTGTTCATATGTAAGAATCTGTTCATTTGAACTCGCTGACTTAGCATTGAATATGACACAACCTGTCAAAAGGTATCAAAATTTTAACCTTTTCGATCTTCGTATACTTTAACATAGCCATTACAATCATTTCAAGTTTACGAAAACAGCGAAAAACCCGCGCTGGGCGCGGGTTTCCTGATTTTCCCTAATCTATAACCTCCGCAAGTCAGTGACAAAACAGTGACAGAACAGGCCTGATAGCCGTTATACCGTTATTCTTTAAGCATGGTGATCAGTTTATCGAATTCCTCGGCATTCAAATATTTGGATATGCCCTGCTCGATGTCCGCAAGTTCCGCTGCGGTCAGTCCATCCTCCATCGCCGCGGAGATCTTCTGCATTTCCGATTGGGGCAGTTTATTCATCAGCATGGTAAAAATCTCTTCCTTCTCCTCTGTTGGCAAACTGTCCTTCCGATCCACAATTTCCCCCGGTGTCATCACAATCTCCTGATCTTCCAGCGAGGAATCGTCAGGCAACTCTGTCGTATTCGTGCCCATCACCGGCAAGGAATTATCAGGTGCCTCTTCATCAGCTGGCGGCTCACCCGTCGTTCCCGCCGGGTTCGAATTCGCCTCGTCATCCTCTTGTGCCCCTCCATTACGATCCAAGCCGCTCCCTGGCGTTGGTTCATCGGACGTGGCATTCTTATCTTCTGCCCTATTGTTATCCTCCGTGGGGTTGACACTGTCGACATCCGGCTTGGTGCCGGATCCCATGCCCAGCATCGACATCATAATGCCCCCAACCCCCATCGGCTCCGTCTCCAGCTGAATGTTAAAACTGGACAACACCGATTGAATATAGGCATTGACCACGATGCCTGTTGTCACAATCGTGAGCGTGCTCACCAGGATGGCGGTCAAGCTAACTTTCAGCAGCCATTTCGTCCACTTCATCCCGTATTCCTCCTTCCTCATACATGCTCTGAAATGACATGGCGATAATTGCTTTCTTTTTCCAGTATTGACGACTCGGAATCGCTTCAATCCTCTTTCCCTCATTTTTTCTACCTCCATTTGATATATTTCATGATTCCGTTAGTTTTAGGCCCATTCCAAAATGAAAAAACCGGAACCATCCCTAGCAACCTAGTAGATGAATCCGGTTTTATTATGCTGAATCATGTACCTTGTCCAGCTCTCAAGAAGACCACACGCCTCATTGAATTCGTATGGCTTCTGTCCACCCTACATTGATCTGACTGCATATACCCGCTGCCTTTAGCCCCAATTCCAAATATCAGCGTGCTGTCCTCTATGTCTCTCTCCATTATAGGGTGGATGGACAACCGGCTAAGGGATAATATTATTCAAATGCAGGGACAAATTCTTCCACATTTAGGCATCAATGTTATCGGCAGGATGCGTTCTGATCTCCACCTTCTTTGCCAAAAAGAAAACCCGCCGACACGATCATCGGCAGGTTCATAGAATCTTATCATTGAAGTTGAACTTCTAGTCTCTCTTCACTTGGTCCAACGCTTGATTATTTCTCGTAAATCGGAAGCACTTGATTCGTCTGCTCCCGGTTGCGACCCACAGAGAAGATGGCAATCGGAATGCCGGTCAGCTCGGATACGCGCTCTACGTAGCGGCGGGTGTTCTCCGGCAGATCCTCCAGCGTTTTCGCGCCGGTAATGTCTTCACTCCAGCCTGGCAGCTCTTCATATACCGCTTCGCACTCGGCAAGCATTTTCAGGCTTGCTGGGTAGTGCGTAATCTCTTCACCGCGGAATTTATATGCGGTACAGATCTTAACGGTCTCAAGACCGCTCAGCACATCCAGCGAGTTTAGGGACAAGCCGGTAATTCCGCTCACACGGCGGGCATGGCGTACAACTACGCTATCGAACCAGCCTACGCGGCGAGCGCGTCCGGTTACCGTGCCGTATTCATGTCCTTTTTCCCGAATGTACGCCCCGATTTCATTGTCCAGTTCCGTTGGGAAAGGTCCGTCCCCTACACGCGTCGTATAGGATTTAGCCACACCGATCACCTGCTGAATCTTCGATGGTCCTACACCGGAGCCGATACATACGCCGCCGGCAGAAGGATTCGAAGACGTAACGAACGGGTACGTGCCTTGATCGATGTCCAGCATGACGCCCTGCGCGCCTTCGAACAAGACTTTTTGATTCTCATCGATCGCATCATTCAGGATGACGGAAGTGTCACGCACATATTTACGAATGATTTCGGCGTATTCCAGGTATTGCGCTAAAATCTCTTCAACATTGAGTGCTTCCCCGCCATACACCTGGGTAATGACTTGATTCTTCTCCTTCACCAGATGGCGAAGTTTCAGTTCGAACTCTTCCGCATCCATCAGATCTGCGATCCGGATGCCGTTACGTGCCGCTTTATCCATGTAGCAAGGGCCGATTCCCTTGCGGGTTGTACCGATTTTGTTCGGACCTTTCCGGTCCTCTTCCAGAGCATCCAATACCATATGATAAGGCATGATAACATGAGCACGATCACTGATGACCAGATTATCCGTGCTGAACCCGTTATCATGAATATAATTAATCTCTTCAATAAGTGCAGCCGGGTTAACGACCATACCGTTTCCGATCACACAGGTTTTATCTTTATAGAATACTCCGGATGGAATCAAGCTAAGCTTGAATTTTTTACCGTCAATCAGAATGGTGTGGCCAGCATTGTTGCCGCCTTGGTAACGGGCTACCACGTCAGCGCTTTCCGCTAAATAATCCGTGATTTTCCCTTTCCCTTCATCTCCCCATTGTGTTCCCACAACGACTACCGTTGACATATTCATTCCTCCGCCCGGGCTGTTACACCCTTAATATTTCGCGAAACACTGATGAAATAACCTTTACAAACTGATTAAATTTCAACCTCACTGCACTAAAGCAGCAATACCAGTGTAACAGTCCCCATTTTTAAAGTCAAATACAAAAACGAACAATCGCACATCAGTGTGTACGATTGTTCGGAATTAGGACGAGATTATCGAATGATTGCAGCATTATTTGGGGAACCGCCATAAGAAATGCCCTTAGCTTACAACCAGCGGCAGATATCTGCCTGGTCTTTCGAGCTTTATTCAAGCTGCCCCGGATATTGTTAAGACACCTAAGAACCGCGGCTAATCTGTATACTCGTCATCCGGCAGCAAAGGCGTCGGCATGCGTTCGCTCGTAATTGACGAATTTATTAAAGTTCTTTAGGAAGACCAGTTCCACTGTACCTACAGGACCGTTACGCTGTTTAGCAATGATGATCTCGATGATGTTCTTCTTCTCGGTTTCCTGATTGTAATAATCATCCCGGTACAAGAACGCAACGATATCGGCATCCTGCTCGATCGAACCGGATTCCCGAAGGTCACTCATCATCGGACGCTTGTCCTGACGCTGCTCCACGCCCCGGCTGAGCTGTGACAGCGCGATAACCGGCACTTCGAGCTCACGGGCGATTTGTTTAAGCGTACGTGAGATCTCGGATACCTCCTGCTGCCGGTTCTCCCCGGCCTTGCCGCGCCCATGAATGAGCTGGAGGTAATCGATCAGGATCATGCCAAGACCCTTCTCTTTCTTCAGACGACGGCACTTTGCACGAATATCGGCAACCGTTACACCCGGTGTATCATCAATGTAGATCTCGGCTTCCGACAGAGCTGCGATGCCCATCGTAAGCTTGGACCAATCCTCATCACCTTTGAAATCACCGTTACGCATGACCCCTGCATCCAGGTTAGCCTCCGCACAGATCATACGCTGTACAAGCTGCGGCGCTGACATCTCCAGACTGAAGATCGCTACGGTTTCTTTGGCGCGAATGGCTACATTCTGGGCAATATTCAATGCAAACGCGGTTTTACCTACGGAAGGACGGGCAGCTACGATGATCAAGTCGTTGCGCTGGAATCCACTTGTCATTTTGTCCAAGTCCACGAAACCGGATGGAATTCCCGTTGTATTCCCCCGGTTCTGATGGAGAACCTCCACCTTCTCGAATACTTCCATCAACACGTCGCGGATCGCAATAAATCCGCTGCCCGTGCGCCGATTGGAAATCTCGAGAATGCGCCGCTCCGCCTCGCTGAGCATACCGGATACATCTTCTCCTCCGGTATATCCTTCACTGACAATCTGTGTTGCGGTGCGAATCAACCGCCGCAGCATCGATTTCTCTTCGATGATCTGGGCGTAATAATCCACGTTCGCAGCCGTCGGAACCGCATGGGCCAGCTTTGCTAAATAGCTGACACCTCCGACCTCTTCCAGCTGCCCTTTATCTTGCAGGAGAGATGTAAGGGTCACCAGATCGATCGGTTGATTGCCTTCCCCGAGCTGCACCATAACCTCATAGATCATCTGATGCGTTTTGTCGTAGAAGTCCTCGGCCTGCACCCGCTCCATCGCTGTAATCAGCGCTTCACTTTGCAGCAGAATGGCACCCAGCACCGCCTGCTCTGCCTCAAGGTTCTGCGGGGGGACCCGATCGAAATAGAGTTCTCCTCCCATATTACTCCTCCGTAATTTGAACCTTGAGCGTCGCCTTGACGTCAGGGTGCAGCTTCACCGGAATCTGGGTAACACCCAGACTGCGGATCGGATCGCTAAGTTCAATTTTGCGTTTGTCGATTTTAATCTTCTGTCCTGCCAGCGCTTCAGCAATTTGTTTGCTGGTAATGGCGCCGAACAGACGGCCGCCTTCTCCAGCTTTAGCTTTCAGGACAACCGTCATCTCTTCCAGCTTTTTGCCGAGCGCCTGTGCTTCTTCCTTCTCCTGAGCCTTGCGCTTCTCCTCGGAAGCCTGCTGCTGCTCTAGCGTTTTCATGTTGCCGTCGGTTGCCGGACGAGCGACCCCACGCGGAATCAGGAAGTTTGTTGCATATCCTTCTGAAACTTCCTTCACTTCACCTTTCTTGCCTTGACCCTTCATATCTTTTATGAAAATGACTTTCATTCAAATAACCCCTCTTTCGCTTCGATGTCCTTCAGTACTTCCATCAACTTCTCCTCGGCTTTCTCAGGCGTTGTATCCAGTTGTACTGCGGCGTTCGTTAAATGTCCGCCTCCCCCGAGACGTTCCATAATCATCTGAACATTCATCTTGCCCATGGAGCGGGCGCTAATGCCAATCTTGCCGTCTGTTCGTTCGCTTATGACAAACGATGCCTGCACATCCGTCATATTCAGCAGCATATCCGCCACTTGAGCGATCAATAGCTGTGGCATGGGCTCCCCGCTCTTCGATACCGCAATAGCGATATGGTCATATACCATTTTAGCATGTTTCACGATTTCTGCCTTCGCTATAAATTCTGTCAGATCTTCCTTGAGTACCCGCTGAATCATCATCGTATCGGCTCCGTGACGACGCAGGAAACCGGCAGCCTCGAACGTTCTCGATCCCGTGTGGAGGGCAAAATGCTTCGTATCCACCGTGATCCCCGCCAATAAGGCCGTTGCCTCAACCGGAGTAAGGGATACCCGTTCGTGAATATACTGCAGCACCTCCGTAACCAGCTCGCAGGTTGATGAAGCATACGGTTCAAGATAGATCAGCACCGCATCGCTAATAAACTCTTCCCCGCGCCGGTGATGATCCATTACAACGACCCGGCTTGCGCGATGAACCAGCCGCGGCTCCATCGTCATGGAGGCTTTATGCGTATCAACCACAACGAGCAATGTATGCTCTGTCATGATCTGCATCGCTTGCTCGGTGGAGATGAATCTGTTCATTAAGGCTTCGTCCTTCCGGACCTCTTCCATAAGCCTCGATATGGACGGATTCATTCCCTCCATCACGATATAAGCCTCCACTTTATACATCTGAGCTGCTTTCAACACGCCGATTGCAGCGCCGACCACGTCCATATCCGGCAGCTTATGACCCATAATGATCACTTTGTCGCTCTCCTGCATCAAATCACGCAGCGCATGGGAGATAACACGTGCTCTTACGCGAGTCCGTTTCTCCACTGCATTGGATTTACCGCCATAGAAGGAGAGCCTCTGGCCCGCTTTGACAGCCGCCTGATCTCCGCCGCGGCCAAGTGCCATATCCAAGCTGGATTGTGCCAACTGCCCAAGCTCCGTAATGTCGTCTGAACCGAAAGCAAGACCAACACTTAGCGTCAGCGGTACCTTTAGATCGGCGGTCATCTCCCGGACTTCATCCAAAATAAGAAAACGGCTGTTCTCCAGCGCATCAAGCGACCTGTGGTTGAGCATCATCAAGTAACGGTCCGAGGAAAGTCTCCGCAAATAGACGTTGAATTCACGCGCCCAATCGGTAATCTCACTGGTTACCTTCGCAATCAGCGCCGTCCGCTGTTGATCATCCATCCCCTGCGAGGCTTCATCAATGTTATCCATCATGATAATGCCCAAGGCCAATCGCTCATCCTCATACCGCTGCCTTAGCACCGCCAGCTCGGTAATTTCATCCAGATAGATTAATCGCTCATCCGGAATGACCGTTGCTCCATAGAACTTATCCTCGTGGGAGATCTCCAGACGAATTTCTTTCGGCAGCTTCTCCTTGTTATCCTTCTTCTCTTGGGCTTCCTTCATCGCGACAACCAGCTGGGGAAACAGCTCATCTAAGGATACGCCGACCATCGACTGCTGTGGAAACATATTGATCACGAATTGGTTATGCCACTCCACGGTCTTGTCCTCGCTGTACAGGACAATGCCAAATGGCAGCACGCTGACCGCTTCGCCTTCGACCCGCTGAATCCGAAATGACAGATCCCCAATATAATCGACCAGCTCGCGGCGGAATTTCATCTCCGTCTTCAGCATCGCATAACCGCCGACCACCGCAAGCAGCAGACCTACCAGCCCCAGAATGGTATTGTAGAACGACAGAAAAATAACAAGCAGAAGCACCAGCGCAAACGCCCAGACGGTATGATAGCCGTGCCAGCGCTTCTGCAGAAATTTAGGCATGACTCATCACCCTATCTTTTGGTTTTACTAAACGCCTGACGAAGTGGAAATGCCAGGTCCAGGATTCCGATAATCATAGCCGGCGGGAACAGCACAATCGGTATAGCCGTCAAAAGCGGTACAATCGGATGCCACTTTCGTTCGTGAGTGAGATAGTAGAAGAACCCCAGCGCTTGGATCATGAAGCAGATCTGCAGCAAAGGCGTAGCGTTTGCCACTATCATCTTCATGAAGGTATTGTCCGAATTGACGGTTGCTATGTTGATGAAAAAAATGAGCAAGTAGTACCAGATCAGGGAACGCGGCAGCATCCATTCTCTAGCCGGCTTCAGCCGCGGCACGGACAAGCCCATGCTGCCCAGCGTCGGACGAGCCAAAGCATGGGTTATTACCGTCATAAGGAACGAGCTGATAATCATCGCAAATGGAACCAAGCGCATCGTTTGATCTTTAATTAATTGTGTATCGAGTTCGGTGCCAAGGAACTGTCCTCCCAGGCCTCCTTCTACACCCATCTCAGTGAGCGGAGCCGTCGTCATCTTCACAATCTCATCCACATACTCCGACAGATTTAATTGGAAGAAGGCTGTGCTGATCATAAGCAGAACGAGCATTTCCACCAGCATGACAGCCATTCCATACTTCAATACCTGCATAGCTGCCTTCCGCTTCCGGTACAAATACCCCATGACAATCCCCGGAATGGCAAAATAGATCGCAAATAACACATAAATGGGGTGAATCAGAAGCGCGATCAGCCACACTGGCACCACATGCATGATAAATGATTTTGTATTCAAAGCCGTAAACAGAATCGCAACCGGCAGAACTAACAAGAAAGCCGTTACGATCGAAAAGGGTGTGAGTAATGATAGCAGCAGTAGCAAATAAATAACGCTCCATACCGCCGTAGTCCAGCGCAGTTTCAATATGTTCACCTCTTACGCAAATGTTCTTCGAGCGCGGAAATATCCTGATACCAATCTTCCAGCTGATGTCCTTCCTGCTTATGCTTTTTCAATTTCTCTAACAAGAGATCATCCAAATCCCGATAGGTCAAGCCGAGCCTTCGGCCCAGTATGTATGAGCTCATCATCAGGCTTACCAAACTGTCTCCAACCTTTGTAGTGCTGCCTTCCCATAGAGCTTTGAATAACCGGGATACATTGTCAATTACTTCGGTTTTGAGCCACTCAATCACTTTGGCACGTTTAGCTACATCCAAGTCCTTCGGCATATTTGGCATATCCATCTCTCCCTGAAAACAGCTTTATTCTCCATTATAGCATAAAAAAAAGCCGCCCACACAAAGGCCCATGCACCCTGTCCAACCTTAGTCCCAGTCGGCACTCGGTAACCCACCTTCTCTTTGTACTCCAATCGGGCCCCGGTTATTCCTCCCCGCTTTTTCGCTGCATCCCGTTTCTATAAAAATAGGGCGTGTTACCCACATTGTCATCCGTGGTCCCACGCCCTTGTTTATTTTCAAGCCTGCTTGATTATGATGCCCCGTGGGACTCCACTGTCTCCTTGGAGACAATTCGTTCACAGTACTCTATGATGAGGCTTCTGCGTACAATGCCGATAAAGCGGTTCATATCATCCACGACAGGTACAAAGTTCTGCACCTTGGCCAGATTTATCAGATCCTCCATCCGGGCGTCAATCGACACCGGCTTGATATCCATACGAAAAGGAACATCTTTCAGTAAAAATTTCGAAGCGTTCTCAAAAGTGATTTTGCCTTCCGAATTCTTCATATGCCATAACAGGTCACCTTCCGTTACAGTCCCTGCGTACTGGCCGTTCTTATCCAGTACGGGCACAGCTGTATATCGGTGAAACTCCATCCGTTCCAGCGTCTGCCTGAGCGTAGAATCCAGTGTTAAACAGATCACTTCCTGCTTTGGTAATAGAAAAAAAGCGATATTCATAATGCATTATCCTCCTTATGACTCCAACCTCTGAAGTCATGTTAAGTAACCTTCCTGATTTAAAGCCTAGGTATGCAGGTTACTCCTTCCCCTATCCATACTCATACATACGTTAACTTCGTCATTCTGATTCCTTATATAGGGCACAAAATCAGCAGCCATCCGACTGCTGATTGAGATGAAGCAACGTACTATGACATCATCCGGGTGTACCGGTGTTTATTTATTTCAACTTTTGCTTCTCAGCATCTTTAGGCTGCAGCAGTTGGTCAGCCGGCGTATCGGGGTTCATCCAATTGTCAATTAGATCCCGGGCTTCCTGCACGTCTTCCATGTCGGGCTCGTTATAATAGACGCCGCCAATTTTCATGCCTTCCCCCATGATCGTATAGCTGGTCATATCCACTTTGCCACCGGTCAGCATCTGCTTCGCCAGGTCAATAATGAACTTGGGCTGCATATCGGTCTGGAAATTATCACCCATGATCTCAATCAATTCAGGCACCTTGCCGATCTGATCAAGTTTCATCACCCGCTTGGCCGCTACGTCCAAAAACACTTGCTGTCTCTTCGCACGATTAAAGTCGCTGTCCTCCCGATAACGGACATAATTCAATGCTTCTTCACCGTTATAAATCGGTTTGTTGGCTTCAATCGTGAATTTCTCATGGTCTCTGCCTTTATTAACGATATCCTTGCCGATCGGCAGCTCCACGCCCCCAATGGCATCAACAACATCCTTCAAGCCCTGAAAATTAATGGAAGCATAATAATTAAGATCTTCCTCAAAAAATGCCTCCATCGTATCTTTGGCCATTTGATGACCGCCAAATGCAAACGCGTGGTTAATCTTATCTTTCTTGTCCTTACCGATAATATCGACATACGTGTCCCTTGGAACCGAAATTAAGAGCACTTTGGACTCCATGGGACGCACAACCGCATAGATCAACGTGTCCGAACGCGCAGGTTCATCCTCACGCTGGTCACTCCCGAGCAGCATAACCGAGAACGGCTCGCTCTGGAGTACAACAGGTTCAGGTGTCTTGTCGCTCTGGAGCGGTTTATACGATTTCTGTAAAGATTCCTCTACATCCTTTGCCATAAACAGATCAAATGCAACAACCGCTAGCTGCGTTCTGAATAAAAACGCGGTTGAGCCAAGCAGTATGACCAAAGCGAGAGTAATATATATTGATTTCCTCTTCATGAGTTCAATTCCTTCTTTATTATAAAATAAATTAATGGATAAGTCAGATCGTTAAAGGTCCTTGCTTGCACCCCAAGCTACTTGGCTCACCCTCCTCTCCTTATTAAACGGGAATTCCTCCCGTTGACTCACTTCATATCAGTAGGCCAGTTTCACACATCATCTATTGTAAACCAGATTATTGTCAAATGTGAACCCTTCGCGGGCAGTTCTATAAATCTACCAAATCTTCAGCGATCTGCTAAACAGGTCTCTTATCATGCGTAAGAGCAGCTGAGATCCCCGAATATTGAAACCAGTCATCCAGCCGCTCTCTCCATGTTAACGTTTTAGCAAATCCGTAGTCAAATAGCTTTCGCGTCTCTTCAAATCTTGCTTCTTTGGACTCGGTACCCATGACAACGGCAACAAGCCGACTGCCTTGTTTCTCCGCAGTTCCCGTGAAGCAGTATCCTGCATTCGCCGTATACCCTGTCTTTAATCCGTCAGTGCCTTCATAGGAATAAGGGCCTCCTACCGATGGCAGCATCCAATTGGTATTGCTTAAATATAAATTCCGTCCGCTTATCTTGGTTTGGGTCTTGCTGGAGGTGCTAAGAATATCCGGGTGGCTTCGAATCAAATGCGCTGCCAGCTTGGCCGTATCCTCTGCGGTCATCGCCGTTTCCCCTTCCGATGACCAGGCTTGATCGTTGGCTGTGCTTCGCTCGACTCCCGATGCATTCACGAATCGCGTAGCGCTGGATAAGCCAATCTCTTTTGCCTTGGCATTCATTTTTCGGACAAACGCTTCCTCGGAGCCTGCAAAATGCTCGGCAAGCGCTACGGCCGCATCATTGGCCGAATAAACCGTTATGCTCTGAAACAATTCGCGCACCGTCAGAATTTCGCCCGATTTCAGGGCAATCTTAATCCCTCTGACGTCCGTTGCGAGATCGCTTATTATGACTTCATCGTCCCAGGATCTGTTTCCGGTTTTGATATCATCCAGAATAACCAACTCGGTCATCAACTTGGACATGCTTGCCGGCGGTAAAGGTATATCGCCATTTTTGCTGAGCAAAATACGCCCGGTGTTTAAATCCATCAAGACAACCGCTCGCGCGTCCACCTTCGGTTTAAACCCCGCTCGTTCTATATTTCCTATGACAACCGCCCCAATCGGGACGATCATTAACAACATCATGACCAACCAAAGCCACCGTTTTTTCATAGAATTAGCCCTCCATAATAATAGACGGATAAAGAGGGCATTTAGTCTGCTTTTTTTCAAAAATTTTAATTAGGAATTTTTGTAAAAACGTTCAATTAACCACTCAGAAATGAAAAAGACCCCCGTCCGTCCGCAGACGGAGGAAGTCCCCCTAGAAATTTTTTTCTAATAATCGCTCTGGTTGTTGTCAGAAACTTTAGATATGAAGAGTCATATTATGCGTAGTGACAAGCAACGAAGTGATTGTTACCCATATCGCGATACTCTGGAATCTCCTGCTTGCACAGGTCTGAAGCCAGCGGACAGCGAGTATGGAACTTGCAGCCTGATGGCGGGTTCGCCGGGCTCGGAATGTCGCCTTTCAGTACAATTCGATCGCGCTTCAGCGTTGGATCCGGTACTGGCACAGCCGATAGCAAGGCTTTCGTATATGGATGCAGTGGGTTGCGGAACAATTCTTCCTTGCTAGCCATTTCCACCATCGATCCCAGATACATTACCCCAATTCGGTTGCACAAATGCTCTACAACACTGAGATCATGCGAAATGAACAAGTAGGTCAACTGTTTATCGCGCTGCAAATCACTAAGCAAGTTGATGATTTGCGCCTGAATCGATACATCCAGTGCGGAGACCGGCTCATCCGCTACAATAAAATCTGGATTCAGAATCAATGCGCGGGCAATCCCGATCCGTTGACGCTGTCCGCCGGAGAATTCATGCGGATAACGATCATAATGATAGGCAGCAAGGCCGCAAATCTCAAGCGTTTCAATCACGCGAGCCTTAAGATCCTTACGGTTAACTAAGCCATGGTCAATGAGTGCTTCGCCGATCGCTTCGCCAACCTTGATTCTTGGGTTCAGGGAACTGAAAGGATCTTGGAACACGATCTGCATCTTCGGACGCAGTGCACGCATTTTCTCTTTGGACAATGTATGGATATCCTGACCATTAAAGATAACTTTACCTTCCGTTTTCTCCAGCAGACGGAGAATGGTTCGGCCAATGGTGCTTTTGCCGCAGCCGGATTCACCTACAAGCCCGAAGGATTCACCTTTGTTAATGGAAAAGCTGACTCCGTCAACTGCTCTTACATTGCCCACCGTCCGCTGCAATATGCCGCCGGTGATGGGAAAGTATTTCTTCAAACCATCGATTTCGATCAGTGCTTGACTCATTACGCTTTCCCCTCCTCTTCATACAACCAGCAAGCGACCTTATGGCCGTTAGGATCCGTACCGAGCGGAGGCGTCTTCTCTCTACAAATCTGCATGCATGATTCACAGCGATCATGGAAATGACAGTTGTCTCCAAGATCTACCGGATTGGGTACCTGTCCCGGAATTGAATACAGACGTTCCTGGGTCTGATTAATGACGGGCTTAGCTTTCAAAAGCCCCCTGGTATATGGATGCTTCGGCTGCTTGAAGAGCTCAATGACCGGGGCTTCTTCAATGACTTTTCCTGCATACATAACAACAACATAATCCGCCATCTCCGCTACGACACCAAGGTCATGCGTAATCAGCATAATGGATGTATTCAGCTTCCCTTTGATGTCGCGCATTAGATCCAAAATCTGGGCCTGAATCGTAACATCAAGCGCTGTTGTTGGCTCGTCAGCAATCAGAAGTTTGGGATTACAGCTAAGCGCAATTGCGATCATTATCCGCTGGCGCATACCGCCGCTGAGCTCATGCGGATAGGAGTCAAAAATCTTCTCCGCACGCGGTATTCCTACCAGATTGATGAGGTCGATGGCACGTTGTTTAGCTTCTTTGCGGTTTACGAGCTGATGCAGCAGAATCGGTTCTACAATCTGTTCCCCGATCGTTAATACCGGGTTCAGGGAGGTCATTGGTTCCTGGAAGATCATAGCGATATCGTTACCGCGAATCAAACTCATTTCGCGCTTGCTCATCTTCAACAGGTCCTTGCCTTCATATAGAATCTCTCCTCCAACTGGAGGTGTATCAATTAAACGCATAAGAGACATGGCTGTTACGCTTTTTCCACAGCCCGACTCACCCACCACGCACAGTGTTTCACCCTCACGGATTTTGAAGCTTACATCGTCGACGGCTTTCACGGTGCCTGCGGAGGTTTGAAAATGCGTTTTTAAATTACGGAATTCAACTAATTCTTTTGCCATATTCGCATCTCCTACTTCTTCATTTTCGGGTCAAGTGCGTCGCGAAGCCCGTCACCGATCAAGTTGATTGCAACTACGGTAACCAGAATACACATACCTGGCGGAATCCATAGCCATGGTCTCTTCCGGAAATCAATCAAGTTGTTTGCCGCAGAAATCATATTTCCCCAGGATGGTGTCGGTGGAACAACCCCAATTCCGAGAAAGCTTAGCGAAGATTCAAAAATAATCGCGCCTGCTACCCCTAAGGTTGCAGATACAATAATGATAGGAATCGTATTAGGAAGCAGATGGCGGAAAATCTTCCGACGATCTTTAAGCCCTAAAGCTTCTGTTGCTTGCATGAACTCCTGCTCGCGGAGCCCCAAGATTTGACCACGTACGAGGCGGGAGATGCTGCTCCAGCCCAACACACCGATAATCAACATCAAGAAATAGATACGATCCGTTGGCTCCACCTTCAGGTCTGACAATATCGCGCCCAGAATAATCAGGATCGGCAGCGTAGGCAATGCCATAAAAATATCAGCCACACGCATAATCAGCGTGTCCACCCATTTACGATAAAAACCCGCTAAAGCTCCCAAAGTTGCTCCGATAATTACCGAAATGCCTGTGGCAACAAGCCCAACCAAAAGAGATATTCGTCCAGCAAGCATCATACGCAGTAAAATATCTCGCCCAAGCTTATCGGTACCTAGCCAATACTTCGAGCTTGGAGGCAAATTCTTGTCAAGTACACTGTAATCATATAAGGAATAAGGTGAAAAGAAAGGGCCAATAAAGCACAGCAAAAACATAAATACAATTATGAAAAGTCCGATGACAGCGAGACGGTTTCTGGAAAAACGGCGAATAGCAATTCGCCATGGGGAATCCGGCCGCTTCTTCGGAACTGGTAGATTCGTTTTTAATGGTGCAGTCTCTGCGGACAAATGAATCTCCTCCTACTTTAAGCGAATTCTTGGATCTGCAGCTCCATATAGAACGTCAGACAACAGGTTGCCCAGAAGTGTCAGTACGGATATGAATACTGTGAACCCAAGCATGAACGGATAGTCCCGCATATTGATTGATTCCAGATAGACTTGACCGACCCCGGGCCAGATGAAAATTTTCTCCATGATGATGGCTCCACCAAATAAAGATGGAAGCTCAAAACCCATGAGAGTAATGGCAGGAAGCATGGCATTACGCAGCGCATGCTTGAAAATAACCGTACGTTCTTTCAATCCCTTTGCGCGGGCTGTGCGGATGTAATCCTGACGGATAACCTCCAGCATGCTTGTACGGAAATACCGCGTCAAACCGCCTGTGCTCAGCATCGTAAGTACGGTTACCGGCATGAACATATGCCATGCAATATCGATCAGTTGATCCCATGTGCTTCCGTTCATTCCTGAAGTCTTCATACCTCCAACAGGAAACCATCCTAAATCCAAGGCAAAAAACTTGATAAGCAGGAGTCCGATAAAGAAAGACGGCAGTGACATACACAAGAAAACTAATAAAGTTATGATCTTGTCAAACAATGAATATTGAAACTTCGCTGAGAACACGCCAGCAAAAGCAGCTATAATCCAACTCAATATTAAACTGAAAATCGCAATAAAAAAGGAATTCCACACGTAATTATTCATTACGGTTGTGACAGGTTGTTTGTGCACAAGGGAATCTCCGAGATTGCCCTTTAACATATTACCGACCCATGTAAGATAACGCTCCACAGGCGGCTTATCCAAACCATAAATTTCCCGAAGCTGAGCTGCTTTCTCAGCAGTCATCGTCGGGTTGTTCACTGCAGTGATATAATCACCTGGTACCAAAGATGATATTGCAAATATGAGAATCGAGATCCCGATCAATGTCGGGATTATCTGCAGCAGCCTCCGGATAATGTACTGCTTCATAATATTCCTCCCGGCTTATAAGTGCATATGCCCAGCTCTTGCGAGCTGAGCATATGTTTCTTGATGCTATTGTTGAATTTCTGCTTTGTACAGGTCAATTGCGAAATCTTTGTACGGTGTGATGTCAACGCCGTTCAATCTGGAGTTGATTGCCCATGCATCACGTCTTTGGTAAATCGGAAGATCCGGAACGTCTTTATTCAGCACTCGATATGCTTCGGCATAAGCCGCTTTACGCTCTTCCAAATCAAAGGCGTTCAGACCTTTTTTCATAGCTGCATCATAGTCAGGGTTGGAATATCCGATGTCATTTTGCTGTCCATCTGTGATATATACCGTGGAGTCTGGATCTGGAGTCAATCCCCATGCAGCAAAGAACATTTCGAACTCGCCTTTATCCTTCTTATCCATAATTGCATTAAAGTCCAAAGTTTCAGCTGTCAACTTGATGCCCAGCTCTTGGTAGTTCTGTGTCATGACCGGAATCAAAGCATCAATTACCGGGTTGTCAGCAGTTGCAGAGAAATGAATTTCGAATTTCTTGCCGTCTTTTTCGCGGATGCCGTCAGCACCTGGAGCCCAACCTGCTTCATCGAGAAGCTGCTTCGCTTTTTCCATATCAAACTCGTACGGCTCAATACCTTCACTCGTGAAAGCCCATGATTCGCTGGACTGTGGAATGTTGATTACGTTAGCATATTGGCCGTAGATAATTTCTACAACCTCAGCGCGGTTCAAACCATAAATCAATGCTTGACGAACTTTAGGATCTTGGAACTTAGGATCTTTATGGTTCATCGCAACATAACCATAACCATTGGTTGGGAAGATGTTAATGTCCAAGAAGCCCATCTCTTTCAACGCTTCTACGTTATCTTCGTTAACGGTAACCATATCCATATCGATTTCACCGGATTGGAACATAGCCAATCTAGTTTCTTCGGTAGTTGTCTTGTAAATTACGTTCTTAATTTTTGGTGCGCCCAAGAAGTAGTTCGGGTTAGCTTCCAATACAACCTCTTGTCCAGGAGAGAAGCTTTTCAGTACATATTGACCGCTACCAATTGGTTTAGCATGCAGATCTTTCATATATTCCAGGTTGCCTTGTTTGTAACCTTTTCCATAGTATGCTTCTGGTACAAAAGGAATCGTACCGAGATTATCCTTGGTCATGGCGTTTGCTTCGGTAACTTCGATTTCAATGGTATGGTCGTCAATGACTTTAATACCGGAGATATCTTTAGCTTTACCTTCGTTGTACTCTTTACCGCCTTTGATATGAACGGACAACAAATCGGATTGGCCGTCATAGCTGGAATCATGATAAACTTTCATTGCGAAAGCATAGTCTTTTACAGTAACCGGAGTGCCATCAGAATATGTCACGCCTGGCTTCAATTTGAATGTGTATTTCAATTTGTCTTCGGATACTTCAACGCTCTCAGCCAGGCGATTATTATAAGTTCCATCACCGTTCAGCGAGAAGAAAGAATCGAAAATTGCTTCTACAACATATTTGTCATATGCTGTTTGCCAGTAGAATGGGCTAAATACCCCTTTAGGTGCTGTCATACCAACAACGAGTGTGTCTTTACGTGCCAACGCATTCGCCGGATTAGCAGATGGATCTGCTGCCTCGAAATAACCTTGGCTTTCGTCTCCAGTTTCAGCAGGCGGTTCTGTAGTATCTTTGTCGCCTTCAGCTGGTGGTGTTT
The DNA here is from genome assembly GCF_050279985.1 of Paenibacillus sp. NPDC093718. Taxonomy (NCBI): domain Bacteria; kingdom Bacillati; phylum Bacillota; class Bacilli; order Caryophanales; family Paenibacillaceae; genus Paenibacillus; species Paenibacillus sp. NPDC093718. The sequence continues at coordinate 639,003 of NZ_JBNNUS010000004.1, forward strand.
GCTCCGTTTGCTCCCCTTGACTTGGCTGTTCTGCTGTTCCTCCGCCCCCACATGCTGCCAATACCGTGATGGCCAGTAGCATGATTGCAAGCAGGAGTGACATTCTTTTCTTCATGCGAATCCTCCTCTTAAAAAATATTGTTGCTATAAATTATTAGGACGAATATTGAAATCATCCTTAAATAATTTCGTGCTGAATTCTAAGTTCTCTAGGATGTCATTGCATGATGTGAAATAAATTGAAAGTTTTACAGAAAATATACCATTGGTCAATTAGTGCCAAAGTCTCTAGCAAAATCTTCTTGCCTATAAAATTAATGTTATGATACGTGTAAATTTAGGTAACGTCAATTACTTTTTTTCATTTTTCTCAAAAATCATGTTTTTAACGTCATTTTTGAGGTTAATAATTAAGTTTATCTCCGTTGTATATCCTTAGTTTACTGAAAATGTATGTATTATCAAGATTTATTTACAATTTATAACTATAATCACTTATGGTTCAACCGTTTTTATGTAATATTTTATTACATAAACCCTTAAATTAAATGATAACTTTCATTGGTTGAGTTAAATGTGTTAAGTATACGTAATCTTATTTAACATTCACTAAGTTTGTCTCCCTTGTTTACAACTAGAAGCCACTTTTATGTAATATATTATCCTTACAATATGCTTCAATTCAGTATTAGATGACGTGTATTTATGGTTCAGCTTTTTCATAGTTTAGCCTCCTACAGCGTTAACGCTTAAAAAAAGCAATCCAGGACTGTGGTCCGGATTGCTTTTATGTTGAATTCCATGTCAGATAAATCAACCTTGCTCTTTCATACTTGCGAACTACAGATTCTTTACCCAAGCAAGTTTTAAATCCATCTCTTCAATGCACTGCTGGTGATCATGCGTATCGTCTGCCACTAACGGCGTCACCGGATACATTCGCATCTGTCCGCGGTACGTATGAAGCAGCGGAAACACCGCATGTCTTCCTTGGATCCCTGGGTCCAGCCACTTTGCCATGTTTTCCTCTGACAAAATCGCCGGCATTCGGGTTTCGAACTCTCGAATCGCTTCATTGGCCTCTGTCATTAGGACCGTACATGTTCTCATTTCATTTCCTCTTGCATCTCGCCAAGTCTCGTACAGGCCAGCCATACCGAATATTTCATGATCTCCGATAACGGTCCGTACCGCATAACTCCGTTTGCCAACCGTTCTCCAGTAATATAAACCGTTACAAGGGATTACACAGCGTCTTGTGTCAATCGCTCTACGGTAAGTGGGATTTTGATCAACCGTTATAATATCAGCATTGACTGAGTCTTTACCCCAATAGGGCACTAACCCCCATCGATACTCGTCGAGCACCCGCTCTCCCTGTTCCTGTACAATGACCGGCATGGTTTGGGTAGGGCTAATGTTGTACCGGCTTTTGTAGTAATACATTACCCGATTGATGCCAAAGCGTTGGTTCACTTCATCGATCCCTGCGGACAGCGAGAATCGTCTGCACATATAACTACCTCCTTTTTCCTTTATCGTTTGGATAATGGAGGCGGAATATGCATAATAAGACTAACAACATGGAGCTTCCACTACTTGTACGCTTGTATCCCTGGAGTGGACATCACAAGATTGAAAGGTTTCTGCAAGTTTTATGTAATCACAATATTAAATTTTCTTTAGCACTCTGTCGTGGCAATGTTCTTCTATCATGTTTGTATACGATAGACATCATTCTCGATTATGTAAGCATGGGATCTGCTTAAATCGTTCTCTTTTTTGAGACAACGTTTTGACTGTACTCTATTTTCAATTTGGTGATTATCCCAGTTCTCATTTGATGAGTTGATACGTACCTATATATAATAGAAGGAATTTTTTTTAGATGGCTTCTTTTTGCCTTCATAATCGTACTTCTATTTCTTACGGGAGTAATTCCATTATGGATAAAATTGTATTGCTTACAATAGACACTGTCCGTTTGAAGTAGACATAGTTTCAGGGCTTTAAAACTGGAAAGCTTTACACCAGGCTTGTATTTGTCGGCAGCTATTTTTCTTCCTCAGTGTACACTCTGGGGAGACACGATTCTTCCGTGGAGACATTATGTTGTCCCAACATTTGGATAACTCCATTTCACGCCGAAATGAATTTTGCTTCTAATCCTGAACTTTCATACTTGTGAGGTACGCTTGGTTTTACTTGCTTGTATGACCCTCATCTCATACATTTCCCATCACATCTCTCACGAAGCAACCCTGGGCTCTTCCATAATAAAAAAGCGGACCAGCCTAATTATAGGCTGGTCCGCTCTGACACAATTGATTACTCAGTTGTGTATGGAAGCAATGCGATTTGACGGGAGCGTTTGATCGCAATCGTCAGGGCACGCTGATATTTAGCGCTAGTACCTGTTACACGACGAGGCAAGATTTTTCCGCGCTCGCTGATGAATTTCTTGAGCAGGTCTGTATCTTTATAGTCAATGTGAGTAATTTTGTTCACAGTGAAGAAACATACTTTACGACGCTTGTTGCGGCCGCCGCGGCGTGCCGGTCTTTTGTCGTTGTCTCCGCCTTCTCTTTGTTTAAAAGCCATGTGTTGTCAGTCCTTTCCGTATTAAAATGGCAAATCATCATCCGAAATATCGATCGGTTTTCCTTCATCGGAAAAAGGATCCTGATTGTTGTTTCGCGAGTAGTTATTGTTCCCGCGGTTTCCGCCACTGCTATTGCTGTTGCTTCCTCCGCTGAACGATGATTCCTCACGATTTCCTCCGCCACCGCTTGTTTCACGGTTTGACTCCAAGAAGCGAACATTATCGGCAATGACTTCGGTGACGTATACACGCTTACCTTCGTTATTCTCGTAATTCCGCACTTGAATGCGCCCTTCTACAGCCGTCAGACGGCCTTTACGCAGATAGTTTGCACAAGTCTCCGCAAGCTGTCTCCAGGTCACGACCGGAATGAAATCCGCTTCGCGCTCCCCGCCTTGTCCGGTAAACGGACGATCGACAGCAAGTGTAAATTGCGTTACAGCAACACCTGAAGGAGTATATCGCAGCTCGGGATCCTTAGTCAGTCGGCCAATCAAAATGACACGGTTCAACAATCCAATCCCCTCCTTAGAACGAAATCAATTACAAAGTTTTTTACATATTAAGCAACGTCGTTCGTGATGAGATAACGAATAACTTCGTCAGAAATCTTCATGAGACGCTCAAGTTCAGCTACAACTTCAGGTGTTGCGTTGAAGTTTACCAGAACGTAGACGCCATCACGGAATTTCTTGATCTCATACGCAAGACGGCGTTTACCCATTACGTCATGCTTTGTAATTTCTCCGCCGTTGGAGATGATGCCTTGGAATTTATCGACTGCAGCTTGAACAGCTTCTTGTTCAATGTCAGGACGAATAATGTACATCACTTCATATTTGCGCATATGTTTCACCTCCTTATGGACTTCGGCCCTCAATCTCTGTTGAGAGCAAGGAGCGAGTCTAACTCGCACCATAATACTATACCAGAACGGGTGATCGGATGCAAGTTTCTTTTCGGTGCTGAATCTGCTCTCTTCCCTTTATTCCCGCGCCTTTCTCACTTTCCCTGCAATGATTTAGGGTCCAATGGCGCATGATAATACATGCAGTCCATCCATCATAATGAGGAGGAATTCCACAATGGGAGAACAGTCCGAATTTCGTGCGGGTGACAAAGCCCCAAACAACGGCATTTATATGGAAGTGGGCGTCAGAGACCACATCATGGGGATCGAAAACCCTCGTCAAATTAAAATGAGCAAAGGCGATACCTTCCCCGAAACCCAAAATGACGATCGTGTATGGTTAAACAAACGCAGAGTGCAGCCTAAGTAATCGCCTGAATGGATCAATCAGCTTAAAGGAGCTTTGTACATCGTGCCTACCGTATCTTGTGTGCAGGGAGTTATCAGAGCATTGCTTGAAAACTGTCAGCTACTCCATGAAAATTAAACGATTGATGTTGGAATTTTCTTCCAGTGAAATTCGCATGTATACAATTGGACCTTTATGCGCACATTATAATCAGGCGGTGCATGAGAGAGGTGTGGTTCCGTTGAACGTTGCAGCAGAACGACGCATGAGGTTTCTGATCGTCACACGGATTGCAAGCTGAGGAAATGAGCCGAATGCTTGACCGCTTGGACAAGTGAAGCTATTGACAAGGTTCGCAGAAGTGCTGATAAAATGATTCCAATTCACAAGCACCGCCTACCCAGAAAGAAGGGCCCAATCGGGCCCTTCTTTTTCCGTTCAAAGCTCGGGATCTAGGCTCAAATTGTTAGCAACGAAAAACACCCCCCGCAGATTGTCTGCATGAGGGTGTTTTATTCAAGGGCGCTTTACAGCTTAACCCCTAACTTATGTATCAAACATCGTTTACATCCATAACAGCGGAACTTTAAACGATTGGTGGCGGAAAGGGTGGGATTCGAACCCACGCACGCCTTGCGACGCCTAGCTGATTTCGAGTCAGCCCCCTTGGGCCTCTTGGGTACCTTTCCACAGCAGAATTGATTATATCATGGAAACGTTATCTGGTCAATAGCTTGTCTTAACCTTAGGAGAGGAGATATTACGGTGTATCTCCTGCCCCTTCCGTCTCCTGAGCCGAACGCAAAACCTTCTTCATATTCTTCTCAAACTTTACACGGGGGATCAACACGCTATGCTGACACTTGGTACATTTGATCCGAATATCCATCCCCATGCGAATAATCTCCATCTCATTATTTCCACAGGGATGAGGCTTCTTCATCTGAACGATATCCCCTAACTGAAATACCTTGCGCTCCATGGCTATCGCTCCCTTTTACTTCTATTACTTCTATCTATTATATATCATTGGTTAACCGATTAGATCAAGCCTGAACGCGTTCTTGTCCCATATCCCGTGCTTCAATAGCCTGTTTGATATCCGTAAATATCTGGCGCTCCACGTTTTCCCTTGCATTAGGATTGCATTCCGCCACAATACGAACAACATATTCAGAAGTATTCAATGTCTGGATTCCTAGCACATCCGGTGTCCGCTGCACCTCTGGGCGACGGTCCATGATTCCCGTAAGGGCTGACTGAATCAGCGTAATCGTATCCTTCACCTGCTGGTCGTTCTTTACCGGTAAATCTACAATGGCTAATGAGTTAGAAAGGGAGTAATTCGTGACGCTGGTAATCATTCCGTTCGGAATAATATAGGTCTCCCCATTCAATCCCTTAACACGCGATGTGCGTAGCCCGATCATTTCGACAGTTCCCCGGTACTCACCACTCTTGATTACGTCACCTACCGCGAACTGATCCTCGAATATAATGAAGAATCCGGTAATAACATCCTTCACTAAACTCTGTGCACCAAAACCTATTGCAAGACCAAGTACCCCGGCGCCTGCTAACAGCGGTCCTAACTTGAAGTTAAACTCTGAAAGAATGATCAGAATCATGACAAAGTTGCACACAACAGAGGTTACATTTTTTAACAGTTCCCCTACCGTGACAAAACGTCTTGAGTTCACTTGAATTCGGCTTTTCTCCTGCCTAAGGAGAAACTGATCAATCATTTTATATACAACCCGTATCACAAAACGCGTCAGGATAAATATGATGATAACCCGAATGCCGGATGACAGGATATTCATCCACATCTCTTCATTCGTTAACCATCCCCAGACTTTATCTTTCAAACCCTCAGCCTCCTTAGCTATAGTTTCTAAGTTTACACCATCATCTGTTTCCCCTGATAAGTAACCAAAGCCCCTCATCTGATGTACTCCCCTTACTCTTCGATGTTGATATACCTCTCGTTGTTATCCAGCCTAAAGATGCCCCGGATCTCCACATGCTCCTGTCGGATAATCTCTTGAACATCATTTAACGCATCAGGTGGGAATTGAATCGATAATGCACAGCCAGCCGTAATCTCTTTTGGTGTAGGAAAAAGATCAATTTCGATATCCGCGTACTCCAGCAGCATTTCTGCACGCAGCGCCTGCTGGGTGGAATCAAATGCGATCAACATCGCGCCTTCCACTGCCCCGTCCCCCTCCATCATGGCTATCATTTTCTCTTATTTCTTCTCAACCATCATTCCCATTGATTAAGAGTTTTATATAAACCTTTTCATAGATCAAGTATATTCATATACCTCATACTGTCCAGGCACATTCCTTATCCTGAGAACATTCTTCTGTCCGAGTTGAATATAAATCACATTTTAAGTGAATCCCAAAGTATAAAAACAGTCTTTCATCCATATACTGATACTACCAAATGCAGACGAAAGGAAGATTCTATGAACCGTCTATCTAAAATCACGTCTCGCCCGGAGGCTTCCAGCTTAAAAATACCACACACGGACCCTAATATCCATTCTGCTATTATACATCGCTTGCTCTTCCATCTCTCTGACGCCCGTATTCAGCATCGTCCGCTTGTCATTGTCTGCATCGGTACCGACCGTTCTACCGGCGATTGTCTGGGACCCCTTGTCGGCACCTCACTTGCACGCTACAACAGTCCCCTGTTTCATCTCTATGGCACGCTGGACGAGCCTGTCCACGCCATGAATCTGAAAGATACACTAACGGCGATATATGAAAAATTCGACAACCCTTTTGTGATTGGCATTGATGCGTGTTTGGGGCAATCATCAAGTGTAGGCTCTATTCAAATATCCGATGGCCCTCTAAAGCCCGGAGCTGGCGTACATAAAGAATTACCGCCGGTCGGCGATATCCACGTAACGGGCATCGTCAATGTCGGCGGCTTTATGGAATACTTCGTATTGCAGAACACTCGCTTAAGCTTGGTCATGAGGTTGTCCGATATTATTGCAACTTGCCTATTTGCAGGTATTAAAGAGTGGAACCGTTCTACCCTTCTTGCAGCGCAAGAGTGATGGCCTCTTTTTCTTCCGGAGACAATGGATATTTGGACTGCCCATCCTTCAGTGGTTTAGCGTACACATAGGAGCTCTCCCGGTTATGCAGACCGGTCAGAACAATCCCTTCCTCTTGTTCACTGAGAATAGCCAGGGAGAAGCTCATTTCGTTCCCCCGCTCGCCAAACGCATTGTATCGTACGATACCAACCTTGGACTTCATTCCTTTCAAACTGCCGCTGATCGTATCCAGCATTTTTTGATGATTGGCATGGCCCTCTTCAATCTCATCCATTTGGATTTTCAGTTGGACCAACAATGATTCGATATCTTCTACTCCACTGCCTGCCATCATCGCATCATAACGACGCTTCATTTTACGCAGTTTTGTCCCTTGAACAATTAAAGTTACCCATAAGATCAAGATGATCATGATCATTCCGACGACAAACCAATGAAGCTGCTCCATGATCAATTCATTTAATTCAGACATGCTTTCTTCCTTCCTCTTCTCCATCTTGATCTATTTGATTATCTATGAATTTCTGTAATTGCCTTTCGCATGAGCTCTACCTCGTCACGGCTAGTAGATATCCCCACACTCGCTCTGACTGCACCTGTCTGTTCCGTGCCTGATGCCATATGCGCAAGCGGTGTGCAATGATAACCAGCACGCACGGCAATCCCATATTCCCGGTCCAGTCGAAAAGCTAATTCGGACGCGCTGTATCGCTCTGACACAAAAGCTACGATACCAGTCCTCGCTTGACCAAGTGCAGGACCTAATATACGAAGGTCTCCTACCTCTTGCAGACCCTCTATCATATATTGGGTTAGCTCCCATTCGTGCTGGTAAATATGCTGCGGTGTCCATTCAAGCACCTTCTTCACACCCGCTTGCAGTCCCGCATATCCAATCGTGTTAGGCGTCCCTGCCTCATATCGATCCGGACGTACCGTCGGCTGTTCAATAGCCTCTGATTGACTTCCTGTGCCTCCGTGCAGTAATGGTTCCAGATCAATATCAGGCGAGATATACAACCCGCCTGTTCCTTGCGGCCCTAGAAGCCCTTTATGCCCCGGAAAAGCCAACATGCCTACATGCATCGCCTCCACATGAATATCAAGCATACCGGCACTCTGGGCAGCATCTACGAGCAGTACAGCCCCTTTTCTCTTCACCAGTTCTCCAATCTCAACGAGAGGAATGATCGAACCAAGAAGGTTGGAACTGTGACTACACACAACAAGTCTAGTATTAGAACGAAAGGCTCCCTCTATTAGTTGCACATCAAGCTGACCTTCTTCATCGACAGGAATATAGTCTACTTGTATCCCTCGGGTGCGTTTCAAATACTCTAACGGTCTTCGGACTGAATTATGCTCAATCATGGTAGCAATCACATGATCGCCTTCACGCAAATACCCTTTGATCGCTAAGTTCAACGCTTCTGTTGTATTCGATGTCAGCGCAATATCATTAGGATTCTTTACCCCAAACAAGTCTGCGAGCGTCCTCCGTGTTCCATAGAGCACACGGGAAGCTTTCACCGCCATCCGGTGACTCCCACGTCCCGGGTTTGCAGCCGCCTCTTCCATCGCCTTTCTCATCGCCTCAAATACTTCAGGCGGCTTTGGCCACGAAGTGGCTGCATGATCCAGATAAACGATCGGGTCCATGATGTTTCACCTTCATCTTTGCCGTATTGGTGTCTCTTTACAGGATATGCCCAAATATCTTCAAGTTCGGAGTATCAAGGCTATGGCTTCACGTTTAGTTAAATAAAGACATATCTCATTCCTCTTACAGGAACGTCGACATGTCTTTGGTTTTTAATCGCACTCATTTGCTGTTCACTCATTTGCTGTTCACTCATTTGTGATTCAACCCGTCACGCATGATAGTTTCTTATTCAATAGAACTGCGGCTCTTTATTGAAGAAGTTCCAACAACCGCTCCAGGTCCTGTTTACTATAGTAATTAAGCTCAATCTTTCCTTTATCCTTATTGTGCTTAATTTTGACCGTCGTTTTAAAACGTTCTCTTAGATCCTCCTCCAGATGATCGATATAAGGATCTCTATTCTTAACCTTAGGCTTTGCTTTATCCGTTGGTTTACGATCCAGATTCTTAACTGCTTCCTCTAATTCACGAACACTCCACTCTTGCTCCACACACTGCTTTGCCAACTGTTTAACAAGAATGGGATCCTTAATTCCAACGATCGCCCGGGCATGTCCCATGGACAATGTTCCACGTGAAACATTGTCCTTCACTTCATCAGGTAGAGAAAGCAACCGCAAAAAGTTAGCGATGTGTGAGCGAGACTTACCCACCTTCAATGACAGCTCTTCTTGGGTTAAGGAAAATTGTTCCATCAAACCTTGATAAGCTACAGCAATCTCCATGGCGTTCAGGTTCTCCCGCTGCAGGTTCTCGATCAGGGCGATTTCCATGACTTGTTGATCGCTAAAAGATCGAACCACTGCCGGTATCGTTGCTTTGCCGCAATATTGAGATGCCCGGAATCTGCGCTCCCCGGCAATAATCTCATACCCTTTCAGCACACTGCGGACGATAATCGGTTGGATAACTCCATGCTGACGGATCGATTCCGCCAATTCCTGGATAGCCTCATCGTTAAATGTCTTGCGCGGCTGATACGGATTCGCTCGCAATTGACTAAGCGGAATTTCCACTACCTTGTCATCATCATGAATAGACAAAGATGGAATAAGCGCATCCAGCCCTTTTCCCAATCGTTTACTCATACGAGATCACTTCCTTTGCCAGCTCCAAGTATACTTCCGCTCCCTTAGATCGAGGATCATAAGTAATGATCGACTGTCCATGAGATGGTGCTTCACTCAAACGAATATTTCTAGGAATAATCGTTCTGTACACTTTTTCCTGAAAATACTTTTTCACTTCTTCAATTACCTGAATGCCCAAGTTCGTGCGGGCATCCAGCATCGTCAACAATACACCTTCAATCTTAAGCGATGTATTCAGATGTTTCTGAACAAGGCGAACCGTATTCAGCAGCTGACTCAGACCCTCAAGTGCATAGTATTCACATTGAATCGGGATAATCACGGAATCGGCTGCAGTCAATGAATTGATCGTTAAAATGCCAAGCGATGGAGGACAATCAATCAAAATATAATCATACTGGGGTTTGACTAATTGGAGTGATTTCTTCAATCGTACTTCACGGGATATCGTAGGAACAAGCTCAATCTCAGCACCAGCCAATTGAATGGTTGCCGGAATGATGTCCAGGCCTTCGATATTAGTCCCACAGATGGCGTCCTTCGGGTGTACTTCATTGATGATAATATCGTAAATGCAATTTGCAACATCGGCTTTATTAATGCCAACCCCACTCGTCGTGTTACCTTGGGGGTCAATATCCACCAAAAGCACCCGTTTGCCAAGCGAAGCCAATCCAGCTCCCAGATTGACGGAAGTCGTTGTTTTGCCGACACCGCCCTTTTGATTTGCTATGGCAATTATCTTTGACACTCATTTCACCTCAATGTAGGAAGACTCTTCTAAGTAGTCGCAATAGATGATATACAGTAATAGGCTGTATATGTATTAAGCGAACGATCCCGATGATTACGGGATGCCCAGGATATAGCGGCGATGAAAATGAGTAATAAAAAATTACATGTTTCTCATCTGCAACATCAAACCAAAACCCATTGTTAAGCAACATAGACCGCTGCAGAGCATTATCTCTTGATCAACAGAAAAAGCGGTACGATGCATACCGCTTCACACCATATCTCAACGTTTAGGTATTTTTATAACGATTTCATAGTGATCTTCATGATCATTCTCTGTTGTTTTAATTGCCATCCCCGAACCTGAGACCATATCGATCGATTGACGGATCGTGTTCAGAGCCAGGCGAACATCCTTACTGTACGATATACGCTTGGCCTTCTTCATTGTTGTTACTTCTTTATAAAAGGCGATTCGGGCCTCTGTCTGTTTCACATTCAGTTCCTTGGTAATGATCTCGTCCAGCACTTTAAGCTGGGTTTCTTCATTATCCAATGAAAGCAGCGCGCGCGCATGTCGTTCCGTCACCTTGCGTTCCATCAATGCCATCTTGACAGCTTCCGGCAGCTGCAGCAAACGAATCTTGTTTGCAATCGTGGACTGGCTTTTGCCTAGCCGTTGTGCCAAGCTCTCTTGCGTCAATTGATGAAGATCAATCAACTTCTGATAAGCCACTGCCTCTTCAATCGAAGTAAGACCTTCACGCTGCAGATTCTCGATTAACGCAATGGAGGCAGCTTGTGAATCGTTGAACTCCCGAACAATGGCCGGAATCGTGTCCAGACCCAGCTTCTTAACCGCACGCCAGCGGCGTTCCCCTGCAATGATCTCATACATGCCATTTCGGACACGAACGACAATAGGTTGAATGACTCCATGGGTTTTAATTGTCTGGAGTAATTCATCAATCTTCTCGTCATCAAAAATCGTCCGTGGCTGGTATGGGCTGCTGACAACCTCGTTTACCGGGATTTGTTTCACTTCATCCCCTTGGTTCCGCTCTGCCGCTAAGCCAAACAATCTCGAAAATTGTTCTTTCATTCCGTATATTACCACCTAATTTCATGATAGCACGGATAAGCCTCCGAATATCCCGGAATCGGTTATACGATTGGATAACCACAACATGGAGTCATACACGGATAGTCCCACCATCCATTGGCGCTAGAATCCACTGTGGTGCCAGGCATTTCCCTGCAAAAACAGATTTCATGCTGATCGGAGAAAGACGCCTGTGGTGATCATTGCCGTATTTCTCTGATCAAACCGCTGCATGAAGCGGTTGCTTCTTGAGAGATATAACAGGAGGTTTTATCATGATGCTTACGATCAATCGATATCTCACAAGTGGTATATATGTTTTTCTATTTCGCTTAAGGCCATGATCCCATGGGATGGCATGGTACCTTCCAAAAAACAGCAGCCACAACGATCAAAGTTGTTGACTGCACGAAGCAAGGATGGAAAAGTGACCAAACCAGGATTTATACTCTTTCATCCTATTAAAGAACGGGCAAACCGGCCCTTCTGTCCAAATGGATACTACGATTCTATTCTACCACTTTTTGTCCTATAACTCTATTCTCCAATATCACCTTTTTTCCTTCATTTCTTGCTTGCTTTATACATGATTTGTGCACAGTTCCAAAGTTTGCACGTCGAATTCATGTTATTGGGCCGCATCATCTACCTCGCAGCCTCTCTAGAGGATCCCAGATTCAGAATAATTGTAGGATATGCCAATAGATTGAATCTTTTGAACAATCATTATCATCAACGTATAAGAAGTACGAATCTCAAAGACTAGTAGATTCACTCGAATGATGCACATGATGATTCCCTGCTCCCTGCAACTTGCCCTGTCCAGTGCATGAATACGATGGTTAGTTGCAGACTAACTTTTTTATGAGGATATAAAAATCCTCCTTTATCCTTGTTAAATAGCATAATTAATCAAAGAATTATACCTTCATAGAGATGGCTAACATATAACTCACAACATTCTTCAAATGTTTCACGTGAAACATTCAAAGTTGATCAGATACATTCACAGCGTTGATGTCCATTCTTATTCAAAAGCTCATCATAAGTCACTCCCTTTAGAGGTAACCCTTGTTTCCATTTGATAAAAAACGTAAAAGTGAAAGTACCATCGAGTCGCAAAAATGCTCCTTATGAGATCCTTAAAGGCTCCCTCCTACTCGGCAATCTGATGAGATATATATTTTCTTGTTTCACCTCTCTAATTTAAATAATGACAACCACTGCTGGAAGGCTTAATCAACGAAAATACAAAAAATCACTTTTTTATATATTCATATGTAATAAAACAAGTATTAACGACCTCCCTTCCCTCTAAAGGCAAATCTACAAAGTCAATATAAAAAGAGAAGGACTCTATGAGTCCTTCTCTTGAATGGTTTGCATGTCTTCTAGCAAAGCTTGCTTCTGCAAGGGAGACCGACGTGACATTATCTAGATCAATGTACAAAATGCTTACACGATCGGCGTTTTGCTGGCCGTACCCGCCTTACGGGGGTACTTGGAAGGCGTGGCTCCCTTTTTATCGATCACCACGATATGCCGGCCTGATTCCTCTACGGGTAAGGAGAATGAATGAACCTTGTTCAAAGCCCCTCTCAGCTCTTTCAAGCTGCGAGCTGCCTCCTTCACCTCTTCCGTAGGGTCACTGCCCTTCATCGCTGCGAATCGCCCCCCTACCTTCGTGAAAGGTAGGCAGAACTCGTTCAACACAGCCATGCGAGCAACCGCTCTCGCTGTGACCAGATCGAACCCATCACGGTACCCCTGCTTGCGAGCAACCTCTTCCGCACGCCCGTGAATCAGTTCAACCCCCGTCAGGCCAATCGTATCCACGACATGCTTCAGAAAGTTAATCCGTTTGTTAAGCGAATCCACAATCGTCAGGTTCACATGCGGGAAGCATATTTTCAGAGGAATACCAGGAAAGCCAGCGCCTGATCCGATATCCGCCAGATTGCCGATTTGGGTCATATCTACATAAAAGGCGAGCGTAATCGAGTCGTAAAAATGCTTCGTATAGACTTGCTCCCGTTCCGTAATTCCGGTTAAATTCATTTTCTCGTTCCACTCCACCAGTATTTCGTAATACATCTCGAACTGCTGGAGCTGTTTCTCATCAATCGTGATCCCGTGCTCTCCGAGCCGGTCAACAAAAGCCTTCTGAATGTCGTCCATTCCTTATCCTTTCGCTGCGGTTACCCGGTTATAATGCTCCAGGTAAACGAGAAGTATCGAAATATCCGCCGGTGTTACGCCGGCAATGCGCGATGCCTGACCAATGGAGATCGGGCGGATCTTGTTCAGCTTCTGACGTGCTTCCATGGCCAGTCCGTTGATCTCGTCATAAACGATATCCTCCGGAATGCGTTTCTTCTCCATCTTCTGCAGCTTTTCCACATGTCCCAGCTGTTTCTCAATATAACCCGCATATTTAATTTGAATTTCGACTTGCTCTTTCATTTCTTCATCTAGCTTGTAAGGAGACGGCGAGAGCGACTCAATCATCGCAAACGTAATCTCCGGACGACGCAGAATCGTCAGCATATTGCTTCCATCCACAATCGGTGCAGAACCGGCTGCTTCCAGCATCGCATTCACGTCAACCGGCTTCACCTTCGTTTGACGAAGACGTTCGATTTCCTGCTCAACCAGCTGTTTCTTCAGCACGAATTTGGCATAACGCTCTTCCGAGATCAGTCCGATATCATGGCCGATTTCGGTAAGACGCAGATCGGCATTATCATGGCGAAGCAGCAGACGGTATTCTGCACGGGATGTGAGCAAACGATAAGGCTCATTTGTCCCTTTGGTCACCAGGTCATCAATCAGCACACCAATATAACCCTGGGAACGATCCAATATAACAGGCTCTTTGCCCTGTACTTTACGTGCCGCATTGATACCCGCCATAATGCCTTGACCTGCTGCCTCTTCATATCCCGAGGTTCCATTGATCTGTCCGGCCGTGAACAGACCCGGCAGTTTTTTCGTTTCCAGAGACGGCCACAGCTGCGTTGGCACCATCGCATCATACTCGATAGCATACCCGTTACGCATCATTTCTACCTTCTCCATTCCGGGAATGGAGCGAAGAACCGCAAGCTGAACATCCTCAGGCATGCTGGTGGATAGCCCTTGAACGTAGTATTCTTTCGTATTTTTACCTTCAGGCTCAAGGAAAATCTGATGCTTCGGCTTGTCGGCAAAACGAACGATTTTGTCCTCGATAGAAGGGCAGTAACGTGGTCCAGTACCTTCAATAACACCAGAGAACATCGGTGCGCGGTGAAGGTTGTCATTGATAATCTGGTGCGTATCCACCGACGTATACGTCAACCAGCAAGGAAGCTGCTCATTGTCGGAGGATTTTGTTTCATAAGAGAAGAACTTAGGCTTCTCATCCCCAGGCTGAATTTCGGTCTTGGAGAAATCAATCGTATCCTTATGCACCCGCGGTGGTGTACCTGTCTTGAATCGAACAAGGTCGAATCCAAGCTCGCGCAGGTTATGCGCAAGTTTTACAGACGGCTGTTGATTGTTCGGACCGCTCTCATACATCAATTCACCCATAATGACTTTACCGCGCAAATACGTACCGGTTGTCAGCACAACCGCTTTTGCACGATATTCCGTACCCGTCTGCGTCACGATCCCCACGCATACACCATCTTCTACGATGAGCTGATCCACCATACCCTGACGAAGGGTAAGCTTCTCTTCCTTCTCCATCGTCTCTTTCATGGTATGCTGATAAGAAAACTTATCCGCTTGAGCACGCAGAGCGTGGACAGCCGGACCTTTACCTGTATTCAACATTCTCATTTGAATGAAGGTTTTATCGATGTTTCGTCCCATTTCTCCGCCCAGTGCGTCGATTTCGCGAACGACATGGCCTTTTGCAGGCCCTCCAATGGACGGGTTACATGGCATAAAAGCAACCATATCCAGGTTAATTGTAACCATCAACGTTTCAGCACCCATTCGTGCAGATGCAAGTGCAGCCTCACAGCCGGCATGTCCTGCACCGACTACAATCACGTCATAAGTGCCACCCATATAACTCATAGCTCACCCTCCTGTTCTAATTGTGTTATATACGTAATCAAAGGGATTCCACCTCGGATATCCCTGAAATTGTTGAGCTGTTCCTACTATATATAGTAAGGCTTGAAGCTTATTTACCCAAGCAAAACTGTGAAAAAATCTGATCAATGAGCGAATCGCCAACCGCTTCACCCAATATCTCACTTAACTGCTCCCAGGCCATTCTTACATCGATTTGGATCATATCGATCGGAATGAGCTGTTCAGCCGCATCATAAGCATCCTGCAGCGACTGCTTGGATTTCTTCAGCAAAGCGATATGTCGCACATTGCTCACATACGTCAGATCTCCGCCTTCAATCTGGCCGCTGAAGAACAAGTTGGATATGGCCTCTTCCAGGCGGTCAATACCCTCTTGCGCCTTCACCGACATCGGAACAATCAATTCATCGGGATAGTATCGATGGAGAATGTCCAGATCGAGATTAGACGGTAAGTCCATTTTATTCATAATGATAATACATTGTCTACCGCGTATTTGTTCCATCAATTCCAATTCGTCCTGATGCAGCGGTTCGTTGGCATTCAGCACGAGCAGAATGAGATCCGCTTCGTTAACCGCATGCTTGGATCGTTCAACGCCGATCTGCTCGACCACATCCATCGTTTCCCGGATACCCGCGGTATCAAGCAGCTTCAACGGAATGTTGTTAATGGTGACAAATTCTTCAATCACATCGCGAGTCGTACCGGGTATATCCGTGACAATCGCGCGATTATCCTGGGCCAGCGTGTTCAGAAGCGAAGATTTGCCCACATTGGGCCGACCGATAATAGCTGTCGTAATCCCTTCACGCAGGATCTTCCCTTCTTGCGCAGTCTTCAGCAGCTTATCAATTTCACCCATGACAAGCTGGCTTTTCTCTTTAATGAATTCTGAAGTAAGCGACTCCACGTCATGCTCAGGGTAATCGATATTCACTTCGATATGGGCCAGCGTTTCGACCAGGGTATGCCGCAGCTCGTTGATCTTACGGGATAACGTTCCTTCGACCTGCTTGAGTGCAACGGAGAAGGCGCGATCGGATTTCGAACGAATCAGGTCCATAACGGCTTCCGCCTGGGACAGATCGATCCGGCCGTTTAAGAAAGCCCTCTTTGTAAATTCACCGGGTTCCGCCAAACGGATGTTTAATTGAAGCAACAGATCCATGACGCGTTTTACGGAGATAACGCCGCCATGAGCGCTGATCTCGACGACATCCTCAGTCGTGAACGATCGAGGAGCACGCATCACGGTTACGAGAACCTCTTCGAGGTTTTCTCCCGTTTTTGGATCCACAATATGACCGTAATGAACGGTATGGGAATCCACTTGTGTTAACTTGTTTTTACTTTTGAATATACGATCCACTTCCTGAACGGAGTCCGGCCCGCTGACGCGAATAATCGCAATGCCGCCTTCACCGACTGCCGTAGAAATGGCTGCAATCGTATCGCTAAACATCGTTTCCTTCACCTCTTTCTATTTAAAAAACCCCGGGATTACACCCATACGGTGTACTATCCCGCTGCTTGATCTATTTTCTTAAGAAAAACCTCCTGCTGAAGTTTTCCTGTATAGGTCTTTTTAAAAAACAATGACTCCCTCTTGAAGCTTAAGGAGTCATTGTTTATATATACTCTTCAACTCATTTAGGACGACTTGGGTGTAATAACAACCCGCCGGTTCGGTTCTTCGCCCTTGCTGTACGTCTTCACGGCTCCATGTGACTGGAGTTTAGCGTGAATCACCTTCCGCTCAGCAGCAGGCATAGGCTCAAGCACAATCTCTTTACGGGTCTTCAGTACCCGTCCC
This sequence comes from Paenibacillus sp. NPDC093718, assembly GCF_050279985.1. Taxonomy (NCBI): domain Bacteria; kingdom Bacillati; phylum Bacillota; class Bacilli; order Caryophanales; family Paenibacillaceae; genus Paenibacillus; species Paenibacillus sp. NPDC093718. The sequence goes on from NZ_JBNNUS010000004.1 coordinate 656,445, forward strand.
GCTAACCGATCCGCCAGATCCTCCAGCGTCTTCTTGCGACGGTCTCGGAAGTTCTCCGCATCCAGTACGATGCGAAGATAGCTGTTGGAATAACGGTTAGCTACGATATTCGCCAGATACTGAAGGGCATCCAGAGTCTGACCTCTACGCCCGATCATCAGTCCGAGTCCGGCGCCAGAAATTTGAAGCGTGGTAAAGTCTCTCCCCTTCTCAACCTCAACCGAAATATCTAGCCCCATGGCTTGTCCGGTATCAACAAGAAAGGTGATGGCTTCCTGGTAAGGATCCTTGCCTTCAAACGAAGCTGTGGCAGGGTTCTCTATATCACTGCTGACAGCAGGAGCTTCCTGCGTCATGACAGAGGTATTGGAGACCTGAACCACTTTGGCCGGAACAGCTTGCGCGTTTGTAGGAAGTACTTCCTTCACAGATGAATCGCCGCCGGCACCGTCAGGCAGGAGCGTTAGTTCGACTTTCGCTTCCTTGACCCCGAACAGGCCCAGGAATCCTCTTGATGGCTGACTCAATACTTGAACCGATACACGGTCTTGACTTACACCCCATCGGGCCAGCCCTTGTGCGACAGCATCTTCAATGGTTTTTCCTGTTGCGACGATTTTACTCATCTCGACTTTTTGGCTCCCTTCGAACCTTTTTTCCCGCCTTTGCTGCCATTCTTTTTCCCGCCCTTGTTACCGCTCTTATTGCTCTTCTGACCGTCGGTAGCGCTGGCAACGCTTGCCACGACAGCAGCCTTGTCATTGTTGCGGTACAAGAAGTAGTTCTGCACGATCGTATAGAGGTTACTGTAGAACCAGTACAACGGAAGTGCCGAAGGGAACTGGAAGGACATTACAAAGATCAGAATCGGATAAACGAACAGCATGAACTGCATCATCCCCATTTGAGGAGACGGGTTCATCTTCATCATCATTTTTGTTTGGAAATAAGTGGTTACAGCGGCAAGCACCGGCAAAATAAACAGCTTGTCCGGTTGACCTAATTGCAGCCACAGGAATTCGTGATCACGAAGGAGATTGTTATAGTAAATCGAATGATAGAGTGCGATAAATATCGGCATTTGTACGATCAGCGGCAAACATCCCGCCATCGGATTAACCTTATTCTCCTGGAAGAGCTTCATCGTTTCCATTTGAACTTTTTCAGGTTGATCTTTATATTTCTCGCGAATTTTCTGAATTTCAGGCTGAATGGCCTGCATTGCCTTTGAGCTTCTGACCTGTTTCAGAGTCAGCGGTAAAATCAAGGTACGAACGATAAGCACCATCACGAGTACGGACAATCCGTATTCACCGTTAAACCATGTCGCAAACGTATCAAGTGCCCATGTAAAGTAATAAACAACGTTGCTCTGCCAAAAGCCTCCATTTTTCAAGTCTTCAATGGTACGCGTTTGGTCGGTTTCAGACGCACAACCCGATATAACGGCCACTGCGAGTATTACAGCGGTGAGGAGGAACCATTTTCCTCGTCTTGTCTTCATGAACGACACTTCAAAACCCCTCTCTTCGCCATTCCATTCCACGGTAAATCATAACATATTTATATGGACAAATAAACACATGGTTCAGCCCCTCTTCGCTTTCAGAAGGGACGATTTCCTCAATACATGAAGCACGCTTTTCTCCAGCTCCTGATAAGACTTGTCGAGCGCTCCCTTTCGAACGATAAAGATCAGGTCGATATGCTCGATAATCTGGTGCTGATGGTGCCTGACAATCTCTTTAACCAGCCGTCTCATCCGGTTGCGGACAACCGCATTGCCGATCTTTTTGCTGCACGAAACGCCGACGCGAAACTGCTCTACCTCTTTTTTGCGCGACCAATAGACAACAAATTGATGATTGGCGAAGGACTTTCCGTGTCGATATACCCGGCTGAAATCAGCGCGGTTCCGTAAACGAAGTTTTCTATGCACAAGTTTCTCCCGCCCTGCCGTTAATCAAGTTCAATAATCATAAGCCTCTTTGGCATCTCTTCTATTATAAGAGTATAGTCATGCCAAAACCGCGATAAACACTCCAATTGGAATACTTTAAGCCTACTTTAGCTTATATTCTACCGGTTTCATAAGGAAACTCCTCACACTGCAGGATATATTACGAAAAAAAGACCACCTCGGTGGTCTTCGTGGCCCAATATTACGCGCTCAGTACTTTTCTGCCTTTTTGACGGCGGTTAGCCAATACTTTGCGTCCGTTCTTCGTGCTCATTCTTTTACGGAAGCCATGTACCTTTTTACGTTTGCTTACATTCGGTTTGAAAGTCGGTCTCATGAATTAATGCACCCCCTTACAGGAATATGTCTTACCCATATTTTAAGATCATAACGTCAATCGACGCACTTTCACGGAAGAATAGACCGCGATTTGTTGAACCGACGTCTATGGACGTATCTCTTGTAAACAGACCGCTAAATGGTAGCGGATAATGTTCTCATCTTCACAGAAAATGCCTTTATACATTTAATCACGTTCAGGCCCAAAAGTCAAACCTTACTTGACCTCGGCAAGCACTTAAGTTTTCCACAAGTAGTCATTATTGCTAGTTTTGAATTATCCACATGGGGATAACCTACTAAAACATTGTGGATGTCATTTTTCGATTTCCATGTAAGTCCTTTCATCCCTCGCATGCCCCTTATTTACACAAGAGGTATAAAGGAGTAGTATAAATAATTGAATTTAAGTTGTATACAAGTATACACCTAAGAAGGAGTTGCATTGTTTTATGAAAATAGGCATGATCGGTCTGGGGAAAATGGGCCTCAATCTGGTTCAGAATCTGATTCATCATCAGCATCAGGTCGTAGCTTACGACTTAAATACGGAATTGGTCGATCAAGCTGCCCAGTGCGGTGCCGAAGCCGCAGCATCAACTGAATTGCTCGTTGCGAAACTGGATAAACCCCGCATCGTATGGATGATGGTGCCTGCCGGAAATATCGTGGATTCCGTCATTGATTCTCTCACTCCGCTCCTCGAGTCCGGTGATATTCTGATTGACGGCGGCAACTCGCATTATAAAGATTCCAAATCCCGTGCAGCACGTCTGGCGGACCAAGGCATTCATTATTTTGATGCCGGCACTTCCGGAGGCATGGAAGGCGCTCATCATGGTGGCTGCTTTATGATTGGGGGCAATCGCGACATATTCACCAGCATTGAGCCCCTGTTTAAGGATATGGCTGTCGAGAACGGTTACTTGTATGCCGGCGAAAGCGGCAGCGGCCATTTTCTGAAGATGGTCCATAACGGAATCGAATACGGCATGATGCAATCCATTGCGGAAGGCTTTGAAGTATTGGAAAAAAGCGCATTCGACTTCAACTATGAGGATGTCGCCCGGGTATGGTCTAATGGATCCGTCATTCGCAGCTGGCTCATGGAGCTGACACAAAATGCATTTTCCAAGGATCCGAAGCTGGATGGCATCAAAGGTGTGATGAAATCGTCCGGCGAAGGAAAGTGGACCGTAGAAACGGCACTTGAGGTACAAGCCAGCGCACCGGTTATCGCCATGTCGCTGTTTATGCGCTATCGATCCCTTGACCAAGATACGTTCCACGGCAAAGTCGTTGCAGCGCTGCGTAATGAATTCGGCGGCCATGCGGTTGAGAAGTCGGAATAACGTTGATTCTCTTCTATAAACCTGCTGCTTCTTAAGGGCATCATGTCATAGCCTCATCATGGTCCCTTCTCCTTTCGATGTGGTATCATTACCACTAGATAAAATTAGAATCAGTACGGATTGGAGAATTATGCTATGAAATTTCCCTCAACATGGCTTCAAGGGGCCTCTCTAGGAGAGGCCATCGCCAGTGAACTGAGATTGCAGATTATTAGCGGCACCATCAAGCGCGGAGAAATCCTGTCCGAGAATCGAATTGCAAGTGAATTCGGCACCAGCCGATCTCCTGTGCGGGAAGCAATGAAAACGCTGTCCAGCGAAGGACTGATCCAATTGGAGCGCATGGGCGCCGTTGTCATGGGCTTATCGCTTAAAGAAGTAGAGGAATTATACGATGTTCGTTTCCTTATCGAGAGCTTTGTTCAAGGCCAGGTGTTTGCGAATCCCCAGCCGGAATTAATCCAGCATTTAAAACAAATCGTCGATCGGATGGAGCTTGCAGCCAAACATCAGGACCCGGTTGAATTCTCCTATCAGGATTTGGCTTTTCATGAACGGATTATTACGGAAGCGAACCATAAACGGATTCTTCATCTGTGGAAGAGCATTCGCCCTATCGTGATCACAGTCATGTTAATTACGACCCGTCAGGTGTTTGGTGGCGGAGGCACCAAGATTCGGTATGTCATGGACAAGCATCTTCAGCTAATTGCAGAGATGGAATCCCTGGATCCGGCACGGATCCAAACGGCGGTTCAGCATTACTTCGATGATTCCCGTCAGACGCTTCATCTTAGTTTTCCGGAGGGTTAGCTTAATCCTCCCTTCCTCCGTCTTACGAAACACGGTGCACGCTCTAAGTTGTCGACAAGTATACAATAGAATTCACCTTTGTTTTGGGTATACTACCGCAGAACAGCTCGATAATAATCATTTCCCAATTCAAAATGGGTAATCTATAGGAGGAAGCAAGATATGAATTCACTATTCGGTCTCAGTCATAATGCTACCTTAATGATCTGGACACTGCTGACGATCGTCTTCCTGATCGTGCTGATTTCCAAATATAAATGGAATCCTTTCGTAACCTTATTGATCTCCGCACTGAGCCTTGGTCTATTGACGGGCATGCAGCCTGCAGATGTGATTACTTCGATAACCGGCGGTCTTGGCGGAACGCTTGGAACGATTGCAATCGTTATCGCCTTAGGTACCATGCTCGGAAAAATGATGGCTGAATCCGGCGGCGCTGAACAAATCGCCACCACCCTCGTGGACCGCTTCGGCGAGAAGCGCGTCCATTGGTCCATGATGATTGTCGGCTTTATTGTCGGTATTCCCGTATTTTTCGAGGTGGGTGTCATCCTGTTGATTCCCATTGTCTTTACAGTTGCACGCAAAACGAAAATGTCCCTGCTGCACATCGGCATTCCGATTTTGGCCGGATTGTCCACCGTTCACGGTTTGGTACCACCGCATCCTGCTCCAATGATTGCTATTGAAGCTTATGATGCCGACCTTGGCATGACGATTCTCTACTCGTTCCTGGTCGGGATCCCGGCAGCGATACTGGCCGGCCCAGTGTTCGGCAAATTCATCGGCAAACGGATCCGAACCGAACCGCCCGAGGAGCTTGCCGAGCAGTTTTCAAGCAAAGCGGAGCGCGGTTTGCCCGGCTTTGGCATCACGTTGTTTACCATTTTGCTGCCGGTTATTCTGATGCTTATCGGTTCCGCAGCTGATATTATCGATCCGGAATCTACCAGCTTCATTTCCGTGTTCTGCAAGTTTATCGGTCATGAAATCATTGCATTGCTCATAGCTGCTGTCTTCTCCTTCTACTCGCTGGGATTCGCACGCGGCTTTAACAAACATGATCTGTCCCGCTTCACCAGCGAATGTCTTGCTCCAATCGCTACGATCATTCTGATCATCGGCGCAGGCGGCGCTTTCAAGCAGGTTCTGATCAACAGCGGCGTCGGCAATGCCATCGCCGAAATTGCAACCGGTGCAAATATCAACGTGATCCTGTTTGCGTGGCTTGTCGCGGCACTCATTCGGATCGCAACAGGTTCTGCAACCGTAGCCATGACAACCGCCGCAGGGATTGTCGCTCCTGTGCTTGCCATGACGCCTGGCGCCAATGTTGAGCTAGTGGTCCTCGCTACCGGAGCAGGCTCCATCGTACTGTCCCACGTGAATGATGCCGGCTTCTGGATGGTAAAAGAATTCTTTAACATGACGGTAGCCCAGACGCTGAAGTCCTGGACCGTGATGGAGACGATCCTGTCCCTGACCGGACTCGTGTTGGCTCTCGTTCTCAATGTAATTGTATAATGAAGCAATAAGACACATGGGGGCTCCTTGGAATGCTGATATTTTAAGCAGCGAACCGGGTGCCCTTACGTAGAAAGAAGGTATGTCTCATGAGTACTCAGAACTATATGATCGGTGTCGATATCGGTACAACCAGCACCAAGGCCGTCCTTTTCAAAGAGAATGGTGAGGTTGTAGCCAAAGCCGGCGGTGAATATCCGCTGCTCACCCCTACTCCCTCTACGGCCGAGCAAGATCCGGAGCAAATCTTTCAGACCGTCATTTCCTCTGTTCAAGGGGTCATGACGGAGAGCGGGATAGATCCTGCTCAAGTTCTATTCGTTTCTTTCAGCGCGGCCATGCACAGCGTCATCGCCGTAGATAGCCAAGGCAGCCCGTTGACTCGATGCATTACATGGGCCGACAACCGCAGTGCTGCCTGGTCTGCGAAGCTCAAAAAAGAACTCGGCGGCATGGAGCTGTACCTTAGAACCGGAACTCCGATTCATCCGATGTCACCTGTGACCAAGCTAATGTGGATGCGCCATGAGCTGCCCTCCCTCTTTAACCAAGCAGCCAAATTCATTTCGATTAAAGAATATGTTTATTTCAAACTATTCGGCCAATATATTGTAGACCACTCCATTGCCTCCAGTACCGGGATAATGAACCTCGAGGAACTGGCATGGGATCAGCAGGCGCTGGAGCTCGCTGGCATCACGGAGGATCATTTATCTACGATAGTACCAACTACACATATCATGGAAGGCCTGAAAAGCGAGTATGCCGCAGCCATGGGGCTTTCCACTTCCACACCCTTCGTGCTTGGAGCTGCCGACGGCGTCCTGTCGAACCTCGGCGTGAATGCCATCAAGCCGGGAGTCGTTGCCGCTACCATCGGTACGAGCGGTGCGATCCGTACGGTTGTCGACAAGCCGATGACCGATCCGAAAGGTCGTATTTTCTGCTACGCATTAACGGAGAAGCACTGGGTCATCGGCGGCGCGGTTAACAACGGCGGCATGATTTTTCGCTGGGTTCGCGATGAATTTGCAGCCTCCGAGGTCGAAACCGCCAAGCGGCTCGGCATCAATTCTTATGATGTACTAACCAAAATCGCGGACCGTATTCCGCCAGGATCGAACGGACTGCTATTCCATCCGTACCTGACCGGAGAACGCGCACCATTATGGGATCCGAATGCCCGCGGATCGTTCTTTGGTTTAACCCTGAATCATAAAAAAGAGCATATGATCCGCTCCGTGCTGGAGGGCGTGATCTTTAATATGTATACCGTTCTGCTGGCAATGGAGGAACAAATCGGCCGGCCGGCCAAAATTCACGCCACCGGCGGTTTCGCCCGTTCACCGATCTGGCGGCAGATGATGGCGGATATTTTTGACCAGCAGGTGATCGTGCCGGAGAGCTACGAGAGCTCTTGCCTTGGCGCCGTAGTCCTCGGTCTGTACGCTACAGGAAGAGCGGATTCGCTCGACATTGTAGAGACGATGGTCGGCGGTACGCATGAACACCAGCCAGTGAAGGAAAGTTCTGATGTTTATAAGGCTCTGCTGCCCATCTTCATCCGCATTTCACGGAAGCTGGAAGAAGATTATGAAGCCATTACCGAATTCCAGCGCCGATTCGAGCAATCGTAAGATTACTATAGAAGGAAAAACCTCTATTCGACGAATATACTTGAGATGAAGACAGACCGCATGCAGATATTGTTTTTCTTGCGATATGTCATGCTGCGAGGTTTATTTTTTCTGAATATATTAAAAAAAAGCCTGTTTTCGATGGATCCGATCCATGGCGAAAACGGGCTTTTTGTCATAATGCCTGAGAAAAAAATATCCACAGTGAGAGTCCCATACCGAAAATTCCCCCTGCCTTACACATGAAGAAGTAGAAATCGCTGGGCTCGGGTTTATCATACATCCAATTCGAGGGTGATATATGAAACAAAAAGCGCTGAAAGGCTTCATACCGGAAACCGCACCAGGCATAAACCAGCATCACGAGTGCCAATACGAAGAATCCTACCCTGCCATTAGGGTCGTGAAACTGCTCGTCGGCAGCCTTGGCCAGCTCCGTGGGGAAATAACGAGGCTCTTCCGGATCCAATCGAATTTGCCCGCCTCATCGCTGATTCTGATGCCGGGAGCCATCATTTCCCCCTTCTCGTCGTAAGCAAGAAAGCTCCGGTCTCCAAAAGGTTTCACGAGGTAGGTCCTACCGTCAGGATAACGCACTTCATATGATGCAGAATGGCCTGATTCCTTTCCATATGCTCGGATTTCATATACCTCGTTCGCAATCTCTACCCGTTTCTCATCTTCATAAGTATGAAGTAGTAACCCTATTCTTCTCCATTTGATGAAGTTACTTTCCGTCCGCACGTGGTTCCCCCGTTCTGAAAAAAAGCCCTCAATTGGAAATCTATCGATTCCATTTGAAGACTATCCACAGCCATTTTTCACCTTTGGTCGATTTGTTGGTTGCTAGAACATTCAACCATAAGTTATGAACAGATGGTGGGAGAAGAAAATTCTGCTTGCGAATCGGACAACCTGTGAATAATTTTTTGCGCATTGAGGCCAATGATGTCGAAGGCTAAACAAATTATAAACAATATATAGTGGTGTGAATAAAAATTATGCACAACGTATTGAATTTGTGGATAAATTAGCGACATACATTGAAAATAAGGCCTTCTTTTGCTATGATGATATTACTTTTGGTTGTGAATATGTGAATGAAGCTATAATATTATCAACAGGCTGTGGATAAAGTTGTGAACAATTTCAATTTATCCATATTTTTTTGTTTCCACAGGAGTTAGTTCTGGGGATAATTAGACATCATTCATTTTCTTTCGACAATTCCACACATGGCTCTAGCCACATTTGGAAGATTTAAAGGAGTGACAGTTTTGGAAAGCCATACTTCCGAATTATGGCAAGAAATATTATCGATCATACAAACCAAGCTGAGTAAACCGAGTTTTGACACTTGGTTTAAAGCTACCAAGGCATTGACCATTAACGATCACTCCGTCGTCATTTCCGCACCGACAACGTTTGCTGTGGAATGGCTGGAGAGCCGATACACCAAGCTGGTTAGTGCAACCGTATTGGAGGTGGTGGGCAAGCAGGTGGATGTCCGCTTCGTCATTGAGGAGGCCAAAGGACACGAACCTGTGCCGCAGCAGATCTCGCCGCCGCTTGAAATATCCGGGGAAGAAATTCAGTCTCACATGCTGAATCCGAAGTATACGTTTGATACCTTTGTCATCGGTTCAGGCAACCGTTTCGCCCATGCTGCGTCGCTCGCTGTTGCCGAAGCTCCGGCTAAGGCGTATAACCCATTATTCCTTTATGGTGGAGTGGGACTTGGAAAAACCCACTTGATGCATGCCATCGGCCACTATATTTTGGAGCACAATCCCAGCAGCAGAGTCGTGTATATTTCCTCCGAGAAATTCACCAACGAGTTCATCAACTCCATTCGGGACAACCGCGCTGAAAGCTTCCGCAACAAGTACCGTAGCGTCGATATTCTGCTCATTGACGATATTCAGTTCTTGGCAGGCAAAGAATCGACGCAGGAGGAATTTTTCCATACGTTTAACGCTCTGCACGAAGAGCGGAAGCAGATTATCATATCCAGTGACCGTCCGCCCAAGGAGATTCCGACGCTGGAAGAACGGCTCCGTTCCCGGTTTGAATGGGGATTGATCACCGATATTCAACCGCCGGATCTGGAGACGCGGATCGCCATTCTTCGCAAGAAAGCGAAGGCCGAGAATCTGGATATTCCGAACGAAGCCATGATGTATATCGCCAATCAGATTGATACGAACATTCGTGAACTCGAAGGTGCCCTGATCCGTGTCGTTGCCTATTCCTCCCTGACCAATCAGGACGTAACAACGCATCTGGCAGCGGAAGCCCTGAAGGATATCATCCCGTCCAGCCGGCCGCGAATGATTACGATTCAGGACATCCAGCAGAAGGTTGGCGAGTATTACAACCTCAGGCTGGAAGACTTCAAAGCCCGCAAGCGAACCAAAGCCGTCGCGTTTCCGCGGCAAATTGCCATGTACCTGTCCCGCGAATTAACCGACTATTCCCTTCCCAAGATCGGAGAAGCATTCGGAGGCCGGGATCATACCACTGTCATCCATGCCCATGAGAAGATTACCCAATCTCTGAAAAATGACCAGGAGCTGTTCAAAGTGGTCAATAATATTACGGAGAAAATCAAAAATCCAACCTGAACAAGTTCAAAGCCTATGCACAATCTATACACATGTGGATAGGCTTAATTTTATGCCTTTTCTGGGGCTTATCCACATATTCAGTGCCCCTATTACTATTACTAATAATAATTAATAAATAATTTAACCATAAAGAGGGGGATCCTCTTGGCATTCGCCAAGTGAAAAAACCCCCTCTCATTTTTCCGTAAGGAGTGAAATTGATGAAAATCAGCATATTAAAAAATGTATTAAACGAATCCATTCAACACGTATCCAAGGCGATTTCCAGCCGAACTACAATTCCGATCCTCAGCGGCATTAAACTGGATGTCACGTATTCAGGTGTCACACTAACAGCTAGCGATACTGATATTTCCATTCAATCGTTTATTCCTGCGGAAGATGAGAAGCACACCATCGTCCAGGTAGAGCAGCCTGGTAGCGTTGTGCTGCCGGCCAAATTTTTTGTTGAAATCATCAAGAAACTCCCTTCCCAAGAAATCCAGATGGAGGTAAAAGAGAACTTCCATACCTTTATTTCTTCGGGAGCTACGGAAATTCAGATGGTGGGTTTGGACCCGGAAGAATTCCCGGTATTGCCTAACATTGAAGACAGCCAAACCGTTTCTTTGCCTGGAGATCTGCTGAAAAACATGATCAAGCAAACGGTATTCTCCATTTCCACCCATGAAACAACGCCTATTTTGACCGGGGTATTATGGAGTCTGAACGACAATGAGCTGAAATTTACCGCTACAGACCGCCACAGATTGGCAACTCGCTCTGCACAGCTGGACAATGCACAGGATATTTCGTTCAACAATGTTGTCATTGCGGGTAAAACGCTGAATGAGCTGAGCAAAATTATTCCGGACCAAAATACGCTGGTGGATATCGTTGTGGCCGATAATCAGGTATTATTTAAAATTGACCGTGTTCTGTTCTATTCCCGTATACTGGACGGCATTTATCCCGATACTTCTAGAATTATTCCAACATCGCATAAAACAGAACTCGTTTTGGACACAAAAAAATTAAGCGAGTCGATCGACCGCGCCTACCTGCTCTCCAAAGAGGAGAAAACGAATATTGTTCTTCTGCAAACGATGGAACATGGCGGCATCGAGATCTCTTCCAGCTCCTCCGAGCTTGGTAAAGTGCGTGAAGAATTGGATCTGATCGATTTCAAAGGGGAGCCGCTGCGCATCTCGTTCAACTCCAAATACATGCTGGACGTGCTAAAGGTGGTTGAAAGCGAACAGCTGATGATCGCTTTCATGGGGGTTATGAGCCCGATCATTCTTAAACCGCTCGATGACAGCAAGAGCCAATATATTATTCTGCCGTACCGTACGGCCAATTAAAGTTATCCCCATGTTGATAGGGGATGAAAGGACGAGGTCATGAAACAAATATTTATCCACAGTGAATATATCAAGCTGGATCAGTTCTTGAAGCTTTCAGATTGCGTATCCACAGGTGGGATGGCGAAGGCGCTGCTTGCGGAAGGAGCGGTTCTGGTCAACGACGAGAAGGAAGAGCGGCGAGGACGCAAACTGGTTCCTGGCGACATCGTCAAGGTGGAGGACTGCGGGACGTTTCAGGTGGCAGCACAATAGACAGCCTCCCGCAGCCGCTTTGGCGCTAAGCGCGGAAGATGAGGGAGAGGATAAGCTTGTTTGTCAAAAATGTCAGCCTGCAGCACTATCGAAACTACGAGAAGCTGCAGCTTGAGCCGTTTGGTGACGTTAATTTGATTATCGGACGCAATGCTCAGGGAAAGACGAATTTGATGGAGGCGCTCTTCGTGCTTGCTTTAACGAAGAGCCACCGTACCTCCAAGGATCGCGAATTGATTGGATTCGAGCAGTCCAGTGCCCATATAGCAGCCGAGATTGACCGCAAGTACGGAGCTTTGAAGCTGGAGCTAAGCTTGTCCCAGCAGGGGAAGAGGGCAAAAATCAACGGACTCGAGCAGCGGAAGCTTAGCGATTTCATCGGCTCGCTCAATGTCGTGATGTTTGCACCCGAGGATCTGGAGATTGTCAAAGGCACGCCGGGGGTTCGCCGCCGGTTTCTTGACATGGAGATCGGACAGGTGGCGCCAAGCTATCTGTTTCATCTGCAGCAATACCAGAAGGTGCTTGTGCAGCGCAACAATCTGCTGAAGCAATTATGGGGAAAGGGCAGCGCCGAACAAGCGATGCTGGACATTTGGAACAGCCAATTGGCAGAACATGGTGTTAAAATCGTCAAGAAGAGGAAACAATTTATAAAAAAGCTGCAAAAGTGGGCTGAGAGCATTCATCAGGGAATCACAAACGGCCTGGAAGAGCTCTCTTTACACTACCTTCCGTCCTTTGCTGACGCGGAGGAAGAAGATGAAGCTGTCTTATTTGAGACATTTATGATAAAATTATCACAAATGAAAGAGCAAGAAATACGGCGTGGTATGACATTGGCAGGTCCTCATCGAGATGATCTGGCTTTTTATATTAATGGCAAAGAAGTCCAAACGTATGGATCTCAAGGTCAGCAGCGGACGACGGCGCTATCTTTGAAACTGGCTGAAATCGAGCTGATACAGGAAGAGATCGGTGAATATCCGGTGCTGCTTCTGGATGATGTGCTTTCTGAATTGGATCCGTACCGGCAGACACAATTGATCGAGACATTCCAGAGCAAAGTGCAGACATTCATCACGGCGACGGGCATTGAGAGTTTGAATACCGACAAATTGAAGGGTGCCAGCATTTTTCATGTCCATGACGGACAGGTGGGCTCTTAAGGGAGTGATTCCATATGTATATTCATTTGGGCGGAGAGAAGATCATCCGTTCGTCGGAGCTGGTTGGGATTTTTGATATCTCGATAGAGAAATCTTCTAAAATCTCCAAGCAGTTCGTCACGCATGCCCAGCAGCATAAAGTCGTGGAGATGATTGGCGAAGAGGATCCGAAATCCATTGTGGTGACGAAATCGATCGTCTATTACTCTCCGATCTCCTCTGCAACGCTTAAGAAACGAGCAAATCATTTTGTAGCTCAGGCATAACAGAATCTGTAGAAGTAGGTGAAGGCATGTCTATGAATCAACCGACATATGATGAGAATCAGATTCAGGTACTGGAAGGATTGGAAGCCGTTCGTAAACGTCCCGGGATGTATATCGGGTCTACCAGTGCCAAGGGTTTGCATCATTTGGTATGGGAAGTTGTGGACAATAGTATTGACGAAGCGATGGCGGGAATATGCGACCATATCGAAATCATTGTCCATGAGGATAACAGTGTTACCGTTGTCGATAACGGGCGCGGAATTCCGGTCGGCGAGAACGCCAAACTGAAGAAGTCGACGCTGGAAGTCGTTATGACCGTCCTTCATGCCGGCGGTAAATTTGGCGGCGGCGGATATAAAGTATCCGGCGGTCTGCATGGTGTTGGTGTCTCGGTCGTGAATGCACTGTCTTCGAAAGTCGTGGTTCAAGTCAAACGTGACGGGCACATCTACCAACAGGAGTATCATCGCGGCGTACCTCAATATGATATCAAGGTCATCGGGGATTCCGACGATACTGGTACAACCGTAACCTTCCTGCCGGATCCGGAGATTTTCACGGAAACAACGGAATATGATTACAACACGCTGCTTACGCGGATTCGTGAGCTGGCGTTCCTGAATAAGGGCATTGCGCTTACGCTGACGGATGAACGTACAGGTGCCTCCGACTATTTCAAATACGAGGGCGGAATCATTGAATACGTCAAGTTCCTGAATGAGAAGAAGGAAGCACTGCACGAAGACCCTATCTATGTTGAGGGCTCACGGGATAATATTCAGGTCGAAGTATCGCTCCAGTATAACGACAGCTATACCGAGAATATTTATTCTTTTGCAAATAATATCAACACGCACGAAGGCGGAACGCACGAATCCGGCTTTAAGAGTGCGCTCACTCGGATTATCAATGACTATGCCCGCAAAACGGGATTGATCAAAGATAATACCAACAACCTGTCGGGTGACGATGTGCGTGAGGGATTGACGGCAATCATCTCGGTTAAGGTACCGGAGCCGCAGTTCGAAGGACAAACCAAAACCAAGCTCGGCAACAGTGAAGTGCGCGGTATTGTGGAGTCCTTGTTCGCTGAGAAGCTGCAGGAGTTCCTGCAGGAGAATCCGTCGGTTTCCCGTCGGATCCTGGAGAAGGCGCTCCAGGCATCACGTGCTCGTGAAGCGGCGCGTAAAGCCCGCGAGATGACACGCCGGAAGAGTGCGCTTGAAGTCAGCGCATTGCCGGGTAAACTGGCAGACTGCTCTTCCAAGGATGCCTCCATCAGTGAGCTGTACATCGTCGAAGGTGACTCTGCCGGCGGATCCGCCAAGCAGGGACGCGATCGGCATTTCCAAGCCATTTTGCCGCTTCGGGGTAAAATTCTCAATGTGGAAAAGGCGCGGCTTGACCGCATCCTCTCCAATGCGGAGATCCGGGCGATCATTACGGCGCTGGGCACGGGGATTGCGGAAGATTTCGATCTGTCCAAGGCCCGTTACCACAAAATCATTATTATGACCGATGCCGACGTTGACGGCGCGCATATTCGTACCTTGCTGCTGACGTTCTTCTACCGTTACATGCGTAAGTTGGTGGAAGCGGGTTATATCTATATCGCCCAACCCCCGCTCTTCAAGATCGAGCGCAATAAGGTGATCCGTTATGCCGGCAGCGAGAAAGAACGCGACGAGATCATTAAGGAATTCGGTGAGAACGTCAAAATTAACGTACAGCGATACAAAGGTCTCGGCGAGATGAATGCCGGACAGCTGTGGGAGACAACGATGGATCCGGAAAGCCGTACCATGCTTCAGGTGACCATCGAAGATGCGATCCTAGCCGATACGTTGTTTGATACCCTGATGGGCGATAACGTGGAGCCACGGCGGGATTTCATTCAAGAGCATGCGAAGTCGGTCCGTAATCTGGACGTATAAAGTTAATAATTCAAAATGGGGCATCCCAAGGTCTGTGAAGGCCTCAGGGACTGCCCCTTTATTTTTACGATAGATGCGATTTGGTGTGTTCACCCTATATCCTGAATCTTGGGATTAACTCATATATCGCAGGCTAACCGGTCTTTTTGGCTTTTTTCTTGCCGGTTAAGTTACGCCCATAAGCGGTTGCATATTTTTTTACTTGATTGTAGATGCTGGGATCTTTGAAAAATTTCTTGAAAGGGAACAGTGCAGGTTTGGTATTAACCTCCAAGATCCAGATATTCCAGCGACCGTCGATGGCAATATCGAGGCCGATTTCTTTCAGCTTGGGATAGGATTTCTGCAGCTGCGATGCGACATTCACCCCAAGCACATTCAGCTCTTTACGGATGTTCTCTGCTTCTTCCGCCGTCATATGCTCGGTCATCAGTGGTTTATAGTGCTGGGCTGCCCCACCGCTATGGTGGTTGGTAATGATTTTATTCTTGGCCGCTACCCGCCCGATTATTCCTGTGCTCACCCACTGGCCAGAAGGACTCTTCTGAGTAAGTACACGTAGATCAAAGGGGCGGCCCTTATGGCGAAGCAGATGAATGCCTTGCTGAATGAGATACTCCTTCCCCTGAAACAAAGCGCTCAGTGTTTTATCGAGACTCTCCAGGGAGGTAAATATTTCGGTTTTCTGTTCATAACGAAGCTTGTAGGAAGTGGTCGTGGTTTCGTCGGCATCTCCATCTTTGGATTGGAGCTGCTCGACTGACATGACGCCGACGCCGTAGGTCCCCCGGTCAGGTTTGATATAAACAAGTGTATGTGTGCCCAGCATGTCACCAAGCGCCTCCAATGAATACTGGCGGGTAGAAGGAACATAAGAGGCGAGACCTTTATTTTTCAAGAGTATTTTCGTTTTCGCCCACTTGCTTGCAACGCGTTGGATAGTCAACCATCTTCATCCTTTCCAGCTGTATGATGGGAGTGACAGGATTTGGCCTGCCTCGTAAACAAACTCGTGTCCATCCGGTTGATTTTGAAAGAATCGGGGCATCTCCAGCAAGAGAGCTTAAACCCGGAAAACATAGGACAAGTATGACAAACAGTGGTATAATATAAAGATGTGATGCTACGAAAAGTCCTGTGCAATGCATTGTATGTGAAAAGGGGCACGGAGGACAGGGCGTATATCCCGGTTTCCGGGCAAAAATCATTCTTTCACTTGATCCATCCCGTGTTTAATTGTGCACGGTTTGTGAAAGTAATATAATAAAGGTTAGTGCGTTTTTAGGTTTCTGATCACTATTCTGCTTTTTTCACATAGATCAAGGCATGGTTGATAGGAAAATGAAGGAGGTCCAGCATGGCGGAAGAAAATTTCTCCCAAATCAAAGATCGTGACATTGGTACCGAGATGCGCGAGTCCTTTATGGACTACGCGATGAGTATCATTGTCAGCCGGGCTTTGCCGGATGTACGGGACGGAATGAAGCCAGTACACCGTCGTATTTTATATGCGATGTCCGAACTTGGAATGGCCCCGGATAAACCGCATAAGAAATCGGCAAGAATTGTTGGCGAGGTTATCGGTAAGTACCATCCTCATGGTGATTTCGCAGTTTATGAATCCATGGTTCGGATGGCGCAGGACTTCTCCATGCGTTATATGCTTGTTGATGGACACGGAAACTTCGGTTCCATTGACGGCGATATGGCAGCGGCTATGCGTTATACCGAGGCTCGTTTATCGAAGATTGCTATGGAAATGCTGCGTGATATTAATAAAGAGACTGTAGACTTTGCTCCTAACTATGACGGTGAGGAACAGGAGCCGGTCGTTCTTCCTGCGCGTTATCCTAACTTGCTGGTAAACGGCGTGTCCGGGATCGCAGTAGGTATGGCTACCAATATTCCGCCTCATAATCTCGGTGAAGTTATCGATGGCGTTCAGGCAATGATTCGAAACCCTGATATCACACCGATGGAGCTGATGGAATATATTCAAGGACCGGATTTCCCAACAGCGGGATATATTCTGGGGCGTGAAGGGATCCGCCAAGCCTACCGCACGGGCCGAGGGTCCGTTACGATGCGGGCAAAGGCGACCATTGAAGAGAATAACAACAAGGCGCGCATTGTTGTTCACGAGATTCCGTATCAGGTGAACAAGGCTCGTCTGGTTGAGAAGATCGCGGAACTGGTTCGCGATAAGCGAATTGATGGCATTACCGATCTCCGCGACGAGTCGGACCGTAACGGTATGCGGATTGTTATTGAGCTGCGCCGGGACGTTAATCCGAATGTCGTTCTGAATAACCTGTACAAGCATACGGCCATGCAGTCTAATTTCGGTATTAACATGCTGGCCATCGTAAACAATGAGCCGAAAATTTTGAACCTGCGTGACGTGCTGTTCCACTATTTGGAGCATCAGGTTGTTGTTATCCGTCGCCGGACCGAGTTTGAACTGAAGAAGGCGGAAGCTCGGGCTCATATTCTCGAAGGTTTGCGAATTGCGTTGGATCATCTCGATGAGGTTATTGCCCTCATTCGCGCGTCACAGACTACAGAGGCAGCTCGCGAAGGCTTGATGGAGCGTTTCGGTCTCAGTCATGAGCAGGCGCAGGCCATTCTGGATATGCGTTTGCAGCGCCTGACCGGACTCGAGCGCGAGAAGATTGAGAACGAGTACCAAGAATTGCTTGCCAGAATCGCGGAACTGCGCGAGATCTTGGCTAATGAGCATCTTGTGCTTCAAATTATCAATGATGAGCTCCAAGAGATTAAGGAGCGCTTCTCGGATGAACGCCGTACCGAAATTACGGTCGGGGAAGACAGCATCCTGGATGAGGATCTGATTCCACGGGAAGAAGTGATCATCACCATTACGCATACCGGTTACATCAAGCGTCTGCCTGCGAACACCTATCGCAGCCAGAAGCGGGGCGGCCGCGGCGTTGTGGGGATGGATACGAAGAGCGAAGACTTTGTCGAGCATCTCTTCGTCACGAATTCCCACCACTACCTGATGTTCTTCACGGACAAAGGGAAGGCGTACCGGTTGAAAGCCTATGAGATTCCAGAGCTTAGCCGTACCGCCCGCGGAACGCCGATCATCAACCTGATTCAGATTGAACAGGGCGAGTCGATCAATGCCGTGATCCCGGTGGAGAACTTTGACAGCGATAATTTCTTGTTCTTTGCCACGCGCCAGGGTGTCGTTAAGAAAACTCCGCTTGAGGATTATGTCAATATCCGCAAGGGCGGTCTGATTGCGATCAACCTGCGCGAGGATGATTCCCTGATCGAGGTTAAGCTGACAGATGGTCAGCAGGAGATCATCATGGGAACGGCTCAAGGCATGTCCATCCGCTTCAAGGAGAGCGATGTTCGCTCGATGGGAAGAAGCGCGACGGGGGTTAAAGGGATTACGCTCGATGACGATGACGAAGTCATTGGCATGGACGTGGTGGACCAGGAGCTTGATATCCTTATTGTAACGACCAAAGGTTACGGCAAGCGGACGCCTGCAAGCGACTACCGCAGTCAGACCCGTGGCGGCAAAGGGATCAAGACCATCAATATTACGGAGAAGAATGGACCGGTCGTGGCACTTAAGGTCGTGAAATCGGAAGAGGATCTCATGATTATTACGGCAAGCGGCACTATCATCCGTACGAGCATGGAGGGCATCTCTACCATGGGCCGTTATGCTCAGGGCGTGAAGCTGATCAACATCCGTGAGGATGATTCCGTAGGTACCGTGTGCCGCGCGGACAAGAGCGATGAGCCTGAAGCGGGTGAAGAGGAAGAAGAAGGTCAAGACGGCACAGAGCCGGTTGAGCCGACAGAAGAATAAACAAATAGTATCGAGCATGAATGCAGATTTGCATTCATGCTCTTTTTTTGTTTTACCGGATTACAAATTCAGGGAAATGGTATTGTACAGGCCGCGAAAGACGAACTATAATATGTATAATATAAGGTGAAGTTTGCTGCCGTGACGCAGCTTAATAGATGGAGAGGGTTGATCATGACGATCAAAGCCGTGAACGAAGTGGTGGCTGGAGTAAAGCTGGCCAAAGATGTGCATACGCCTCTGGGGGGCCTTTTGCTACAAAAAGGGAAGGTTTTGCTTCCCCGGGATCTAGAGGTTTTGAAAGCTTTCATGGTGGACCATGTAATTGTAGAATCCGTTGAAGCAGATAGCACAAGAATACCGACCGTAAAATCTGCCGGACAGAAGCCGTCGCTGATCTTTACGGGGAATCAACAGGGCAGTGGGAACGAAGAGGCACCTGTCCGAAAAGACTTGGCCTTGCATGAGGAATACGACAAGACCATGACCCTGGTCAAAAACTGTTACCAGTCCGCCATAACGGGCGAACTGCGAATGTATGAAGTTCGTAATCAAATGGACAACTTATTAAAACACCAACATGAGTATCATATCCTTAAATTCATTCCTCGCATGACCAATCGCCATGATTATCGGTATCACAGTGCCGTGCTATGTGCCCTTTCCTCCTATAAGCTTGCACAATGGGTGGGGCTCCCGCAGAAAGATTGGATGCAGGTTGCCTTTGCAGGACTGCTGCATGATATCGGAAATGCCAAGATTGATCCGATTGTGTTGAACAAACCTTCAAAACTAACCGAAGAAGAGAACGAAGAAGTGCGTCAGCATACGACCTACGGTTATCAGATTCTCAAGAATGTTGCGGCGGTGAATGAAGGAGTTCGGCTCGCAGCTCTCCAGCATCATGAGAAAGTAGATGGCTCGGGGTATCCACTGCGGCTGGAAGGGAACAAGATTCATATCTACGCCAAGATCGTTGCTGTTACGGATATCTTTCATGCGATGACACTGGATAAGTTCTATCGGAATGCTCAATCTCCTTATGTTGTGCTGGAACAAATTCAACTAGAGGCCTTTGGCAAGCTGGATCCAAAGATCGTTCAGACTTTTATTCAAAAGGTAACAGCCTTGCATTCGGGTACTCGAGTCCGGTTGAGTAATGGCACTTCGGGAGAAATCGTATTTACGGACGCCAAGCATCCAACGAGACCGATGGTATCGGTTCAGGGAGAGATCATTAACCTGATGCAACAGCGCCAACTCTATATAGAAGAAGTTATTTATTGATTTTCAAAAAAGGGTTGACCTACATAGGAATGCTGTGATATATTATTTCTTGCCGCTTCTGAGCGGGAATATATCGCAGCTTTCAATGAAATAAAAGTTTTCAAAAAAAGCTTGCTAAATAATTGAGAAAGTGATATATTATAAGAGTTGCTGGTGCGAACGAGATTCGCCGGTAACGAAGAAGTTGATCTTTGAAAACTGAACAACGAGTGAGTAAAACGAACCACTTCGGTGGAACGTTGAAATAGAGAATTGGACAAATTCTCGTCAGTTAAGAAATGAGCAAGTCAAACACTTTATTGGAGAGTTTGATCCTGGCTCAGGACGAACGCTGGCGGCGTGCCTAATACATGCAAGTCGAGCGGACTTG